>JANQHX010000048.1 GCA_028282465.1 Gynuella sp.
CGCAAAAAGCTAGGGAGCAATTAGGATTGCAGGGCGACCAGCGCTATTTGTGCGTAATGCCAGGTAGCAGGGCATCTGAGACTGCACGGCTTGCTGATACGTTTTTAGAAACCGCTAATAATTTATCTATTAGGCATACAGGTTTAGAAGTTCTAATACCCGTAGTAAACACTAAATGTGAATCTCTCATTCAAGAAGCATCGAAGAAGTTTTCGAACCTGAAAGTACATATCTTTCAACAAAAGTCACATCAATTAATGACAGCAAGTGATGTTATTTTGCTAGCTTCTGGAACTGCCGCACTAGAAGCCATGTTGCTCAAAAAACCAATGGTCGTAAGCTACAAAGTATCACCTTTAACCTGGCGCTTAGCAAAATGGTTAGTGAAAGTTGATTATGTGTCATTGCCAAATATTCTGGCTGGTAGAGAGTTAGTTCCAGAGATACTTCAGGATGCCGCCACTCCTGATCGACTCACAGCAGAGCTTTCAGAATTTTTGCGGAATACCGAAAAAGCCAAACACCTTCTGCAAGCTTATCAATTTATTCACAAAAAACTGCAACGCAATGCCAGCGAATCCGCCGCTAACGCTATCGTTGAATTAATTGAAAGTTGATCCATGGACAATTACGAAAATCTAGAAGCTGAGTTTTATCAAGGCAATTTATTAGCCGGAGTTGATGAAGTCGGTAGAGGGCCACTGGCAGGCGATGTGGTGACGGCAGCAGTTATTTTAGATCCAAATAGACCTATATCTGTTTTGCATGACTCGAAAAAAATAAGTGAGAAAAAACGTCTGACTTTATATCAAGAAATAACCGAAAAGGCCCTATGCTGGAGTATCGGTAGAGCGACTGTTCGAGAGATTGATGAGCTAAACATATTTCAAGCAACCATGCTGGCAATGGTAAGAGCAGTAAACTCACTATCCCAAACACCAGAGTTCACATTGATTGATGGTAACAAAGTGCCTAAAGATTTACCTTGTAAAGCGGAAGCAATCGTTAAAGGCGACGGTCGAATCAATGTGATTTCGGCAGCTTCTATTTTGGCTAAAGTCACTAGAGATCAAGAAATGTATTCCCTTCATGATCAATACCCAGAGTATGGCTTCGACTCTCATAAAGGGTACCCAACCAAGCATCATATCGAAGCACTCAATAAGTTTGGTGTACTGGATATACACCGTAAGTCCTATGCGCCTGTTCAAGAAGCGCTCGCAAGAACCAAAATTATTTCAGAACAAACTTCATTGCTTTAACGGGTGTAGCTGATGAATAAACCTTTTGTGCATTTACGAGTTCACACTGAGTTTTCGTTGATCGATGGCATTACACGACTTAAACCTTTAATCGGGAGAGTGGCGGAGCATGATCAACCAGCAGTGGCGATCACAGATGTCTCCAACATGTTCAATCTGGTTAAGTTTTATCAGGGTGCAATAGGTAAAGGTCTTAAGCCAATTTTAGGCAGTGATCTTTGGATAGAAAACGAAGATGATTCAAACTTACCTTATAGAATGACCTTACTTTGCCAAACCCCTGAAGGCTATCAAAATCTTCGAGAGCTCATTTCCATGGGTTATCAGCTTAATCAACACCTGGGTAAGGCCCAAGTTAAAAAGCAATGGTTGATTGAGAAAAACCAAGGATTAATTCTGCTTTCAGGTTTTGGTTTTGGTGACGTTGGAGACGCCCTAAAGAGACATCACCCAGAACAGGCACAAGCACTTGCACAAAGTTGGTTAAGTACTTTTGGCGACAGATATTATTTAGAGTTGCAGCGTACTAATCGGGCAGGCGATGAAGAGCTGGTGCAGCAATCGGTTTTAATTGCATCTCAGTTAGGCATTCCGGTAGTGGCTACTAACGATGTCATGTTTTTAGACCAAGAAGACTTTGATGCCCATGAAGCCAGAGTTTGTATTAACGAAGGCCTAGCACTGGATGATCCTCGTAGAGACCACAAGTATTCTGACCAGCAGTATCTGAAAAGTACTGACGAGATGACTAGTCTGTTTGCAGACTTACCTTCAGCCGTGGAAAACACTTGGCACATTGCACAGCGATGCTCTGTTCCAGTTCGTTTAGGTGAGTACTTTCTCCCAGAATATCCAATTCCTGAAGACCTTGAACAAGATGCGTTTTTCCAGACCTACAGTTGGCAAGATTTAGAGCAAAAAACCGTAGAGTCCATGAAGCAAAAATGGACAGGGAAAGAAGATTCACAAGAATATGCCGAAGCAAAACGGATGGGGATCTTTTTTAGAAAAGTTTCCATGCAGGGTCTAAATGAACGACTAGCGCATATTTTAAAACCTGATCAGCCAGACTTTGCTGAAAAACGAAAAGAATATGATGATCGCTTAGAGTTTGAGCTAGATATTATTCTTCAAATGGGATTTCCAGGTTACTTTCTTATTGTAATGGACTTCATTCAGTGGGCTAAGGATCACGATATTCCCGTTGGGCCCGGTCGTGGTTCCGGAGCTGGTTCGCTAGTGGCGTACGCTCAAAAAATTACCGATCTAGACCCGCTGGAATATGATCTTCTGTTCGAACGATTTTTGAATCCGGAACGGGTTTCCATGCCCGACTTTGACGTCGATTTCTGTATGGACAACCGGGATCAAGTGATCCGTTATGTATCAGAGAATTATGGCCGAGAAGCTGTTTCTCAGATCGTCACCTTTGGCACCATGGCAGCGAAAGCTGTGGTAAGAGATGTCGCTCGAGTGCAGGGAAAGAGTTATGGATTGGCAGATAAAATGTCCAAACTTATCCCAGCCGTACCTGGTACCAAATTAAAAGATGCCTGGGAAGAAGTAGAAGAACTCAGAGAGTTAGTGAACAGTGATGAAGACGCTTCTGAAATTTGGGGAATGGCGACTGCTCTAGAGGGTATCACCAGACAAACAGGTAAACATGCGGGTGGTGTTGTGATTGCGCCCACTCGGCTGACTGATTTTGCTCCTTTGTTATGTGACGAAGACGGCGCAGGCCTAGTTACCCAATTTGATAAAAATGATGTTGAATCAGCAGGTTTAGTTAAATTCGACTTTCTTGGTTTAAGAACTCTCACCATCATTGATTGGGCATTACGAATTATCAATGACAAGCTTGCCAAAGTGGGTAAAGAACCCATTCAAATCGAACACATTCCACTGGATGATCCCGAATCTTTTAAACTCTTAAAACAAGCTGAAACCACTGCTGTTTTTCAGCTTGAATCTAGAGGTATGAAAGATCTGATTAAACGTCTTCAGCCCGACAATATTGAAGACATGATTGCTCTGGTTGCTCTGTTTCGGCCGGGCCCATTGGAATCAGGCATGGTTGACGATTTTATTAATCGTAAACACGGTCGTGCGGAAGTGGCTTATCCTCACCCTGACTTTCAGCATGAAACACTCCAGCCCATTCTTGAGCCGACTTACGGTGTTATCGTTTATCAAGAACAGGTCATGCAAATTGCTCAAACATTGGCAGGTTACTCCCTAGGTGGAGCAGATTTGTTGCGTCGAGCCATGGGTAAGAAAAAACCTGAAGAAATGGCCAAGCAACGAGGTACCTTTGAAGAAGGTGCGAAAAGCCAAGGTGTTGATCCAAATCTAGCGATGAAAATCTTCGACCTGGTTGAAAAGTTTGCGGGTTATGGTTTTAACAAATCACACTCCGCTGCCTATGCGGTGGTGTCTTACCAAACCCTTTGGCTAAAAACTCACTACCCCGCTGCTTTCATGGCAGCAACCATGTCGTCTGAATTGCAAAACACCGACAAGGTGGTGATTTTTATCGAAGATGCCAGGAACATGGGCCTTACCCTGTTACCGCCAGATGTGAATTTGGGTGAGTACATGTTTACCGTCGATGATCAAAACCGAATTATTTATGGATTAGGTGCTGTGAAAGGGGTTGGTGAAGGCCCAGTGGAAGCCATTGTAGAAGCGCGCCAAAAAGAGGGCCCCTTTGCTGACCTTTTCGATTTCTGTCGTCGGGTAGACAATCGAGTGAACAAGCGAGTGCTTGAGGCGCTTATCAAGTGCGGAGCCATGGACTCTTTCGGTGTTCCTAGATCCGTTCTCGCTGCAGCCGTCGAAGATGCAGTAAAGTCAGCCGAACAGCAAGCTCGAAACTCCGATGCCGGTATGTTCGATATGTTTGGCGAGCTGGAAGCTGAAGAAGAAAAAGATCCCTATTTGGAATATCGAAAGGTTCATGATTGGGCAAATAAAGCTCGCTTGAATTTCGAGAAAGAAACATTGGGTTTATACCTTACCGGACACCCAATAGATGAATATGAAGATGAACTCAGAAACCTAGTCAGTAAACGTTTAAAAGATATTCAGCCCGCTAAAAAACCTCAAACCCTTGCTGGATTAATCATTGCCATCAGAACCATGAAAACCAAGCGCGGTGATACCATGGCATTTGTGACTCTAGATGATCGAACCTCAAGGGTGGAAGTGGGAATATTCAGTGAGGCTTTTATAGAGTATCGCGACTTACTGGTGGTGGACAGTGTGATAGTTGTCGACGGTGACGTGAGTTGGGATGACTATTCCCAGCGTAACAAAGTGGCCGCTAAGGCAATCTATTCAATTACATCTGCAAGGGAAAAGCTCATTAGCGGGGTGGAGATTGAAGTGGAGTCGGATAGCCACCCTGGCACTCTGTTACAAAACCTGAATCTGGCATTGAATCAGAATCAAACTGGTGTGCCTGTGACGGTGAAAGTGATACACGATCATGCAGATGCCAAAATAAAGCTACATGGTAATTACAGAATGGCGTTAGACGATGAAGCCATGCATAAAACCCGTCAGCTTTTTGGGGAAGATAACGTCAGACTTGAGTTCAGATCTCAGCAAGCCCAGATGATTTAGCAATGTTGTGGAAATTTAGAAAACGCCGGGTTTCTACTCCCTGTTGAGGTCTTGGAAATACCTGAAGATTGATTGAGTATTTGGAGGGTTAACACCTTAACAAGCTGCTTAATTTGCCATAGCAGGGTTTAAAAAAATCATTTATTGTTTCCATGCTGTCATAGATATTTGCTTGAATTTCAACTTGTTCGCAATGAATTCTGGCGATAGTCTAGGATAATTAACCAATTCTATGCTGTTGACTATCAGTCTTATAACAACAAGATCATGACTAGTTCCCAGCGAAATCAACGATTTTCTAAGGTTTAAAGTCAAAATGAATCCTGACTTTTTAGATTTTGAACAGCCGATTGCTGTATTGCAGGCAAAAATTGATGAACTACGCCTAGTTGGCAATGATCACAATCTTAATATCTCAGAAGAGATCCAACGTTTAGAAGTTCAATCCGAGAAGCTAACCAAAGATATTTTTGAAAGCCTGAGCTCCGATCAGGTAGTGAAAGTTGCGCGTCATCCAAAACGCCCCTACACCCAAGACTACATAGAACTGATTTTTGATGGTTTTGATGAAATGCACGGTGACCGTCATTATGCCGATGACGCTGCTATTGTTGGCGGAACCGCTTGGTTAGACGATCAAGCGGTGATGGTGATCGGTCATGAGAAAGGCAGAAATGTACAGGAAAAAGTAAAACGTAATTTCGGTATGCCGAGACCAGAAGGCTATCGAAAAGCACTGCGTTTAATGGAGTTTGCTGAACGTTTTAAAATGCCAATCATTACCTTGATTGATACTGCTGGTGCCTATCCCGGTATTGGGGCGGAGGAAAGAGGCCAAAGCGAAGCCATTGCATTCAACCTTCTCAAAGCGTCTTCATTAAAAACCCCTATCATCTCAACTGTAACAGGCGAAGGTGGCTCTGGTGGTGCTTTGGCAATTGGCGTTTGTGACCACCTAAATATGATGGAGTATTCTACTTACTCAGTTATTTCCCCAGAAGGCTGTGCATCCATTCTTTGGAAAACAGCTGATAAGGCAGCAGATGCAGCCGCAGCCATGGGAATGACGTCCGACAGACTCAAAGACCTGGGCATAGTAGATACCATTATTGAAGAGCCTTTGGGTGGTGCCCATCGTAATTACGAGCTAACCGCCGCTCGATTAAAACAGCAGCTTAAATCTCAGTTGGAAAATCTTAATAAATTAACAATAGAAGAGCTGGTTGAAAGGCGTTATCAGCGTCTGATGTCTTACGGAATCTCCAACTAAAACCAAAGTCATCCTCTAAATGCTTGGCATTTTCTACATTTAAAAATTGCCAAGCATTCAGTTTCCTGCCATAAAACGGCTATGTTTCCATTCAATCCAATCATCCAAGAGTTTCAGTTTCAGGAATTTAGTCATCTAGAAGATGGTGAAATTTACCTAGAAATAGATGAACACCTATCCGGAGCTCGGGCCATGGATAGAGTGCCCGCTTATAAATTTGGTATCTATCGTTTGGAAGATAAAGCCTGTGTTGGGGATATAGATGTGCGAATTGGCAATACCGACCATTTAATGCTTTATGGTGGTCATATTGGTTACAGCATATTTAAACCCTACAGAGGCAATCGATATGCAGCTAAAGCCAGTTTAATTATTGCCCAGGTGGCCTTGTTTCACGGTATGAAGCAGCTCTGGATCACCTGTAATCCAGATAACTTAGCCTCTAGAAAAACCTGTGAGATCATAGGTGCAGAGCTGATTAATATTGTTAAAGTCCCAAAAAACACCGAAATCTATCGCCGGGGTGACACGGAAAAATGTCGTTATCAGTGGAACATAGAGCCACTTAGATTACCGGTGCAATATTAAGCCTGTTTGCAAATACCCACTAGATTAACAAATACTGATATTCATTTGAGCCAAGTTAAGGCGCGATGCTCAAGAACCTGGCTAAAATTGAAAACCAAAATAATGAGACATCCGCATGTCCATCGAGTCCAAGCCTTTAATTTCAGAGTCCGTTCAATTATTTCTTAACCGTTTTCCTAGCAATCGGGTTTTTGTTGCTTACAGTGGCGGGTTAGACAGCCAAACGCTGTTGCATCTTGTTGGACAAGTGGTTCCAAAAAAACAATTGTTTGCGTTACACGTGAATCATGGTTTAAGCGAAAACGCGGACAAATGGCAAGCGCATTGTCAAAAGCGTTGTGACGATTTTGGAGTCAATTTTAAAGCCGTCACAGTGTCGGTAGTCGAACAGGGAGATGGGCCTGAAGCCGCAGCTAGAAAAGCAAGATATCTAGCACTCGAAAAGTTTTTAGAATCCGGTGACATGCTATTAATGGCTCATCATCAGGATGATCAAATTGAAACCTTCTTACTGCGTTTATTAAGAGGCTCAGGAATTGATGGCTTGTCGGCCATGGAATCCCACAGAAATTTCGGTGCCGGCCTTTTAGGACGTCCATTACTGAATCACACCCGAGCAGAATTATTAGACTATGCAGAGGAACAAGGCATCGCATGGGTAGAGGATGAAAGCAATTTAGATCCAAGGTTTGATCGCAACTATTTACGTCACGACTTATTTCCCATTATCGAAAAACGCTGGCCAATGTATCGAAAAACCATTGCCAGAAGTATTCAACACATACAGCAAGTTAGCCAAGGCCTAAACCTCCGTTTTGATCCTTTGCTTAAGGACCGGCTCACTTTTCAAGGTGGGTTAAAAGTAGTGGGTTTTGAGGAGCTAACCCATGAAGATGCAAGTGGATTAGTTCGTCATTGGTTAAAGCATTTAGGTCTTCAGCTGCCTTCAGAGAAGCGACTTAATCAAGTCTTAAGTGGACTTATCCAAGCAAAACCTGATGCAACTCCAGAAGTAAAAATAAGCAACTACAGTATCCGTCGCTATCAGTCAGCAATTTTTGCAGTGCCTCGTTTACCCGCGATCCACGATCAGTGGCAGGATTTTACGTTAATTCCAGATCAGCCTTTGTCTATTCCTGGCTGTGGCACCATTGCATTAAAACCCGCTATTGCCGATAAAGAACCCTGTTTGATATCAGAACGATGCTTGCCTTTGAAGATTAGATTTCGAATTGGGGGTGAAACCATGCATCCTGCTGGGCGATCAGGATCACGAGATCTCAAGCGACTGTTTCAGGAGTACCGGCTGGAACCCTGGTGGAGAGATCGGTTGCCATTAGTTTATTCCAATGGCCAAGCCGCTGCTGCTGGGCATTTATTTGTTTGCGAAGGTTTTCAAGCGCATCCCGGAGAGGCGGGCTATGCTTTGACTTGGGAGCCCCCTGGTTTTAACTCGTAATATGACACCTAGGGGTTATGGTGTCTGGTGTCAGTTTCTGGTAATCTGGCGCCCCGTCTTGAGATGAACTCTTCCCAACTAATTCTATTTGTAGCCTGACCAGTCAGGGCTGATTTTGGAGCCTATGATTCGTCGGTTTTTTTTGTTTTGGATTGGGTAGAACTCTACATATTAACTTTGCGGCAAGATGGGAAATCTATGACTCGCTATATTTTTGTCACCGGTGGTGTGGTGTCTTCCTTAGGGAAGGGCATTGCATCCGCCTCTCTCGCAGCCATTCTTGAAGCTCGCGGTCTTAAGGTTACCATGCTAAAGCTGGATCCTTACATCAATGTTGATCCTGGAACTATGAGTCCATTCCAGCACGGTGAAGTGTTCGTAACCGAAGATGGTGCTGAAACCGATTTGGACTTAGGTCATTACGAACGTTTTATTCGTACCACCATGACTCGCCGCAACAACTTTACCACCGGGCGCATCTATCAAGATGTATTAAAGAAGGAACGACGAGGTGATTACTTGGGGGGTACAGTTCAGGTTATTCCCCATATAACAGACGAAATTAAGCGTCGTGTAATGGATGGCGCCGATGGTGCCGATGTCGCCCTAGTGGAAATTGGCGGAACTGTGGGTGATATTGAATCATTGCCATTCCTAGAAGCTGTGCGTCAGCTTAAAGTTGAATTAGGCTCTTCACGTGCACTGTGTATGCATCTTACTTTGATGCCGTACATCGCCACCGCAGGAGAATTAAAAACTAAACCAACACAGCACTCTGTTAAAGAGTTAAGAACCATTGGTTTGCAACCAGATCTTCTTCTGTGCCGTTCAGAACAACCCGTTGATAAGTCCTCTCTACGCAAGATCGCGCTGTTCACCAACGTTGAAGAACGTGCCGTCGTGTCACTACCTGATGCCGACACTATTTATAAAATCCCAAGAATGCTAAGTGAGTCAGGCTTGGATCAGATTGTTGTTGAAAAATTTAATCTTGATTGTCAGCAGCCTGATCTAAGTGATTGGGACGATGTTGTCGAGCGCAAGATGAATCCTGAGCAGGAAGTGACCATTGCCATGGTGGGCAAATACATGGAGTTGCTTGATGCTTATAAGTCGCTCATTGAAGCGATCGACCATGCTGGATTGCGCAGTCGCACTAAGGTGAACTTACGTTATGTCGATTCTGAAAAAATTGAAAAAGATGGGCTAGGCCTTTTAGAAGGCGTTGACGCTATTCTGGTACCGGGCGGGTTCGGACATCGCGGTGTAGAAGGAAAGATTGCGACAGTTAACTATGCGCGCAAAAACAAAATTCCATACTTGGGTATTTGTTTAGGAATGCAGGTTGCTGTTATTGAGTTTGCAAGAAATAAAGCCATGCTTGACGGCGCGAACTCAACTGAATTTGACAAACAGGCCAAACATTCTGTGATTGGCTTGATTACAGAGTGGATTGAAGCCGACGGTAAAGTAGTTGAGCGCAATGAATCAACTGACTTGGGTGGCACGATGAGGCTAGGTGCACAAAGTTCTAATTTGATTGACGGCACCTTAGCAGCTCAGTGCTATGGTGATACTCGAATCGTTGAGCGTCATCGTCATCGTTATGAAGTAAACAACCACTATATTGAGCAATTACAAGAAGCTGGCCTGGTGTTTTCTGGTAAGAGTGGTGACGGTAGCTTGGTTGAAATGATCGAACTCCCGAGGGATCAACACCCATGGTTTGTGGCTTGTCAGTTCCACCCAGAGTTCACCTCAACACCTCGTGACGGTCATGGTCTATTTAGTGGTTTTATTACAGCCGCATTGAAAAATGCTGGAAAAATTTAAAACTTAGATGCAAAACATTGATGAAACGCTGCTTTTAAGCACAAGAAACGGTACTAAAAGTGGCGTATTTCCTCGTTTTGTAAGAAAATTACAGGAATATTGATTCCACGCAATAATTCCAAATACGAATTCATATCAAATAGCCGCCGAAATTTCGGAATGAATCTGAACTCGCCACATCAAGTCGTTTTGGCAGGTTTAGCAAAGCGGCCTCACAACATCTTGGAGAAAAGTCAAAGATGGCAACAATCGTAGATATCAAAGGACGCGAAGTACTGGACTCTCGCGGAAATCCAACTGTAGAAGCAGACGTAATTCTTGAAGGCGGCGCTTTCGGTAGCGCATGTGCCCCATCTGGTGCGTCAACTGGTTCTCGCGAAGCTCTTGAACTGCGCGATGGCGACAAAGCTCGTTACCTCGGTAAAGGCGTATTAAAAGCAGTTGAAGCAGTAAACGGCCCAATCCGTGAAGCTTTGGTTGGTAAAGACGCTCTTGACCAAGCAGCTCTAGACCAGATCATGATTGACCTGGACGGTACTGAAAATAAATCACAATTCGGTGCTAACGCTATTTTGGCTGTTTCTCTTGCCAACGCTAAAGCAGCAGCAGTATCTAAAGGCGTTGCTCTTTATGAACACATCGCTGACCTGAACGGTACTTCTGGTCAGTACAGCTTGCCTGTACCAATGATGAACATCATTAACGGTGGTGAGCACGCTGACAACAATGTTGATATCCAAGAATTCATGGTTCAGCCTGTTGGTGCCTCTTCTTTCCGTGAAGCACTCCGTATGGGTGCTGAAATCTTCCACGCTCTGAAAAAAGTTCTGTCTGCAAAAGGCCTGAACACTGCAGTAGGTGACGAAGGTGGTTTTGCTCCTAACCTAGAAAGCAACGCTGCTGCTCTGGCTGCAATTAAAGAAGCTGTTGAAGCGGCTGGCTACAAGCTGGGCACTGACATCACTCTAGCGATGGACTGTGCTGCTTCTGAGTTCTACGACAAAGAAGCGGGTAACTACAACATGAAGGGTGAAGGTAAAGTTTTCACTTCTGAAGAGTTCAATGTTTACCTAGAAGGTCTGACTAAAGACTACCCAATCGTTTCTATCGAAGACGGTCTGGACGAGTCTGATTGGGACGGCTTCGCACACCAGACTAAGTTGCTGGGCGACAAGATCCAACTGGTTGGTGACGACCTGTTCGTAACTAACACTAAGATCCTGAAAGAAGGTATCGAAAAAGGTATTGCTAACTCTATCTTAATTAAATTCAACCAAATCGGTTCCCTAACTGAAACGTTAGCTGCGATTAAGATGGCTAAAGACGCTGGTTACACGGCCGTTATTTCTCACCGTTCTGGTGAAACTGAAGATGCAACCATTGCTGACTTGGCTGTGGGTACTGCTGCAGGCCAAATCAAAACGGGTTCTTTGTGCCGTTCTGACCGTGTTGCTAAGTACAACCAATTGCTTCGTATCGAAGAGAAATTGGGTGATGCCGCAGTATACAATGGTTTGAAAGAGATCAAAGGTCAGGGCTAAATTCTGATTAAGAACCCTAAGGGTTTTATAAAGCTCGCTTCGGCGGGCTTTTTTTATGTCTAACAAAAATGCACTTTTTAAACTGCGCCCTAATTATTGCGAGAGAGTTTGGAGAATTCGCTGCTAGTATGAAAGTAATCTATAGCAAATTTTCAGAAACCATTTTCGTTAAAGCGCATGTCAGGATCCCGAAGAAAGGAACATAAGTCCTCTAAGGCCATCGGTATATTGGTGAGCTATGTAGGCGGCTATATGTATGGCGTCGTTGAAGGTGTAAGACAGGTTGCCACTGAATATGGTGTCGATGTCATTGTGTATTCTATGATGTCCTCTTACAGAGAAACCAACAACCGCTTGGGGGATAAAGACGCTGAATCCTTACAAGAAACGCTCTCTCTTGTAAAAAATAGTAACCTGATGGGCTTGGTCATCAATACTGATGTTGCTGACTACGTAAACAAATCTCTTCTTATAGACTTTATGGATCAAAATCCACAGATGTCTTATGTCTGTATTTCGGCAGATGTAGGCGATGCCAGTCTTATTGTGACAGACAATTATGGTGGCATGAGGTCTGCAGTCGAACATGTGATTGAGCATCACCGAAAAAAACGAATTGCTTTTATTGGCGGCCCATCAGAAAACAATGAAGCACAAGATCGTTTTAGAGCTTATCAAGACACCCTAGAAGATCACGGCATTCCATTTGATCCAGAGTTATATATCCCAGCGACTTGGTTTGTTGAAGACGGCGAAAAGTCTGTTTATGAATTGCTGGACAACAGAAAAGTTGTCTTCGATGCATTAATTGGTGCAAATGACAATCTTGCTATGGGTGCAATGACGGCATTAAAACAACGTGGATTTATCGTTCCAGAAGATGTGATTGTCGTTGGGTTTGATAATTCAATTTTTGCCATTAATTATTCGATTACCTCAGTTAAACAATCAGTGATGGACTTTGGCCGATCAGCTGGTCGAGAAATTATAGAAAACTTTTTCGAAGGAAAAGAGTTACCCAAAGTTTTGTTGGCTGAAACTGAATTAATAAGGCGGTTAAGTTGTGGTTGCCAAAATAGGGTCGAGCGTAGGGGCAATACAAGGCTGGGTGTTGCTGCGGGTGCCGATAGTTTTACCAATATTCTGACTAACTCCACCGAAGACTTACTTAAAAGTCTTTTACAATTCAAAGATGAAAGAAGAAATATTTTAAAAGTCATTGAAGGAATTCGAAGGTATTTAGAGGCTGATGAACAGAGAAGAGATGGTTTTCGAAGTGACTTTTTCGGTATTCTAAATGATATTGTTCTGGAACAAGAAGGTCTTCATGAGAGTCTTTATCAATGGCAAAGGTTATTCTTAAATCTTCACCATGAAGTCATTGCCTTGGGGCCGAGTCAATTCGAAGCCGAGTTGTTGAATCATTTATTCTTTGAATCAAATCTACTGTTTGCTGAAGAGCTGGCCAGAGTGGATGGATCGAAAGGCATTGAATTTGACACCCTGTTCTACGACACCATTATCTTAGGACAGAGGATAATGGCGTCAACGGAAATTGAAGAAGTTGGAAAAATTTTCATTCAAGCCATTAAAATTTTAAAAGTTAATAATGGCTATTTTGCTACTTATCAAGAGCCAGTGCCAGATTCCTCTGGTGTTGATTTAGTGAATCTTGTTTGCACGCTCAGAGAAGGTGAGAGCCAATTTTACTCTCCTGAAAAATCATTAGTTCCTTTTATTGAAGTAGATCCTAGAATCCGATTAAACGTACAAGACCATATGAGCTGGCTGGTTCTGCCCTTGGGTATCGGTGGCTTGTACTATGGTCACATCGTTTTTCAAATGTTGTTTGATCCAACTCAGTGGACTCAATACCGGGCTCTTCAAATTAACATGGCGCAGGCACTTCGTAATATTCACAGTATTAAACTCATGCGAGACTCTCGTTTGGCTGCTGATTTAGCCAATACTGCTAAAGGGGATTTTCTCTCAAGAATGACTCATGAGCTAAGAACACCCATGAATGGTGTTATTGGCATGACCAGTTTATTACTGGAATCAGATTTATCCTCTGAGCAGCAAGAGTTAGTGAATACTATTAAATCCAGTGGTAACTCGTTACTGGACATTATTGGCGACTTGCTGGATTTTTCAAAAATTGAAGCCGGTAAGGTTGAAATTGAGAACGTCGATTTTGATCTCAGATCTGTTGTAGAAGAGTGTATCGGTGCAGTCTCAGCCCAAGCATCTGAGAAGGATGTTAACCTGCTTTATCAATTAAATTGCGATCATTCCAGTTGGGTCAATCTGGATCAAACCCATTACCGACAGGTATTGGCAAACCTATTGAGTAATGCCATTAAATTTACTTCTTCAGGTGAAGTGAAAGTAAGAATTGACGTAATTGAACATGATTCTGAACTATTACGAATTACCACCCGTGTGACAGATAGTGGCATCGGTATTCCAGAAGAAAAACAAAAAGCGTTATTTCAACCCTTCTCTCAAGCAGATGTTAACATTCACAGAAAATTTGGGGGTACAGGATTAGGTTTAGCCATTAGTAAAAACCTTGCTGAACTCATGGGTGGCCAAATGATGCTTGAAAGCAGTGGCTCGCAAGGTTCATGTTTTAAATTTGCAGTGTTGGCTAGAAAACCAAATCTACATGGCAATACTGAAATAAAACTTTCCAATGACGTTTTACAGAAATTTCCCCGGGTTATTGTTTGCTCATCCTTGCCTAGCAACAGACAATTAATATATGAACAATTGCAGGCATTGGGTTTGCAAACTGAGCAAGTCACAGAATTCGATGATTTAATTCATCACATAGAGCGGGAGTCAGTCGATTTAGCAGTTATAGAAAAGCCGCAGAAAGGTTCAGACTGGTTGGACAAAATAAAAAGAATAAAGGATCTAAATTCTAAACTACATATTGTTTTGTACTTAAGCCTGTCAGAAAAGGTCGACACTTTTTCAAATATCTCGAATGTCTCACTGGTTTATAAACCAGTGAGACCACAACTGCTAATTAACGCAATAGAACAACTACTCTCTCCAGCTCATAAAGCTGCACCCAAAAAAACCAAGTCTGAATTTGTTAACCTAGGCAAGGATCATCCTCTAAGGATATTGCTAGCTGAAGATAATCTGGTAAATCAGAAAGTTGCCCAGGGAATGTTATCTAAGTGCGGTTATCAAGTTGAAATCGCCAATCATGGCCTTCAAGCTCTGGAAATGGCGAAAAAGTCAGAATATGACGTGATTTTTATGGACATATTTATGCCAGAAATGGATGGCTTAACGGCGTCCAAGGCAATTCGAAAAGAAATTGATTATCGACAACCGACCATTGTTGCTCTCACCGCGAATACCAATAGAGGTGACAAAGAAAATCTACTACGGGAAGGCATGGACTCCTACTTAAGCAAACCGCTACAGGTGTCCAGCCTTGTTAGTGAGTTGAAGAAAATTATCAGCGACAGAAATTAGTCTGAAGTGCTTAAGGCTTTAGTTTCCAGTTGATGGTTTGACCGCCAAAGAAAGGCACAATGTTGTCACCATTGGGTAAAGCAATATTCTCTGGTATTTGCCAGCTTTCATTGACTAACTCAATGGTGCCTTCATTCAATGGCAGGCCATAAAATTTTGGACCATGCTCACTTGCGAAAGCTTCCAGTTTGTCTAAAACCCCTAGGTCTTCAAAGACCTGAGCATATAGCTCAATGGCTGACCAAGCGCTATAACATCCGGCACAGCCGCAGGCACTTTCCTTTTTATGTTTTTCATGAGGAGCTGAATCTGTTCCTAAAAAAATCTTGTGAGTGCCACTAGCGACCGCAGCCCTTAACGCAGCTTGATGAGTATTTCGCTTCAAAACCGGCAGGCAGTAGTTATGGGGTTTGATACCACCAACAAGTAAGTCATTCCTATTGAGTAACAAATGTTGAGGCGTAATGGTTGCTGCCACATTTTCGCTCGCAGCCATTACAAAATCAGTAGAATCTTTGGTAGTGATGTGTTCAAGTACCACCTTGAGTTTTGGAAAATTTGTGGTGATGGCTTTTAAATGAGAGTCAATGAAGGCCTTTTCACGATCAAAAATATCGATGTCGGGGGACGTCACTTCTCCATGCACCAGCAATAACATGCCAATGTCTGCCATTGCTTCAAGAGTGGCATCTAGATTCGACAAGGCGGTGACACCTGAGTCTGAGTTCGTGGTAGCTCCAGCAGGATATAGTTTTGCAGCAATAACCCCCGCTTCTTTGGCTGCTCGAACCACTTCTGGTGTGGTGTTGTCAGTGAGATAGATAGTCATGAGGGGCGAAAAATCACTACCTTCTGGTCGTGCCGACAGAATTCGCTGTTCATATGCAGTCGCTAATTCAGCGTTAACGACAGGAGGTGTGAGGTTCGGCATGACGATTGCCCGTTTAAAACACCTGGCTGTTGCTGGTACAGTTTCTTGTAACATATCTCCATCTCTAAAATGAAGATGCCAGTCGTCGGGTGTGCGTAGGGTCAAAGAATTCATACTATTGAAGAAACTCCTGGATTCCGAAATCTTCTAAAAGTGCTATTTTAGCAGTCACTTGGCCGCTGAGTCCCGTTGATAACCATATCTAATGAAAAATGGTTTAGTTGAGGCCTGTGAGTTGGAACTTTCTAAACATCTGAAGGTCTCTAAATCACACTTATTTTTTATTATCATCAATTGAATGACAGTTTGAGTTCCTGAGAACTATTCATGACCACACAAGATCCATTAAAAAATACTGAACCCTATGTCTCTCCGGGTATGCCGCCCCTTAAGATTTCAAAGAAAACCACATCGTTTTTTGAGTTTTGGCCTATGTGGGTCATGTATTTACCCGTTGTGTTGCAGTGGCTGATACTTAGCCTTTTTTATCGATCATTAACGCTGCCTCTGCTGGCTAATCCAAACTTAAAGTTGTCCGGAATGGTGGGCGTGCAGAAAAGTGATTTGTTAGCCCAGGCAAAAGGTAAATGTGATGAAGCCATTTTGGATTGGTTCACCTATGAAATTGATGATCGAGAATTAGATAAGCAAGTTCAGGACATAGAAAACCTGATTGCACGAAATAAATTTGACTTTCCGTTAGTTTGCAAACCAGACATAGGATGCCGAGGCTCTGGGGTTAAATTGGTAAAAGACTTTGATCAGGTGAAAAAGTATTTACAGGCTTATCCATCTGGTTCTTTTGTCATGCTTCAAAAATTAGCGAGTTTCGAGCCGGAGGCCGGTGTGTTCTTTATCAAAGAACCCAAAGCCAAAAAAGGTAAGATTATTTCCCTGGCTTTAAAGTACTCTCCCTATGTAGTGGGTAACGGCCAAGACACTTTAGAAGAACTGATTTTGAAAGATAAAAGGGCAAGTGATTTGATTCATTTGTACCGAAGTCGTCATAAAAGCCAGTTAAGCAAGGTGATTGCTGCTGGTGAGCCTTATAAATTAGTGTTTTCCGCGAGCCATAGCAAAGGCGCTATTTTTAAAGACGCCAATGATTATATAACGGACAGGCTCACACAGAGTCTTAATGAGATTTTGTCCGACCTGCCAGAATTCTACTATGGCAGGCTTGATATAAAGTTCCCTGATATTGAAAGTCTGCAGAACGGTAATGGAATTGAAATAGTTGAAATTAATACTGCAAGCTCTGAACCCCTGCACATTTGGGATGGTGATGCTAGTTTTAAGGACGCCATCATGTCTTTGCTGTTTCAATATCGAATGCTATTCAAATTAGGCAGTCAAAACCGAAGTAGAGGGTTTAAGACACCGGGTCTGAAAACTCTGTTGGCTCATTGGCAAAAAGAGCGTCGACTCAAAGAGTTTTATCCGGAAACCGACTAATAAGAAGTGTCAGCAATAAGGATTCAAGGTGAACAAAGAATTTAACCCGTTTCGACTGCCGTTTAAAAATCAGTGGTTATCCTCAGCACTGGAATCAATGCTCGGTCTGAAGCCCCTGATTAGAGGGTATGACCAGCGACCCAAGCACAATGGTGAAAATATTAACGGTCAGCCGTTCTTGAAATACACATTGGAGCGCTTGCAGACATCGTTTTATTGTCATAATGAACAAAATTTAAACCAAATACCTAAAGATGGGCCAGTTGTATTCGTTGCTAATCATCCTCTTGGAGGGTTGGAAGGCGTCGCCATGACGGATATGCTTTTGGACATTCGCCCTGACACCTTGGTACTTACCAATCAATTGTTGACCCGTATTCCCGAACTGAATCAGTTATTTATAGGGGTTGATGTTCTGTCAGAAAGCGCCGAATCAGCCAAAGCCAATGCCAAGGGTATACGTGCCATTTGCAAACACTTGAGTAGTGGTGGGGCAGTGTTGATTTATCCGGCTGGACGGGTGTCTGCGATTGACCTAAAAACATGGAAAATTCAGGACAGAGAATGGGATTCATTAGTTGGTAAATTGATTAAAAAATATCAGGCGACCTGTATCCCTTTCTTTGTTGAAGGTCGAAATTCAAAGTTCTTTTATTTCATGGGTTTGATTCATCGTCGCCTTCGCACTTTATTTATGGCTAGAGAACTGTCAAATAAGAAGGGCTATAAGTTAGAAATATCGGCTGGGGAACCTATCACTCAAAATGATATCAAAGGCCTTGAGGACGAAAAACAGATTACCGATTTTGTTCGAGTAGCAACAGATCTTATTGCTCATAAAGAGTCAGATGAGCAGCTAGACAACAGTGATGAACGATTTGAGAAAATCACTGTTCCCGAAACAAAATCTCAGGTTATTTGTGACATTAAGAAGCTTGAAGAATACAAATTAGTCAGCAAAAACGGCTTCTCCGTTTATTGTGCGCCCTTTGATAAGCTGAATTCTGTGATGCAAGAAATTGCTTATGCCAGAGAAGTCACTTTCCGAGCAGCAGGAGAGGGAACAGGGAAAGCTTACGACAGTGATCAATTTGATCCTCACTATCTGCATTTATTCTTATGGGATGACGAAAACCAAAAATTAGTAGGTGGTTACCGAATAGGTCGAACCGATGAAATTGTTTCCAAACTAGGTGTTAAAGCTCTCTACAGCAGAAGTCACTACTACTTTGACGCCAACTATGTACGCCGTTTAGGCAAAGCTTTAGAAATGGGCCGGTCTTTTGTTACTCCAGATTATCAAGGCCACCCGAGGGCTTTGGACATGCTATGGCAGGGAATAGGGGCATATGTTGCGAAGAACCCTGAGTACTATACCTTGTTTGGATGTGTCAGCATTTCTCAAGAACATTCAGAAATGGCGAGAGCTTTTTTGTCGGACTCTATGATGGAAGCGTTTAGGGCAGAGCAAGAATTTCTAACAGATGTTCGACCTGTTATACCATTAAAAGTGAAGGGAAAAGTTTGGAGTGCGCAAGCTTTGGCATCGCTATCTAACATTGGTGTAATTAATAAACTGCTTGGGCGTTGTGATCCAGGCAAGTCAGTACCTATTTTATTAAGGCATTATTTAGCTTTGAACGGACGCTTTGTTTGCTTTTCAGTAAACACGGGTTTCAACAATTCCTTAGACGGATTAATTTTAGTAGACCTTCGTAAAACACCTGTTAAATACCTGCAACGGTATCTAGGGAAAGACGGAAGTGAAGAATTTTTAAATAGATGGACAAAACATGAAGTTGCTGCGTGAATCAACACTGGAAACTCTTGATCAGGTTAAGCAAATTATATCTGCTTGTGATTGTAAGAGTTACAACCAACCTTCAGCCCATTCCACCTCAGGCATTGGGCGCCATGTTCGACATATACTGGATCACTTTGTCGCAGTGAAAGAAGGGGCGGCATCAGGTTTGATCAACTACAACGCCAGAAATAGAGACAGTGACGTCGAGAATGATCCTGAGATTGCTTTCCAAATCATAGACGAAATTGTTGTTTGGCTCAGTGATGAATCAATTAAAGACAGAGAGTTAAACATAGAAACGGAAGTGTCTGTATCTGAAACCCAAAACATGCAAATGCCTTCCACTCTTTCTCGCGAAATTTGCTATTTAATCAATCACACCATTCATCATGTTGCGTACGCCAATCTTGTGGCGGGTCAGCTTGGTTTGCATATCAACAAAGATCATGGCGTTGCCCCAGGCACAGCGACTTATCTCAGAAGCAAATACGCAGCAGGGTAACTTATGTGTACCCTGTCAGTTCTGCCTAGCAATGGGTCATTGCTAATTACCATGAATCGGGATGAATCTAGATTTAGGCCTGAGTCGGGAGTGAACACTCAAGAGTTTAATGGTTTGACCATGGTGTTTCCTACTGATAGTGAAGCCGGCGGCACCTGGTTCGGTTTCAATTCTATGGGTGTTAGTCTGGCCTTATTAAACCGTTATCAAGACTCATCCAAGCAAGGAATGAAAACTCGCGGAGCTATTATTCCGGAATGCTTAGCATTAGGTAATTGGCAAGCCGTTTCAGATCATATTAAGGAATTGGATTGCGACTCCTACAATCCTTTCGACTTATGGGCATTTAGTTTGACCCAATACGCTCAACTGAGTTGGAATGGTCAGACAGCCACTGTGACCATGGGTGAAATTAAAGATCCTATTATGCACACCTCATCATCTGTCGACACAGATGAAATTATTGAACACAGAATTTCTAAATTTAATCAGTGTGAGAAAAAACCCGATTCCATGTTAAGAAATTTTCATCTTTTCAAAGAGCCAGGGCATGGTAGTCGTTCAGTTATGATGGAACGGGTTAAAACCCACACTAAAAGCGTTGTTCAGTTGTGCATGAATAACACTGGGTTACATTTTCGCTATGTAAACGAAGAGAAAGTTCCCACATTAATTGCTGATGGCAGGTTCACTGATGAGAACTCTATTCAGAAAAAGCTGTCTATGTTTCGTCCCAACTTATTAGAGGAAATGAAATAATGAAACTGTCAGCAATTGCATCCGTATTGTTTTTTTCTTTAATCGCTTCGTTTAGTCAAGCTTCAGACCCGATATATACACCTTTATTTAACAACCTAGCAATTAAAGGCTATGACTCTGTTGCTTACTTCACTGAGAATGAAGCAATAAAAGGTAGCAAGAATCATGAATTCGATTGGAAGGGTGCTACTTGGAGATTTTCCAGCCAAGAAAATCTAGAGTTGTTTAAATCTGATCCTGAAAAGTACTCTCCACAATATGGTGGCTACTGTGCTTATGCTGTCGCTCAAAATAAGCTCGCGTCTATTGACCCTAGCCAGTTCTCGGTGGTCGATGGAAAGCTGTATTTGAATTACAACAAAAAAGTTCAAGAAAAGTGGCTACAGGACAGAGATGGTTACATCGCCACCGCTGAAGAAAACTGGCCAGATATCTTAAGCAACTAGTTTTTAAAAGTTTAGAATGACAAATCGAGTTTCACATAGGTTTGTCATTCTCATACCTAATTTAAATTTATATTCTAAAATTCATTAATTCTTGTTCTATCTGGTGAGAGAAATGTCATCCTCTCAAATAAAAATAATATTAATTTCACTACTGGCTGGCTTAATTTATGGAAGTTGGGCAGCATTCGCCAACTTTGAACACGGCACCGCTGTGGCAGCCAAAGCCGGTATTGGTCAGGGTATTTATGCGTTAGCATCAACTTGGTTAGTCACACTCACTGCAGTATATGTTTATCATAAACTTAAAGGCGGCTGGCTAGGGTTCTGTTGTGGTTTTGGCAGCAGCTTTCTGGTGATGCTAAGCATCCCTTTACTCATACACTCCATTTTATTAACTCCTAATGTGTGGCAGGCAATTTTGCCTGGACTCATTTGGGGTTCGGGTTACATATTCATTTATCTTTTGAAACAGCGAATTCCAGAAGAAGGATGACTGGATGAAATTCATCTTAGGTTTATGCTTTATATTTTTCAGTACCATGGTTTTAAGTTCAGAATTACCCCAAAACCAACGAATGTCTTGGGTAACCACTCAGGTTAACGGGCAAAAAGCAACAGTACCTGTTAATTGGGTGGTTCAAGGTCAAGATGATTTACCCATCATAGTTGCCATACATGGCACTCCAGGTTCTTGGACAACCTGGAAAACCTTGATGAAACAACCTGAAATCTCTGAGCAGTTTCAGCTCATTGCAGTTGATCGCCCTGGCTGGGGGCAATCACGCTCAGAGCTATTTGAGGTGTTGCCTGGCTTTGATGATCAATCTGCAATTCTGGGTCAATGGTTATTGGAATTAACTGAGCATACTCAGCAGCCTGTGATATTGCTGGGGCACTCTTGGGGCGGCCCAGTGGTCACACAACTGATTATTGATTTTCCTGAGCTCGCCGACGCCGCTGTTGTGGTCGCAGCTCCATTTAGTTCAACGCTGAGTAAACCTCGCTGGTATCACCGTTTGGCAAATACCAAAGTCATTGGTTGGATGATTGGTCCTGGTTTGCGTCGTAGTAATAAAGAAATGTTGCCTCTGCATTCTGAATTAGCGTCCATGGAAACTGATCTTAAAAACATCAGCCTACCAGTCACCATTATTCAGGGTGCGAAAGACGGCTTAGTCGACAAAGACAACGCAGAGTTTCTTCAAAGCAGGTTAACTGAAAGCCCTGTCGAGATGATGTTTTATCAAGACAAGGGCCATCTCATCCCATTTCGTAGCCCTGAAATTATCGTGTCTGCTCTTATGGAAATTCGTGAAAGATTGGGTGCAGGCAGTACTCGGGTATCTGTTAATTAGGGTTACGCCAATATCGAGTTTTAGTTCTAATTATCGCAACGATGTTGTCTTATGTAACACTTAGTAAGTACTAAGTTAGGGGATTAGGGGCTTAATTGCTAATATAGTACCCAGTTTCTGAATAAAAAATTGTTCAGGAAGTATTAAATATTTTTATTCAGGAATAGCTATGCACCAGGAAATACGACTGAGCCATGAACAAGTGATGACGGCATTAAATAAGATGCTTGAGGAAGTGTCTAAAGATAACAAAGATGCTGCCATGGCGATTGTGGACCGCAGTGGCGAGCTGCAGGGTTTTATCAGAACTAACTCGGTAAACTATGGTTCGGTGACCATAGCGATTAACAAAGCGATTACTGCGGCTAGATTAGAATTCGATACCGGTGAGCTAGGTGGCATTATGAGGGAGTATGCAATTCCTGCCAGCCATTATGGTGACCACAGAATTACAGGTTTTGCAGGCGGATTACCAATAAAAATTGACGGCAAAATAGTTGCTGGCATTGGTGTCAGTGGCATGACTGAAGAAGAGGATGTCGCCATCGCCAAGCTAGGCCTGAATCACCTTATTTAAATGTCCCTTTAATTAATAACCACATAAATACCCCATGCCCTGCCTCTAGGGCTTTGGGCTTCCAATACCGGAATCTCGAATCGTAATGTCTGGCCTGGTACCACATACCTAGGCGTTAGAAGGTCTGCAGTCCACTCCGTGTAATCTAAATAAAATCCATTTATATCCGTGTAGATAACAACTAATTTATCTGGGTACCTGTATTGACTCTCCCCTGTGTAGATTACGCTAAGGACGAGCGTTTCCTCGTCGTATTCAAGTTGTGCAGGAACGAATAGGTTTTGATTGGTTGATTCCTCGTGGTAAGGCTGAAAATCAGATCCTGGAATCACATAGGTTACTCTGCCCAGTTCAACGGTAGATACATTTTGACTTGGGCCAATAGAGATTTGTGCCCACGCTGTTTTTCTAGCCCAACCTCGCTGCCCAGGATTAAGGCAATAACCGGGAAAATTTTGCGTACTGTTATATAACGGCGTGATAACGCCAGTTGGTCCAGCAGAAAAGATTAATTGGTTTTGGGCGCCATAGAATTTCGTGGTTTCAAAACTAATTGAGCAAATAGTTTCTCCGCTATTATTACTTACAGCAAAGCCCGCTTCCAAATGACTATCAGTAACTGAAGAGATGAGTGCGCTGCCTGAAATGCTTAAATCACCAGCGTATTCGTTATCTATCCTAACATTGGCAGTACTGTATAGCTCAGCATTGGCGCCAAGCATGGCTCCGACACAATTACCGTTTTCAAAGACCGTCTCAAAACTGTAGTCACTGATCTGTGTGAAAGAGGACTGGCTAAAAGGTACGCAGGTTTGGTTAGCGTTCGTTTGAATATCTGGTTGACACCCAATCATTGCAAACAAAGAAAAGCTAAACCCCAACGTAGATCGCACTGTTAATAGGGTGCATCTCATATGTTGTGCGAAACTAAAGTACATTCATTTTACCTTTCACAGTTTGACTCAACAGAGTTTTGGTAACAAGAAAATGCGTACTTATCTAATATAGAAGATTAAAAAGCTTGAGGCCTGAATAATTAGCTAAACTGAAAACTCAGCCTTGAGGAACAGTTATGGAAAAAGTCCTTTTTATTGAAGATAGCCCAATAGTTCAAAAAATATTGAAGCATCTTACCCAGTTGTTAAGAGGCGGTATGGAGCCCGTGTATGCCTCAAGTTATGAGCAGGCCAAACAGAAAGTTGAAAAGTATAAGGGGCAACTTTTTGCCTGTTTAGCAGATTTGAGCTTACCAGATGCACCTAATGGTGAAGTGGTAGACATGCTGCTTAAGGAACATATTCCCACTATTGTTCTGACAGGAACTTTCAATGAAGAAGTGCAGGGTAAACTGCTTGAAAAGGGGGTAGTGGATTACGTTCTAAAAGAAACTCGTACGTCTTATGAGTATGCTATTAATCAATTAAATCGCTTGATTGAAAACAAAGGCACCAAGGTTATCGTTGCTGAGGATTCAAGACCGGCTTTGAATCATGTGAAAAGGCTTCTTCAATTGCATTTGTTTCAGGTTTTTTGTGCAACCAATGGTGTTGAAGCATTGGAGCATCTTGAAAAAAACCCAGATGTGGAACTGGTCATTACCGATTTCAATATGCCCGAAATGGACGGCTTTAAGTTAGTACAAAATATTAGGCAAAAGTACGAGAGAAATGATTTGATGATATTGGGCTTATCAGCAAATGATCAGAAAGGTTTATCGGCCCGGTTTATCAAGAATGGTGCTGATGACTTCTTAGCTAAACCATTCAGCAGTGAAGAATTTAATTGTCGTGTGATGAGAATTCTTGACTCATTAAAAATGATGAAGCGCTTGGAGAAGGCTGCTTATCAAGATTTTCTAACGAAAATTCCAAACCGTCGTTGGATTTATGAGAAAGCAGAAGTTTTCTATAAGACAGCAAAGAATAAAAACGCCAATCTAGCGGTAGCACTCATTGATATTGACCATTTTAAATCTATAAATGACAGATATGGACATGAAGCGGGTGATCTAATTTTGGAATTCTTCGCAGGCGAATTGGAGCAGGAATTCTCAAGGTATTTGTACGCTAGAACAGGGGGCGAAGAATTTATGCTAATTCTCCCAGGTGTCGATAATGGCACTGCATTTGAAAAGCTGGATTCCTTTAGAAGGCAGATCGCTATGCAGTACATTGACTATCATGGGGAGGAAATCAGCTTTAGTTTCACTGCTGGAGTTACCAACCAACTTTCCGAAAGTCTAAGCGTTCAGATTGGAATTGCAGATAGCATGCTGATTCAGGGAAAGCACAGTGGCCGTAATATGGTAATAACGGATTAGCTCGCGTACTTAAAACCTAGTCAACTTTATCCCTTGGCTTGGACGAAATAGCCTCTGTTTGTCACTGAAATCCAATATGCCTCTTCCAAGTGATTCTAGTTTCACCTAAAAATATACCTTAGAGTCTTATTAATAATGCATTGGATAAGTTTTTAAACTGATGCTCAATTCTAAAAAAGGAATAGCTAAATTGGATTTCAATGGTGTAAGGAAATACTGTCAGAACAAACCAGAAGTTGTTGAAGATTACCCTTTCGACATCGAAACTTTGGTGTTTAAGGTTTGTGGAAAAATGTTTGCTCTATTAGGGGAAAAATTTGAAGTGCCCAGTATTAATTTAAAATGTGAGCCTCAGCAGGCCTTGATGTTGAGAGATATGTATCCAGCTGTGAAACCTGGTTATCACATGAATAAAAAGCACTGGAATACAGTATTGTTAGACGACTCGATCCCGGAAGTTGAACTCATGTCGATGATTGATCATTCATACGCCTTGGTAGTTAAGGGTTTGAAAAAATCCGAACGTCAATCGTTAGAGGTGAAATACGGCCGCGAAGAAATTTATGGGGTTAATTAATGGCCCAATAGAGCTTCAAAGCGTTGATTTGTTCACTCATAAAAAAAGCCCAGCATTGCAAAAACAACGCTGGGCTTTTTTGGGCCTACTACTAATTCACTTAGTATTTATAGTGAACGTAGGAAAGCCAGTAGTTGATCTCTTTCTGTCTGATTAGCACTTTCATAAGCAGAAGCCGATGCTGCGCCTGCGCCACCATGGGCACGAACCGCTGCGTCTAAACCTTTGGCTCGGCCATCGTGCATAAACAGAGTTTCCATCTCATTTGCAGGAAGAGACTGACGTTGTGCTCTTGCATGCTCAACGTTTTTGAGGCCATTTACTTCCATGTCTAAACTGAAGGCTTCAACATCCGCTGCTCTACCGATACCCCACAATGGCGCTGTACGGAAAGTACCATCGCCCATGTCATGGGTTAGTAAGTCAGTGTAAGGACGGAATACTTGGCCATCAGCGGTGATCTGACTCTCTGTGTGACAACCTACACATCCCATTTTGCCTTTAAATAAAGCTTCACCGGCTAACACGTTAGGATCAAACAGCTTGCTCTTATCACGCTGAGGCACTGCGACCTGTTGCGAGTAGTGGGTGAGTCTGTCAACCATTGTGCTATTAGGGTTGTTAACGCCAAAGTCTGTAGCTAGTGCTGAACGAACAGCTACTTCAACTGTTTCTTTGTTACCGCGCCAGCCGAATCCAGCTTTACCTTCAAACTGCACTCTCTCTAGCAGACCCAAACCAATAAGTGGTGGAGCTATTAAGGTTCCTACATCTGGCACTTCGAAAGTCACCTGAGAGCGTCCATCATTGATGTGACAGCTTTCACAAGTGGTGAACCCTGGTTGTAAGTCACTACCGATAGGTACGCGTAAGTCTTCGTGTTGTTCAACAAAGTCACGAACCAATTGCAGGTCAGGGCTATGGGCATGCTGCTGGAATGCTGCTGCTCGCTCGTACTCATTAGCACCAAACGCATCAATACTTTCGTAACCACCTAGAAGGGCACGTGGGTCACTTGATTCACGAATCCAACCATTACCTCTGGTGTAGTAAAGCATTTGAGAGTACAGGTTGAATGCATTGGAATTCGTTGGAATCACACGCAGTTCCCAATCAACATTTTGACCATAAGTGAAATACTGGCCCAGGTTACAGATAGCTGAATTGTTGTTTGGTCCCGTTAACTGACAAACTTGGCTGACAGATTGTCTTGGGCTTCCGCCTCCAGCTCGCACTTCTGAACCTTCTATTGCAGACCAAGTAACATCCTGAGTGGCATTGTTAGTTGAATAAGATTCATAGAACAGATCAACTTGCATAATCAGGTCTTTACCTGGCTCGTCCTGCACCACTGAAATGGTGTAACGAGGTACGTTTTTAAAATGGCCCGCACTGTTAGTGTTAGGGTCAATTCGCTCGTTAAACACATTGTGGTCGTTGAAGAAACCTTGTGGATGTTGGAAACGCATCCAACCAGCAAAGGCTTCACCGCCAGAGTTATTGTAGCTACCGTCATGACAACCTTTGCCTAGGCCGTATAAAGGAGAATCATGGTATGCAAGGGCATCACCAATCAGTGCTCTAAGTGGTGCAACGATACGCTCGTAAGACACATAGAAAACTGTGCCTTCAGTGTTCCAGTCGGCTGGGAAGTTGAAAGTTGCGGAATCACCATTTTTAGGGGACTCAATAGTTCCTAGATGTTCCAGTCTGCCATTCACATCGTTACGGAAGAACACTGCACGGGTGTTATTCGCCCACACACTTCCTGCTAACAGCGAGCTCGCTTTGAAGGTAACCGTATTACCTTGAACATAGGTGTGAGTTCCCCAAGCTGGCATGTTGTTGTAAACCGCTGGACAGGCTGGAACGATAGATTTTTCCCAGGTGTTATCGGCAAACTGAGGTTCAGGTAGTTCTGCTAACCACCACACTCCGTTGGCACCATGGCCTTTGATATCACCAGGAGCATCATCAGTGATGTAGAAATAAATAGGACGATCTTTGTAGGTAACCTGTAGTTCACCACCGCCAATATCAATGGTACCCAAGTCAGATACCGCAGCATTAACCGTGATTTCAGATGCGTCAGACACAGTGAGTGGTGGCCAGATATCAGCACAGCCACCAGTACACTGAGATGTACCTGGGGTAGCTAGGTCGTTATCAAATACGTAAAGGCTATAACCTTCCCATTGACCCGCTTCAGAACCACCTACTAGGAATTGTCCTACCGAGCTGTCAAAACTTACAGAGATCAATGAAGGCTCTGGTTCAGTACCACCGCCAACGTCTGTGCCTGTTCCAGTGTTAGTACTTGTACCTGTTGATGTACCAGTGTTACCGCCGCCTGGGTTAGTAGCACCGCCTTTGTTAAAGGTTAACCAGTCAACGTTCAGGGCTGCATCACCATTTTTATAAATGACGTACACAGTATCACCTGAAGAGATGTTCGCGTTTAAGGTCACTTCGTTATAGTTACCCGTCCAAGCGTTTGTGCTGTTGAAAGATAACTTATAGTCAGTGTTATTAACCTGAATGGTGATGCTACCTGAATTAATGGAGGCATATCTCAGCGTGACAGTGCTAGCAGCTGGCGCATTATCAATTCTAAATCCGCTGCCATCTGAGGAAATATAAGCGACGCCTTGGCCACCTGAAGCTGAGTTATCCGGGAAAGTTCGGGCTTCCCCTAAGGTAGTTGTTTGTTCCGCTTCATACACTGCTTCTACATCTGTAGAAGTGTCAGTATTGGTGTCTGTTGCTGAACCTGTTCCCGTACCAGTACTTGTTGAAGTACCTGTACCTGTGGCAGTGTCGGTATTGGTATCTGTCTGGCTACCTGTACCTGTACTGGTGCCTGTTCCTGTACCAGGTAGGGAGTTGCTGTCACCCATGATGACGTCAGAGCCATAGATGTCGCGATTAACTTCGGCTTTAAACAGCTCAAGTACATCGGCATTTGCTTGAATTCTGGTATCGCCCCAGAAGCCCGCTGGACAGCTATCACTGCCTGGTGCGCAGTACCAACGGTCCTGGCTTTGCCAGTTGGCGTTGATGTAAGAGAACGCACGAACTGTGTCTTTGTTAGCTTCTATCCAATTGAAATAATCAACAAAGTAAGCGTCCCAAGCGTCTTGGCCAGTACTGAATCTCTTACCTTCCTGATGCTGAGCCACACAGCTGTGGTTTAAGCTGTTTAGCTCATAACCCTGAGGTGCAGATTCTGAAATAAACACAGGCAAGTCATAGTTACGGGCAAAATCAACTAGACGGTCTTGTAACATTCTCGGTGAAGTGTCTGGCACTGTCCAAGGCTTAGATTGATCCTGACAAGACCACTGATAATCCAAGTATTGGTTACCGGCAAAGAATGAAATACCTACCCAATCAACTACGTCTTCACCTGGGAACCAGTCGTCATAGTGGTTAGGGTCAGTAATGGTATATCCGAAGTTCGGATCATTATTATCTGGATATGTTGCGGCTTGCCATACAGTAGCAACGTTTGTGGCTCCTAAAGCATCAATACGCTCTTTGAAATATCTAAAGGCTTGCTTATAGAATTCTTGGTTGTAGCAGTTCCATGGACCATCAAACTCAAAACCTATTCTTAAATACACTGGACGCTGTTGGTCTCTGAACCAAATAATCATGCGATCGACTGCATTGCGCCATTGTGAAGTAAGAGACGTTGGATCACTTAAAGAACCGACGTCTGGGTCGCCAGTATTAATAATGGCTCGCAAAGGTTGATTAGAGCAGTCAGCCCACTCATCTGATAAATAAAGACCTACCGATACTGCTACTTTTTTACCAGCTTTTGCATCGTAGTCTCGCAGAGTTTCATTGAAATCTACTTCACCGTTTGAGTTATCGTACGGAGGTCCTTCAATACCTGAAATGTAGTAAGAATTGTCTGCCTGACCTGAAGGAAGGAAAGACGTATAAAGAGTGACACCACCTGGAGCAGGCATATTGGCATGAGCAGGGTTATCCAAAACCGCAGTTTTGAAGTCTCTCAGGGTAGTGGTGTCTTGGCCCATTACGAACAATACTTTGTCGTCCGCTGGAATATTTCTACCAGAAGTTCCGCTGGTTCCTGTACCTGTACCAGTGTTAGAACCTGTGTCCGTATCTGTTTGAGAGTTGGTATCAGTGTCGGTTTCAGTTTGTGTGTCTGAGTTTGTCTGTGTATCCGTATCTGTCGCAGTATCAGAACCAGTGGTGGTGTCACTGCCAGTTGATGAGTCAGTATCAGTATCGGTAGTAGTTGCGTTTGGATTTACGATCCACCAAACACCATTGACGCCTTCGCCTTTAATTTCACCAGGGTTTTCGTCTTGGAAGAAATAATATAAAGGACGACCGTCGTAAGTCACTTGCCAAGTCTGATCAGTACGTTGAATTCTACCAAATTCTTTAGGTAGAGAGGCATCAGCAGTTGCTTCATCTGTCGTCAATAGTGGTGGCCAAGCACCGGCACATCCACCATAGCACTGGCTTTCTCCTGGCGTGGATAAATCGTTGTCGAATACATAAAGAGTTAAACCTGGCTTAGGTGTGTTTGGACCAGAAACCAATATATTATTTAGAACACTCACTTCAATTTGATCTGGAATTTGTGTTTGGGTGTCAGTACCTGTTGATGTAACTGTATCGGAATCTGTTTGAGTACCAGAATCAGTCTGAGTATCTGTATTGGTTTGTGTATCTGTATTAGTTTGAGTGCCAGTAGCTGTTGAGCTGTCTGTTTCTGTTGCTGTGTCTGAACCAGAATCAGTAGCACTGTCAGTATCAGTCATGGTTTCGGTATCAGTAGACGTGCCTGTAATGGTAATAGTGTCCGTACCTGTACTTGTTACCGTACCAGTGTCAGTTTCGCTACCCGTACCAGGAGACTGGCTTTCTAAGATCGCAAAAACAGCAGAATCTTGATATTGAGTAGACTGTCCACCTTCATCAATTAAGGATAAAACTAAGGTGTGGCTACCGACAGGTAGATTTGCAATATCAAAACTATTATTGCCGTAGTGTTTTTTAACTTCAGAGCCATTCAGGATTACAGAGATATGTTTTCCATTATTGCTCATTTCCCAATTATTTAATTCAAACTCGACGTTAACAACAACGCCTTCTGAAAACTGGCTGTTATCTGGTGGGGAAATTAAGGTTATTTCTGGGGTACCAGAATTGTCGCCCGTGTCATCCTCCGCCGGAGCACAAGCCGTCAGTACTATGGGCACTACCATTGCCCATAATAAATAATTAATTAATTTTTTCATGTTCTTCCTTTGGTGCAATCCAGTAATTTAATTTTTTGCAAATACGATGATTAAAAAAATTTATTATTGGTTTGATTAAAAGCCTGCTCGAAATTATCGAGCAGGCATCAACCATTAGAGTGATTTTAAGAATTCAATAACGGCACTTTGTTGGTTACCAGATAGTGAATTAAATCGATCGACTACTGCAGCGGCATCACCTGAACCATCAGAGTTTTTGTGCATGTTGATAGCCTCAGTCAGCGAAGTCGCTCGGCCATCGTGTAAGAACAAAAGATCTCTGTGAGTGAAGTGATGGTTTTCCATCTGCTCAGCATGTGTACCCGTGAGTTCGATTGGGAAGTTGACATTGTTTGCAACAATCTTGTTGTTGTTTTCAAGCAAAGCAATGTTTCTTCCTAATCCCCATAAAGGCGCAGTTCTGTAATTACCATCGGCAACGTTATGAACTTTCATATCCGTGTATGGACGAATAGTTAAGTTGCGGAAAGCTTCTGGCGCATGAGCAGTTGTTTTCTGAATTGGCTTGTGACAATCAGCACAACCGACATCATTAAACAGAACTTCACCTGTTGTGACTTGAGGATCATCTTCTGTACCAGGGAAACGTGCAGGTACAGTCAGATACTCGGTGTACTTGTAAATGAGTTCTAAGTTTTCCTTAGAGATTTCATCTTCGTTATCAGGGTCGATTTTGTGGTCTGCAACCAGAGCGTTACGGATTTGCTGTCTCACTGTTGGAACATCACCATTCCAAGTGAAGCCAGCTTCTCTGCCATCAATGTATTGCAGTAAACCAACGCCATAAGTTGGAGGTGCAATACGAGGACCTCTTGGTGTTTCGATGACATGAGAA
>JANQHX010000099.1 GCA_028282465.1 Gynuella sp.
TCATTTCGGTGACTTGAACAGCGTTACCCAGTGGTAGCTTGGTCACAACGTCATAATAGATGACATTCATTCCCATACTCTCGGCCATCACACCTAACTGGGTACCAATGTTGCCATAACCCACAATCCCCAGGGTTTTGCCACGAATTTCAAATGAATTTACCGCGGACTTCAGCCAGCCACCTCGGTGGCAAGCGGCGTTTTTCTCTGGAATTCCTCTGAGCAACATAATGGCTTCAGCCATCACCAACTCGGCTACAGAGCGAGTATTTGAGTACGGCGCATTAAAGACCACAATGCCCTTTTCAGTGGCTGATTGAAGATCTACCTGGTTTGTACCAATACAAAAACACCCTACTGCTATAAGTTTCTCTGCAACGTCAAATACGTCTTTAGTAAGCTGCGTGCGTGATCGAATACCCACGAAATGAGCATCTTTTATTTTTTCTTTCAGCTCATCAGTCGGTAGGGCTTTTTTGTGAAACTCAATATTGGTGTAACCCGCTGACTTTAAAGAATCGACGGCAGACTGATGCACGCCTTCCAATAGCAATATGCGGATTTTGCTCTTATCCAGAGAGGTCTTGCTCATTTAAAGATAATTCCGAGGCTAGATTTGAAGGTCGCGAATCATACCATAGAAGGAATGCCATTTTGGTATGAAAATTTTTAGGTCTCTAGTGAATTTAGATACAGCTTGATATCTCTACCTCAACAGCAAAAATCTGGCTTTTTAATGCTAATTTACCGCTTAATAGGCATGAGGTTTTCGAGCGAGCGAGCGGAAAGCAGCCTAGCTAAAATTGCGATTACAATTAAAGCAAAAATTAAACGCCCCCAAAGCACACCCACGACGTCTGCTCCAAGAAGCATAACCAGAAGCGTGTCTTCAATTAAGCTATGGCACAGCCCTAAAAAGCAAATTGATAGAAACACATCCCTTTTGTTGATGTGACCAGCCTTAATCTCAGAAATTAATAATCCAGCCCCAAAGCTTAAACCTAATGTGACACCAACGATGGTCACGTTAGTTGCTTCCTTACCTATCTTTAAAACCCTCAAAACTGGTTCTAGTAACCAATGCATGAGCTTTTCAATGCCCAGAACCCTAAGTATTCTCAACATCAACATCAACCCAGCGATGATCCAGAATATAAAAAACAACATAGTGACTTGGTCTAGTGCCCAATTAACTAGTGAATCCGATCCAGGTTGTGGCTGCCAAATCATTTGAGCGTCTTGTTGTTGATAATCAAAAATTCTATAGGACCAGAATATGATCACCCCTAGCACAAAACTCCCACCCACTCGCAACAGTATTGTTATCCACCATGGCACCCCGGCTACTTTTGCCACAGCACCTTCTACGGGGATCGCATGAGCCAAAAGCATCAAGGTTGCCACAGTGGTAACCTGCGCAGCGGTTAACGTTTGACCTTGCATAAGGTCATAAAACACCACCATACCTGTATAAATATTAGTAAGTATGGCAGTACCCCATACCAAAGCCATCTCATCCGGCAACCCCATAGCGGCCATAAACGGAGACAGCGCCCAACCCAACCAGTCGGTTACGCCAAGCAAGTCCATACCTTTGACAACAATAAGTGCAGGCACCATCACTTTGATTAAAATGAAATACGAGTGGCAAACATCTCGTATAAACTTTTTGCCGAATTCGATTAACTGCTTCAACGAATTTAATCTCAAGTTATATATAAGAATGCGGACTGTAGGGAGAATCCGTTAAGAAAGCGATAGTCGAAACCATATAATCAAAATACGATTTTTGAAGGTTTATCTTTGGCGATCCATTCTTTCCATCGCTTATCCATGGACTCTACAGAACCAAAGTAGTGGTTTTCAAAGAGGTGAGAGGTTTTGTATCGACTTCCCTGTTTATATTCATGCAGCAACTGAGAAACAAAAATTCGACGACTTGGATTAGACATTAAATAATACAACAGCTCGCCTGCCATGGCCCTAAGGTAAGGCGCACGCCCCATATCTCCCGCTCTCCACTCGTTACTGTCAATTGCGAAATAGTCTTTCAGACTCACTTGAGCTGAATAATATTCCATAGCCTTCTGATTGTAGTTGTGAGCATAGAGAACGATTCGATCATCTTCTATTTCAAGAAACTCTATCAGTTCGGCCAAGCCTTCATTAAACCAAGCTGTAATATATTTGGTCTCGGAGTTAATAACCGCATGCGAAGCTTCATGTTTTATCGTCCTGAAAACCCGGTCTCTATCCTCATCCATAAATACCGCAATTTGCTCAAGAGAAGTAATGTAAACTCCCAAACTGTTACTTCCCGATTGTCCAGTTACCTTTTCAACATAAGCTTGATATTCCCGTTGACTCGGAAAGATGTTAATACTCACGGGCACCGTTTTATAGAAATCAAAATAGAAGATCCTTTTATAAAACAGGTAAACAGCATTCACGTCATTCTGTATTCTTTTTAGTTCGTCGTTGGTTACATCCGAGCCGTGATTAATGATCTGTATATCGTATGGCTGCCATTTAGAGCTGCTTTTCTCTAGCTCGACAGTTTCCACTGGTGTCTCGGCAGGTTTTCTATCACTGAAATGAACTTGCCCATTTTCATCCGTCCATTGATATATTTCAGAGAATCCAGATGAGGCCAATAGACTCAGAAGCATGACTGTTAAAATACTATTTAAAGAAAATCGCATTAGGTACAACTCTAATTTCATCAATAATCAAATCATTCTACGTATTGATAAGAGCCTAAGAATTCAATGAAATTAAGCTCAATAGTAAAAGTGAAATGCGGATCATGTTATTACTCTTCAGACATAAAAAAAGTCGCAAAAGCGACTTTTTTATTTATGGCTATGGGTTAATACTCAGTATTAAAGTACATCCACACAGTTCAAATCAGCAAAGGTTTTCTCTAAACGAGCTACCATGTTTTCTTCTGCTTTGCGCTGCCATACACGTGGGTCATAGTGTTTTTTGTTTGGCTGGTCATCACCATCTGGGTTACCGATTTGGCCTTGCAGGTACTCTTTCTTATCTTCGTAGTACATACGAATGCCGTCCCAAGCAGCCCACTGAGTATCAGTGTCGATGTTCATTTTGATAACACCATAGCTGATTGATTCTTTGATTTCTTCTTCAGTAGAACCAGAACCGCCATGGAATACAAAGTTAAGAGTATTCGTAGGAACTTGGTACTTGTCTGATACGTAGGCTTGAGAATCACGTAGGATGGTTGGCGTCAGCTTAACGTTACCTGGCTTATAAACACCATGAACGTTACCGAAAGACGCAGCGATAGTGAAATTGGGAGAAATCTTAATTAGCTCTTCGTAAGCGTAAGCAACTTCAGATGGCTGGGTGTACAACATGGACTGATCCATATCTGAGTTATCAACGCCGTCTTCTTCACCACCAGTACAACCCAATTCAATTTCTAGCGTCATACCCATTTTTGCCATACGCTCTAAATACTTAGCGCAGATTTCAATGTTTTCCTCTAGCGGCTCTTCTGACAAATCAATCATGTGAGAAGAGAATAATGGCTTGCCAGTTTCTTCAAAGTGTTTTTCGCCAGCATCTAAAAGACCATCGATCCATGGCAATAGTTTTTTAGCAGCATGGTCTGTGTGCAGTACAACAGGTACGCCATAAGCTTCAGCAACATTGTGAACATGCTTCGCACCAGAGATAGCACCTAGAATAGAAGCTTGCTGGCCTTCACCTTTAAAGCCTTTGCCCGCAACAAATGCGGCACCGCCGTTTGAGAACTGAACGATAACAGGCGCTTTTACCTTTGCAGCGGCTTCGATGGTTGCGTTGATTGAATTAGTACCAATGCAGTTAACACCTGGAAGTGCAAAGGCATTTTCTTTGGCAACTTCGAACAATTTATTCAGGTCTTCGCCAGCAACTACGCCTGGCTTTACTACGTCTAAAACTTTAGTCATTGCATTTTGTCCTATAAGGTTTTAACCACTGGGCAGAGATCTTGTGCAAACCCACTGCTAGCCATTGCTATGTTGAGGGTTCAAACCCAGAAGGCTTGAACAAAATCTCTAGTTGGGTGGTTTTGTGTTTTCCGCTTAGGGAGTTTGGTGGTTTTTTAGTCATTGTTCAAATATAGCTGAATCAATTGACTATATTTCTTACTAAATAAGGCGGTTGAACCCGCCCTATTCATATCTTTTTACTCAGGAATTAAGCTTTCGCTCTTTCCTCTAATATTGCAACAGCTGGAAGTTTCTTACCTTCTACAAACTCCAGGAAGGCGCCACCACCCGTGGAGATGTAGCCAAATTTCTCTTCCATATCAAATTTCTGAACTGCGGCAATTACGTCGCCACCGCCAAGTACAGAAAAGGCATCACTTTCTGCGATGGCTTCAGCCACTGCTTTAGTGCCTTCTTGGAAATTATCGAATTCGAAGACGCCGCATGGGCCGTTCCAAAGAATTGTTTTCGCACCTTTGATCACTTCAGCGTACTTAGCTGCTGTTTCAGGGCCTAAATCCAAAATCTCTTCGTTGTCTGCTACTTGATCAACAGGTTTTACAGTTGCTTCAGCTGTAGCTGAAAACTCTAGGCCAACTCTTACATCAACTGCTTCTGGAATGTCATTTTCTTCCATCAACTTTTTAGCTTCTGGGATCAGATCTTTTTCGTGAAGAGACATACCCACGTTATAACCCTGGGCAGCAACGAAAGTATTTGAAATACCACCGCCGACAATCAATTGATCACAGACTTTAGACAAGCTTTCTAGAACGGTAAGCTTAGTTGAAACCTTTGAGCCACCTACAATAGCAACCATTGGACGAGCTGGGTTATCCAAGGCTTTTCCTAATGCGTCTAACTCACCAGCCAACAGTGGGCCTGCGCATGCAACAGGTGCAAACTTCGCAACACCATGGGTTGAAGCTTGTGCACGGTGAGCGGTACCGAATGCATCCATCACATAAACATCACAGAGTTCTGCCATTTTCTTTGACAGATCATCTTCGTTTTTCTTTTCGCCTTTGTTGAATCGAACATTCTCAAGAAGAACAAGATCTGAGTCTGTATCAACACCCTCTACCCAGTCTTTAATCAATGGGATTTCACGACCTAATAACTCGCCCATATAGCTAGCTACTGGCTTTAGCGATGCTTTTTCATCATAAACACCTTCTTCTGGACGCCCTAAGTGAGACATCACCATTACTTTAGCACCTTTTTCCAGCGCTTCTTTAATGGTTGGGAGGGAGGCTTTGATTCTTTTGTCAGAGGTGACCTGACCTTCTTCATTGATAGGTACATTAAGGTCTTGACGTATCAGAACGCGCTTGCCAGCCAGATCCAGATCGGACATTTTGATGACAGACATGTTGTTTTCCTTTCTTTAGGCTTTTAAATTTGGGCGCTATTGTAGCCATCTGAAGTCGGATTAGCAGCCATTCTGTAAGAAAATTACAAAATCGCCTGACTCACATCAGGTGGAAATTCTGGGTTAACACCTTCGACCACCATAGCTAAAATGGTAAATTCGTTACAGCATAGGCAACTTTTATGACACCGGTATTTATTGGCATTGCAGGTGCGTCCGCATCTGGCAAGAGTTTATTAGCGGAAACTATTCATCAAGAACTCTGCGAGGAGATAGGCTCAGACAAAATTGCCATCATTAAGGAGGATGCCTATTACAAGGATCAGAGTCATATGTCTTTTGAAGACAGAGAAAAAACCAACTATGACCATCCCGCCGCATTTGATCGAGACTTACTGATCAATCACCTAGACGAGCTCCGTAATGGAAAGTCTGTAGAAATCCCCAGCTATGATTACGCTCAGCATAACCGTTCTAAAGAAACAGTGAACCAGCCAACTTTGCCGGTTATTATTCTGGAAGGTATTTTGCTTTTGAACGATCAGAGAGTTAGGCATAGATTAGACACAAGCATTTTTGTAGATACCCCCTTAGACATTTGCTTTATTAGGCGACTCAAAAGAGATACAGCACTCAGGGGCAGAACCATGAAGTCTGTTATTCAGCAGTACACCACCACAGTAAGGCCCATGTACTGGCAATTTATTGAGCCTTCAAAACAGCATGCTGACATTATTGTGCCTCGGGGTGGAAAAAACAGGGAGGCAATCGAAATGTTGAAGGCAAGAATAAGGCAGACTTTGTCAGCTTGATTATCCACCTATTAAAATATTCTTCATTACTGAACTGGTTCTTACATAGGGTTATTAAGTCTAATCAAATTAAGAAGAATCGGATTCATGAAATTTAACTACAAAGACCCATATTAGTTTTTCTGCCTGAATTCAGCGAATTCATTCATTTGAATAAAGGCTTTAATCGACTAAAAAATGGACTCTGAAGGAGAAATACAGATTTATCATGGAACAAACTCTTGAAAGACTGATGTACGCATCACGATGGCTACTCACTCCGATCTATGCAGGGCTGGGGTTATGTTTAGTTCTTCTTAGCGTCGTTTTCTTTACCAAAGCGATTTTTGCTATTCCAGTGGTGCTAGATAAAACGGCCAATGATGTCATTTTACTCACCCTAACACTGGTGGATATTGCCCTGGTTGGCGGGCTAGTGGTTATGGTGATGTTCAGCGGGTACGAAAACTATATTTCTAAGTTGGATGTTGAAGGAGACACCGAAAAGCTGACCTGGCTAGGGAAGATGGACTCCCAAAGCCTCAAAAATAAAGTAGCGGCTTCCATTGTATCAATTTCTTCCATTCACTTACTTAAGGAATTTATGGAATTAGAGCAAATGGAGAATCTTGAATACATTAAGTGGTATGTGATCATGCATCTAACTTTTGTGGTTTCTGCTTTTGCCATGGGCTATTTAGACAAGCTCACAAAGGTGGCTAACAAATAAGCCTGCTGTCGGTCAGTTCACAGACCTAATTTGTCATGTGTCAAGGGCATATTGCCAGTGCTATAATACGGGTTTGAGTATTTAACCGAGCCGAACCCGTGTTAAAAAAACACCCCACTAAATCAGAAGTTCGTAGCAAGCTGGATCGCCAGGTTGAGGAATTTCTTATGCGTGGCGGAGAGGTTCAAGAAGTTCAAAACGGCATAAGTGGCGACGACAGCAATAATCCTTGGCAGACGCCTTTGTTCTTTAAAGGCACCCAACAGGATCACACCCCTATTACTCACCTCTATAAAGTCATCGATGCTCGCAAACGTAAGTCTGCAAACAGCAAACATTCATCGAACTCATCAAAACCCAAAAAGCATTGGATATATGATGATTTCGGGGAGCCCATCCGCTGGGTGTGGAAAGACTAAATTTTGGGATTTACGAATGAGCAATGTTGTCGAGTTCAAGGCTAGATCAGCTACTAAAACTAAGAAAAAACTCAAAGCCAAAGCTCAGGCTAAAACTCTTTGCAAGAACGGTTTCCACAAATGGGAAATTGATCAAAAAAAGCAATTCGACGTCAAGACTGGCAAGCTAGTCACTCGATACATCTGCAGCCGATGTGGTCAAACTAAAACGGAACTAAGCTAAAACTGAAGCTGATTCTTTCTTCTTTAAAATCTGATATTCACGGTATACCAATATCACTGTAACCACCGCAGCCATTAGATCTGACATCATTAAACTTGCCCAAACCCCTTGAATGCCAAAATACATTGGCAAAATAAAAAGCAACGGGATTGAAAACACATAAACCCTTAAAAAAGACAGCAAAAGTGCCTGGTTAGGCTTAGCAATGGCTTGAAACAAACTCATTCCGATAAATGGAAAGCCAATAAAGGTAAATGCCACTCCGATGTATCCAAAAATATTGGCAGAGTAACTCGCTACAGTGGAATCTGAGGTGAATACCAAAGTCAGTACATTAGGTAAAAAAAGCATTAAAAACGCAAAGCAAAAACTGTAGACCGTTGAAACTAGCAGCGCAGTACGAAGTACTTTCAAAACTCTAACATACTGCTGAGCCCCAAAGTTGTAGCCGCAAATTGTCTGAAAGCCAATAGTCATACCAACTATAGGCAATATCGTGAATGACATTACACGACCAACAATGCCGTAGGCAGCCAACAATGTATCAACATTCTCTAGGCCCGATTGAACAATGGCCACATTAGCGATGCCAATAATCAAAGCGACACCGACATTGGTCACCATTGTTGGCAGTCCTGTCATAACAATGTCTTTAGCAAGTCGAATGCGAAAGCTTGGCATAAAGGTTAAAAGCGTTTTTCCACGAACATAAAAACTCACCCCCAAAGTTAGGGCAATTATTTGAGATAGAATGGTTGCGTAAGCCGCGCCTTTGATTCCAAAACCCAACCAAAATATAAAGACTGGATCTAAAATGATATTCAGCACCGCAGTGGTCACGATCATAACCATCATGAGATTAGCTTTGCCTTCCGCTCGCAGAATATCACTGAGAATGAAAGTCACTAAGCCTAGGCCTGAACATAAAACCAAAGGAGCCATATAGTCGTGGGCATAAGGCAACACCTTTGGTGTGGCGCCGATTTCAATTAATAAATCATCTAACAACCAAATACCTAAAGCGGCAGATGCAAACCCTATGAGCAACCCCACCACTACCGCAGTACCCGCATAGCTTGCTGCCAGCTCAGGCTTTTTCTCTCCTAATGTACGAGAAATAATAGCTGCCACACCCACACCAACTAAACTGGTCAGCGCAATAAGCAACATTTGTAATGGAAATGACACACCTAGCGCTGCCATTGCGTTTGGGCCCAAACCTCTAGATACAAAGGCAGCATCCACTACGTTGTAGAGGCCGTTCATCATTAACCCAAATATGACTGGGACTGACATTTTGAAGAACAGAGGAGTGATGGGCATTGAACCCAAAAACTGACTAGATTGACTTGGCATAAATCTGGAAGTGAATGACTAAGCCCGGCAGTGTATCATTGGCGATATGACCGTCCAATGACTTACTCTATGAACGGCTAATTCAGTAGCTATAGATTTCTAGCAAGTGCAGAAGGCCCACCTGGATAGCTTTCTCTTGTATAAAGCACCATGTCTAACGGCTCACAGGGATTATTTCCCCAGTATTTAAATAGCCCCTTGATGTACCCACGACCTTCGGGCTCTGTCATCAATTTGTGGATCAACTTATGCGCTGCTCGATAATTTCTGTTCTTAGTGCTCTCGTTATAAAACTGTTGCCGAGTCATTTTTAAAAGTTGAATCAGATAGTCTCTATCTAGCTTCACATCCCATCCAAAATCTTGCCCCTTGGTTGACATGTATTCAGCGAGCCCCTCGTTTAACCAAATAGGAACGGTCCCAAGTAAATTTTGTAAAACTGCATGACTGATTTCGTGTCGAGCGATTGCCTGTACTTGCCAACGACGACTAGGGTCATTGTAAATATACAGACGATTATCCGCTGGACTATAAAACGCACCCCAATTAGTCGACCCCATTGTTCGATACAAAAGGTTTTGAAATTCTGAAAAGTCGTTGTAGATAGTAATATTTAAATTAACCAGCCGCAGAATTTTTGGATCCAGAAGCTCTCGATGGCGGTCATAAACCCAATATGCATCGCCTTGCAGCATATCTTGTAAGCTGTAGTCTATGGTTCCACCGACAAACTCAACATTTAAGTTAAATAACTTACGTGCGTCTTTGTATTTATCTCCCACAAACTCAGCGTTGTCACTCGCGCTCTTGTCTGAAAAATGCACGACACCGTTTTCGTCAGTCCATTGATAAATCTTTTCAGCACCAGCTTCTTTTAGTTCAAAACTTTCTGGTTTAAAACAATTATCCGATTGTTGTGCATGGCCTATATTCAGTGCTAATAACTCTTCATCCTCACTAGCTTTATTGACGTCTTGTTTTACCGTTTCTGAAATTTTCGGCTCAGATTCCGCCTTTTTCGGCTCCTGAACAATACTTTCAGTTGGTTCACTTGAGTCATTTAGCTCACCTGAATCAGTTAGTAGATCAGACTCGTCATTGAATTCGCCTGTTTGCTCTTCATAGTAAACTACTGGCCCTAGCACCATCACGACAGGAGCACTGGTACGAACGGTCATCTGCTGAGATTCATCTAAACCAAAGTGATAGATAATCAAACCTGCTGTCAAACTTATAAATAGCGATGTCAAAATAGTTCTAATTGTTTGGAACATAATGGTTTAATTCTGCGACTTCTTCGATAGGGAAACGAAAGGTTATAAGCTATTTAAATTAAACTAATGCGGATTCAAATAAAAATCCAGATTATTTACACCAAAAACTATGCATAATGCCACTTCGCATTTCATCACTAGGACATACAGTGTCTCATCCTGAATCCAGCTTACATACTCAAAACCTTTTTCATTTAAGTTGGCCCATTCTGATTCAAAACATTGCTTTTAGCATTCTGATTTCCATCGACTTCTGGTTTTTAGCTCAGATCTCTGACGCCACCGCAGCAGTGGTTGGACAACTACAACCCGTCATGTGGCTGGGAACTTTTATTGTTCCTGTCTTTGCATCAACTGGTGTTGCGGTGGCCTCACAATTTCTAGGTGCAAAACAACACTCTAAAGTCGTACCTGCCTATATGACTAATTTGCTGTTCAGTTTTTGTATGGGCCTAAGCATTGCCATTTTGTTATTTTTTTTAAGAAACCACATTGGTTTGTGGATGAACATGAGCAATGAACTCAATGAGATCAGCAGCCGTTACATTTCATTAATGACATGGTTTTTCATCTTCATGTCGATAGTGCTAGCTTACAATGCAATTTGTTCTTCGCGGGGAAGAACGCAGTGGTTAATGTACACCTCGCTCATTCTCATCAGCATCAATTTAGTTTTAGACGCACTGTTTTTTTATACCTTCAGCTGGGGAATGGAAGGAATCGTATGGGCCTCTATCTGCGCAAATATTGTTGCTTTGTTTATCATGCTTTGGCTTGTACACAATAAGCTTTCTGTGCGCTTTTATATAAACGGCGCATACAAGGATATGCTGGGGGTTCTTCGACCTATGCTAAAGATTGGCATTCCAAATGCCCTCGAGCCTTTTAGCTATTCAATTCAACAAATATTTTTATCTGCAATGATCATCAATATGGGGTTGGTCTCAATGGCAGCTAACAGCTATGGGCTCAGGCTAGTAAATTTTGCGATTATGATTTGCTGGTCATTTGCGAATGGCGGCCAAATTCTGTTAGCCCATTACATGGGTGCTCAACAATTCAAACAGGTAAACCGGCTGTTTTGGGTTATGATTTCAAGCACAATACTGATTTCATTAATTAATGCACTTATTGTTTGGTACTTCGCAGATTTTTTCATCGGATTATTTAGCAGCGACCCTGCGGTTTTAGCTACAGGTAAAGTTTTGCTACTCATTGCCGTATTTATGGAACCTGCAAGAGCAGTAAATATTGTAGGAGGCGTGGCCCTGAGGGCTGTAGGGGATGCAAAATTTCCACTGATTGTAAGTATGATTTTTATCTGGGGAATCCTGCCCATCATTTACCTATTAGATTTACATTGGGGGTTAACGATTTTCGCAATGTGGCTATGCTTTGCTGTTGATGAGATTCTTAGGAGCTTGATTAATTTAGGTCGCTGGATGACTGGACAGTGGAAGACGAAAGGACTAGTCACACCAGAGCCAAATGCCTACTAACTAAACGCTGACAGCTGATTAGGTATTGAACATTTTTAGACATCTCACAACAACTGACACAACCCATTTGTCCTGATACCCTACGTGCCCCATTTTTAACTCTAGGCCTTCCATGATCTGGTTTAAGAACATTCATTATTATCCTTTTTCTTCATCCTTTAACACCAGCTGGAAAGTGCTTGAAAAACTGTTGGAAGAAAAGCCTTTCTCACCCTGCTCAAGCCAACAAATTACTACAATGGGTTGGGTACCCACCATTCCAGACACCAACAACCTGGTTCACGTATCAGGAAATAGCGGTTTAATCTGCTGCCAGAGACAAGAACGATTACTACCAGCCAGCGTGATAAAAGAACATTTGGATGAACGGGTTGAACAGATAAAGCTGTCTGAGGATCGACGAGTTGGCTCAAAGGAAAAGCAAAGCCTGAAAGACGAAGTGGTATTTGAGTTATTACCCAAAGCATTTTTACGCACAACAAAGCACTACTTTTTTATTAATAAGGACGAAGATGTCTTAGTGGCAAACGTGAGCTCTGAAGCAAGAGCGGACGAACTCACTGCATTTCTTCGAGACACTCTGGGGAGTCTTCAAATTGGCTTGATGAGCTCAGGGCACAATCCCACTTCGGTGATTACTGGCTGGTTAAGAGATCTTGAACAAACACCAGATGAGCTAGTGTTTTTACCCGATATCGAACTCAGCAAAAAAGACAATCCAGACACCAAAATAAAACTTAAAAACCTAGATCTAGAATCTCGCGAATTCGAAATGCATTTAAAACAAGAAGGCAAGGTTCAGCAAATCGCTTTCGAATGGAATGAAAGAATAGAGGCGGTCATTAATGATAAATGCCAAATAAAAAGAATTCGCTATGCGGATGTAGTAACTGAACAGGCGTTAAACGACAGTGATGATGACAAAGCAAGTCAGTGGGATGCGAGCTTCACCCTAATGTCAGACGATTTAATGCGGCTTTACAACGACCTGTGCCGTTGGTTTAGCATACGAAATTAGGCAATGTTTACTGGATCAACCAAGTGATTTTTTAACTAATCCGACAACCTTGTTGATTTGCGACCTCAACCATTTATGCCCATGGTCGTGGTGTAGAAGTGGACTCCAAACCATTTGCAGGGTGACCGGCGGCAGCTCAAAAGGCGTATCAATAATAACCAGCTGCTCGTTAGTGTTATATGCTTGCGCCGCCATAGTGGGTAGAGTAACAATTAGATTGAGCTGCTCTGCGAGATTAACAGCTATGTGATAGTCTCTGGTAAAAGCCTTAATTTTTCTAGCTCCACCGGTTGAAGCAAGATGGCGATCTAGCCAACTCAATTTCTGAAGGCTGTCCATGTCTATGCCGACCCCCACACCATAACCTGTCTTGCCAGCCCACACATGGTCTGCTGCCAAGTAAGACTCCAGATCAAAGTTACCCAGAGCTGGGTTATCCTTTCTTACCAAACAGCAATACCTGTCTTGCCACAGATCTTTTTTATGAAATGACTGGGGTAAATCCTCAAAGACATTAATGGCAAAGTCGACTTTTCCATCTTCTATATCCGCAAATGTAACGTCACTCGGAGTCATTAAATCTAAAACCACATCAGGGGCTTGTTCATAGACGGATTCCATCAATTTAGGGATTAAGGTTGTGGCTGCGTAGTCACTGGCCATTAAGCGGAACAATCGCTTCTCATCAGCCGGATTAAAATCTTGATTGTTTTGAAGAGTGACCTCCAAATCCATCAGGATCTGGTGTATGACTGGCTGCAAGGACAAAGCCTTTTCAGTAGGCTCCATACCCTTGGTTGTTCGAACCAACAGAGGGTCATTAAACATGGTTCGTAAACGTTTGAGTCCATTACTCATGGCAGGCTGGGTGATATTTAGTCGATTAGCGGCACGGCTAACGTTCTTTTCTCTGAGCAACACATCTAAGTAGACGAGCAGATTTAAGTCCTGTTTCGCTATATTCACAGTCAACCTTTATAAGTCATTCACCACCAAAGACTGCTTAAGAGAGTTTGGCTTAGTTATTGAGTCAGAACACATTCTAACCCAGTTTAGCCTTGACGGCCTTATAGCCGAGGTTTATCTTAGGCCCACAAACAATAATAAATACAACTAATGACGAAGAAAATTTCCGTCAGTTTGATTCAAAAATAAGTTCATGAATACAGTAATAGGATGCTAAGTCTTTTTGCCACAAGGGTTGGTGTGTAGCTACTGTATTAACAGTCATTTTGGTTCGATTCCGTTTTTATCTCATTGTGTTCAATCGAATCAGTTTAGAAAATAAAAAGAACAACAGTGGCAGCTGTTGTAATTCAGTAGTAAAAGCTTTTTAGCTTTCAAAGTGCAATCCTCTTATTGCAGCCCGAATTTCGGGCTGCCCTTTTTGCACTTAAGAATGATCAGCAGCAAGGTTAGGGTTTATGGGGCTGGGCAAGATAGTCGTGAGATTGCATTTCTATTAAACGGCTTTCTGTTCTCTCAAATTCGAAGGTCACTCTTTGACCTTTATAAAGCTCAGTGATTGACGCATCAGCGGAAATAAAAAGCTTCACGCCCCTATCATAGAATTCATCAATCAGATTAATAAATCTTCTAGCCTGTTCCTCTTTGCTTTCAGTGAATACAGGTACCCCTTCAATGACCATAGTATGAAACAGCTTGGCCAGCTCAATATAGTCATTCTGGCTTCTAGGCCCATCGCACAGGGAATCAAAGTGAAACCACGCCACATCTTCACTCAAAAAACGACAGGGGATCTTGCGACCTAACACATCTAGCTTAATGTCTTCATGTTTTTCAATATGGCCAGCTGTCAACGTATCAAAGGCCTGTAAAAGACCGGATTTTGAATCTTCATTGATGGGAGTCCAATAAAGCTTAGCTTGATCAAGCATTCTTAGCCGGTAGTCAGTGTCACTGACCAGTTCAAGCACTTCCATATTCTGGTTGATTTGTTCAATAGCCGGCAGGAATCTAGTTCTCTGCAACCCATCTTTATACAGTCCATTGGGTTCAATATTCGAGGTAGCGACTAGCACCATCCCCCTATCAAACATTTCTGTCGTTAGAGCGCCTAAAATCATTGCGTCACCAATATCAGACACAAAAAATTCATCAAAACAGACAATTCTATACTTTTCAGAAAACTCCGTAGCAATCTGCACCAGAGGGTTTTTGCTGTTCTCTAGTTCGGTTAGCCTCTTATGGACCATTTGCATAAAACGATGGAAATGAACTCTCAGTTTTTGATCGAAGGGTAAAGCATTGAAAAAGCAATCCATCAGGTAAGTCTTGCCCCGACCAACGCCCCCCCAAACATAAAGGCCTTTTACTGTTTTGGGTTTGTTAACCAGTCGATTCTTTAATGATTGCCATAATGTATTTGCTTCCATACTCTGCATTTCAACGTAAATGCGTTCCAGTTGATTAACAACCTCTTGTTGAGCAATATCAAATTGAATCAATCCATTTTCTACATCGTTCTGATATTTAGCTTGTGGAGACATATACACAAATCTTATTTAATTCTTAGTAATGGGAGCTGTTATTGTTGGCGTGAATTAGACGCTAATGCACTGAATAAATTCAAAGATTTTTTCCATGGCAAGCTTTAAATTTTTTCTTGCTGTTGCATGGACATTGCTGATTACGACTAATCTTGATTTCTGGTTCAGAGACTAGGCTACCGTCAAGATAAAACCATTGGTCTTGTTCAAACAAGAACCTAGATGTTTCATGATGAATTTTTAATGTATCCAGTTCGATATAACTAGCTTTAAATTCGACAGAACCAAGATCGCCTTTCTCAGTACCTGACACTATTTGAAGACCTACCCAGGCCTTAGAAACCTGATCTAACTCCTGCACTGTAATATCAGGCAAAGCTGAATGATGCCAAGTTTGTATTAAGTAACGACCCAACTTACCTAGGAAAAACGCACAATATCTAGACCGCATCAGCTGCACAGGTTTTTTTGGCAGGCTTCTATTATGATGAAAAGGGCCACAGCACTTCGAATAGGCAACCCCAGACCCGCAAGGACAAGACTTAATGTTCAGATTGAAGACCTTGGAGCTTATTTAACAAAGACTGCCCTATATGCTTGGAAGATTCAGTATCAGCAAGTGCCAAGTAATGTTCAAGGTCTGTGATGGCTTCGCGAGTTTTACCAAGCGCTTCAAAAATTGCGGCTCTGTAGTAGAGAGACTCCAATTGGGTTGGGTCAAGAGTCATAGACCTCTCAATATCCTCCAGCGCACCATTAAAATCTTGGAGGCTGAACTTTAAAATTGCCCTACTGTGCCAAGCGATTGCGTAAGAGCTATCTATGTCTATAGCTTGATTCAAATCTTCAAGCGCATTCTCAAAACGACCGCTTTTTCGATACAAATCCGCTCGAGCGATCAACATCTGAGCACTAGTTCCGGAAATTTGTATGGCTCTTTCAATGTCAGAAAGCGCCTCACTAATTTTACCTTCGGAAGCTAACACTTGGCTCCTACGGCTGTAGAAAACATCTTGGTTTGGATAACGGTTTATTCCCTTTTCCAGCCATTTTAAGGCCAGGGAGGAGTCCCCGTTAGCTAAAGATTGATTGGCATTTTCCAATATGTCTTTTTCGGAGACCTCTCCGACTATCGCTAATGCAGAATCAGAGTTGGATGAAGAGGGGTCTAAACTGAGGCTTGAATCCTCACAAGCCACAACAAACATCACCCCCAAGAAGAGACACAGAGCCTCTAATAATCTCTTTCCATGAGACATATTTTATTTCGTTCCTTCAGATTTACCTAAGCGCATATTGTAGATGTTTATTTACTAGCTTGCTGCGGATCTGTTAACAGCGATACAAAAAGCTCTTATCCTGAAAATCAGCCAGCAGCCGATATTGCCATAACAATTCTAATCAATTGAAATTGCGCACAAATCGTTCACCCAAACGCCGCCTTTTTCCTGGCATTTTTTAGCCTTGAGAAGTAGCACATCATCAAGCTTTTGTGCTGGAACCGCTTCCAATTTGTTTGCATCAGCTACTTGTTGAGAGCAATTATAAAAACTTACCTCAACCCTTTTCTTCGTGACGATTTCATTCTTTGTTACAACATAGAAGTTTGCTTTTCCAAACACGTCTTCTTTACCTGCAACATCTTTAACTGCTCGCTCAACGGCTTGTCTAACGCCGTCAGATTCAGCCTGTGCTGCACCGTATCCGACAGTATTTACATAAAGCTCGCACATTTCCGCCAATTCTGGCGAAAGCTCTGTCAGTTTACGTGATGGCTTGTCGGCAAATGCGACACTTGTCAAAAGCATCAAACCGAAAGCAAAAAAAGCGGTAATTTTCATAATATCTCCTTTTATTTAGGGCGATTATCACAACTCAAGCTTTCACTGTCACCGGCCGTTGCCATTTATTTGCACTCCAGCGACGCCGATTAATAAATGATCGAAGAAATTCATCAAACAGCCCGACGAAAATGACACCATAAAAGCCTAAGCCAAGGTATATGCCGAGCAGCCAAGCCAATGGAATAATGAGCAACCAAGTGACACTGACAGCCGTTATCAGCACAAACACAGCATCACCACAACTCCTCAAAGCCGCTCCAACAACAATGTTTACGGCCCTGAAAGGTTCTATTAAGGCCAGGATGATCATGGTCCAGAACCCCATCATGAGGATTTCTGAATTATCCGTAAACAGGCCCAGCACTGACTGGTTAAAAACGACCAAAATAAGGCCAAGTGTAAAAGAGACCCCAATGGCCCATCTTCTGCTCTGTTTAAGTTGCGCACTGGCTTTTTGGTAATCATGATTTCCCAGGTGTTGTGCTACCAACATCTGATTCGCATTTGAAATCGACAAAGTCGGGACTAAGCAAAGAATAAACAAGTTAACTGTGTAAGTTCTAAGGGCCAGCTCTGCGTCACCCAGCTGAGCTATGTACAGGTTATAAACTGTCAGACTCATCTGATAACTGAAAGGCTCAAAACCGGAAGGAATGGCAATTTTTAACACAGGTAGCAATCGTTTCTTGAAATTGGAGATGGCAGAACCCCATGGGAGATTTAGCTTCAACCCAACTAAAACTGCATAAGTCAGCCACACTCCAGAAAACACCCAGGAGCAAACCGAAGCGAACGCAACACCTTTAACGCCTAGCTGTGGTAATCCAAACCATCCGAATAAAAAAATGCAATTTCCAACTAAGTTAGTCCCCGTGGTGATAACAGCAGAAATTGTGTTCCATTTAGGTTGCCCATAGGCGTTCAGAATCTGCGCTAACACCAGCCTGAATCCCATAAGCCCAGAAAACACACCGACCATCGCCAAGTATTCAGCTGAGATCAGGGCTAGCTCTTCAGGTAATCCCATCCATACACCGACGTCATCGTGAAAAGCTAAAAAGAATCCCGCTACGCCAAAAGTCAGCATCACAGAAAACACTAAATAAGCGGCAATAGTTTGCTCAGCATCCAAATACTGACGATTGCCCATATATTGCGAGGCAACACTGGCACCCGCTAATGCTAACGAAGAAAATAATGAAAATACTGCAAAATAAACCGGTACCACTGCCCCTACTGCGGCGGCGGCTTGGTCAGAGATTCTAGATAAAAAGAAAGCATCCAATAAAGGGATGGATAGAGTCAGCAAAAACTCCAATGCTAGCGGCAGTGCCATCCCTTTTAGTCCTTTTTCAAGGGTCTGGCTTTTTGGCATCTTTTCATCTCGTATTTGCTGGGCAATCCTCATAATAGCAAAAAGATCTCAGCAACCTTTTACATATTTTTTGATGCCCACGTAAGATGTCGGCTAAGCAAAATAATAATTGGCTCTGAAGTAGTTTGGAGGAAATACCTTGGCCATTAGCTCTGAAATAAAAAGGTTAGTAAAAAAGGAAGAATATTTACTCAAACAATTTACTAACACCCTGAGGGTTCAGTTGGATCGTCTAGACCCTGACAAAAATTCTGACGCTCACGAACTATTAAAAGAAGAGCCTAGTTGGCATAACGCTTATCAATTGGAACTGAAACTGGTTGAGCTATATAACCCAGTTGAATTGGAAGTAGTTTGGCAAAAATATTTGGCAGACATCAATGTACTTTCAGATGACAAACAAGCGTTTTTCTCGTCAAAGGCAAACCCTGACACCGCCCAGCTTCCTGAGCTCTGCCGTCAAGTTATCAAGGAACTACAATGGCATTGGGAAACTGAGAGAGTGAAGCGTCATTACTCGGCAAGGCTTCAAAGAAATGTTGTGCTGGTGTTTTTGTTTTCGTTTGTGGCGTTCTTCTTCCCCACTATATCCAAAGCATTATTTAACTTTGAATTCGAATCCCTACGAATGTATTACATCTTCACCGCAGCGTCGGCGGGATTATTGGGTGCAGCGTTCTCTCAGGTAACCAGCTTAGCTGGAAACATCAGAGGCGGCTCAATGGAACAATTAAGGGGAATTGCAAACTTATTCTACGTAGTAACACGAACATTAATGGGCGCGGGTGCTGGCTTAATAATGTTTTACATCCTTCAGTCCGGATTAGTTGAAACACCGGTTCAACCAAAATTTATCCAAGATACCGCCGAGCTTGAAGATGCCATCAATGATTTGAGCTATGCCTATCAGCAAAATAATAAGTTATCACTTGCCATGGGTTGGGAAGCTACTGAGGAACCCATGAGCTCTAGTCAGTCTAATAGTTCTCAGTTGAACGCAGCAAGTAATGATGTTGAAAACAGAGGCAGTGCAACTATTCATAAAATTGAAAACGACTTGCAGCTTGGTGCACTGGCTCGCCCCTCTTTGGATTTGTCTCTACTCATTGTTTGGTGCTTGATCGCTGGATTCTTTGAAAAACTAATACCTGACTTGTTGGTGAAATCCAGTCGGGTGGGCAAGGACAAAGAAAAAGAATGAAGCCATTAATGCTCGTTACGCTCAGCCCCATTATTTTGGGGCATGTTAATGGCTTCTTTTTGATCTCACATACAGTTAAGGTTAGTTAATAATCGTTCCCGTCTTGAATAGATAGTTTCGCAGCTCGACCATCCAAGTGATGAGCATCTGTTTCTTGATCGAGCTTAATCATTAATCGAAGGTCGTTGGCGGAGTCAGCATGAGCCAACGCATCCTCGTAAGTAATTTCACCCTGACTATATAGCTGGAACAATGCCTGATCGAAGGTCTGCATACCTGATTCGTTGGACTTCGCCATTAAATCCTTAAGTAAATGAACTTCGCCTTTACGAATGTGGTCTTGAACGAGCGGCGTATTAATCAGGACTTCGATTACCGCCCGGCGACCACTGCCATCGGGCGTTGGAATCAACTGTTGAGCCACAATGGCTTTCAGATTCAAACTTAAATCCATCCACAACTGCCGCTGACGCTCTGGCGGGAAGAAATGCATAATTCGGTCAAGCGCTTGGTTTGCATTGTTTGCATGAAGCGTTGCTAAACAAAGGTGACCAGTTTCAGCAAATGCGATCGCGTAGTCCATGGTTTCCTTCGTTCTTACCTCACCAATCATTATGACGTCTGGCGCCTGACGAAGGGTGTTTTTAAGTGCTACTTCAAACGAGTCAGTATCAATACCTACTTCACGCTGCGTGATGATGCAACCTTCATGCTGATGTATAAATTCAATCGGGTCCTCGATAGAAATAATATGGCCTTTGGAATTACGATTGCGGTGTCCGATCATAGCGGCTAGCGAGGTTGATTTACCTGCACCTGTTGCACCCACGAAAATCACCAAACCCCGCTTAGTCATCGCCAGGTTTTTAATGATTTCCGGCAGATTCAATTCTTCAACACGAGGAATTCGAACTTCAATACGACGCAGTACCATTCCCGCTAAGTTACGTTGGTGGAACGCTGACACACGAAATCGACCAATGCCCCGAGCACTAATGGCGAAGTTACATTCTGATGTCTCGTGAAAGTCCGTCCTTTGCCTTTCGGTCATCACAGACAAAACCATTTCTCTGGTTTTTTCTGGAGACAAAGGATTCTTTGTGATGGGCAATATCTTCCCATGAACTTTCATACTAGGCGCTACGCCTGCTGTAATAAAAAGGTCAGAAGCCCCTTTTTCAACCATTAGCCGCAGAAGTTTGTCGAATTCCATATTGATTCCTTACTGGCTCGAACCGGATTTCTTACACCATACCCGAGCCTTTATTATCTCTTTAACTTAAAAGTTTTCTGGAGACTTGGCCTTTTCTCGCGCCGCTTCCCGATTAATCACACCCTTCTGCATCAAATTTAGAAGGCATTGATCCAAAGTCTGCATGCCGACTTGAGCGCCGGTTTGAATGGCGGAGTACATTTGTGCCACCTTATCTTCTCGGATAAGGTTTCGAATTGCAGGTGTACCAATCATGATCTCGTGAGCGGCCACACGACCACCACCATTTTTCTTCAACAGTGTTTGCGAAATCACTGACTGCAGTGACTCAGACAACATTGAACGAACCATGGATTTCTCTTCAGCAGGGAATACATCCACAACCCGGTCTATGGTTTTAGCAGCAGAGGTTGTATGGAGAGTGCCAAACACTAGGTGCCCGGTTTCCGCAGCAGTCAAAGCCAATCGAATGGTCTCTAAATCTCGTAGCTCACCTACTAGAATAATATCTGGGTCTTCACGAAGGGCTGATCTTAGGGCCTCATTGAAGCCATGGGTGTCGCGATGCACTTCCCGCTGATTCACCAAACATTTTTTAGACTGATGCACGAATTCAATGGGATCTTCAATGGTCAGAATATGTTCATATCGATTTTCATTAATGTAATCGAGCATCGCAGCAAGTGTGGTGGATTTACCCGAGCCAGTTGGGCCAGTGACTAGCACCAATCCCCGGGGCACATCTGATATATCTTTAAATACTTGCCCCATCCCCAATTCTTCCATGGTCAACACCTTGGAAGGAATAGTACGAAACACCGCGCCCGCGCCACGATTATGGTTAAAGGCGTTTACCCGGAAGCGAGCTACCCCAGGCACTTCAAATGAAAAATCGGTTTCAAGAAATTCTTCGTAGTCCTTACGCTGCTTGTCATTCATGATGTCATAAATCAGCGCGTGAACCTCTTTATGAGGCATTTCAGGTAGGTTGATACGGCGAACGTCACCATCAACACGAATCATCGGAGGTAAACCTGCAGAAATATGTAAATCCGATGCATTTTGTTTGGCACTGAAAGCCAACAGTTCAGTAATGTCCATGAAACTCCTCATGATTCACTTTAAATCTGCCCAAACTGATCAAACGTCAGGCAGTTATTGATTGCCAGGATGGCAGACATTCAGATCATCAGTACAATATCAGCCCTTTGATCCAGGTTACAAATAATGAACATAGCAGAGCGCACAAAAATTATAAGAGATCGGATTCAGAATGCTTGCCAGCGCTCAAATCGAGATATAAATGAAATTACATTGCTAGCTGTTAGCAAAACCTATGGCTCAAACCATATTGAAGATGCCTTAGCAGCAGGCTTGAACCAAATAGGTGAAAACTATGTTCAAGAGGCGGTGGAGAAATTTGATAAGCTTAAAAACAAGCAATTAACCTGGCACTTCATTGGCCCACTTCAAAGCAACAAGACTAGAGCTATAGCTGAACGATTTGATTGGGTGCAGACGGTTGATCGACTAAAAATCGCTCAGAGATTGAATGATCAGCGCCCAGAAGAGCTACTACCTTTAAATATCTGTGTCCAAGTAAATATAAGCCAAGACCCAGCTAAAAGTGGGATCATGCTAAGCGAATTGCCTCAAGTTGCCGACCAAATTTCTACATTGAACAATCTGCGACTTCGGGGTCTCATGGCGATTCCTGCGGCAAACCTTGAACAATCACAACTGCGCCTCCAATTTAAGGAAATGTCTCGGGCATTGGCAGAGCTTAAAAAGCACCATCCTCATTGTGATACTCTGTCTATGGGAATGACCGGGGATCTGGAAACCGCGATCGAATCTGGCTCAACCATGGTTCGAGTGGGGTCGGGAATTTTTGGCCCTAGAGAACCAAAATAAACTAATCGTCTGGAATGAATACATGTCACAGGATTCTAATTTGTCTATCGCTTTCATCGGAGCTGGCAACATGGCAACCAGCATTATCGGTGGCTTAATAGACAATGGGTTCGAGGGCAGCATCCTTGCTGCCGATAAAGATCGAGAAAAACTAGCAGATTTAAAAAACCGCTTTGGTGTTAGCACCACCATCGACAATAAAGAAGCCATATCGAAAGCTGACATCATCGTTTTAGCTGTTAAACCCCAGATAATGAAAATGGTTTGCACAGAGTTTTCAGACCAAGCTCAAGAGAATAAGCCTATGTTTATTTCGATTGCTGCCGGCCTTGAAAGCGAAACCATCAATCAGTGGCTTGGGGGCGACTTAGCTATTGTTAGGTGCATGCCCAACACTCCAGCCTTACTTCAGGCCGGCGCATCGGGCTTATTCGCAAATCACTTAGTGAGTGGCAGTCAAAAACGCATTGCTCAGAGCATATTCGATTCTGTAGGCACAACAGTTTGGGTTGAAGATGAAAATATGCTTCACGCCGTTACTGCAGTCTCTGGTAGCGGCCCGGCTTACTACTTCCTGTTCATGGAAGCTATGCAGAAAGCTGGCGAATCTCTAGGCTTAAGCCCAGAAATTTCCGCGCAGCTAACTGCCCAAACTGCCTTGGGTGCAGCTAAAATGGTTCAGCAAACTGATGACAGTGCCGAAACATTAAGGCAGAAAGTCACTTCACCTAATGGCACAACTGAAAAAGCCATTAAAAGTTTTGAACAAGATGGTATAAGACAAATCATCCATCAGGCTATGCTGGAATGTGTAAAACGCAGTGAAGAACTTTCACAAGAATTAGCACAATAACTGGCGAGATTAAAATTAGATAATTGGAGTAATTTATGGCTCAGGTAGGTGGTAACATTCTAACCCTGATAATCAGTACAGTTTTTTTTATTTTAATTATTTTCACTGTAGGACGACTCCTTGCTCAAATAGCGCGAGCAGACTTCTACAACCCCATTGCTCAATCAATGGTTAAGATTACCAACCCAATGCTGTTACCTTTAAGAAAAATTATCCCTGGATTTGGCGGTATTGATAATGCTGCTATTTTCTTGGCGGCAATTCTACAACTTGCCATGGTTTGTTTAATTCTATTGGTAAATGGCTCAAGCATAGTGGCACCAGTGAATCTTCTAATTCTGTCTCTATTTGCTGTTCTGGGCACCGTGATGACCATAGTAAAATGGGGCATTATAATTGTTGCTATCGCAAGTTTTATTTCACCAGGGGGCTACAATCCGGTTCTTGGTTTTATTGCCCAAATCACTGACCCTTTTGTTGCTCCTATTCGTAAACTGATGCCATCCGCCGGTGGACTAGATTTCTCGCCCATGGTACTCATCCTACTTATTATTATTTTACAAGATATGCTGTTATCACCTATTGCCGTACAGATGGATTTTCGCGCTCAATACTTCCTGGGACTTTAAAGCCTAACGTGACAAACAAAACACCTAACACAAGAACCACCTACAAACAGTTCACCACCCAAATGAGTACAAGCATGTGCTTACTGACACATAGTTAAAATTAAAAAACTCAGGAAGCACAGTTTATGAATACTGAAAATCTGAAGAATTCTGTCGGCTTAGTGAAACCAAAGATAGCGAGTTTCTCTGATCCTTTGACTCTTAGATGCCAGAGACAAATTGAAGAATACGATCTGATTTATGAAACCTATGGCGAACTAAATACTGACAAAAGTAATGCGATTTTAATTTGCCATGCCTTAAGTGGTAATCATCATGCAGCTGGCTATCACTCCGAAACCGATAAGAAACCCGGGTGGTGGGATACCTGCATAGGCCCAGGTAAAGCCATTGATACCAATAGATTTTTTGTAATCAGCCTAAATAATCTTGGCGGTTGCGATGGCTCAACTGGCCCAAAATCAATTAACCCCGAGACAGGAAAAGCCTATGGCCCAGATTTCCCGATCATGGCGGTCAGAGACTGGGTAAAGAGCCAAGCAAGGCTGGCAGATTATTTAGGGGTCGAAAAATTTGCTGCGGTAATAGGCGGTAGTTTGGGCGGCATGCAAGCCCTTCGCTGGTCAATAGATTATCCGGAGCGACTCGACCATTGCATCATCATTGCATCAGCTCCGAAATTGACCGCGCAAAACATTGCGTTCAATGAAGTGGCTAGACAAGCAATTTATCGCGACCCGGACTTTCATGAAGGCCGTTACATGGACTTCAATACCTACCCCAAACAAGGTCTCGCACTGGCTAGAATGCTAGGACACATCACTTACTTGTCAGACGACTCCATGCGGCAGAAATTTGGTAGAGACTTACGTACAGGTAAATTGAATTTTGGTTTTGATATTGATTTCGAAATCGAAAGTTACTTGCGCTATCAAGGTGAGCGATTTTCTGATCAATTTGATGCCAACACCTACCTACTGATGACAAAAGCTTTAGATTACTTTGACCCAACTGTGGATCATGATGGTGACCTAGTAAAAACAGTGTCGCAAGCAAACGCAGAGTTTTTGGTGATTTCGTTTTCCACCGATTGGAGATTTTCACCCGAACGTAGCGAAGAACTCGTCAATGCTCTTATAGCAGCGAACAAAACGGTAACCTACAGTGAACTGGAATCACCCCATGGTCACGATGCTTTTTTAATTCCGATGAAAGATTATATTAACCTTTTGGGTGGGTATTTAGATCGAGTGGCGACAGAGGGAGGGTTTTAGAATGCGTACTGATTTAGAAATTATCAGTCAATGGATAAACCCTTCATCTAGAGTTTTAGATCTGGGGTGTGGTGATGGCGAATTGTTGCATCATTTAATCGATAGAAAAAAAATATCTGGCCTAGGTTTAGAAATTGATCAAGAAAAAATAGTCGAATGTGTTAAAAAAGGCGTACCAGTAGTCTGCCAGGATCTAAATAAGAAACCTGATAATTTTGAAGATCAAAGCTTTGATACTGTGATGATGACTCAGTCTCTTCAGCAGATGAAAAGACCTGACCACATGCTGGTTGATTTGTGTCGAATAGGGAGTGAGGCCATAGTGACTTTCCCGAACTTTGGCCATTGGACAACTCGAAAGTATTTAGGCATTCGCGGCCGCATGCCCATGTCAGAAGCATTACCCTATATGTGGTACGACACTCCGAATATTCATCTATGTACTTTTAAAGACTTTGAATTGCTGTGCCAAGACAAAGGTATTGCCATTCTCGATAGGATGGTAGTGGATGATCAGCACAGGTCTCGCTGGTTCATCAATTTGTTTCCTAATCTCATGGGCGAAATTGCTATTTATAGGATCAAGAAAAAATGAAGATATTAAAAGTTGTCGCCTTCATATTGCTATCCAGTATGAGCTTGCATTTGGCGGCGGAACAAAAAGAAGTATTCGGAAATTACGAAGTACATTACATTCTTATCAATAGCACTGAATTGCCGCCAGCTGCTGCCAAAGCTTATGACATTCCTCGAAGCAGTAATCTGGCATTTCTAAATATAAGCGTGCTAGAAAAACAAGATGACGGCCAACTACCCAAACCAATACCAGCAATTGTAACGGCAAAATTTAAGAATTTAATCGGCCAAGAAAAAACGCTTAACATGAAGGAAATTAGAGAAACAGGCGCAATTTACTATGTCAGCACATTTCCATTTCCTGAAGAAGAAATGCTGAGATTTACCTTCCAAGTCAAAACCCATGCAGATCAACCCTCGGCATTTGTTGTAAATCACAATCAGAAACTCTACAGAGAAGAATAATCTATGTGGCTAAAAAACATTTCAGAAATGGTGATCGCCACTGGTAATCCAAAAAAACTAAACGAACTAAACCAAGTGCTAACGCCACTAGACATTCAACTCTACCCTCAATCTAAGTTTGATACGCCAGAAGCTGAAGAGACGGGTTTGAGTTTCATTGAAAATGCCATAATCAAAGCGAGAAATGCGGCTAAATACTCTGGCTTACCCGCGGTTGCAGATGACTCTGGCTTAGAAGTGGATTACCTGAACGGAGCTCCTGGTATTTATAGCTCTAGATATGCCGACGGCAAGGGTGATCACGCCAACAATGAAAAGCTGCTCAACGCTTTGTCTGGCGTACCTAAGAATAAAAGACAAGCCAGATTCCAATGCGTCATTGCCGTAGTAAAACACGAACTAGACCCGACACCACTTATCTTCCAAGGAACCTGGGAAGGTGAAATATTGGAATCACTCCAAGGCGCAGCAGGCTTTGGTTATGACCCTTTGTTTTTCGTGCCAGAATTAAATTGTAGCTCTGCTGAGCTAATGCCAGAGACAAAAAACAAATTGTCTCATCGGGGAAAGGCACTAAATAAATTCATTGAAATACTAAAGTAAAAACTATGAACCTTGAGCACTTTATTAACCAACTAAAAACAAGCCCAGACTCTATCGAGTTTACTGATACCATTTCGGTAATCGACACTAATTACACATTCAAAGAAACAGGTTTTCAAAACGGCTCTCTAAGCAACAATGCAGGAGAAAACAATGGCTCATGCAAAATTCTCGCATTCGCTAAGCTACATAGTCTTTCGACAGAAATGACTCTCGCTTGTTTTGGTCATTACTATCGAGATGAAGTCTTGAAAGATCCGCAAGGAACCAGCCATGGCAATATTAGAAATTTACGAGATCATGGTATCAAATCCGTAAGCTTTGAAGCACCACCACTCACCCCCCTTTGCTGACTAACCCTTTACATAGCCCGCCAATAATGTCTGGACTTTAAAATCAGGAACGCTAGAGTGTAAGAACGTGTTATTGAAGGACTGGCGGGTACTAAATGATTCGATCTATTACTGCAGAGGACTATAAGTCCAAAAACCCTATAACCTTTAAGGAAAATGATGACCTGTTCAAGGCCATCCACACCCTTTTAGAGTTAAAAATATCTGGGGCTACCGTTGTTAATGACAACAATGAGGTGGTGGGTGTTATATCAGAGCTTGATTGCCTTAAAGCAATTTTGGAGGGAAGCTACTACGGCAATGCTGGCGGTACAGTCAAAGATTTCATGACGAGTGACCCTGAATGCCTAGATGCAGACAAAGAGCACGATCTAATAACCGTTGCACAACAAATGATAAAAGGTAAACGTCGTCGACTTCCTTTAGTAAGGGACGGGAAGTTTGTAGGACAGGTGAGCTGCAGAAGTTTGCTTCAAGCGGTTAAGAGCTTTGTCAGTGAACATGATCCGGCAGAAGATGCCATCCACGAATAATGGTAAACACGCATAACTAAACACAAATCTCCAAGCCCATCGACTTTCCGGTTAACGCCTCTATGATAACCGGAAGGTGTTTAATGTCACTGATCGTAAAGTCTGCTTTGTGACCTCTTAAATCCTTAAACTGGTCAACAGCACTCAAGCCAACCACATCCATTCCTGCCTTTTTTCCAGCCTCAACGCCAGTTGCTGTGTCCTCAATAGCTAAACAGTCCCCAGGCTCTAGACCTAAATAGTTAGCAGCCAAGAGGAATAAATCCGGCTCCGGTTTAGGGCTGAGGTGCAGATCAGAGCCAAAACTATTGGTATTAATGAATTGAGATATGCCACAGTATTCGGCTTTCAAGGAGACAGTGCTTGAACTGCTATTGCTGACAATCGCATAAGGCACTTGCAAACTACCTAGAATATCCGTGATTTTAGCATCAGCTTGCTGAAACAGAGAGGAGCGATCCGAAAGCAGAGAGTCATATGATTCGATGGCAGAGCCGCCAATTTGATAACCAATTTTTTGGGATACCAGCTCTAAAAACTGATTGGGCGAACTACCGGATATCAAAGGCAGCAGCTCTTCAGATGAGCCGCTATACCCATAATCAAGTAGCACCTCACACCAGATTTTGGAGTCAGCAATCAAGCTGTCAACCAATACACCATCAAAACCAAATACTAATCCAGATGTCACAATCCAATCTTTTATTCAAAATTTCGCAAATACTAACGTATCTTACGACTGACTCTAACCAATAATTATTTCTTTTTTATCAATTCAGCAGAGAATTTTTAAATTATGGTGACGAAAAAAAAGCTGCAAACGCAGCTTTTTAAAGATTTTGAGTCTTAAATAGACCCTTATGATTTTTTAGACTCTCTACGACGTCTAAGAAGAACGATACCTGACAAGCCTAGCCCTAATAGGAATACTGAATTCGGCTCAGGTACAGCAACATCAGTATGCGCTTTGATCAAATCGTTACCGCAAGACATTGTCCAAGTCAGATCCATAGTGAAGTCATCTGAAACACCTAGCTCAAAGATGTTGAAGCTCATCCAGGCGTAGTAAGAATCCCCAGATTGATCCACTTTGAAGTTTTCGCTTGTAGCAGATACTGCTAGATCACCATCACTCATAGCGAATGGCACTCTGCCGTATCCAAACTCAACATCAGTGCTCCACTCAGCATTTTCATATAAGCCAGCGGTCTGTTGTCCTAAGTCTGTCCCATAATTGCCATAGGCTTGATGACCAAAATCTATACCGAAATCATAGCTTCCGCCATTGATGGAGATTCCGAGATCACCCGCGTAATAGTCATCTCCCCGGTACTCAACATGGCCATCTATAAGATCAAAGCCTGTCTGTAAGCCGACAGATAAAATATCGCCTTCAATTTTGTACAACAAATACTCGGCATCGAAATCCTGGCCACCCCACCCTGGATTTACCCAGTTAAAGTTACCCGTTCTGTCTTCTGCCTTTAAGATGGTCCAATCATCGTTAGACCAAACGTCAAGTAAGTCGGCATTTGCAAAACTGCTGGTTAGGCCCGCCAAGGCTAATATTGCCGCTACAATCTTTGAGTTCATATTATCTCTTCCTAGTTAAGTTTAGCTCCTAAACCCACTAAAGCAAAATACAAGCCAAATCAAAAACACTTAAAAATCAATAACTTATAATTAGACACAATAAAAATGTATGATTTCCCGACAGCAAGCGCAAAACCAACCCCTTAAATGCAACAAATGAATTATTAATGCTTGTGAACCGCAGGATAATTTGAAGTCATAACTTGAGCAGCTAAAAGGAGGTTATCTACCGGAGACAGGCAGGCTATTAGTAGTCACTTGGCGAGATAAGAATCAGTATATCAGTTGATTTTTTTTACTAACTCTTTGAGTGAGTTATCAATACTTTCAAGCGCACTCACAATTCGGGAAACAGAGGAACCATCTAAACCTTCCAGTGTATTCTCACTGCTGTCAGCTGCCTTTGGTTCATCTGGTTTTTGTGGCGCGGATTTAGACGAGACAGGTTCTCCATCGAGCATCAAATTATTGAGAACGTCTTCGACGTCACTAATTATTGGTTTTGATCGCTCATCACCGAATGCACACATTAATAACGCATCACAGACCTTATTGATCAACCTGGGAATACCACCAGTGTATTGATAGACGACTCTCATTAGTTCTCTATCAAACAATTGATTGGACGGCATGCCTGCAACTTTGAGCCGGTAGTCTATGTAGCTGCAGGTTTCTTCTTCTGACAATCCATTTAAGTGACAATACAGCTTTACTCGCTGACGCAGCTGAGAAATCTGATTAATATTTTCCTGTAGTTCCGGCTGCCCTAACATAACGACTTTCATCATCGGACCATTGGGGCCTTCAAGACCACTCAAAAGCCTAATGTCTTCTAAATTTTGCTTCGTTAGATTTTGCGCTTCGTCAATTACCATAACAAATGGAGTACCAGACTTAGTCACCTTTTTCAGATACTCACTGATGGCATAAAGCAAAGTGACCTTGTTTCCGTCTCCCACTTTAAGCTTGGCCTGCTTAGCAAGGTACAGAAATAACTCGTTATTTTCTAAGTTGGTATAGGCAACATGAAATGTATTGACCTTGCCTGAATAGTTTTTCAAAAGCCGCTTCAGTAATGTAGTTTTGCCTGCCCCAATTTCACCACTGATGATGACAAAGCCTTCCGGATTCCAAGCAGCATAATCCATGAATAAAAGCGCTCTTGAGTGCTGAGTACTCATATAGAGAAACTCATCATCTGGCTTCATTTCAAAAGGGGCTCGTTTTAAATTGAAGTGCTGAAGATACATTTACGGTTTAACAACCTCTATTTGTTCATTACGACGCCAGCAATTTTTTCACTGCCAATCATCGCTAATGCGTTATTAAGTTCAGCATCCTTAACCTTGCCATAGGGAACGACAAGTACAACCTGATCACAGTAATCCAACAGCATTTTCGAGCCAAAATCATTATTCAAAGGCGGACAGTCAATAATCACATCGCGATTGGCATAACGCTGCCTCAAATGACTCAATAATGTTTTCATTCTAGGATGTTTAAAATAAAGACTATCGCTGGTTTTAGACTTTCCTGCTGGCAAACACCTCATTCGATGGATGCCCACTGGCTGGATCAGTGAACCCAAATCAGACTCTTCATTAGAAATGAATTCAGAGATACCTTTCTTTCCGCCCAATCCCAGCACTTTCTGCTGAGAAGGCCTCGAAAAATGACAATCTAAGAGTAACGAAGAACGGGTTGAATCCATTGCAATGGCGGCTGCCAGATTTCTAGAAACATATGACACTCCTGATTTTTGACTAATGGAAGTGACCATCACCACCTGCCCATTCATTGAGTCGGCTCTCTGCAAGATCTGATAAGAGACATCAGCAAAATTCTTCAGAATTTGCTGGTCTTTCATTCCGCCATGGATAATCTTCTTCTTGTCTAACTTCTTCTGATCCAGCAAAAACGGTTCTGACATGTTTTCGAGCTCAGATTCAAGCTCAAGAACCCTGTGTTCCGCCTCAGAGACGACGCCCAGGTCGTCGTTCGTTTTCATAATGGCTTTTTCAAGTTTGCTGATCATATCTGACCTCCTGAACTCAACCATAAAGAAGACATTAACCATAAAATAACAGCAAGCATCATTAGATAAATCAGAGCATTAAAGCTGACAGATAGCGCTCTTATGCTAGAGCTTTGGGAATGCACACTCAGATTTGTCATAACTGGCAACCCAACTGGCCAAATCTGGTCTGGCAATCTGATTTTGTTATCGAATACAGGAATGGCTATGCAAAAAGTTACCACTATCGTAAGAACTAATATCAACCCAGCCGCATATATATAAGTATTTTTCACCCCTATTATTTTAACGTTATCTTCACTGCTAGAGACCACAGAAAAATCTACATTTCTGCGGTTTTGCAACTGCTGAACTGCAATTGCCGATTGCTCACTAGATCTCAATAAACTTTGATACTCAGTCAATTTCACTTGGTAATTTCTGGTTATTTCTTTTAGCTGAATATCAGCTTCAGAAATCTCCTTAATACGGCGAACTTCGGCCTCAAGATTCTTTTGGAGCTGCAGAAGTGTCAACTCAACTTCGCCATTCTGAGCTCTCAAAGCTTGCTCTCGCTCGTATTTCAATACCATTTCGGGATGACTGTCTAAGTTCTCTAAGCCACGATTACGTACCAGTTCCAACTCCAACTGCAATGCTTCATATTCTTTTTTCAATTGAATGACACTTGGGTAGGTATCCAGATAGGTTAGCCGTAAAGTGTTTAGATTACTTTCCGTCGCATCCAACTGCTGCTGAACAAGCAACTCCTCTTTAGATAACGGCTGCGGACTCAGCTTTAAGTTATTCCTAAATTCACTGTTTGGCGCGAGATCATTTCTAACGTCGATTAATCGATCTTGAATCGCTTTTGATTCTGACTGCAGATCAGTAATTTGTTGGGTAAGTAGCAATATCTTCTGATTAACCTGTTGGTCACCATTTTCAAAGTATCCAAGATTTTCCTGCTTAAATTCTTTTAAGTTTCTTTCTGCTTGTTGAAGCTGCGCCCTAAAATCACTCGCCTGTAATTTATAAAATTCATACTCTGATGCTTTATTTGAGTATGCGGCGTCAAAAAAAGCTTGGGACAATTGATTTCCTAAGTCTCTAGCTGTACTGACTGAATTGCCCGCATTTGCTGAGATCACCTTAACTCTAAGGGCGTTAAGGTCAACCGCGGAAATCTGAACTGAGGAATTAGAAACATCATCAACATAGGCAAAAAGAGGCAGCTTGCTATTCTGCTTTATATTCGGTTGAACCGCTTCTCGGGCAAAATTCACTAAGAATTCTTGAGATACTGACTCACTGTCAGCCACTTCATCATTAACGCTAACAATAGCTTGTGCTTGGTATTGATAAGGCCATTTTTCAACAGCTATCACTGTTGCCAAGGAGATAGCAATAATACTTACCAACAACTGGTACTTTCGATGAACGGTTTCTTTAAGAATAATTTGAGGTAAGAATGATAGATTTCTGAGCATGCACTGCTACTCCCTGTAAACCATAAAGGCTGCCTCCTGCAGCCTTTAGCCTATATAGTATAACTCTTATACAGGAAGCTTCACAGTGACTTAGTCCTTGGTTGGTCTCTTCCAACCTTCTATGGTTTTTTGTCTACTTCGGCCTACCACTAACTTTCCATTTTCAGTGTCTTTGGTTATCACTGAACCCGCTGCAACAAAGGTTTCTGAGGCAAGTGCAACAGGTGCAACCAAGGTGGAATTAGAGCCGACAAAAGATCCAGTACCAATTTTTGTTTTATATTTATTAACCCCATCATAGTTACAGGTGATGGTTCCAGCGCCAATATTAACGGAATCTTCCACTACGGAGTCACCAACATAGCTAAGGTGATTTACCTTACTGCCTGCACCAATGATGGATTTCTTGGTTTCCACAAAGTTCCCGATTTTCGCCTGAGCGGCAGTTTCAGTGCCTGGGCGGATGCGAGCAAAAGGACCAATGTCACACTTAGGGCCAATAATTGACTGATCTACGATAGAGTTAGCGTTGATCTTAGTGCCTTCGCCAATAGTAGAACTTTTAACTATTGAATTTGGACCAACATACACTCCAGACTCTAGGGAAACATCACCTTCAAATACGGTATTGATATCAATCACCACATCCTGACCTACCGTCAGAGTGCCACGAACATCTATTCGCTCTGGGTCCATCAAGGTCACGCCCTGAACCATCAATTGCTCTGCTACCTGCCTTTGGTACCAGCGCTCTAAATGCGCCTGTTGCTGCCGATTGTTAACACCCAGTGTTTCCTCAAAACAAGTTGGAGAGACCGTATTAATCGCCACCCCATCTGCTGCTGCCATTTCAATAATATCGGTCAGATAGTATTCTTTTTGAGCATTCTCACTAGATAGCCTTGGTAACCAGTTGTTTAAGTGGGCAGCCGATACAGCAAGAATTCCAGTATTTACTTCAGTTATGCTCTTTTGAGGCTCGTCAGCATCTTTCTCTTCAACAATAGCGACCACTTCACCCTTGTCATTTCTAACTATACGGCCATACCCATGTGGATTACTGATGGTGGCCGTTAACAACCCGAGCTGACCGTCTTGTGCGGCAAGGATAAGTTGAGACAAGGTTTCTGATTTTATTAATGGCACATCGCCGTATAAGACAAGTACTAACGATTCTTCAGATACTTCAGGCATGGCCTGAGCCACTGCATGGCCAGTACCCAATTGTTGCTCCTGCAATGCATAGGTAACAGCTTCGTTTTTAAGTGACTCCTTAACCTGTTCAGCACCATGGCCCACAACTAGATGGCAATGGTCAACAATATGCTTTGAGGAATCCAAAACGTGCTGAACCATTGCTTTACCCGCAACCTCATGCAAGACCTTTGGCTTGCTTGATTTCATACGAGAACCCTGGCCTGCGGCCAAAATAATTGCTTCAGTTTTCATTAAATATCCCTATAAATTTATGCAGTGACCATCAAATCTGAAATTTGAAGTTGTTGATCAGCATTCACACCCGCTAAAGCGTCGCTCACAGTACCAAAGTTGAAGTCTTGAATAAGTTTTATCAATCTGGGCTCACATGCTTTTAAATTTGTGTAATGTCGGAACCGACTAAAAAGGCTGGCACCTTCTACCCTGGGTTGGTCTGGGTCAATCTCCCAGGGGTGCAGGTAAAAAATAGCTGGATTCGTATTGTTTGAGCTAGCGTTCTTAAACAGCGCCTTAGACAACCAATAAGGGTACTGCCTAAAGTATCCGCCGCCAGCAGCTGGGATCATTTGCCCCATTATTTTGGCGCTAGTTAAAGGAAATTCTAAAAGCGGCTTACCTGATTTAGTAACGATTTGATAAGGCCGATCAGGGCTTCCTGGCACACCATAACGATCATGATGAACAGGAAAGATACTGCTGTCCCATTCAAAACCCAAATCGCTCAAGATATCTAAGGCCCAAAGCGATTCACGAGTAATGGAATAGCTAGCGGCACGATAACCTTCTACTTTCTTACCAGATGAGTCTTCTAGAATGTTTTTACTCTTTAAGGTTTCTTCGCGAAACGTTTCTGGGCTCTGTTTATATACCAGCTGATGGCTATAGCCGTGAGATGCCAGTTCATGGCCTTGCTGAACGATTCGCTGAACGAGTTGAGGAAACCTCTCGGCCACCCAACCCAGCACAAAAAATGTTGATCGCACATTATAATCAGCAAAAATCTGTAGAATCCGATCGGTATTTTCTTCCACTCTACACGGCCAGTTATCCCAATCCTTGGGTGAAATATTGTTGGCAAATGCAGCAACGTGAAAATAGTCTTCCACATCAATTGTCATTGCATGCATTATTGTGGGGTTTTCTTCCCTAACCATTACAATCCTTTACTCAGTTAAATTTCGTAATATTCTAAATACCAATCAACAAACCTTTTTACTCCAACTTCTATAGGAGTTGTTGGCTGGTAATCCACATCTTTAATTAATGCCTGAACATCTGCGTAGGTGTCAGGTACATCACCAGGTTGCATTGGAAGCAAGTTTTTCTCTGCTGTCTTCCCCAGCGAAGATTCAATAACCTCTATATATCTCATCAGTTCTACAGGTTGGTTACAGCCAATGTTATAAATTCGATAGGGAGCTAACGAGGAGGCTGGATCAGGCTCATCTCCTGTCCAATCTTTGTTCTCAAATGCAGAATGGTCAAGAGTCCTAACAACCCCTTCGACGATATCATCTATATAAGTAAAATCTCTTCGGTGGTTACCATAATTGTAAACATCAATCGGCTCTCCGTTTAAAATTTTCTTAGTAAACTTAAACAGTGCCATGTCTGGCCTACCCCATGGGCCATATACAGTAAAAAATCTCAGCCCTGTTGTCGGCAGGTTATATAGATGACTATAGGTATGGGCCATCAACTCATTAGATTTCTTTGTGGCTGCATATAGGCTCACCGGATGATCCACATTGTGATGAACGGAAAACGGCATTTTTGTATTCGATCCGTAGACCGAACTGCTGGAGGCATATACTAAATGCTCTACCGAATGAGTCTTGCACGCCTCAAGTATATTTAAGAAACCTAGTATGTTCGATTCAATATAACTATGAGGGTTTTCAAGGCTATAGCGAACACCAGCCTGGGCCGCAAGATGAACAACACGATCTGGTTTATGTTCTGTAAAAATCTGTTGAATCAACTCTGCATTCTGTAAGTCGCCTTTGAACCCAGCATAGTTAGCGTTCGCTTCCAACGCTTTGTGTCGATCATTTTTAAGACTTACTTCATAGTAATCATTAAAATTGTCTAACCCGACTACTGAATCTCCGCGACTCAGCAAAGTGTTCGACACAGCCGCTCCAATAAATCCCGCCGAACCCGTTACCAAAACCTTCATTATCTCTCCTAACGCTAACTTCCTGTCCTTTGATTGCTACTGTAAGAAATCTCCTAAAGTGTCGAAATTCTTTGCAATGCAAAATCACTTTGGTAATAATCCCGGCCAATTCTATATTATCGTTAAAGATAGTGCGATCAGCGGACTGTTTCGCATTAAGTTGTCATATAACTGTGGTTAATTGCGGGCCTATTTTTGGCCTTCTTTCATGCAAGGAAGCATTTGTGTCTTATATTCGAATTGGTCGCCATTTTTTATCGACTCCATTTGTTGTTCTTGGATCCGTTGAGTTTGTAGCTGTAGCTGTTGCGTCACTCGTTACACATCAACTCTTTCAAACCCCAGCCGATCAAGATTCCTTCGGTCTTCATAGCGCTGCAATCATAGCGGCCGTTTTAACCGTCTGTACAACAGCAATGGGCGTTTATCCTGCTCTTACCAGAGAAGGTCTAGCAAGCATGTTGCTTAGATCCTTAGTTTCTTATTGTCTACTGGGTCTCACTGCACTCATCGTTTTACAGTTTTTAATCCCGCCCATCGGCATTGCTGAAGAGAAAATGTTTTGGGTCATCTCTGCTAGCTTCATGGTCACCGCGTTAATCCGGTGGCTGTTTAGCAAAATCATTGATAGAGACAACATTAAAAGAAAGGTAGCGATATTTGGCAATGGAAGAAAAGCTGCTGACATCATTGAGGATTATGAAAAGGAGAAAAGTAATCTACCTTTTCAAATTCAATCGGTAATTAAAAATGCAGTTGATGAAAACATGGTTAACACTCCTGTTATTGAAGAACCAGGAAACTGGCTAAAACACTGCGAAGAGAACGAGATCACTGAAATAGTAATTGCTCCAGACGAACGCAGAAAATCAGGTGGCGCAAGATTTCCACTTACACAACTTCTTGATGCGAAAATGGCAGGTATTGAAGTACTTCAGCCTTCAAGCTTCTATGAGAGGGAGTTTTCGAAGATAAACCTAGACCTTCTTCAACCCTCTTGGCTTCTATTCTCAGATGGCTCGAAATCATCTAGCTATAAACGTTTTGTAAAGCGTTTATTTGATTTAGCTTTAGCCATTTCCCTCACTGCAGTACTGTGGCCTTTTATGATTCTAACGGCCTTGGCTGTTGCAATAGAATCAGGTTTCCCTGTTTTGTATTTTCAAACTCGTACCGGATACAACGGCAAACCCTTCAGAATTTATAAATTCCGCAGTATGAGACAAGACGCCGAAAAAGACGGAAAAGCTAAATGGGCCTCTGCAAATGATTCTCGAGTAACGAGAGTAGGTAAAGTTATTAGAAACCTACGGCTAGATGAGCTACCTCAGCTTTACAATGTATTGGTAGGGGAAATGAGCTTTGTTGGTCCAAGACCAGAAAGACCAGAATTTGTTGAATCCCTAAAAAACGAAATAGATTTCTACGATTTACGTCATAGAGTCAAACCAGGATTAATGGGGTGGGCTCAAGTTAAGTATCCATATGGCGCTTCAGTCGAGGACGCTAAGAATAAGTTGGAATATGATCTTTACTATACAAAAAATCACGGTTTATTCATGGACATATTGATCGTAGTTCAGACTGTAGAAATTGTTCTACTCGGAAAAGGTGTAAGATGAACAAAGCATTACATTTACTCATTTTTCTAGCCTGTGCTTCACTGTTCGGTTGTGCAGGAAACAGCTCGAATACCATACCTGCTAATGCAGAAATATCGGAAACCAGCCCAGAGCTTTCTTCAAGTGTTTCTGACACCTATTTGATAGGCGTTGGGGATCAAATTCAAATTAATGTATGGAAAAACCCAGAGCTTTCGTTGGGTGTACCAGTCCGTCCTGATGGTCGAGTTTCAATGCCTCTTATTGGAGACGTAATGGCAGCTGGGCTTTCTGCGGAAGATCTGACAACATCAATTACAGAGAAGCTTAAGGAATATCTCAAACAACCTATTGTTTCAATAATTGTATCTAACCCTTTCAGTGTTGAGTATCAGAGACGGGTCAGGATTACGGGGGCAATCAATAAGCCTATTTCTATGCCATACCGTGATGGCATGACCGTTCTGGATTTAGTTCTTATTGCCGGCAGCGTCACTGACTATGCAGACTCGAAGGAAACCAAGCTCCATCGTAACGTAAATGGCCAATTGACAATTTTCAGCATCAACCTAGAAGATATCCTTAACAAAGGAGATCTAACCACAAACTACATTCTGCTGCCTTCAGACATCGTGACTGTGCCAGAAAAGTCGTTCTTTGGAGGCTCGTAATGGGTGGCTTTAGCATTATAGGGTATTTAAGAATACTCCTAATTGAAGTTAATAAATATAAACTCATAGCGCTTGGTATTTTCGTCGCCGTTTCTATTGTGATACTTATGGCTGGCGCATTGAAGCCAAAAGTTTTTATATCGTCTTCACTAATTTATGCTGATGACAGAAATATTATTGCTCCATTGTTAGAAGGTAGTACGAAAGTCACGAAGGTTGACTATACATCAGAAGCAATCGACATTATTCAAACAAACCAACTATTAAACGCCGCCGCCTTAAAAACAGGACTCGTAAACAACCCTAACGATGTAGATGAAGTATCTCGACTTGCAAACAGGCTAGGCTCAAAAGTACGTTTTAGAAAAGAAGGAAAGCGCTACCTCAGACTTACTTATGCTAGCGGCGATCCAGAAAGATCTTTTATAGCACTCAATGCAATTACAGCAAGCTTTATCGAGTACAGCGCCAATAGAAAACTTGAGGAAAGTCGTAGTGCTTTTAATTTTATTGATAGCCAAGTTAATAAATATAAAGTTCAACTTGAAACAGCTGAGAGAGAACTGAAGGAATTCAAGGCAAATAATATTGATGGAACAGAAAGAGACGTAGATGGAAGCATTTCTAAAATTAGAAGTGGCATTTCCGATCTAGAGCTGTCTATTAAAGAAGCAAACGCAAGGATAGCAATACTAGAAGAGCAATTAGCGAATGAAAGCCCTTATCAAAGAGTATCAATTACCAATACAGCCAACTCTGCTCAATCAAAAGTCAACCAGTTAAAGGCCCTTGAATCCCAGCTAGCGAATTTAAAATTGAGTTATACAGATTCGCACCCTGATGTATTAACGGTGAAAGCACAAATAGAAACACTTTTATCAAACGAAGATATTGATACAAGCACTGAAGAGTCTGAAGAATCTGGGCCTGACACAATCTTAGAAAACCCTTACTACGATGAACTAAAAAGTCAAATCATTGATGAACAAATCAAAATTGAAACCTTTCAGCTGAGAATCAATGCTCTCCAGGAAAAACTGACAGACGAGTACTCACGCAAAAAAATTGTTGCACAAAACCAAGCCATGCTAAGTGAACTCACCAGGGATAATGCGGTAACACAATCGGTTTATGAAGATATGCTAGCTAGACGAGAAAGTGCCCGATTATCAATGACTCTTGATACCGAAGGTCAAGGTGTAACCTATAAGGTTCATGAGCCAGCCACTTATCCAAGAAATGCCGATGGCCCAGGTATTTTCAAGTACTCATTAATTGGTCCAGTTGCAGGGCTTTTGTTTAGCATTGCTGCAATATTTGGTTTAGCTTTTGTTGATCAAAAAATCAGATCACCCGAGGTATTTACTGAAGATCCAGACGATATCATTCCTCTGATCGGTGTACTTCCCCAGCCTGTAATTCCCAGCAAAAAAAGAAGTGCAAAGATAAATTTTGTCGCAATCGGGCTCATATCCACAGTTTACTTAGCAGTACATTTTTCATTTGCTGTTTATGTAAATTCTCTTGAACCCACCGCAAAATTATTCGGATAAAGGCATGACTGAAGAAAGCAAATTAAACACTAGCCTATCAATTATGCGCCTAACACCTGAGCAATTCTCTGAATTAGGAATTGTTTATCCAGGCATGCCCCAATATGAATTGCTAAATGCGATGAGGGAAGTCAGAAGCAATCTTGTTGATAACCTGCAAAAGGACAAGGCTACGCTTCTAGTTTCTTCTATTTCAAACCATGAACCAGCTGAAAAACTGACACTAAATCTTGCTGCAGTATTCGCATTAGAATCACAAAAGCGAGCGCTAATTATTGACTGTAATCCTTATTCACCAATTGATTACCAGGCCATAGGTACAGTAGCCAGCATAGGCCTGACTGAGTATTTGTCAGGGGAAACTAATAATCTGTCTGAAATTGTTTACCACACAGGTATAGAAAAGGTAGCAGTCATACCTGCTGGGTTAAAAACCGCTACTGCCGCAGAGCTTTATAACAATCGGAAGATGCAAAATACGATTTCCAAACTTCAAGAACTCTATCAAGACTCTACACTTATTATTAACTCACCTCCTGTAGACAAACATAGTGAAGCTAGATTCCTAACTAAGTATTGCGATGTCTCTTTACTATCAGTTCTTTATGGTAAATCTAGTAAGTCACAGGTTTTATCAGCATCGGATGCGCTGGATAAATCAAAATTTGCAGGCGTTGTGTTTCAGTACTAACTCAGGGAAAGAAATCAGTGAAACTAATTAGGCTCGCCCTTGTGTCACTAACATTGGCTACGAATTTTGCTGTCTCAGCTGGACTTAATTCCAAAGTTGGAATTGGAAGTGAGTGGGATTACGATGGCGACGAGAATAGTCAGAATACGACCGGATTTTTCTTGAATAGTGGCTTTGCCGCAGAAGAAACCTTCTATAGTTATGGTGGATATTACGAAGGCAGATTCTCCCGAGAAACAAGGGAAGATGACAACTCTCTTGATTATGGAAGTTTACTAGGACAGTCTTTTTATCTTATTCGTACAAAAACAAACCGGGCTTCTTTGGAGTTCAAGCATAGGGCAAATTACGTAGAAAGAACTTATACCAGCGTAGACAGCCTCTCAACCAGAAGTACTGTAAACTTTATTCAGGCATCCCCGTCGTTTGTTATTACTCGAAGCAGAACAGCCTTAACGGATTTAAGATTTTCGATAGGTACAAATTATGTCACTGAAGATCAAAAGACCACTAGAGAGGGTACTACCAAGTCCGGCACGGCTCGTACTTTGTTTAACTTCAGCGCACTAACTAATCTATTATTTCGAGCTAATTCAACTGAATATACGAATGAAAACAGTGATAGTAGATCACTAGTCAACAGCCTCAGCAGCACCCTAAATAACGACACAAAATTTTTAATTAGTAGTATCACATTGGGGTTTTCAGAGGGCACCAATTTCGAAGACAGCTCTGAAGTTTCGTCCGAAGAATCTTTCATTTCAAGACTTAGCTTAAGGACAGCTGGAGAAGAGGTTGGCATAGGATTCGGTGCTAGCCAAGAAATTTCGAATACTGCATTGGAATTTGAAAATGCAACGGACGATGAAGATGTTGCCAGAATTGAAGGAGCATACCTAAACCAATCAGTCAGCCTATCCGCTTTCCATAATAATTTATGTAGACGATGTAGCGCTTCTATTGGGATTTCAGGTCAAGAGTATTCCGATCTTGACAACAACACATCTGTTTCTGATACCAGCGTGAATATAACCTTCGACTATTTAATTGCGCTATCTACAACCCTGAAAAGTGAAGCAGAGATCAGCAATAATTATAATTCTGGCGCCTTTAAAGATTTAGCATTTCAAGATGTGAAGTTTAGTTTGAAGTCTACAACTTTTTTATCTCGAGAGAGTGAAGTGTCACTAGGGTATGAGCATGCCTACCTTGAAACCGACAACACTATTAGCGACTTAAAAAATTCATACCTAATCGAATATTCTTACAATTTCTAAAATGCGCATTAATACTGCTTTTACAGCGGGCCTATTATTTATAGCCTGTACAACAATGATAATATTCCACCCAACTTATCATTCCTTGTTTGGGCTTTGGACAACCTGGGATGAATCCATGTCTCACGGACTGCTTACCACTGCTGCAGCTTTTTATTTTGTATTTACAGATACGGGACTAAAGTACAAGGAAGATAGCCTCTCAAATCAATTGCTAACATTTGGATTATTAGTTGGTTTAGCTATCTTTTGGCTTTTGTTCAATGTTGCTGGTATTGAAATCATTACCCAACTAATCTTATTTATTATTATCATAACTCTAGTAGGTACTGTTTTTTCAATCAGCACAATTGCATCACTATTGATACCGCTTTCAATTCTTATTTATTCGGTCCCAGTCTGGCAATATTTCAACAATTCATTAGTCATTTTGAGCAGCTCAATAACCAGCTTTTTTGTGAAATTGATTGGGCTAACTGCTTTTATCGAAGGTAATTCAATCACCATTCCTTATGGTGTAATAACAATTGCTGATGGGTGCTCAGGGCTAAGATACTTTACAACAGCCATGGCCTTAGGGCATATCGTTGGGTATACCAACCGAAGAGGAATGCTTCATATTTTACAAATGATAGCCATCTTCACAGCACTTGGGCTAGTAACCAATTGGGTTAGAATTTTCATACTTATTTTAACTGGCTACAACACCGAGATGGAAAGTAGCTTAATGTCAGACCACGAACTATTTGGCTGGGTGCTGTTTTCCATAATTATGCTACCTGCTATATACCTTTGTACTAAGAAGCCACCAGAAAATCAGAAGACACCACAAAATATTCCATTCAAGCCTGTTTTCAAGAACTCTATAATCAGCTTATGTTGTCTTCTTATTCCGACAGTTGTATTTGGCCTTATAAGCCAACCGAATATTACCCTAGATCAACAACTGGCCAACAAGCTAGCCGACCGACATGATTCACCTATGGGTATTATCAAGCCTGACTCTTTTGACAGCCTGAATATTAAAGATTCCAACCCGTTCACTGGCACCTACAGGATAGAATTTACAAACCTTAAGACTACGAGAGATGAAAAAATGGTTCCTTATTTTCGCAGTCTACTGCCCGATCATTTCATACAAAGAGGCTGGCATAAAGAAGGTCGCATTTTTGAGGATGTAATAGAAAGGGACTACTATCTGGTCAGTCATCAATATAGAATAGGTACTTATTCAACTTCAAGTTACAGAAACATTAAGCTATATCAGGTCGTCGCGTTTTTAAAAAACCAACATGAATTTGTTGCCTCAATTACGCTTAATAGATGCTCAAATAGGACCTGTTCAGATTTGTAGCAGTAACCAATAAAGGGATTTTATGATTGCTGTATTAGTTATTAGCCTAATAACTTTAGTTTTTATTTATATTGGCTATCCAATTAGTATGTGGCTTGCTGGGAAGTTTGTTAGCAGAAAACACTCCGTTACTCCGCCAGACAAGCCAAAAGTTACAATTATTATTCCGGCTTTCAATGAAGAAAAATGTATCCGGGAGAACATAGAAAATAAGTTAAATCAAAACTACCCACAAGATAAGCTACAAATTATAGTTGTTTCAGACGACTCCACTGATGACACAAATAATATTGTCAGTGAGTTTGCATCCAAATACCCCGATAAGGTTGAACTAATCAACCAAATCCCAAGGCAAGGTAAGACCGCCGGCGTAAACAAAGCAGTAAAAAAAGCAACTGGCTCCATACTTGTTTTCGCTGACGCCAATTCAATTTTCGACATAGATGCAATTACCCAGTTAGTTAAGACTTTCGACGATCAAGATGTGGGTTATGTCACAGGCAAAATGGTTTATACGCACAGCGATGGCTCATTAGTTGGAGATGGTTGCAGCGCATATATGAAATACGAGAATCATTTACGTGTACTCGAATCAAATATGGGAAGTATTGTAGGCGTGGATGGTGGTGTTGACGCTATGCGCAAAGAGCTATTTACTGAGCTCAGGCCGGATCAACTGCCAGATTTTGTGCAACCATTGAGTGTTGTAAAACAAGGTTATCGAGTTGTTTATAATTCTGAAGCGCTGCTAAAAGAAGAAGCCTTGGAAGAAAATAAATCTGAATTCAGAATGAGAGTTCGTGTTTCATTAAGAGCCTACTGGGCTTTACTTGATATGAAAATTCTCTTTAACCCACTTCAGTTTGGGTTGTTTTCTTACCAATTATTCTCCCACAAGGCACTCCGCTACTTGGCATTCATACCTCAAATAGCAGCTTTCGTTTCTAACGCTGCATTGATGAACGAGGGCTTCGTATTTACTGCACTGTTTATCGGGCAAATCGTTTTTTACTTATTGGCTTTTTACGGCCACATAAACCAATCATCTTCAAATAAGCTTGTTAAACTGTCTTACTATTTGTGTTTGGTTAACCTAGCGGCAATGATAGCTTTCTTTCAGTTTGTCAGAGGTAAAAAAATCGTTATTTGGAAACCAAGAGTAGGTTAAATGATTCTCCATCTAATAGATTCTGGCGGACTTTACGGTGCTGAAAAAATGCTGATTGAGTTGTGCAAGGAACAACAATCTCAGGGTTATGATGTTAGAGTGCTGAGCTGCGGCATCCCCAATGAACCGGAAAAGGCAATAGAAGCAGCATTAAGTAAAGAGAACATTGACTATATTGCTTGGCGAATGGCACCAGGTTTCAGCGCAAAAATGGATGGCATATGGGATTACATTTATAAAAATAATATTAATGTTCTTCACTCTCATGGCTATAAATTTAACGTATTACTCGCTCTCAGCAGGTCAAAGTCAAAAAGCATTAGCTTAGTAACCACTATTCACGGTTATACGAAACATCGGTTTTTTTCTAAAGGGTGGCTCTACAACTTAATGGATAAAACTATGTGTTGTTTGTTAGATGCCGTTGTATCCGTGAATGAAAACTATAGCCCTCCTGTTCTTGTTAGACCATGGTATGGCTCTAAACTCCATTTTGTTAATAATGGTATAGGCAAGCCACCAGCTCCAAGAATTCCTAAACTAGACCCTGTTAAAAAGCTATTACTAGTTGGAAGAATTTCAACAGAGAAGGGTCATGCAATCGCGCTTGATGCACTTAGTGTTTTGTTGAATCAACAGCATAATGACTTTTCTCTAACATTCGCTGGTACTGGCCCTCTTGAAAAGGAGATCAAGGACCTAGCCAAGGAAATGGGCCTGAGTAATAAAGTGTCGTTCTTGGGATATGTTAATAATGTCCATGAAATCTACAAAGATTATGATGCTATTGTCATGCCTTCTCTAACTGAAGGACTACCCATTACTCTGTTAGAAGCGAATAGAGAAATGATTCCAATTTTCGCCAGTAGAGTAGGCGCAATCCCCAAAATTCTAAATAAAAAATTACTAGTAGACACAGGTAGCAGTCAATCACTCGCAAATGCCATTTCACAATGGAATCTAATGCAAGCTTCCGAAAGAAAAGACATTTTAACAAAGCAGTACAGCGTATTTGAAACTCATTACAGTGCAGATGTAATGGCTAAACGCTATATTAATCTCTACAGATCTTTAAACCAGGGATTCGAGGTTAACGCATGAACAGAATATGGATAACCTGGGAATACCAAATCAGAAACTCCTCCATGGCGAGGGAATTAAACGCTCAACTTTTTGAAATTGTTGAAGAAGGAAGCAGAGCCCCTCGTTATTTAAAATCTATACACAAGACTCTTTCCATTATTAGTAAGCATAAACCCAAAGTCGTTTTCCATCAGAATCCATCTATTGTGCTTGGACTGTTACTAATTTTAGCTAGACCCTTTTTCAAATATAAATTGGTCACTGATACACACAATGCCGGATTATTCCCAGCTGAGGGTAAGCATCCTTTCTTAAATTGGATTGGTAGAAAGATAACCTCGGTAACTGATGTAGCTATTGTTCACAACGAATCTATCGCGGAAACAGCTAAACCATTGCAAGATAACTTATTCATCATACCGGACCCACTTCCAGAGCTTTCAACAACCATTGATATCAATTCACCAGCGAGTAAAAACGATACGGTAGTATTCGTGTGCAGATGGTCCGCGGATGAACCTTATGAGGCAGTGATTGATGCTGCCAATCAGTTGATTGATCAAGATGTCAAAATCATCATCACTGGCAAGGCTCCAGAGACGATTAAAAACAGTGATTTACCAGAAAACATAGAACTCAGTGGTTTTTTATCCAAAGAAGAGTACCAGACACTTATTTTGACTGCTGACGTACTGGTCGTTCTAACCACTAGGTCAAACTCCTTAAACTGCGGAGGATACGAAGCATTGGCAGCTGGCAAGCCATGTATTCTCTCTAATACACAAACACTAAAAGATTTTTTCGGCGACTCATTTCTATATACAGACAATTCACCGGCTGATATTGCGAATCAAATTAGACTGGCTCTTGAAACAAAGCATGACTTAGCTAGTGCCACAGCTCAAAAGCGACAAAGATACTTAAGCGAATATCAAAGTTATATAAACGGTTTGAACCTTCAAGTAGAGTCCTTTTACAAATGAATATCATAAAGTCGGTTAATAGGTTTCCACTATTTGGGCTATTTATAAAATATGCAGGTGTGGGTGCAATAGGTACAATTGTACATTACGTTGCATTGATCACCTTAGTAGAGGCTACCAGCCTAGCAGCCTATCTTTGTAGCTTTATTGGTGCCCTACTAGGCGCAATTGTTAATTACTTTTTAAATTACTTCTTCACCTTTAAATCCACTACAGAACATAAGACGTCAGCACCTCGCTTTTTTATCACCGCTCTAATAGCGGTTATTGTTAACACAGGCTTGATGTATCTTTTTAGCCATGTACTGGCGTGGAACTATCTAATTGCTCAGATAATTGTTACTGGAGCAGTTGTTTTAATGACATTTGAAATTAATAGAAAATGGACTTTCTAATGAAGGATATTCAAAATTCTCCTGAATTATCAGTTTTGATTCCGGCATACAATGAACAGGAAGTAATTAATCAATGCCACTATGAAGTATCAGAAGTTCTCAAGGGCACAGGATGCAGCTATGAAATTCTTTACGTTAATGATGGCAGCAAAGATAACACCTGGAATCTGCTAAAAGATATAGCCGACAATGATACTCAGGTTAGCTTGATTAACCTAAGCAGGAATTTTGGTAAAGAGCTCGCCATGACAGCGGGCCTGGAATACACCAGAGGGCAGGCTGTCATTATTCTTGATGCAGACTTACAAGATCCACCTGAGCTCATACCTAAAATGATAGAGTATTGGCGACAAGGGTATGACAATGTTTACGGAAAACGGGTTAGTCGAGAAGGTGAAACTTGGCTGAAAAAAGTCACGGCATCAGCTTTTTATCGATTTATGCAGAAGATTAGTAATGTAGAAATTCCTCAAGACACTGGGGATTTCAGATTACTTAGTAGAAGAACTGTAGATTCATTGCTCAAACTTAAAGAAAGCAATAGATTTATGAAAGGCCTATTCGCTTGGGTAGGCTATAAAAAAATAGCTCTGGAATATGCCAGAGACCCTAGAGCGGCAGGGCAGACAAAATTTAATTATTGGAAACTATGGAACTTTGCTCTAGAAGGAATCACGTCATTTACTACAGCACCACTTAAGCTCGCGTCTTACTTAGGCGTTTTTATTGCCTTACTCTCATTCATATTTGGCGTGTATATTATTATCAAAACACTACTTTTCGGCGACCCAGTTGCTGGTTATCCATCGCTTATGACCGCGGTAATGTTTATTGGTGGGGTGCAACTTTTATTTATCGGGATTCTTGGCGAGTATATAGGTCGGATCTACGAAGAATCTAAGGCGCGGCCGCTGTACCTGATTGAGACTTACCATCGAGCCAGTCTAGAAAATCAATTGCCTGAAAAGCCTATGGAAATTGATCATGAGTCTTAAGCAACGCTTATATGAAATGGGTGGCCATAGCCTATCAAGGTTCCTGACAAGATCTGATCCCATCATATTTATGTACCACAGGTTTTCAGCCAATAACACCCCGCACTCGGTGTCTAAGGCACTTCTTGAAGAACAGCTCGCCTATCTTTCCAAATATAAAACTATAACTTCTGTTTTAGCAATTGCCGATACTATCAAAGATGGCCATAACGCCAAGAGTGTTTCAGCCATCTCAATTGACGACGGATATGCTGACTTTTTCCATTATGCCTACCCAGTAATTAGAAAGTTTAATCTACCTGCTACATTTTACGTAACATCTGGATTTGTGAATGGCGACATCTGGATGTGGTACGACCAAGTCGATTATCTTCACCAGAAGAACTTAGACAACTTTGTACCGTCGAGTAACGAGCTACTAGTAACATACGGGCTAAAAACCATTAACAGTTATGGAGAATTAGTCAGCCAACTAAAATCTATAGCCAATAGCGATAAGTTAAATTTTATTGAAGAACTTTCTTCTAGTTTAAAAACACCCATTCCCGAGCAGGCACCTGTTGAATATCAAGCATGCAATTGGGATCAAGTGAGGGAATTACATAAAAATGGTATTACTATTGGAGCTCATTCTCATACCCACCCAATTTTAAGCCAATGTAGCCCTAATGTTCAGAACGATGAAATACAACAAAGCAAATCAATCCTTGAGAACCAGCTACAAACAGAGATCGTAGATTTTTGTTATCCAAATGGAATGACTTGTGACTACACAGACGAAACCATAAAGGCTGTAAAAGAGAACGGCTTTTCATATGCCGTTGCAGCATTTACAGATGGCATCACACATCCCGACCCCTATCAAATACGAAGGCATGGTGGCGTCAGCTCAATTGATGAGTTTAAAAATCATAGCTCAGGAATAGAAGTTCTTTCTCGTCGAGCAAGGAAGATGAAAGCATGAAAACAATGTTTCTCATGGATTACTACAAATCTCCATACTCCGGCGCTGAGTCTCAGCTTTTAAAACTCATCAATCTTTTAACATCAAAGAACATAGAGTGCGAGCTCACAACGTTTAGAGAGAGTGAATATCTAAATAATAATGAATTTCCTTGCCCTCATCGTAGCTTGGGATTTACCAAGATATTACACCCAAAGAGCTGGCTTAGATTAGTTAAATTCGCGGCTCATTGTAGGGCTAATGGTTTTAAAGTTGTTCATATTCTATTGAATGATGCATCAATTATTGCCCCGCCATTTTTAAAATTATTTGGCCTAAAAGTTATCGTATCACGTCTCGACATGGGCTTTTGGTATAACAAAAAGAATCTAGCTTTACTAAAGTTGACCAGATATTTTGTCGACGGTGTTGTTGCTAATGGCATTGCTGTTAAGAATAAAGTTATGGAGTCAGAAGGGTTCTCCGAACAGAAAATGTCCGTAATTTACAATGGTATAGATCTGAATGCCGCCAATAAATCAAATGTTGTCGATATTAAATCTAAATTAGGCATTCCTTCCAATTCCTTCATCGTCGGCATAGTTGCTAGCCTGTACCCCATAAAACGCATAGAAGATTTAGTGAAAGCCATAGCGAGATTGAAAGAAGCGTCTGAATCGAATATTCATTTAGTCAGTCTTGGTGGTGGAAGCCCTGAGAACTACCTCAAGTTAGCCAAAGAACTTGAAATTTCTGATCAGATTCATTTTATGGGCGCACAAAGTAATCCCATTGATTGGATAAAGTCTTTTGACATAGCCTGCCTGTGCAGCGAATCAGAGGGCTTTTCAAACGCAATTGTAGAATACTTGTTATGTGGCAAACCCGTCGTGTGTTCTGATACTGGTGGTAATCCTGAAGTCGTTCATCACGAACAAAATGGTTTACTTTTTCCCGTAGGTAACGTCGACTTACTTTCTGAATGCATATTGAAGTTATATCAGAACGGTCAACTACGAATAGAGATGTCTAGCCAAGCTAAACAAAGCATTGGGGATGAGTTTTCATTTGAGAATTTTGTTCAGAAACATTTAGATCTTTATCGGTCCCTAGCATGAACGTTGGACGATATTCAAAACACTACAAGAAGCAATTAGTTAAATTACTTAATTCTTCACCTGCCAAAGTACATATTTGGGATTGGCAATTCCAAGAGAATGAATCCATCGTTGGAACCATTAATAACGAGCCCATGGCTTTTAATGGCATTATGCCAATCAAAGTCTGGAATTCTGAAGAAACAGTTGATGGATTCTGGAGTTGCGATTTCTTTGTAAGTAGTGATTACCGTGGACAAGGCTTTGGGAAACAACTAAAACAGCATTTAATTGAAAAATCCCCAAGCATAGTTATGTCATTAGGTATCAGTGACACAGCATTAAATGTTCTAACTCAAATGGGCTGGAAGACGAATACATCTGTAAAATCCATTCGCCATTTACCAAAGCCACGCCGATTTAAAGACTTATTAGCTATGTTTGTTCAGACTAGCAATAGACTAATTCATTATAAAACACCTAGACGCATACACACAGATATTTCACTGGATTCAAGACTACCAAACTCTTACGATGTTAATTCTTTATGGGAAACCTGCAAGCACCAATACGGTTCATGCGTCGTTCGAGATCATAATTACCTATCACGTAGATATAGCAATTTTCCCAATTGTAACTACGAATATATTATTTGCAGAAATAAAATAAATGAGCTGCAAGGAATACTAGTGTTCCGTCATGACAATGTATCAGTGACCTTGATTGACTATTTAGGGCTTATTGAAAACCATATCTTCAAAAAAATAGTTAAGACCCTGAAGCGTAACTTTTCACATTCTATAATCAAGACGCGGTGTTCAAACGAAGTGCTTCTATCGTCATTATTGTCTGAGGGTTTTTACATAACTAGAACTCAAACAAGATTCGCTATTTTGGATAAGCGCAACTCAAATTCTTACTTAAAAAATTGGTTTCTAATGCCCGGAGATTCCGATGGGGATATTTTAGAAAACGCGGAGACCATCTACGCCACATCAACAGGAGTGAAGGATGAACAGTGAACCTTTGGTATCGGTCATTATGGCCACGTATAATCGAGAAGAATTCATTGAGCAAGCAATTGATAGCGTACTCACTCAAAGTTATGAACACCTGGAGCTAATAGTTATTGATGATGGCTCAACAGATAACACCAAAGCACTGTTGGAGTCAAAATATAACGATAACCGCCTTATCTATCATTATCAGGATAATACAGGACAAAGCATCGCTCGGAACGTGGCCTTAGGTATGGCTAAAGGTGAATACATTGCTTTTATTGATTCTGATAATGCCTGGACAGATGGCAAGCTTAAAAAACAGGTTGAATACTTCCAAGCTCATGATGAAACCGACATCATATACGGTGACATCATCACTATTGATGAGCACAACAACGAAGTCACTCGAGACAACATGAAGAGATACAGTGGCTATATTGCTGATATCCTTGTAAAAGACAATTTCGTTTCAAACAACACGGCCCTAGCAAAGAAAAAGTGCTTTGATGAGCTAGGTGGGATGAGCGGAAAGGTTAAAGTGGCTGATGATTATGAGCTGTGGTTACGATTTTCATCCAAATATCACTTCACCTACTTACCTGAATTCTTTGCTCTTTATCGAGTGATGGCCAACCAGATATCTTCAGACAAAACCCGCAGATTCGATTGTACAGAAGTTATTCTAACGAATTTTTTTAATGAGTTTCCGAACGCCGTCAATCATGCCACTAAAAATAGAGGCTGGGCACATTTTTATCTGAGAAAGTTTCGTTACCTGTTATCTGTTAATAATAAGAAGGATTCGCTGAATTGCTTAATTAAGGCTTTTAAAAATTCTCCCAGTTATTGGCCAATCTATAGAGCCTTCGCGAAGTATTTGGTCTCGTTTGCAAGATGACAAACGATTTTCAGTTAAGCAATATCCAAGAGTCAGATTTTCAGAACTTGGAATCAGACTGGAATAGATTACTAAATCAATCTAATGCCAACCCGTTATTTATGAGTTGGCAATGGCAATACACTTGGTGGCAATGTTGGTCAAATAAGCTTGCCCTAGAGTTGAGGCTCATAAGTGTTCTCGATAATAACAGCCAACTTGTTGGCATTTTTCCTCTTTACAAACGAACAGAGAAAAAGAATAACCGATTTCATTTTATCGGTAATACTTGGCGGTTTTCGTCCACCGTCCGTAGTGAATACATATCGCCGATACTATCCAAACATTTATCGCATAGTGAAGCATCGCAAATATGTAACCTAGTCGCGAAGCTATTAAAGATCCAAACCCTGACGATCAGAGACTGCACAAAAGATATTTCGGAACTGGTAAACCCCAACCGCTATCTAGCAATTAAACGAGAAAGTGATTACGGAGTTCGGCTAGAGTGCAGATCCGACTTTAACCACTATTTATCAACACTTGGAAGAAATACGCGCTTAAAGCTCTTTGGGCGAAGAACACTGTTGTTTCAAAGAAATAGCATCAAAATTATTACTATTGATCAAACTCCTTCAGAGTTCGACCACTTTTTTTTAACACTTAATACTATGCATGTATCCAGGTGGGGAAGACCTTGCTTCGATGATACAAGCTTACAGTTCCATAAGAGTCTTATATCAAGATTATCTGAATTAGACGGATTTGCGGTCTATTTAGATATGATTCTAGACGACGACAAGCCAATTTCATGTTCCTATAATATTAGTATTGATGGCACAACCTATAACATTCAAAGTTCATTTCTAGAAGACTATGATAAAAAAATATCACTAGGAACTCTACATTTTGGGTTCATTTTACAAAGGGCTTTTGAAGACCCTAAGATTAGTTATTTTGACTTTCTTGTGGGAAACGGGAAAAACTCCTTTTATAAGTCAAGGTATAAAGGCAGTACCTATGAATTGCATACAGTTCAATTTAGAAAGCTCTCCTTAAGCACTGCGGCATTGGCTGTTTATTATCATTTACCAACCAACATCCGACTAAAAATTAACGACTTCAGTAGAATATTTAAATAGCATGGCAAAAAAGATTCTCATTAACACAGGCTCAAACTTTTTAGTTACCTTTCTAAAATTGGTCATCGCACTGATCATGACACCTATACTAGTGAAGGCCTTAGGAAACCATGACTATGGAATATGGGAAGTCATTGTATCAGTGATCGGATACATGGGTCTTCTTGACTTAGGGCTAAGGCCTTCCGTTACTAGGAATATCGCTTTCTACAGAGCCCAAGATAATACTTTAAAGGTTCAAAAGATTTATTCGACGGCTCTAGCTTTTATGATCGGAGCTGGCTTAATCTGCTTATCAGTATTTCTAGTTTGGTCACAGACGACACCTGAAGTATTGGCAGAAGATTCCGCTGAAGATATTCAAAGATACAGCTATCTACTAATAATCATTGGATGCCAGCTATTTATTCAGCTAACCGGAACCATGGCTGAGAGTGTTCTCGAGGGATACCATAAATATTATTTAAAAAATAATATTACTATTGTAAACACCCTTATTGGCAACTTTCTAATATGGAGCTTTATTAATGAATCAAATGCTATATTAGTAGTGGCTGGTGTCAGCGCACTTGGCATTTCGGTTAAATACATACTTTACTTTATTCTAGTCGCAAACGATAAAGACCTTCCATTAAAGCCTAACCCATTTTTAGCAGATCGCGCTACGTTAACAGAACTACTTAAGTTTGGAGGAAAGTCTTTCATACAAGGTGTAACCTGGCGTATTCAACAATCTATTGATCCTATACTCATTGCTTTAATACTGAACCCAGCGCAAGTTATTTATTATGCTATTCCATCGAATCTGATTAATTACTATCGTTCAATTTCTATGACTCTAACTCAGGCATTTTTACCTTTTTTTAGTGAGTTGGCCGGAGCTAAAGGTAATCAGAATGATTCTGTAAATGTATTTTTAATCGCCTCACGTTTTTCATTGCTAGTTATTATTCCAATTTCTTTGGCGATATTCTTATTCGGGAGCGACTTCATTGGCCTATGGGTCGGCCAAGAGTATCAAGATGAGGGCACTTTAATTCTATGGGCTCTGAATTTGACCGCACTACTAAATTACTTAGATCCATTTGCTAGCAAATACTTAACTGCCCATAACAAGCACGGTATATATGCAAAACTGACACCTATTGCCATCGTTATAAATATCGCTATAACCTGTACATTAATGAATTACATTGGTGTACTAGGGGCTGCAATCGGCACTTTAATACCAACCCTTATCTTCTTTCCAATATACTTTAGTTTTCGAAGTAAGGTACAGGAAATAACATGGTCAACGTACATCAGCTCAGTGGTGGCTCCTCACGTTATTCCCGCACTAGTTAGTTTTGTTGTCACATTTGCTCTAATAAAGCGATTTGAAATCACCAGTTTTATTAGCTTATTGATTTTGGGGGCTGTTTTTGCTCTGTCTTATTATATTCTTTCTGTTGTTTTTGTATTAAATAAGACAGAGAAAAGTAAGCTAATAAGTAAAGTTAGAAGAAACTAATTATTAAACTCAATTAGCACCGCTTTAGCCCCAAAGGGGTAAATAGTTTCTTCTGAGTAGGCAGATTGTAACTTAGCCCTATTGCTTTCATCTTGAGATTTTTGCTCATCTGTATTAATGAAGTAAGATACATACCATACTTTATCAAAACTTGTATCAATGGAGGTGAAGCCTAAATCTTCATTATTCTTATAAAACTCAGAAATTTTATTGGAAGGAATTAACTCTATACCAGAGCAGGCAGACCTAATCTTCTCCATAACCTGTGTAATACCCAACAAACCTGACTTACGATAGACATAGATTGCATCGTTGCTACTACAAGCATTTGAGATGATTTCGCCCACCCTTTGCCAGTCATCACCCTGCTTGTCAGCTAATTTATTTGCTGAAAACCCTGCGGTAGTAAGCATAATGAATAAAACCAAACCAACTTTTAGACCACTCACTTTATTGACTGAATATGCAATTAGTAGAGAAGTAAAAGGGAGAACAAAGATAAAAAATCTGGGCACTAAAACTGGTGTAACAAGGCTAAACGGTAAGAGTAAAACCAACGGAGTAAAAGAAAAATATAGACAAAATAGACCAGGAGCTGATAACCAAGAATTACCCTCTTTTTTATAGAACAGACGCCATAAACTTACCATCGCAGCACCAGCTATTAATACTATAATTGGTAATTTATGAACGATTCCTAAATCATATTCACCAGCATACAAACCAAATACAAAGTACTTCAGATTACTAATATTAACCTCAGGCACCCAAGAAATAGGTGCATCCCCTAGTTTCGAATAAAAAATTAACAGGGGAACTATGCCTAAGCTGAATATAACGCCAAAAGCCATTGTAGCTTTAAAATTTTCCTTGAACCCGACAACCAGAAGGTAGCCAAGCTGGCAGGCTACAAGGATTACCCCATACATATGAGAATATTCTAAGAAAATTATCGAACCCACATACAAGCTAGCGGACCTGACTGTTTTTTCCTTTAAATAACTAACAAGGTAATAGGTGGTGACTATCGACATTAAAATCAATAATCCATAACCACGCAACTCCTGGGCATGTCTAATAATTAAGTAAAAACAGAAGAAAATAATGACCGATAGATAGCTAATAGCTTTATCCACACCAATTTTTACGGCCAGCTTTTGTAAGTATAGTGCGCCCAAAACAATAAATAAGAATGAGACTAAGCGGAGAAAAACTATGGAATCTGAAACTGTGGAAAATAGCTTTAATATAACGTAATAGAGAGACATATTCGCCTCTCTTTGTTTTAACACATAAAATAAATCAGACCAGGATTGGTTGACCAGGTACAAGGTAAACTGTTCATCAAGCCAGGGTGTTCTTCCTTGAATAGACCATATTGTATAAATACATAATATTATTGTTGACGCCCAAGCAGCTTTGAACAGCTTTGGTTCTAAAGCATTATTTTCTATAACCACTTTTGCTCCTTATACCATTCATCCAAAGCTCTAATGCCTTTCTCTTCGGTGTATTTATATTCAAAGCCTTTTACTGAAGCTAATTTAGATGTATCAAAAGCTCTGTCTTTAGTAAAAAATGCAACACGCCTAGGATACAGAAATGGCTCCACATTAAAAAACTTGGATAGCTTCTCAATGACTTTGGCAATCATGAAGATAGGAGACGATGGAATTCTAATGAAATGCGCATGTCGTCCATTGTTATTAGCGATAATTTTTAACATTGACTTGATAGAGCTGGGCTCTGGATTTCCACAAATATATATTTGAGAAAGTGTTTCCTTTGTTGTGGTGGAGTACCACATAAACTCTACAAGGTCTTCTACATGAATCAGATGATAAAGACCTTTTGTGAACCCGAATAAAGGTATCAGAGGCAGCCTAGCCATTTTAAATAGTTTTAACAACCTACGATCGCCAGGGCCATAAATAGCTGCTGGCCTTACTACGGTATAAGGCAATCCTGAGTTATTTGAAAATTCAACTAACCACTTTTCAGCATCGGCTTTCGTTTCTTGATAAATATCACCTGGGTTATAAGGTGTACTTTCATCAGCAGGTGGGTTTTCAATATGACCTAGAACACCAACCGTAGAGCAATGAACAAATCGTTCGAAGTTTGGTTGCTTTAACGCCAGTTCTGCAAGTATCTTAGTACTGGTTAGATGTACATCAACCAGCTCTTGATCTGGTAGATTCGTTGCCCGGTATGCAGCAGCTACGTGATAGACCTGCGTAACACTCTCCATTGCTTCTTCAAGCAATTCAGCATCATAAACATTTCCCTCATACCACTTAATTTCCAGGTCGGCCAGATCATCTGTCTTTGAATTCTTTCTTTTGATACACCTTACTTCAAAGCCCAACTCACATAAACGACGTAGTAAATATCTTCCAGTAAAACCCGTACCACCAGTGACCAAAGCAACATTTTGGGTCATATCAATTTCCTAGATTTTCAAATTTCAATATTAATGGAGAACCTAAATATTTTTGAGGAAGTATTAGGCTTAATAATCTCTCTAATACTTTGGAAATAGCTGCGGACTTTAAAGCTCTATGCACAACCATTGGAGCTATATATTGCCCCTCATCACCAACTAGAGAAAATCCATTCTCCTTAAACTCTTCTACTATTTGATTTCTACTAAAGAGCTGGTAGGTTCGTGTATTTCCTTCAATCTTCTTTTTCAGCCCGAAAAGGGCGTCAGCAATTCTATTGACACTATTAACATTAGGAAATTCAAGTATTACAGTTTGACTGCTTATCCTGCACAATTCTGAAATATGGGCTTTCCAATCGTTTATATGAGCTAATATCCGATAGCTCATGACGATGGGATAAGAACTATCTTTTAGTTCTGACTGAACCAGATTTCCAACAATCAAGGCACCATTAAAGTTTGGATATTTCGATCGCAAATAGTCGAAACAAGCATCATCACTGCCTAAAACATCCAGTTTCATACCTAGCTTTTCGGTAACTTCAACATTCTGAGCATGCCCCCCGCCTACGTCCAATGCCCTA
>JANQHX010000041.1 GCA_028282465.1 Gynuella sp.
CTCTCTTTAATAATATTGTGAATACCAGTGACTTTAGAGATAGAAAAGTCCTCTGTTTCATATTCTTCTAACCAGCTCGATAGCTTATCAATTTCCTTCAGCAATTCTGGCTTATGCACACCGTCTTCAATACCAGAATCAATCACTATCTCAACCGGTATGCTCCCGCCCATATTACTATCAATGGTTTCAATGGCTTTTCTAGCTTCAAGATTTTCAGGCATCCAAAGAAGTGGATTGTGAGAAAACTGAAGCTTTAAAATCCCTGTTACAGCCATTGCAAGTAATATAGCGCCAAAACACAGAATTACTTTTGGGAAACCTGTCGACAGATGAACACATTTATTTAATAAGCCATCGACTAGGCTCTTTGCATTATTCATGCTGTCACGGCGGCTGTGAGGAATAATACTGATTAGTGCTGGCACTATAATGATCGTGTAAGCAAATGCTAACATTACACCGAACGCAGAAAACAAACCTAATCGACTTATTGCCACCAAAGGCGTACCAATAAATGACAAAAGACCTGCAGCGGTTGTTAAACTGGTGAGCAACATGGGAAGCCCGGTATCGCTCATCGCCAAAATTAACGACTCTTTTTTAGATTTTCCAGAATCATATTCCCTAAAATATATTGTCAACAAATGAATCGCATCACCAATGGTTACAGTTAGTATGAAGGTTGGAATAATCATCATCGTCATTTGAACTGGCAATCTAAAAGCGCACAGCAGTCCAACAGTAGTAAGCAATGAGAATAGTACTGTAACCATTGGTAATGCGATCCCAGGTATTCTTCTGAAGAGAACACTGAGAAAAAAGACTATGGTAACCACTACCATAGGCATAAAAGTGAGCATCTCCTTAATCATGGTGTCTGTTAATTTATCTGTGACAACCGGTGCACCACCAAGATAGATTTTAAAACTCTCTGACTCATACTCAGGCACAATTTTTTCGATTAAACGAATAATTTCGCTAATTTTTGACTCTGGTAAAAACTTGAGTTGTGATGATTCAATCATCAAATCATTGCTATCAAAGTCATCAATTCCTAACTCATCAATATCTAATTCGTCAAAACTGTCTATCTCAGAGTCAAAAGAATCATCACTATTTAAGCTAGATTGGAGTGATTGATCGTATGTTAAAGGCTCGATAACAAGTGTTGTAAACTGATAGTTATCTGATACGAGAAGATTTATTAACAGTGGGTTTTCTAACGCCCGTTCTTTAATGTTGGCTAGCTGTTCTTCAGACTCTGGAAAAGGCTGGAACAATTCTCCGATGATCAAGCCGTCTTCTGTACCCAGAGTATCTCTAGCAGTAATCAAACTGTTAATTTCGTGCAACCAGGGTAAGCGTTCTTCTAACTGTTCATGGAGCTTCTTGAGTTGGGTTAAAAATTCTAGATCAAAGACGTTCTCGGTTTCTACAGTCAGTAGAATAAAATCCCCTCTCCCGAATTGATTCTTAGTTTCATTCAGCTTCAAAATAGAAGGATCTTGTTCATCCAAAAAACCCTCCACACTGGCATCAAAGCTAATATAAAATATTTGGGAAGCCAGCCCCAAAGTAAATACAGCAATTGCAGCAATATATTTTCTAGGATTCCGATAAATTTTTTGTGCTAATGAAGAAAAAATCAGCTCAGCTTGTTCTTTTAAAATCATACTACCTTCTCTAGCTATATTGCTGCTTCACAGTTAGCTTGTTTATTCTGAATCGCCTTTATAGGCATATCTCATGGCAATCAGAGTTAATATAGCTAAAACACAATAACCAATCACCAAGGGATATAATGTGTAATTAAAAAACTGTCCTAATAATATACCGAATGGTAGAGAGACTATTGTTGACAAACCTGCAATCACTGCGGCTCCTATTCCAGCTATTTTCCCAAGAGGTTGCATAGCCATTGAATTCAAATTTCCGAAAGTGACCGCAATAAAGCTGAACGTTAGCATGCAATACATCATAAATAATTTGAAATCTGGGACACCCTCAGTGAATACACATATCACCAGAAATAAGAGGCTATTGAACAAATGAAGCCAAATAGCAGTATGGGCCATCTTCCACATACCAAATTTTAAAACCAACTTGGCGTTGATTAATGATGCAAAACCAAAAGTAAGTGCTAACACAGCAAAATATGCTGGAAACAGATTTCCTGTTTTATAAATATCGTCAAACATTAGCTGAGCTGTAGACAAGTACCCAAGGAAACCGCCAAATAAAAAGCCTATTGCTAACGTGTAACCCAGTGCTGTTGAGTTTTTTAATACCATCCATATGGATTGACTGATGTTCACAAGGTTATATGGATTACGCTTTTCTATCGCTAAGGTTTCTGGTTGTCTTAACCCAAACCAAACAAGAAGCACCACACTCAGAACTAGGAATAGAATGAATATACTGCGCCAATGGCTTACCATTAAGATCAATTGTCCGATACTTGGTGCAATGGCTGGAACCAAAATAAATATAGCGGTCACAAAAGACATCACACGGGCCATCATCGCCCCTTGGAAGCGATCACGAATCATAGCAATGGTCACCACCCTCGGCCCGGAAGAACCCACCCCTTGAAGCACTCTACCCACTAACATCCAAAAAAAGGAGTGTGTGTACAGACTAATTAGCGAACCAATAATAAATACTAATAAGCCCAAGTAGATCGAAAACTTTCGACCAAAACTATCTGAAATTGGACCAAATATGATGGGCCCCAATGCCATTCCTAAAAATAATAGTCCGACAATCAGCTGGCTGTCATTTACGTTAGCTACACCAAGGTCTTGCCCAATCATTTTAAGAGCAGGCAACATAGTATCAATGGCTAAAGCACTGAGTGAAGTCATCAGTGCAACGAGAGTGACAAATTCGGCAAAGGAAATATCACTATTGGTTGTTTGTTTCATGAAATGAAAATACCTGAGAGGTGTTTAATTGAATGGTGCTAGGTTAACGAACTTTTCAATTGCGCCATTGATTTGAAGCCAGAAGTTGATTCGACTCTAGATAACCAATCTTGAATCTTTGGAAAGGGGTCGAGTGATATTTCACCTTCTTCTGCCACATGTGTATAGGCGAACAAACTGATGTCAGCAATACTAAACTGATTATCTACCAGGAAAGAATGGGAAGCTAAATGCTGCTCTAATTTCAAAAGAGCTGCATGGGATTTTTGTTGGCATACTTTGAGTTCATCTAACCGATTTTCTGGTTTCTTTTGATATAAGCAGATGAATCGAGCAACGGCAACTGCGGGTTCGTGAACATATTGCTCCCAAAACTGCCATTTGAGCACTTGCGCTTTTAACCAAGGGTCTGCGGGTAAAAGTTTGGACTCATGTATTTCCGCCAGATAGTTTAGAATAGCATTAGATTCTGCTAAAAAACCGTTGCTGTCTTGCCAAGCAGGAACTTTTTGAAAGTCATTTATCTTAGAAAACTGTTCAGAACGAGCTTCACCTTTCATCACATCCACGAAGCTCAACTCGAAGTCAATTTCTAAAAGACTCGCAAGCAAAGCTACCTTGTAGCAGTTACCAGATCTTAGATCTCCATACAAAATTGGTTTCATAATTTCTCCAGACAAAAAAAACGGCACCCTCGGTGCCGCTTATTAGACATCCTATAGTTATTGAATCAAGCGTACATGAATGACATGTTCAACGTTGGCGAGTTCCGCAAGCAAAGTTTCGCTCGGTTTTTGTTCAACATCTAGAATATTGTAAGCAACTTCATTTCTACTTTTGTTTAACATATCGATCACATTAATGTTTTGATCTGCTAATAGATTCAAAACCTGACTAAGCACTTTCGGTACATTATCATTGGCAAAGGTTAAACGATAGCCTGAAGAACGCTCTAATTTAATAGCCGGATAATTCACCGAGTTGGTGATGTTTCCATTTTCGATAAAGTCTATCAGCTGGTTAGCCCCCATAACCGCACAATTATCTTCGGCTTCTTTTGTAGATGCACCGAGATGAGGAAATAACAGAATGTCATCTCGGTCTAACATAGCTGGATGTGGAAAGTCTGCAACATAGGTTGTAATTTTGCGGGTGTCCAAAGCTGACACAATTGCATCCGCATCGACAATATCTGGTCGAGCAAAGTTCAACAGTTTTAAACCCTGCTTTGCCTGCGAAATGGCATCTTGGTTAATGAGCCCACGGGTAGCGGGAAGCGAAGGAACATGCAAACTCACGTAATCAGACTTGGCCATAAGGCTCGCTAAATTTTCAGCGCGCTCTACTTCGCTTGACAGTCTCCAAGCTGCTTCAACTGACAAAGCCGGATCAAAACCAATAACTCTCATTCCCAGTTGTAGCGCAATTTCAGCAACTCTTGCACCTATTGCGCCCAGGCCCACCACGCCAAGGGTTTTACCTAATAGCTCAGTACCCGCATATTTTTTCTTTCCAGCTTCTGCCTCTTTATGCATTGCAGCATTTTCCATACCTTTGAGTGCATTAACATATTTGTTGCCCTGAACAATACCGCGAGAAGACATCAATAACCCTGCGACAACCATCTCCTTAACCGCATTTGCATTTGCTCCTGGCGTGTTAAAAACAACAACACCCTTTTTTGAACAATCTTCAATTGGAATATTGTTAACACCTGCTCCAGCACGAGCGATTGCAATGACCGAGTCTGAAATCTCATCCACAGATAACTTGTGGCTTCTCAACAGAATAGCTTCGGGTGCAGATGATTCACTGGAAACTTCATATTTTTCACGGCCAAAGCGATTTAGCCCTTCAACAGAAATTTGGTTGTAGGTTTTTATGCGATACATGTTTTCTAGCTTCCTTTTCTTATCTTTGTTGTGGTTACTATGAATGGAGATAACTAAAAATTTTTTTAGAACAGAATTAGTGTCGAATTGCTCATAATATTTTTTTCGCAGTGTAAATTTTTTGATGAATGACAACAGCCGGTAACAAAAATTAAATTTTCTGCTATGGTAAAGGCATTAGTGAAACTCGATCACTGTCAAAAAATTAATCAGCCATTTGGCTGGGTTCTCTCCATTTCCTCACTGGCATACTAAATGCAGTTTCTGAAGAACCGAACCTTTACAGGCATTTAATTGTCTACAAAGGACATCATGGTTAAAACTCGCGAGGTGTGGCATGGATATCTTTAGTCATTACAAAGATCGTTACGTTTCGAAACAGCAAGAAGATTATTCCCTAGAGGAATATCTCGATCTCTGTAAAAAAGACCCTTTGGCCTATGCTACAGCGCCAGAACGTATGCTGGCAGCAATAGGCGAACCTGAACTCATTGACACGGCAAAAGACACAAGACTCAGCCGTATTTTCTCCAACAAAGTCATAAAACGCTACCCTGCTTTCAAAGAATTTTACGGCATGGAAGAGCCCATTGAGCAAATTGTGTCTTACTTCAAGCACGCCGCTCAGGGACTTGAAGAAAAGAAACAAATTCTCTATCTGCTGGGCCCGGTTGGGGGCGGTAAATCTTCATTAGCGGAGGCACTAAAAGCCTTGATGGAGAAGGTGCCTTTTTATGCAATTAAGGGCTCCCCAATATTTGAATCCCCACTTGGATTATTCAATGTTGAAGAAGATGGGCAGCTAATCGAAGAGCGTTACGGCGTTCCACAGCGTTATCTCAAGGGAATCATGTCGCCATGGGCGATTAAGCGGTTACATGAGTACGGCGGAGACATCAGTAAGTTTCGAGTTGTGAAGTTATACCCTTCTATCTTGGATCAGGTTGCTGTTGCCAAAACTGAACCGGGCGACGAAAACAACCAAGACATTTCAGCATTGGTAGGTAAGGTTGATATTCGTAAACTTGAAGAATACGCCCAACATGACCCTGACGCGTATGCTTTTTCAGGTGGCCTGTGTAAAGCCAACCAGGGAATGATGGAATTCGTTGAAATGTTCAAAGCACCTATAAAAGTGCTTCACCCTCTACTGACGGCTACACAAGAGGGCAACTACAACGCTACTGAAGGCATGAGCGCCATTCCATTCAGTGGTACTGTTTTAGCGCATTCTAACGAAAGTGAATGGCAGGCATTTCGAAATAACAAGAACAATGAGGCATTTCTTGATCGTGTTTATATAGTGAAAGTGCCTTATTGCACCCGAGTAACCGAAGAAATTCATATTTACGAAAAACTGCTTGATAGTAGTTCTTTGAAAAAATCGCCATGTGCACCGGACACATTAAAAATGCTGGCACAGTTCAGCGTGCTTAGTCGCATCAAAGAGCCAGAAAACTCAAGCATTTATTCAAAAATGCGGGTTTACAACGGCGAGAACCTCAAAGATACCGACCCTAAAGCAAAGTCTTTACAGGAATACAAAGACGCTGCGGGAGTTGACGAGGGTATGGATGGCCTATCCACTCGTTTTGCATTCAAGATTCTGTCAAAGGTTTTCAACTTTGACCCAACAGAAGTGGCAGCCAACCCAGTTCATCTGCTTTATGTGCTTGAAGAGCAGCTTGAGCAAGCTCAATTCCCTCAAGAAGTTCACGATCGTTATCTTTCTCATATTAAGGAATTCTTGGCGACACGCTATGTCGAATTCATTGGTAAGGAAATTCAAACAGCCTATTTAGAAAGTTATGCTGAGTACGGCCAAAACATATTTGACCGTTACGTGACCTATGCTGATTTCTGGATTCAAGATCAAGAATATAGAGATCCAGAAACCGGTGAGATTTTGGACAGAAGCTCTTTGAATGAAGAACTGGAAAAAATTGAAAAGCCTGCGGGCATTTCAAATCCAAAGGACTTCAGAAACGAAATAGTGAATTTTGTATTGAGAGCCAGAGCCAGCAACAACGGTAAGAATCCGAATTGGCAGAGCTATGAGAAGCTTAGAGCAGTAATAGAGAAGAAAATGTTCTCTAACACTGAAGACCTATTGCCTGTTATTTCTTTCAGTACTAAATCGTCAAAAGATGATCAGCGTAAACATGAAGACTTTGTTAACCGGATGGTTGAACGTGGTTACACAGAGAAACAGGTTAGACTTCTTTCTGAATGGTATTTGAGAGTTAGAAAGTCACAGTAATCTAACCTCAGAGGTATGCTATGAGAACCAGCTATGTCATTGACCGTCGATTGAACGGTAAAAACAAGAGCGCGGTGAATCGCCGCCGCTTTCTTGATCGTTACAAAAAACATATCAAGCGTGCAGTCAACGACGCAGTAAATAGCCGTTCCATTACAGACATGGAAAAAGGTGAGTCCATCACAATTCCCTCTAAAGACATTCATGAACCACATTTGGGCAGCGGTGTCGGCGGAGAGCGCACCATTGTTCATCCTGGTAACAAAGAATTTAATCAGGGTGATAGACTGAAAAAACCTCAAGGTGGAGGTGGCGCTGGTGGAAGTGGTGAAGGTGCCGGTCAGGGTGGTGAAGGAATGGACGACTTTACCTTCAACATTTCTCAAGATGAGTTTCTGGAGTTTTTATTTGAAGACCTTGAACTTCCTAACCTAGTAAAAAAGCAGCTTAAAGAAATTGATGAGCATGTTTATCGACATGCTGGCATCACTAGCTCAGGGGTTCCCACAAAGATTAATATCATTAGGTCTCTGAGAAATGCCCATGCCCGTAAAATTGCTTTGACTGGTACAAGCCGCAAAAAAATCAGAGACATAACTGCTGAAATTGAAAAGCTCGAAGGTTTGGATTCAGCACTACGGGATGAATCAGAATTAGAAAAACTCAGAGAAGAAAAAGAACGACTTGAACGACGCATCAGAAACATTCCATTTATTGATGACATTGATCTTAAGTTCAATAGACATGAAAAGACTCCTGTACCCAGTAATGCAGCGGTAATGTTTTGCCTTATGGATGTTTCCGGGTCAATGACTCAGGCAACGAAAGATATGGCCAAACGGTTCTTCCTATTGCTATACATGTTTTTAAGAAGAAACTATGAAAAGATAGAAGTGGTATTTATTAGACACCACACTAGTGCCAAAGAAGTTGATGAAGAAGAGTTTTTTTACTCCAGGGAAACCGGCGGCACCATAGTTTCAAGCGCACTAAAACTCATGGATGAAATTATTAAAGAGCGCTATCCAAGTAACGCTTGGAATATTTTTGCAGCTCAAGCGTCTGATGGTGATAACTGGAATGACGACTCACCAATTTGCAGTAAGATTTTGAACCAATCCATTCTGCAAGTTGTTCAATATTTTGCTTACATTGAGATAACTCCCCGCGACCATCAAGCTTTATGGTACGAGTATGAATCTGTAAAACAAAATTTCCCTAGATCTTTTGCGATGGAGCAAATTGTTGAACCTGGAGATATTTTCCCAGTGTTCAGGCACCTGTTTCAGAAAAAAGATGCCGCGGCTTAAGATCCGCTGAGGATAGTTAATGTCTAAAGAGAAAAGTCAGCCAATTTCTACTACATCGGAATGGACCTTCGAACTTATTCAAGAATATGATCAAGCCATTGCAAATGCAGCGGATTCTTTTGGATTAGACACCTACCCTAATCAAATTGAGATAATCAGCTCTGAACAAATGATGGATGCCTACTCATCGGTTGGAATGCCGGTGGGTTACCACCATTGGAGTTACGGGAAACAGTTTCTTCAAACACAACAAAATTATCAGCGTGGCCGCATGGGCCTAGCTTATGAAATTGTCATTAACTCCAATCCTTCCATTGCTTATTTAATGGAAGAAAACACCATGTGCATGCAGGCTTTGGTAATTGCTCATGCTTGTTATGGACATAATTCATTCTTTAAGAATAACTACCTGTTTAAAACCTGGACGGATGCCAGTGCTATTATCGACTATCTGGTATTCGCCAAAAACTATGTAACCCATTGCGAAGAGCGATACGGTATTGAAGAAGTAGAAAAGGTTTTGGACTCCTGTCATGCTCTTCAGAATTATGGTGTGGATAGATATAAAAGGCCGCCCACTATATCAGCGGATGAAGAACGAAGACGAGTTCAAGAGCGGGAAGATTATCTACAACAGCAGGTAAATTTATTGTGGAAAACCATACCTGGAACAGAATCCAATCATAAAGAAGCACAGCGGGTTAACTTTCCTGAAGAGCCACAAGAAAACATTCTTTACTTCATTGAAAAAAATGCGCCATTACTGGAAACATGGCAAAGAGAGCTGGTAAGAATTGTGCGGAAGATTGCTCAATACTTTTACCCGCAACGCCAAACTCAAGTAATGAACGAAGGTTGGGCAACCTTTTGGCACTTTACTTTGTTGAATGAATTATATGATCGAGGGCAGATAACCGATGGTTTTATGATGGAGTTTCTTGCATCACACACTAGTGTTATTGCACAACCTTCATTCGATGAACCCTGGTATAGCGGAATTAACCCCTATGCCCTTGGCTTCGCCATGTTTCAAGACATTCGACGGATCTGCGAAAATCCAACCGAAGAAGATCTAACATGGTTTCCAGATATTGCCAACACAGACTGGATCAAGACGCTTCATTTCGCCATGGAAAACTTCAAAGATGAGAGTTTTATTCTTCAGTATTTGTCACCCAAGGTGATTAGAGACTTTAAATTCTTTTCAATTCTAGATGATGAGAAGCGGCCTGAATACGAAGTACTTGCGATTCATGATGACTCAGGTTACGAACGAGTCAGGCAATTATTAGCAGAACAATATAACTTGAGTATTCGTGAACCAAACATTCAGGTTCATAGTGTGAACGTTAGAGGAGATAGATCCATAACTCTGCACCACACCCGTCATAAAAATGTGCCTCTTAATCAGGATGCTGAAGAGGTACTAAAACACATGCATCGCTTGTGGGGCTTTGATGTTCATCTGCTGTCTTTTGAGGAAGACGAACTCAGGAAAGAATACCATGTTCCTGCCTTGAAACGAGAATCTGATGTTAGTTCAAACCAAGGCAGTATGGATCTGAATTAATTTATTTTTATTCATATTCCAGCTCTTTTATTAGCTAGCAGAGCATTACAAACATGGCTATTCAGTAGCAAGTTTTAAGCACTCAAGCGAACTTTTGGACTGCTGGCATTTGTTCCAAATATTGCTTATCAACTAAATAGTTAACAACTTGCATCGCCAATTCTTCAGGTGTTTCATTAGTACAATCTAGGTGAACTTCTGGATCAATAGGCTTCTCATAAGCTGAATCAATGCCTGTGAAGTTTTTAATAACACCTTGGCGCGCTTTTTTATACAAACCCTTTGGATCTCTTTTTTCACATTCACTCAAGCTTGCATCACAAAAGATTTCGATGAATTCGCCACTATTCAACAAGGAGCGAACCACTTGCCTATCTTTTGCAAAAGGTGAAATAAACGCGCAAAGCGTGATCACTCCTGCATCGACAAACAGTTTGCTAACTTCGCCGATCCTACGAATGTTTTCGACTCTATCGACATCCGTAAAGCCTAAATCCTTGCATAAGCCATGTCGAATATTGTCGCCGTCAAGCAAATAGGTGTGACGACCATTAGCGACTAATAGGCTTTCCACCAAACTAGCAACTGTTGATTTGCCTGCTCCAGATAATCCTGTAAACCAAAGCACACAAGGCTTTTGCGATTTCTGAACCGATCTATCATTTTTTTCAACTGAATGACGATGCCAAACAATGTTTTCAGACACGATTTAACCCAACGACTCGAAGTTAATAAACCACAAACAATCTCATAGCCATACTACAAAATTATGACAGCTCTGGAACCTACTAAATAGTCAGAAGTAAGTTAAGCGGATTAACCACCCTAGAAAGCCTTAATCTTCAATCTTCGGTCTTCAATTTTGTAATGGCCAAACCAGTGGAATAATACTCAAACTTGTTATTGCAACAATGACACTGAGCGGTAAACCCAGTTTAAGATAATCTGAGAATCGATAGCCACCTGGGCCCATCACCATAAGATTAGTTTGGTAACCAATGGGGGTTAAAAAGCTTGCCGATGCAGCTACCATTACTGCCACAGCAAATGGTTCAATATTTAAATCCAATGAAACTGCAATTGATAAAGCCACTGGAAACATGACCACAGCAGCCGCATTATTAGTGACCATTTCAGTTAACAACAGAGTTGCAACATAGATGGCGATAAGACACAAAATAGGGTTTTGATCGGCGAGATTCAAAATACTATTGGCGAAACTTTGAGCCAAGCCTACTTCTTTAACAGCCATTCCCAAGCCATAGGCACAGGCAATTACAATTAATACTTCAAAGTCGATGCTTTTTTTAGCTTCTTCAAATTTTGTACAACCCAGTACCAACATAGCTGCGCCTGCCAGGATCGAGGCATTCACGATATTCAGGAACCCAGTGGATACAGCTGCAATAAAAAGCCCTAATACTATTAGTGCATGAGGAGCCCTTTCGTGCCTTGCGAAGCCGCCATTTCCTAATTTACCCACCAATAAGAATTCACGATTATTGCGATATTTAAAGTAAAAGCCTTTACTTGCTTCAAGAAGAAGAGTGTCTCCAGGCTGCAGAATAAGGTCTCCCAGTCGACCATCTAATCTTTTCCCGTGACGAGACACACTTAATACCACGGAACTGTATCTGTGCCTGAACCGAGATTCTTTTAGAGTTTTACCAATCACGGGATTGCTGGCAGACAACACTGCTTCGAATAGTCGTCTTTCAGATTGATCAACTTCCAACTTGAAGGTTTGATCGTCGGCAATTTTTAGCCCCTTGTAGCCTCGCAGCTCTGCGACCGAGTCTACCGCACCAGCAAAAACCAGACGATCACCTGCTTCAAGCACCGTCAGTGGGTCAACAGATTGCATAATTTCATTACCCCTCTGGAGTTCTATGACGAACAAACCAGGTAAATTTCTTAAACCTGCTTGCTGTATTTGCTGACCTACCAGTTCACTGTGTGCTTCAACCAATACCTCAACTAAGTACTCTCGAGTGTTTTCAAATTGTGCAAAAGAACCGGTTCGTTTCCGAAGAATCATGGGTGCCACAATGAATAAATAGATGAAACCCACGGTTACTAGTGGCAACCCAACCCAGGCTAGCTCAAACATCGTGAACCCTGAAACGCCCGGTTGTTCTCGCATTAAACTATCTACAACGAGATTAGTACTGGTTCCAATTAGAGTGCAAATGCCACCCAATATTGACATGTAGCTCAGAGGCAACAGCAATCTTGATCGACTGATTCCATGCCTGCGACACCAAGCCTGAACCGATGCCGTGAGCATTGCTACCACTGGGCTGTTATTGATAACCGAACTAAATATAGCAGCAGGAAGCCACAATCTTGTCATGGCGGAGCGCTCAGATTTAGGGTGACCCAAAATCCATCTACTAATTTGTTGTAGTGCTCCCGTCTCTTTCAAACCTGACATCACAACATATAGAGCACCAATCACCAGCAAGGCGGGATTGGTAAAACCTTTTAACGCCAGTTCAGGCGGTAAAACACCAAAGACGATAAGAATGCAGAGAGCAAATATAAGAATCAGGCTAGCTTGAAGTTTATTAGCAGCCAGTAAAATTAAGGAGCCTACCAAGGTGGCAAGAACGATCCATGTCATGGGGAAAAGTCTAAGGGTTAAATTTCTCTCTCTACAATAACACACCCAAGGGATTGAAATTAAAACCAAATATCCGTTCGCAACAAAAAATCTTGCAAAGTTTAAGAGCAAAAGTGATTTCAGACCTTAGTCTACATCGCCACCAAAGTATTAAGGCTTTATGGCAGATTCACTGTTAACTTAAAAAAGCTATAACGATAGAGCACCTGGCAATTTGGAGAACTGCTGAGTGTTCTAAAAAAGCATAAAACTCATATAAAAATAAATACAGCGGGGTGCTTTATTATGAGCTTCGAAAGTGATTCACATGCGAAAGAATATTGGAAAGAAAATATCCGGTTAGTACTGACCTTACTTGCTGTTTGGTTTGTGGTTTCTTACGGTTTCGGAATTCTTCTGGTTGATTGGCTAAACAATATCAAGTTCTTTGGGTTCAAACTGGGTTTCTGGTTTGCTCAACAAGGATCAATTTATGTGTTCGTCGCTCTGATATTTGTTTATGTCGCGAAAATGAACAAGATTGACCGTAAATACAATGTTCATGATGATGAGTAGGAGCCTGTAAACAATGGATATTCAAACTCTTACTTTTATTCTCGTCGGCATTACTTTCGCCCTTTACATTGGCATTGCCATTTGGGCAAGAGCAGGCTCAACCAATGACTTTTATGTGGCTGGAGGCGGTGTTCCACCCTTAGCTAATGGCATGGCAACCGCCGCTGATTGGATGTCTGCTGCATCGTTTATTTCTATGGCTGGGTTAATTTCATTTCTCGGCTACGATGGTGGAGTTTATTTAATGGGATGGACTGGAGGTTACGTACTACTCGCTCTCTGTCTGGCTCCCTATCTTCGTAAGTTCGGAAAATTTACTGTGCCTGATTTTATTGGTGACAGGTATTACTCTCAAACGGCTAGAGTCATAGCCGTGATCTGCGCTATTTTTGTTTCATTCACCTATGTTGCGGGACAAATGCGTGGCGTGGGCGTTGTGTTTTCTCGATTCTTAGAGGTAGACATAACCATGGGTGTGATCATCGGAATGGCCATTGTATTCTTTTATGCCGTGTTAGGCGGTATGAAGGGCATCACCTATACCCAGGTTGCTCAGTACTGCGTTCTCATTTTCGCCTTTCTGGTTCCGGCGGTATTTATTTCTATATTGATGACCGGCAATCCCATTCCTCAGTTGGGATTTGGTGGCACCACCAGCGACGGGGTTTATCTTCTGGATAAACTCGATGGGTTAAGTACAGAACTGGGTTTTGCAGAATACACAGAAGGCTCAAAACCCATGATTGATGTGTTCTTTATTACCGCAGCATTAATGGTAGGCACCGCAGGGTTACCTCATGTTATCGTAAGATTTTTTACCGTGCCAAAGGTATCTGATGCCCGCCGGTCAGCAGGTTATGCATTAGTCTTTATTGCACTGCTATATACAACTGCTCCTGCCGTTGCTGCATTCGCAAGAGTAAATATGATCAACACCCTTAATGGTGAAGATGGTAAAGGCACACTTTATTCAGAAGCACCCAGCTGGGTCAGTAACTGGGAAACCACTGGATTAATCACCTGGGAAGATAAAAATAATGATGGCAGGATGTTCTATGCCAAAGATGATCGCAATGAAATGAAAATTGATCGCGACATCATGGTATTGGCAAATCCTGAAATTGCAAAACTGCCAAACTGGGTTGTAGCGCTCGTTGCTGCTGGCGGACTTGCAGCAGCATTATCGACAGCCGCTGGTCTGCTGTTGGTTATTTCAACATCTATTTCCCACGACTTACTGAAGCGTAATTTAATGCCGAATATTACTGACAAGCAGGAACTTCTATTTGCAAGACTTGCTGCTGCAGCTGCTGTGTGTGTTGCCGGATATTTAGGTATAAATCCTCCGGGTTTTGTTGCCCAAGTTGTTGCTTTTGCTTTTGGTTTAGCGGCCTCCAGTTTCTTTCCTGCTATTATTCTGGGGATCTTTCATAAGCGTATGAATAAAGAAGGGGCTTTGGCGGGCATGATAGTCGGCATTACATTTACAGCCGGATATATACTCGCCTACAAAGGTGTATTCTTCCCACCATTAATTGAGAACAAACCTGAAAACTGGTTGTTCGGTATATCGCCCGAAGGAATTGGTACGTTAGGTATGATTCTTAACTTCGCAACTGCATTTGTTGTTCATAAGTTGACAACTGATGCACCAGAAGATGTACAAGATGTTGTGGAAAGCATCCGTTATCCAAAGGGAGCTGGTACCGCAACTGGACACTAAGTATGCATTCGTCGAAAACTAGGGAACCTCTGAACAAGTGCAGTATCGCTCTGGCTTTCAGGCGGGTTCTGAATCAAGGCGCCTTTTTGCATTTTCTGAGTCAGTTGAACCTAAGAGTTAATTTCAACTGAACAGCCGTTGGTCTTGTTTCTTTAGATCTAGACTAAAGGAAACCCGCTCACATGAATTGCGTTTGGGGTGAGATTTGTACGAAGTCTCTCCATTGAAAATGCAGGGTGAGCATGGCATAAAACTTGCCCAAATTAAATCTCGTGCAAAAACTTAAAGAAAACATGAAATTTGTTCTAAATATACCTATTATAGATTGGTTGTTTTCGGTAATGCCAAAATGTTTCTAGAAGAATTAGGCATGAACTAGTGCACCAGTACATTTTAACATTAGTTTGTGTTTAGATTTTACATTCAGAGAAATAACCAACTCTAGTAAAACATTTATTCAGTCTTTCTATTACACATCAAATTAAATTTTCTACTTCATTTCACCTTTTAAATAAACAATTATTTTTCAGCAAATTATTGCGAGATGTTGTCCCAATAAAGGAACCTGATTGATTTGAGTCAAACAATTAAAATTATTCAATATTATTCGTGTAGGTTCCAACCTCCTTGCGTGTGGCACCAACCGAAATCTCTATCAATTTAATTATCGTTTCTCTAATAGTTCAATGCTACAATATTACATGAATCAATGTACCGTATTATTAAATGGAAAATTGGTACCGCACGAAAATCTCTTCAAGGTCATGAGAAATTTGTTAACAAATTTGTTGTGTACCAAATGTTTCAATATCATGTTTCCATCAAAATGATAGGTGTTTTGCTTTGCTTTGAAGTTTTTGAGTCAAAATATTGGGGAAAATCTGTTTAGAAAAATAGTGTCCAGTGTGAGAAAACTGAAGCTTTTGCTGCGTTCGATGTGAAAAACTGAAGTGCATGAATAGTTTCAAAATTTGCATACATGCAGGTTACAAAAATTCAGCGGTTGTGTTTCTTTGGCGATTTTTTTTTTCTTTTTTTTTTTGCGAG
>JANQHX010000096.1 GCA_028282465.1 Gynuella sp.
CAGCCGAAGCCGGAGTCTGGCTACTCACTCATCAACAAGCGCCCACACGAATTGCCTAATTGTTTCTTAAAGATCGTGCCACTCTCGGTGGTCTTAGAGATTGAGATCTCAACTCCGCGTAAGCGTCGTCTGTCTCAGTGGCGGCGCATTCTACAGTAAGCTGCGTCGCCGTCAACCGCTTTTTGAAGATTTTTTCTTTTAGTTTCAGTGACTTAGAGATCAACACATCACCATCAAACACTGCCTAAAAGAACCTCAAAATCTACCGGTTCACGCCCTTATCAAACCCTTGCTGGGTGACAGGGAGCGCGTATCTTAATGATTTACTTAATTGCGTCAACCAATTATTTGCAGAATCCTATTTTAGAATGAAAAAAGGCAGCCGAAGCTGCCTTTTACTGACCTAGCGCTAATTACGATATGGTTACTTTTGCAATTTTTTTCTTACCAGCTTGAATCAAGTGGGTGCCTTTACCCAGCTTTAGCGAAGACCCCACAACCTGCCACTCAACTTTGACTCGCCCACCCTTCAACATGTCACGCGCCTGAGCTGAGTTGGATGCTAACCCCGAGGTGTTTAAAACGAAGGATATTGGCAACTCTGATTGATCACCTAACTCAAGTGTGACCTCAGGGCAATCATCAGGAATTTCACCTTCCTTGACCACATTACCGGCACCTTTATGAGCACTAGCCGCAGCTGCTTCACCATGAAAACGAGCAACTAACTCTTTGGCCAACTCAATTTTTATGTCACGAGGGTTTGCACCGTCTTCGATAGACTTCAAAATCCCGTCGACTTCTTCATTAGATTTAAAAGATAAAAGCTCAAAGTAGCGCTGAATCAGTGAATCCGGCATTGATACAACTTTCTGAAACATTTCGCCCGGTGCGTCCGTAATGCCGACATAGTTGCCCAGAGATTTAGACATTTTCTTCACTCCGTCTAAACCCTCCAACAAAGGCAGAGTGATCACGCATTGAGATTCTTGCTCATAATTCTTTTGCAGCTCTCTACCAACCAATAAGTTAAATTTCTGGTCTGTACCACCCAACTCAATATCTGCTTCTAACGCTACTGAGTCATAACCCTGCACCAACGGATAAAGAAACTCATGTATGGCGATTGATTGCCCACCTTTATAGCGCTTTTTAAAATCATCTCGCTCCAGCATACGGGCAACGTTATGCTGAGCTGCCAACTTAATCATTCCGGCAGCACCCAACTCACTCATCCATTCGGAGTTATACCTCACTGTAGTTTTCTCTGGGTCAAGAATTTTGAATACTTGCTCTTTATAAGTAGCAGCATTTTGTTCAATTTGCTCTGGACTCAGGGGAGGCCTGGTTGCTGACTTACCAGTAGGATCTCCGATCATGGCGGTGAAATCACCAATAAGGAAAACCACTTCATGCCCAAGCTCTTGAAAATGGCGAAGCTTGTTAATAAGCACTGTGTGACCCAAATGCAGATCTGGTGCTGTCGGGTCAAAGCCTGCTTTCACTCTTAACTTTTTCCCGGACTCCAGCTTTTTAACCAATTCTTCTTCCAAAAGAACTTCTTCAGTGCCTCGCTTAATTAATGCTAAGGCCTGATCTACATTTGCCATTTTGCTACCTGATTTTTGTTTCTGAGTGTTATTTGTTGACGTGCCAAGAGATTATAACATCGAGATACTAGCAGATGATTACTTATAGCTGAATCTTGTTATACTTCGGTTAACTTTTGTCGCAATGAGAACGGGTAACGGGTGTGACTGCATTGATTTCTCAATTTCCAAAAGCTCATGGCCTAGCAATTGTATTGTTATTCGTGACTGGCTTGTCATTAGCGGTCTGGCCACAACAATCTAGGTCGGTTCAAATTCCTATTGAATTGCCTGAGCTTGATGGCCTTATAGATGAACTCACAAATCAAGAAACAGTCACGGTAAAAGAATTTAAGGTGGCTAGTGGAGACACTTTATCTCTGATTTTCGACAAAGCCGGTATTCCAGCCCAGACTATGTATCGTCTTTTGGAATCGAAAGAACATAAAAGGCTGTTAAGAGCGATTCAACCCGGCGAAACCATGAAGTTCATCACCTCTAACCAAGGTGATTTAGAAAAATTTGAATATGTTCTCTCCCCAGTACTAACTGAATCGTTTTCCTTTACACAAGAAGGAGTGTTAAGAAACACTCTTACCCGAGAACCTGAACTGGTTACTCGTTATGCAGAAACTATAATCGACTCTTCCCTATTTTTGTCCGCTAAAAATGCCGGCTTGTCTGAGCAATTAACCATGGAGATGGCCCAGATATTCGCATGGGACATCGACTTTGCACTGGACATAAGAAAGGGTGATCGGTTTTCTCTAATCTATCAGGAGAAATATTTAGATGGGGAGAAACTGGGTTATGGCCCAATTTTAGCCGCTACATTTATTAATAACGGTAATGACTTCACTGCAATTCGATATACCAATAGCGAGGGAGAAACTGGCTTTTACAGCCCTGACGGCCACTCTATGAGAAAAGCCTTTCTGCGCACACCCTTAGATTACGCAAGAATTAGCAGCCATTTTAACCCTAAGCGTAAACATCCGATTTTAAATAAAATTCGCGCCCATAAAGGCACTGATTATGCTGCGCCATCAGGCACGCCGATTAAAGCAGCTGGCGATGGCAAAGTGACATTCGCTGGAGTTAAAGGCGGATATGGTAAAACTATCGTTCTGCAACACGGTCAAACCTACAGTACTCTTTATGCTCACATGAGAAACTTCCATAAATCTATAAGGAAGGGCAAAACCGTCAAACAAGGCCAAATCATAGGGTATGTTGGTAACACAGGCCTTTCTACCGGCCCTCATTTGCACTACGAATTCAGGGTCAATGGCGTACATCGAAACCCTGTAACGGTGAAGCTGCCTGATGCGCAGCCAGTTCCTGAAAAGTACCGTGAAGACTTTTTAGCTCATGCCGCAAACATGCAAGGCCAATTAGCTATCTTTCAAGCCAACGCATACGCTTTATTAGCTGAATAGCATTTAGAAATAAATGAAACCTGAGCCCAGAAGCTTCTTCTCTTCTCTGGGCCCGTAAGGAACTGTGTTAACAAAAGCAGGGAGCTGACTACGATCTACGTCGTTAATACGCATCCATGTCTCGCAAATTTGAACATCAACTACATCAAATGCATCTAGCTTTGCTGCTAAATCAACCAAGTCTCGATACTCGTCGTAGTTGTTTCGTAAAAAAGCGGCAGATTCTTTGCCGTGAAGAATTAAAGCAATTGGCTTAACCTCTGAAAGGTCTGAGCTTTCGTCAACTAACACTTCAGCCCTTTCGAGAATGTCCCGAATTTCTTTGGGTGTATGAGCCTCTATTTTAGCGACATAGCCATCGCCTTCTTCAGCCAGCCCCGTCATGCTTACCAAAGAAATGATGGCCACTAGGAATAATTGAGGACAAAAGGCGACAGCTTTAAAAAATAAAAAAGATCTGCAAAAGTTTTGAAGTTGTGCCAGACCTTTCATATTCATATCTCTACCTAAATCGAAAAAGAAGAACCACAGCCACAGGTGGTTTCTGCTTGAGGGTTAGTCACAACAAATCTTGACCCTTCCAAACCCTCGCTGTAATCAATTTGACTACCTGCCAGGTACTGGATACTTAAGGAGTCGACTAACACAGTAATGCCATCCCTGCCCACAGCTGTGTCGTCTTCTGCCTGATCTTCGTCAAAGGTGAATCCATACTGGAAACCTGCGCAACCTCCACCGGTTACAAACACCCTTAACTTGAGGAATTCATTTTCTTCCTCTTCTATAAGCTCTTTAACCTTATTTAACGCGCCGTCAGATACTAACAACGCTTCTCCGGATTCTACTTCAGCCATAAGACCTTCTTTAACCTAAGTGTTATAGCTTTGAATTATGACTAAAACCTAGTATTTTAATCAAGTATTCGCCGTCTGAGTTTTTGTAACTGATTCTGCAGAAGCATCGGATGCTTTTCGCTTACCCTTTACCGCTTCTTCGTGAACCAGATTACCATTCACTTCTGCTCCCATCTCCATTTCCATGGTGGCGTAGTGAACATTGCCCGTAACCGTTGCTTTCTTGGCCAAACCTATGTGCCCAGCAGAATACAAATTACCTTTAATAGCTCCATGTACTGTAATCTTTGGTGCGCGAATTTCACCTTCTACCATACCATTTGGCGCAACATTTACCTCAGCATTGGAACCTTCTTCACCAAAAATATTTCCAACAACTTTACCTTCAATATTCAGTCGCCCGCCGCTTAATTTAATATCACCATTAATTTCAGACTTACTCGAAATTAAGGTTTCACTATGATTCGCCACTTTATCACTGCCCCACATTAGTTTTTGTCTCCAGAGCCGCCCAATCAAATGCTTTTTCTACCCTAGCATTACGCCCACCAGTTGCCTGCGCAATCACCTGAACCTGTTCGGGTATAAAGTCTTTTGGAAGGCTCAGCTCTCCTGTTATGTCTTGAAAATAGCGATAGCGGAATTTGATATCCACATCTTTAATCTCAGGTGATAAATCCTTAAGAGAAAACACAGTTTTCTCTCCGCCTTTCACTCCGACGATATTAACCCCCACAAATCCCTGTATAAATCGTTTGTTATCAGCAACCTGGGTAAGGATTAACTTATATCTAAATCTGGCAGTATCTGAAGTGGGCGCTAAGGTCATTTCTTGAATATTTAACCCTTGATCCCCTAAAGAAGGAGCCATTATTCCTTTATAAAGCGCAACCTCTTCTTGCAATACCGCAATCTCATCTTTCAATTGCTTATTTACGATACGAACTTCTTCGGTAGCCGTTCGGTCAACAGCTGCGCCCGTTTCAAGTGTCGCAATCTTCAACTTATACTCATCTACTTGAGCCCTGGCTTCTGAGATTTGTTTTTTAAGTTGCGAAGCTTCCTGAGCTGCCTTGCTTTGCTCAATTCTTGAAGAAAGGCCACCATATACATAGGCGCCTCCAACTAGGCCAACAGCAATTAAAACCAAAAGTGTGCGTCTGAAGAAAGTAAACCAAGGCTTGTGAGTGGTCACTACCCGCCGGGGTTGTTTTTTTAACTTTACTTTATGCATGTAAATTCGAATCTATTTTATGGTGCTTACGATGAGGTTAGTTTAACCCCATTTATTGTTCTTATAGGTAGATTAGCAGAACCAGAGCATAGCTCGCGCGTTCAAAGCCAGTTATTTAAACATTGCTGGAATCCAGAAACCACAGACTGAGTCCTATAATTTACTGCATTCATGTTTAGCTATGATAAGGTTGTTTTAAAGGAACTGGCAAACTAGGACAAGTTAACGCAACCAATGGCATGGATTAACCCCTCTTCTGGCATTCGAAAACTTCGCCAACAGATTCACCAGTCCGAAGCAGTTCCTCAACTTACTCTTTTAGGGATGCTCGTCGGTCTTGCGACTGCTGCATTAATGATCGCATTTAGAACTGTCATTGAATGGCCATTGCAAATCCTATTACCTGACCACCATGAAAACTTTGAAGCCCTGCCAATTTACTTAAGAGCATTATTTCCAATTTTTGGTATTGGTTTATTGATTATACTTTGGAACCTCATTCCACCACATGCTAGGCGAGTAGGTGTCGCCCATGTCATCGAAAAACTCAATCAGAGTAGTGGTCGAATGCCGGGTTTGAATATTGTCAGTCAATTTATAGCTGGCAGTCTGGCTATTCTTTCCGGTCTATCTGTGGGTCGAGAAGGCCCTGCCATTCACTTGGGTGCGGGCATATCAAGCTTAATGGGCCAGTACATAAAACTACCTAACCATAGTATTCAAACCTTGGTTGGGTGCGGTGCTGCCGCAGCCATTGCGGCATCATTTAACACCCCCATAGCCGGAGTTATTTTCGCTATGGAAGTCATACTCATGGAATACACCCTGGCGGGATTCGTTCCGATTATAGCCGCCGCGACAACAGCCACCGTGGTTACGCAATTGGTTTATGGCACATCCCCCGCATTCACCGTACCTGAAGTTTCCCTGGGTTCATTGGCTGAACTGCCATTTTTAATTCTATGCGGTTTAATTATTGGTTGTTTTGCGGCTTTGTTTAATCGACTGATTAGATCTTTTTTAGCCTATCAACATTTACCCATTTGGAAGCGCTTTGGCTTTGCTGGCTTGGTGACCGTTTTACTGGCAATGATCGCTCCCGAAATAATGGGAACCGGCTATGATACTGTCACTTCGGCACTCAGTGGCACAACCGTTTTACAGGTTCTCATCATAGTGTTTTGTGCAAAAATAATTGCCACCGCTTGTTCAATTGGATTGGGCATTCCCGCAGGTTTAATTGGCCCTACGTTTATTCTGGGCGCTACTCTTGGCGGGATTTTAGGAACTCTTTCTGAAATGTATATGCCCTGGGAAACATCCGGCCCAGCGTTTTACGCCACCATTGGAATGGGCGCCATGATGAGCGCAGTACTTGCCGCACCGCTTGCGGCTCTAATGGCCGTTTTAGAACTCACTTCGAATTCAAACATTCTCTTTCCAGCCATGCTTACGTTAGTCGCAGCTAACCTCACCAGCCAACATCTGTTTAAACAACCGGCTATTTTTTCAGCCATTCTCACTGCTCAAGGATTGAATGCTCGATCAACTCCGGTAGCAAAAGCAATGCGAGGAATGAGTGCGCTCCGGATGGCCATTACTGAGTTCGATCTTCTTCCGCTTCAAATTGAATTGAACCAATTACAAGAGCACCTCAAGCATTCCAAACAAGTTGTGGTTCGATGCAATGAAACAGAAAACCTTTATCGACTAGCAGATAGCGATTATTTAAGACATTGCCTCAGCGAGGAATTGTCGCGAAATAAAATCGAACACAAGGGCAGAGAAATCATTGATTTAGAACCCTGGCTCGGTGCTCAATTTGATATGGAAGTATTGCCTAGCCACGTTACTTTGGAAGAATGTTTACGAGCATTCCAAAAGCATGATCATGCCGGTGTGGTATTGGCACTCAGTCCAAATAGTCCGCCAGAAGGCTACATTAGTAGACAACAATTGATGTCTTATATTGCATCATTAGGAGAACATTAAATGACCTATCTAATTCTTAAAGCTCTTCATTTAATTTTTATGGTGGCTTGGTTTGCCGGAATTTTTTATTTACCAAGATTATTTGTTTATCACGCCATGTCAGAAGATGAAGCCAGCAACGAACGTTTTAAGGTTATGGAAAGAAAACTTTATTGGGGCATTATGTTGCCGTCAATGGTCGGTACACTAGTGTTTGGATTTTGGATGCTTTTTACTCCAGCTGGTGCCGCATGGCTTTCAATGGGGTGGATGCACGCCAAGCTAACGCTCATCGCGCTACTTGTTGCCTTTCATCATTACTGTGGTTATTTAGTGAAGCAATTTAAGAAAGACAACAACACCAAGGGCCACAAGTTCTACAGAGTTATTAATGAACTACCAGTTCTAGTCTTAGTCTTAGTTGTGTTTTTAGCTGTGCTAAAACCCTTTTAAGTCAGGGTTTTTAAGAGAATCACGACCAAACTTTTCTACTTGTGCTACATTTTTGTGAATCGCATAAGGAAGCAACGATGAACGAAAGCCGAGAACTGCCAGTAATTTTAAGCTTTAATCACCATGACCCTACAGGGAGTTCAGGCATTCAAGCAGACATTGAAACCCTATCTGCACTGGGATGCCACTGCGCAGCCATCCCTACAAAATTAAATGTACAAGACACCTGTAAACCTACAGATGACTATCCTGTCGAAAGCTCTTGTGTTATTTCCCAAGCGAGAGCTGTATTGGAAGACATGCCAGTCTCAGTTATTAAATTAGGAAGCTTGGGTTCGGAAGAAAATGTTCAAGCCATTCACTCCTTACTCACGGATTACCCAGACATCACCGTTGTTTTTGATCCATCCATAAGAGGTTATGACGCCTTAAGTGATAACGATGGGTTGGTCACATCCATCAAAGAATTGATCATCCCCCTTTGCAACTTAGTCATGGCGAATAAAGTTGAACTACGAGCCCTGACGGCCGAGGCAGACAGCACAACGGCCAGTGCCAGACAATTATTTAACAGCGGAGTATCCTGGTTACTGCTTACCGGCAGCCAAGACAGAGGGGAGAAGGTGACTAATTACCTTTATCATGACACGGGTGATTGCCGAGAATTTGCCTTCCAGCGCTTTGACCGTAAGTTCTTAGGTGCGGGCTGCACTCTTTCTGCAGCAGCTGCAGGCTTTATCGCACATGGTGGCGACGCCCAAGAAGCTTGTTTCAGTGCGCAAAACTTTATTACCAAGGCATTACAAAAGTCTCAACAAACCGGCATGGGCAAACCCAAACCAAACCGCTTTTTCAATTTATGAGTTAAGTCTGCAGCCTGACCCCCAGGCTGTGGTATTCTCCGCAAAAAATTTTCTGCCAACCTGATCCCAGCCCCGGTTGGAATACGTACCCTCAAAACAATCATCAAAAGGTAGTGCAAATGACCCGCTCAGAAGATCTATTTAATCGTGCCCAGGTTCATATTCCAGGTGGTGTAAATTCACCAGTAAGAGCTTTTAAAGGTGTGGGCGGCACCCCCAGATTCCTCAAAGCATCCGAGGGCGCGTATGTGTTTGACGAAGATGACAACAAATACGTCGACTATGTATTGTCATGGGGGCCAATGATTTTGGGGCACAATGCCCCCGAGGTAACATCCGCTATTTCTGAACAAGTGAAAAAAGCACTGAGCTTTGGCGCACCCACTGAAATAGAAATCGAGATGGCCGAGAAAATCTGCAACCTAATGCCGCATATTGACATGGTGCGTATGGTCAACTCAGGCACCGAAGCAACTATGACCGCCATTCGTTTAGCCCGTGGCTATACTGGCCGAGACAAAATAGTTAAATTCGAAGGCTGTTATCACGGCCATGCTGACTCACTGTTAGTGAAAGCCGGATCAGGGGCTTTAACCCTAGGTCAACCTAACTCTCCAGGTGTGCCAGCTTCACTCGCTGAACTCACTATTACTCTGGACTACAACGACAGCGAGCAGGTACGTCAATGTTTCGAAGAAATTGGCTCAGAGATCGCCTGCATCATTGTTGAGCCCGTTGCAGGCAACATGAATTGCATACCACCAGAGCAGGGCTTTCTAGAAACCCTAAGAGACGTTTGCACGCAACACAGGGCAGTGTTGATTTTCGACGAAGTCATGTGCGGCTTTCGAGTTTCAAAAACTGGCGCCCAAGGACACTTCGGCATCGCGCCCGATCTTACCTGTCTAGGAAAAGTAATTGGTGGGGGTATGCCAGTGGCAGCGTTCGGAGGCAAAAAAGAAATCATGTCACAAATGGCGCCTAGCGGGCCTGTTTATCAAGCGGGCACTCTTTCAGGTAACCCGGTCGCCATGGCAGCTGGGCTAGCCATGCTAACCTCAATTGACCAACCAGGGGTTTACGAACAACTCACAGACTACTGTGAAAAGCTCTGTACTGGTATGCAAGCCATTGCCGACAAACTTAACATTCCATTCACCACCAACCATGTTGGGTCTATGTTTGGATTATTCTTCACAGAAGAAAAGCAAGTTAGCAGATATAAACAAGTGGTGGCTTGCGACGGTGAGCGATTCAACAAGTTCTTTCATGGCATGTTAGAGGAAGGCGTATACCTGGCCCCCTCATCATTCGAAGCTGGATTTATCTCATTGAAACATCGCGAAACCGAACTTCAGAAAACACTAGAAGCCGCTGAAAAAGTCATGGCTAAACTGTAATTCTAAAAACTGGCTTGCTGCTCATCAGTAGAGTTGCAAGCCCTTGTTTTATAGACATAAACCAATTGACACACCCCTGTCACATCCATATTATACGCCCCCGCTCGCAGCGGCGGGTTTTATGCCTGGGTGGTGAAATTGGTAGACACGCTAGCTTCAGGTGCTAGTGGGGGCAACCCCGTGGAAGTTCGAGTCTTCTCCCAGGCACCAAATTTTTAAAAAGAGCCTTAACGCCAGTTAGGGCTTTTTTTTGCCTAGTTGAAAAGTGGGCTTTGGCGTTATCAAAGCTGAGTTTCTAATTTCTATTGAATCTTTCTTTAGTGGTATCAAAAA
>JANQHX010000062.1 GCA_028282465.1 Gynuella sp.
TCGTTCATGTAACAGGTTACACCACACTCGCTGCGCCTTGTTTGTCTCAAAAAATAGCCGACGGCAGCGTGAAAAAATTAGTGTGAACAGGCCCTAGCACAATAATTTTTAATCCCCTTCCTAAATCATTACAAAATTTTTTACTAAATAATAAGCAGAGATAATAATTTTAAATTCTCAGTAAAAATTAAAGCAAAAACAGTAATTCAAGAATTTAAAATCGACCTACCTTAATTCGCTCACTACCACTAGTCTTCAGACCTCCTTACGAGTTCAATAATTAAGTAATGTACGTTCCGAAATTGCTTGAACCCGTATAGGGTATAGACCGTTAGCCAGTTTGAATTTCATCTTTATAAAAACAAAAACCGCAGATGAAATTAGGTTGCAAATAATTTGAGTCGATAAAATGGAATTTTGTCACGTTGCAATTTTATTTTTGAAACGTGCTTCAAAATATCCAAGGCTCAATTGCAAAAAATAAAAAAATAGAGGTGCAAACATGCTTACGTCTTTTTACAAGCAAAAACTGACAAAACTTTGGGGCTTCACACTCGCTGCATCATTTACTGTGAGCAGCGCCTTGGCTTTGGAGGGACCTTTTATCCCGCCAAATAACCAAAAACTAATGGTCATTGGACAAGACATTGTTTCAATTGACAACTATCGAAACAACGTAGGACACGAACCTTCAGGTGTTACTACTTATATCGCGCTTTCCAATTTATCGGGCTTAACTCAGCAAGTAGATAACGGTGGCGGTCCTAACAACGCAGGCTATTTACAAAGGGATTATCCCAACAGCATTCATGCCATCGCGGTTTATATTAAGGGTGTGCAAAACCAAGCGGCCAGTGGCGCTCTTGATAACAACATGGATGAGTTAGTTCGTATTTTAAAAAGCTGGGAAAGACCTGTTCTATTGCGATTTGGATATGAGGCAGATGGTCAATGGAACGCTAACGAGCCAAGCACTTACATTCAAGCTTTCAGAAGAATGCATGACAGAATACAACTTCAAAATGCCGATAACATTGCAATGGTTTGGCAAGTAGCCACCTATTGTGGCGGTAGCTATCAACGCAGAAATTTCCGCGATTGGTACCCAGGCGACAACTATGTAGATTGGTTGGGTATGTCTTATTTCACTCCTCAAGACTGTAATAACGCGGCCATTAATGACTTTATGAATTTTGTTCGCACTAAGAACAAGCCAGTCATGATTGCTGAATCTGCTCCCCAGCGTTACGACATTTCAGCAGGCACTTATAACCCAACTGTTCAACGTACTGGCCCAGACCAGCCTCGCAGCGGACAACAAATCTGGGATGAGTGGTTCGTAAACTACTTCAATTTTATTAACAACAACAGCGACTATATTAAAGTAGCTGCTTACATTAATGCCGACTGGGACAGCCAACGTTTGTGGCAATCGCCTTACCCAGAAGGTTATTGGGGTGACTCTCGAGTGGAAGAAAACAGTCTTATCAGAGATAACTGGTTAGAGGTTGTTCGTGGTGATGATTGGATACCAGCAGATGAGAACCTTTTCGCAGCACTCACAGATGGAAGTACAGGAACTGGGACAGGAACAAGCACTGGTACCGGAACAGGAACAAGCACTGGCACCAATACTGGAACGGGAACAGGAACAAGTACAGGAACCGGTACAAGCACAGGCACTAGCGTTGGCGAAGATGTAAAAGTTGAAGCAGAGTCTGGTTCAGCAACAGCACCGGCTCGTATTTACAATGATGGCGCTGCTTCTGGCGGTCAGGGTATTGCGTATATTTATCTGCAAGATGCAGGCTTTACTGTTACCAATGCGCCGGCTTCTTCAGCGATTTCTATCACTTATGCAGCTCAAAATAATGGCGGCACTATTTCAGTTTACGTCAATGGATCTGATAACAATGTGAACTTCAATGGAACAGGCAGCTGGACGGGTAATTATCAGACAGTCATAAGCGATATTGATATCCCTGCTGGAGCAACGGTTAAAGTACAATTTGACAACGGCGATACGGCACTAAATGTTGACTATATTACTTTCCACACTGATAGCACGGGCACAGGAACCGTTACTGACACTGATACGAGTACAGGAACTGACACTGGTACCGGCACCAGCACTGGAACTGATACGAGTACAGGCACTGGCACTAGTACTGGAACCGGCACTGATACAGGAACGGGAGATAGAGGTGCGTTCGGTTTGGAATATCTAACCAGTAACTCTGCGATTATTTATCACGAAGACAATAACTGGACAGCTGGTTTTGTATTCATGTGTTTGAATTCAGATTGTCGGACAGCACAGCTGAACAATGGTTACTATAAAAGAGAAGTAACAGGTTTATCTGAAGGCCAAACGTACCAAATTGAATTCAAAGTACAGGATAATTCAACCGGTCAGTGTTTAAGTGGTACGCCAAGTGTTACCCACCAAAGTGGCGGAGACACTGCTGTTTCTAACTGTGACTAATCACATCAATTAAATCTTAGTGAGCGGGGATGAAGGCTTAGGCTTTTGTTTTCGCCACTATCATAAGCACTCCGATTACCCCTAATTACCCCAACTCAAGTAAGCGCGAGACTTCGAACGGTTAAGTTTGCGTTAAAGCTTTTCTCCCAAACCTTTCTCCACAACAAAAACTCAGAATGCAATTTTGAATAAAAACCATAGTTTTTTTACATTTCAGACCAATCTGTTCCACCAATGATGTTACAAAAATAATTAGAACAGTATATCTATACGTATTCTGCACTTTTAATTTCAGAAACAAACCAATATCGTTCAATTCATTTGTTGTCCTTATTCCAGTGCTTGATAGCCACTACAGAATTTTTTGTGACTCCAGCTGCCTTTTTTTCAAGCAAATGTGAAGCCTGTATCATTATGTTAATTTAATGAGTATATTAATTGTACTTAAGGGTAGTTACTCACCAAATTGGATTGGTCAATCGACGTTTAACCTTCACCTAAAGACCAATCATTAAATTAAGGCGCGCATGGGTTTGCCTTAACTAATTTAGATGCAATAAAAACAATAAATCTGTCTAGTTAGCCATCAATTGAATGCCATCGAATCTTCGAAGGATTTCGCTAGTTCAAGCGAATTGAAGATTGCGGCTTTTGACAGGTGACTTGCTTCCTTGTGTTTGCTCGAATTTTTTAAGGAGATTGTTATGAGCACCAACGCACCGAAGATTTTGTTGTGCATTTTCTTATTCTTGTATCTGTTACTGATAGGTTCTGTGTATGCGGAAACCCCTGACACTCAATTTACGTTAGCTGCTGACGAAGTAGTTTTAAATACCAACATAGAAATCAGAAAGAGTATTTCCATTGAATGATCTTTGCTATCCCACAGCAAGCATGGCTGCTAGTTTTCATGGAAGAAAAATCAAAAAGCCTAACTGAGTCAGTTGATAATAATTGCCACCTCTTTCAACTGGATTGACCAACCAGTTTTCACAAATAGTACGTTTTCGCACACTGCTATTTGCATAGTAAACCCTATCCAATACACGCAGAATATTTTATACACGCACATCAAACCGACCACAGCAATTTACAAAGACTACTTAGTCAATTCTGCTGTCATAGGAATAAAAATTCAGAATTAACCTAGGTTAATGAGTTTCACTCCATAGCAACTTATCTTTTCAAGAAACCAAGTTCGCTAGGTAAATTGTTATGAAAGCACTGCTAAAAATTATGCTCACCTTAGGGCTGCTGTTTGCAAGCACCTTCTTATTAATCAATAGCACCGGATTAATTACGGTTTCGAATATTGAATCCTGGCTAAATTACGGTCAAAGCATTTCCACAATCTGGGTTGTGACAGCAGTAGTTTTACTGTTATTTCTTGACTTAATTATCGCAGTGCCAACTCTTACAATTACAATTCTAGCTGGCTACTTTTTAGGGGCCACACTGGGCGCAGCTGCGTCTTTTATAGGTATGTTTTGTGCGGGTATTACCGGGTTTGTTTTAAGTAAATATTTTGGAGACGTGGTTTTCAAGCGTATCGTAAAATCTGAAAAAGAAAGGACGAAAGCGTACGAATTATTCAAAGCCCATGGGAAAATAATTATTTTGCTCTCTAGAGCTACACCTATTTTACCGGAAGTCAGCGCATGCATGGCAGGAGCAAGTCAGATGAAAAGCTGGCAATTTGTAATTTTATGGATCATTGTAACTTTGCCGTATGTGTCAATTGCTAGCTATGCGGGATCAATAAGCACATTAACAAATCCGATGCCCGCTATTTATGCAGCTATCGGACTCAGCGCATTTTTTTGGATTGGTTGGTTACTATTTAGATCTAAATTGAATGGCAGAAACGAAGTGAGCAATATATAAAACGTTTCGAGATCCCCTATCTTTCTTTAGCAGCAACCATTGTAATCCTCAATTGAATATGAATGTGGCTCCGATATTTAACTTTGACAAAATGCTGAAGTTAAATTGGCCACGAATGAGCCAACAATATCGCCAAACTATTATCATTTTGAATAAAACCAGTTCCCAATTTTTGAAAGGATCATAGGGCTCATCTTTAACACTGCGTTAAGTCAATACAATTCTACCCCCTATCATTAATCTCAGTTTCGAACGCAATGCGTTTTATGTCTCGCTTATTAGGAAAACAAAAATAAAACAGGGCGATTATCAAAAAGCTCATTAAGAGCAAATAAAAATCCCGACGAGCGAAAACAAAAACAAAACGGGGACTATCACAAAATGTTAAAACTACAAAAAGCTGTTGCAGCATTGACTGCTTCAGTGATTACCGTGGGGGCCGCTTATGCTTTAGAAGGCCCTTTTGTTCCACCCGATGGCAAGCAACTCATGGTCATTGGTCAAGACACCATTAGCATCGACGATTATCGAAACCATGTAGGTGTTGAACCCGCTGGTGTTACTACTTATATCAGCCTTAGCGATTTGGGCGGCCTTACCAATGGAGTAGATAATGGTGGAGGGCCAAATAATGCAGGTTACCTTCAACAACAATACCCAAACAGTATTCACGCAATTGCGGTGTACCTGGTCAATCAATTAGGTGGCGTGAACTCAGGTGCCTATGACGGGCAAATGGATCAGCTAATTAATACGCTCAAAAGCTGGGAACGCCCGGTGCTTTTGCGTTGGGGCTATGAGGCGGATGGTGCTTGGAATGGTTACGATCCTGGCGCTTATGTTCAAGCATTCCAAAAAATGTCTCAAAAAGTAGAACAAGCAGGCGCAGATAATATTGCAATGGTTTGGCAAGTTGCCTCCTATTGTGGAGGTACCTATGGTGGCCGTGCATTTACTGATTGGTATCCAGGGGACCAATACGTTGACTGGCTAGCATTTTCTTATTTCACACCACAAGACTGTAATAACAGCGCTATTGATTCATTTATGAATTTTGCACGCAGCAAGAATAAACCCGTAATGATTGCAGAGTCAGCATCACAGCGTTACGACATTCAAGTGGGAACTTATAATTCTTGTGGCAACCGCTGTGCAGCGGATCAACAAAAGAGTAGTGAACAAATTTGGAATGAATGGTTTGTTAATTATTTTAATTACATTGACCAGCACAAAGATCTGATCAAAGTTGCCGCCTATATAAATGCCGACTGGGATTCTCAATCCTTATGGGCTCCACCTTATGGAATGGGTTACTGGGGCGACACTCGTGTTCAAGAAAGCAGCCTGATTCGAGATAACTGGATTTCTGAAATTACTAAAGCTAACTGGCTGCCGGCGTCGCCTACACTGTTTTCGACCTTGGCATTGGGATCAACAACAACTGGAACAGATACCGATACATCAACGGATACCGGCTCATCCACTCAAACAGATACTGACACTGATACAGGAACAGACACGGGAGTGACTTCTGAGCCTATTCGCATTGAAGTTGAGTCAACAACAATCTCAGCTCCAGCAGAGACATACCGCGACGGAGCAGCTTCTGGAGGTGCTGGAGTCGCTTATATTTACCAGCCTGGAGCAGGTTTTGAATTCAATTTCAGCAAGCCAATGAAGGGTTTGTCTATTCGATATGCGTCCATGAATTCAGGCACTATTACTGTCGTAACCAATAGCAAGACACATAAAGTTCCGTTCAATTCTACCGGGTCTTGGACTGGCAATTATCAATCCATTGCATTGGACTATCAGCATGCTTCAGAAACCACTATCCGCATTCAATTTGAAAGTGGCGATGCTGCCATGAACATCGACTATGTTGAGGTTCTTCCGGATGCTGGGGATACATCAACAGCTACAGATACTTCGACAGATACAAGTACAGCCGTTGACCCTTGCATCCCAGAAGATATTCCCGATGCGTTAGTGACTTACTCCAATGAGACAAAGCTAGGACTTAGCAATGGCAGTATCAGTTTCGACTTCGATATTGCCCAATGGCGAGAAGGCGTGCAATTCAGTATTGATGGTGGTGTTACTTACAGCGGTACACAAACTGTATCTGCCTACACAATAGGAGATTTAGCTCCGGGAAATTATGTGACTTATGCCCGCTGGGAAAATGGTGAGTGCCCTACCCTGCTCGAAACGGTAACCATTGCCGAAGGTGAAAGACCTGCTGACGACACTGATTTGGCATTTGGACTGGAAGCTGACGGTACTCTGTATCATAAAGATGGTGGACACACAGGGGGCTTTGTTTACCTTTGTATTAATGGCGGCTGTTATTCGGCTTCAAAAAATGGTGACAGGTATGAATATCAAACCGGCATCACATCGGGCTCCCATAACATTGAGTTTAAAATTCAAGATAACTCCGTAGGTCAATGTATTGCGACAGCAGGCGGCATATCCCCTGGTAAGGGAATAGCAGAATCAAACTGCTTCTAATTCATTATTTCATTCTTTTTTCAATTAAAGCGCTGCTATGCCAGCGCTTTTTCTGTTGGTGAAAATAACTTAGTTTTCGTTTTCTTTATATATCCATACCTCTATATTCCATTCCAAAATAACTAGAAATTCTTGTACGCATTTAGAGGCTCAACATATATGGCTAAAACCTCAATTAAGCAGCTACCTGGACTGGGGCCAAAAACTGCAGACACATTGCTAAAGCTCGATATTGATACAGTGGATAAATTTCTTGCGGCTGATCCCTTTGAAATCTATCGCCAACTTAAATTACTCGAGCCATCTACTAGCTTAAACTTTTTATATGCAATGATAGGTGCGCAGGAAAACCGACACTGGCAAGAAGTAAAACAAGAACGAAAAACAGAAATACTAATGAGGCTTGATGATATGGGGCTAGCACCGAAGTAGTTTTACTTGGTGCTAGCCTTGAAGCTGCTAATTCTAAATATTGAACTTAGTATTCAATGCTAAACCAGCTTATGTAAGATCCATCACCGGAGTCTGGCTTGATTAATATGGTTGCTTCACCATTTTCATCAACAGTGTCTGTTAACATGACCGGCTCATGAATACCTTTTGACTCAGAGTTATGAGAAGCTGACTGACTGTTTAAAGTGACCTCAGTATAGTAGTCGCCACCTCGGTAATAAGCACCTCCTAGTCGCACTGTTACTTCCGCACCTACTGGCAAACCAGAAACCTTAGCAATGATACCGTCACCTGTTACTTTCACGTTATTCTTCATCAGCAAGTCAGGTAAAGAAACGTGAGTAAGTTGTGGCAAACTATTCCAGCCAGAGCTGATATTGATTTCTTCAAATTGAATGCTAATGGGTAACGCATCGCCTTGGATATCCAGTACTTCATTCATTTGGTAGCCACTTGATGCTGAGCTCAAGTCATTAACCGCAAAGCTATCTTTGAAGTATGAGATATCATCTGAATCAGAGAAGCTCATATATGCCAATCTACGGTTCATTACTTGATTGTTTTTACAGTCAAACTCTTTAGAGCGCTTGTTATCTCCGTTAAAGATTACGCAGTAAATTGGACCTGAATCCCAGTCAAGATCACCTACGTTTGGACGACAAGTGACACTGTCATCACTCCAAGTTTCTATTAAACAGAAGCTTCGTGCAGTTGCTTCTTCATATTTGTGGCTATTGAAGAATTCAACGCGAGCAGCTGCGTTAGCAGTTTCACCATGGTCACCAATCGCAACATAATAGTCGTCATGGTAAACCGGTAGATTTCTCAAGTAGCCACCTATTTTGATTCTATCCCAGTAAGCTGGTGTGTCGTTAGATGTTAAATCTGAGAATAATCCATCATTGTGAGCATTCGCCTGCTGCCCTACTTGTCCAGCCACAAAGCTGCTCGCCATCGCTTCAGTCTGTGAATAAGGCTTAGAAGGATTTGATCTTACCCAGTACTGCCAGTTTACCCATACATTTTTTGGATCGTGCAGGCTTGGATACCAGTGCTGATCTGTGCTGTTACCAGAGATACCATTGTGTCTCAAATACAAGTCGTTACCAGAGCCAGAACCACCAGAAGAAGGGTTATCACCACGGTTACCACGCATTACCCACACGTCTTTACGAGTACCAGCTAAGCGATCAATGTCTCTAGTACTTGCACCACTATTGGTATCATCATATTTATGGAATGAAACGAAGTATTCGTTAAAGTCTTTCGCTGAGAACACATTAGAACCAGGAATATAGGCTTCTGCATTTCCTTCAGTGGCTAATACTGATTGGGTACCGCTACGAGCTTTACGTAAGCTGAGGCTGCCTGCTGCATAAGACACTGCTCCGGCTTGTGAATTGTTAGCGGTAATTGGATCTTCCTCGCTGACAGATTCTTGGTCAAAATCGGAAACGAATAGATACTTAGGACCAAAGTCTCCAAAACCTTGACCAGAGATAACCACAAGGTCACCAGGTTGTAAGGAACCACTCAATTCATCGATTGCAAAATCGCCTACAGGTTCTAGATCAGCCGATGTATCAGTAGAGGTAGTAGTTTCTGTTTCAGTAGATGTCTCTGTATTTGTGTCTGTAGTAGTTTCTGAGCCAGTATCGGTTTCAGTTGCAGTATCAGTCTCAGAGTCGGTATCTGTTGTAGAATCAGTATCTGTCTCAGTTTCGGTTTCAGTTGTTAAACCATTCTGGTAATCAACATTTTTAATCCTTACTTCGGTGTAACTGTTCCACTGGTTGCTAGAATTACCCAAGCCTTCAACTTTTAAATATTTTGCGACAGTGGGTGTTGTATTGAAGCTTTCCATTTCCAATGAAGACCCCGAAGATTGACCATTAAATACTTCAGTCCAGTTGGTTCCATCATCGGAAGTTAAGATTTTGAAATAGCTCACTCGCACATCACCTTTGAAAAACGCCATTGATACTTCTGTGATTTCAATTGAGCTTTCTAATTCAAACATGATCCAGGATCCGCGAGCGTCACCTGAGTTTGAAGACCATCTTGATTCTTCATCAGTAGAACCATCTACAGCCTTTGAAGGAACGTAATCACCATCACTCCAGCTGGCAGATGCTGCAACCAGTTTAGTTGTGGTGCTCACCTGGGTATCTGTAGAGGTGTCAGAACCTGTTTCTGTTTGGGTGCTGGTATCTTCGCCAGTGTCAGTGTCTGCAGAATCATCTGTTTCAGAGGAGGTATCAGTTTCTGTCTCTGTCTGGGTATTAGTATCTTCGCCAGTGTCAGTATCTGCGGCATCATCTGTTTCAGATGAGGTATCAGTTTCTGTCTGGGTGTTGGTATCTTCACCAGTATCAGAATCTACAGCACCGTCAGTTTCAGATGAGGTATCCGTCTCTGTTTCGGTAGCAGTATTGTCATCCGTACTAGTATCAGCAGAATCATCTGTTTCGGTTGAAGAATCTGTATTTGTTGTACTCGATGTATCAGTTTCAGTTGTGTCTGAAGTGCTGGTTTCTGTCGCATCATCGCTAGCAGTATCAGTATCATCAGACGTATCTGTATTAGTTTCATCTTGAGTGTCAGTATCTGTAACTACATCAGTTCCAGTTTCATCAGGCGGTAACTGGATGACATCGTCTCCCGAGCTACCCCCATCATTTTGATCTGTTTCATCATCACCTTGATTGTCAGAGGCATTGTCATTTGACGTGCTTGTATCTGTGGTTGTCTCAGAGTCTGTAGTATCTGCGGTATCAGCCACCTCGACTTCAACCTGACAGCCGACTAAAAACACTGATGTAAAAAATAGAATGGATATGAATTTCAACATGGCTAGGCACCTTTATCTATAAACGATGCCGCTATGCTAGGACTCAAAACGATATAAATTTGACATTATGCTCCCATGGTTACAGTTAAATACATATATGAAAACCAATAAGGGAAATGTTCGAAAACTAAAATTTAGATGAGATTTATTTGACTAAATTGATGTCAAAATTAGCCCTGTTAACAAGACTTAATAGAACCAGGCAAGTAATCACTTACCAATACACTCAGAGACTAAAACTATAATTTTGGGTATTGAATTAAGTGCGATAGAAACGAGTTTAGAATAGAAATTGACTTATATCTAATTTATTTTATTTTAAATTTGATTTTGTTCTTTCTCGATTATCAAAGTCGTTATGGCTAGTGCTAGTAATATTAAGAAGGAGGGTAAGCTAGCCTGTGAGGTTACTCCAGGCTAGCTAATGGCATTTACCACTTAGTGTCTTTGTTTACAGTGAAACCTTAGTTTTCGTACTCTAAGCTAAACCAGCTTATGTATGAACCATCACTGCCTTCTGGTGAAATTGAAAATACCAGCTCACCTTTTTCATTCGCTCTATCAGAGAGCATCACAGGCTCACCCAAACCTTTAGCCTCAGAATTAAAGACTCCTGATTTTTGATTTAGCTGAACCTTAGTTCGATAATCTCCGTCCCGGAAATAAGCAGCATCAGCACGCAACGTAATAAGCTTACCTGCTGGCAAGCCTGAAACTTTTGCCACAATTCCATTGCCATTTAATTTCAAATTATTTTTCATTAATAGGTCTGGCAAGGACACATGTGTAATTCTCGGCGCGCCATTCCATCCATCACTTAGATCCAAACTCTCAAATGAAATAGAAAGCGGCAGGCCTTCCCCTTGAATATCTAAAATATCATTCAACACAAAACTGTTTTTGCTGGTTCCAACATAATTGGCGTAAAAAGTATTTTTTAACGCATCAACATCTTTAGTGCTGGAAAAACTGAAGTAAGCTAATCGACGATTAATAGCACTGCTATTTTGACAATCAAACTCTTTTGTACGTTTGTTATTTCCATTGAAAACTACACAGTATATTTGGTCTGAATTCCAATCCAAATCACCAACGTTCGGTCGACAACTAATACTGTCATTGCCCCAATTCTCAATTAAACAAAAACTTCTCGCTGTTGCCTCTTCATATTTTTTATTATTGAAGAACTCAACTCTTGCAGCGGCATGAGCTGTTTTACCATGGTCACCTATGGCCACATAATAATCATCATGGTAAACCGAAAGATTTCTTAGGTAGCCACCAATCTTTATTCTGTCCCAATAAGGAGGCGTATCATTAGAGGTCGAGTCAGAAAACAAACCGCCTAAATGAGCATTCGCATGTTGGCCTACCTGACCCGAAACAAAACTACTGGCCATCGCTTCAGCGTCTGAATAGGGTTTAGATGGATTACTTCTAATCCAATACTGCCAATTTACCCATACATTTTTAGGGTCTTGTAGACTAGGGTACCAGAACTGTCTGGTACTGTTTCCAGATATGCCATTGTGCCTCAAGTAAATATCATTACCCGCACCAGGGCCGCCTCCAGCACCAGTATCTCCTCGACCGCCACGCATTAGCCAAACATCTTTTCGAGTTGCGGCTAGGCGTTCAATATCACTACTTCTTGCGCCCACGGTGTCATCATATTTATGGAAGGATACGAAAAGCTCGTTAAAGTCTTTTGCCGAAAACTCATTGGATCCAGAAATATATGTTTCTGCATTACCCTCGGAAACCATAACCGATTGTTTGCCACTGCGAGCTTCGAGTAAGCTGATGTGTGCAGCTGGTGTAGAAACTGAACCAGCTTGAGAGTTTGATATCGAGACAGAATCTTCTTCCCGAACGGATTCTTGATCAAAATCAGAGACAAATAAGTATTCGGGGCCTAGATTTCCAAACCCTTGACCTGTAATGGTGATTAAATTTCCAGGTTTTAAAAGCCCACTTGCACTGTTTATTGAAAAATCTCCGAATGATACTGGATCAGTATTTGTGTCTGTTGATGTTTCGGTTTCAGTTACCGTGTCAGTATCTGTTTGAGTGTCGGTAACAGTTTCTGTTGCCGTCTCTGTGTCGGTTTGAGTCTGTGAATCGGTGGCGGTCTCTGTTTGTGTATCTGAGCCAGTTTCGGTATCGGTAATTATGTCGTTTAGATAATCGACATCTTTAATTCTTATTTCGGTATAACTGTTCCATTGACTTCCAGTGTTACCTAAACCGTAGATTCTAACGTACTTACCCGTCGCAGGCTGAACCTTAAAATCTTCAAGTGTTAACGTGCCGCCAGATGACTCCCCATTAAGAACATAGGTCCAATCATTTAGATCTTCCGAAACAGTAACGTAGAAATAACTTACCCGTTCATTACCTTTAAAGAAGGCAATAGACACCTCAGTAATTTCTATTGATTCCGCAAGTTCAAATTGAATCCATGAGCCTCGAGCATCATTAGAGTTAGAAGACCATCTTGATTCTGGATCAAGTGACCCATCGACAGTATTAATAGGTAGATAATTCTTGTCACTCCAACTAGCAGATATGGAAACAATTGACGTTCTTAAATCAGACTGGCCGCCAGTGTCTGTATCAGTAGAGGTATTTGAACTGGTTTCGGATGAAGTTGACGTGACTGTATCACTACCGGTTGAAGATCCTGTATCCGTTTCATCTGAAGTTGATGTCGCAGTATCTGTGTCATCGGAGGTCGATGTAGTTGTGCCTGTTTCGCTATCAGTTGACGTTTCAGTCTCGGTTTCTTCTGACGTTGATGTATCTGTATTACCGCCAGTTGAAGAATCCGTTTCTCCTGATGTTCCTGTTTCCGTACCTGTATCGTTTGAGGTATCTGAATCAATTTGGCTATCAGTATCGGTACTAACATCGGATGACGTGGCAGTAGCCGAACCGGTTCCTTGATCTGGTGGTTGAGTTACACCGCCAACTGCTCCATTTCCTGGAGCTTCATCCTCATCTGTGTCTGTTTGACTTGCTGTGTTAGTTGCGATTGTCTTCTCATTTTCTTCTTCGCTTACTTCAATCTCACAGCCAACGAGTGAGAAAGTTACTAAAAATAAACCTGCTGTGCTTCGAAACATGTTTAAAACCTATACATACCCTATTGGTTGATCAGGTAGAGTTTATGTTTTCTTTATTCACTACCTGTGCGTGCCAGTGTGTCTATCGGCATTGATTGTTTGTAATTTTTTATTCAATTAGAATTTTGGTGACGTTATTTGATCACACTAGTACAACAATTAAAAAAAAAATGAGGGTTAAATCATAAAACGATAATTTTTTTTAGAAGGCAGCCACCTAGATTAAAAAATGAGAATAAACATTGATTTAAGAACATGGATCAAAGCTAATTTAACGGCAATGCTCTGTTTAACAACAGATATAATTAGCCATTAATAAATTTGTAATTAATGGCTAGCCAAAGTTAAATAATTTTTTTTACTTGCACAATCAACCATGTTTTTTTAACTAGAGTATTAATAAAAATTCAATAAATTCTATTGTTGTTTTTGATCAAGATATTCTTCTGTGAAAGATGATAATCGGATAGAACTGAATTAATAGTGAAATGAAAGTATGAAAGGAGGGCACTCAAAAATAAGCGCCCAACTAAATAAATTGAGTTTAATTGTCCAGATATTCCAGGCTAATCCAGCTTAAATAAGAACCCTCTCCATTGGCTGGGAAGATATTTATCGTAATTTCTCCGTTCTCGTCAGCGAGACCTGTTATCAAAGCGGGCTCATGAATCCCCTTAGCTTCTGAATTATAAGTAGTTGACTCCTGATTCAGTTGCACCTCGGTAATGTAATCGCCGTCACGGAAGTATGCACCATCAGCGCGCAAAGTAATTTCTTTGCCGGCTTCGAAACCTGAAACCCTTGCAGTGACGCCATCTCCATTCACTTTCAAATTATTTCTCATAAACAAATCAGGCAAAGAAACATGTGTAATGCTTGGTGAACCTTCCCATCCTGCGCTGACATTGATTTGTTCAATACTTACTGAGATAGGTAGTTCTTCACCTTGAATATCGACAAGGCTTTCAGTGAGGAGATTGCCATTATCTGGGTTAATGGAATTAACAGAGAAGTTGCTGTAAAGCGCTTGGATATCATCTGAATCTGAAAAACTCAAATAAGCCAAACGACGATTGGTTACTCTGTTCTCTTTGCAATCGAATTCTTTCGAACGTTTATTGTTGCCATCAAAAACCACACAATAAATAGGGCCAGAACTCCAATTCATATCACCTGTGGTAGGGCGACAGCTAATGGTTTCATCTTCCCAGCTTTCAATTAAACAAAAGCTTCTTGCCGTAGATTCTTCATATTTGCTGGCATTAAAAAACTCCACTCTTGCTGCAGCGTTTGAGGTTTCCCCTTGATCGCCAACGGCGACATAGTAATCGTCATGATAGACAGGCAAGTTTCTCAGGTAACCGCCTATTTTGATTCTGTCCCAAAATGGAGGGGTATCGTTAGCAGTTTGGTCTGAAAATAATCCACCCAAGTGCGCATTGGCTTTTTGACCAACACTTCCTGCAACGAAACTGCTAGCCATTGCTTTAGAATCAGAATAAGGACGAGAGGGATCGGTTCTTACCCAATATTGCCAGTTCACCCAGCTATCTTTGGTATCGTGTAGTTCTGGGTACCAATGCTGATCCGTACTATTTCCTGAAATGCCGTTGTGTCTTAAATAAAGATCGTTACCTGACCCTGAACCACCTGAGGAAGGATTATCGCCTCGCTCGCCACGCATTACCCAGACGTCTTTACGAGTCCCAGCCAGTCTTTCGATATCGCTATCATTTGCCCTTGATGCATCATCATATTTGTGAAATGACACAAAAAATTCATTAAAATCTTTCGCTGAAAATACATTAGATCCTTCAATGTAGGATTCAGCATTACCTTCAGACACCAGCATCGATTGATTACCACTACGGGCTTGCTGCGAACTTATTTCTCCTGAAGGAGAAGACACCTCTCCAGCTTGAGAGTTTCTTAAGGTTAATGGATCTGATTCTGAAACGGTTTCCTGATCAAAATCTGAAACGAATAGATATTCTGGTCCGGCGTCTCCAAACCCCTCACCAGTTATGGTTACCAAGCTTCCCGGCTGCAATGAACCAGAGATTTCCTCAATATAAAACTCACCTTGAGGCTCAACTATGACGGTGTCATCAGATTCTTTTTTTTCGTCTTCGGATGCGCAACCCACAATGCCTACAAGCAAAGCAAATAGCGCTAGGCTGGTACTAAATTTCATAATCACTTTGAACTCATCCTAGTTTCAAAATTAGAAGTAGAAATAACTAACTTATGAGACATTATTTCAGACTTGTCTAGCACACTTCAATAAATTTAAAACACTTTGGTTTAACAAACCAAAAATAACTATAGACACTCTTCCAGATTACTGCTGTTTTTTTAAAAATTTTGGGACGTTTTTCATACATCTGTAGCTTACTATTACACACGGTTTATAGGTGCAAATTAAGTCAGCCAGAGCACTAGATGCAATCTAATTGGCTCACACTTTTGAAACCTAAAGAGTACAGTGTTATGAGTTACAAGACTTAAATAATAAGAACTCTTCAGGAGCCTGTAGATAAAAACCCCTGAAGGTGCAGTGGGTATGGCAGGTTAGTTATGATATTGGGGACTAAGTTCCACGATCGCATCAATAAAAGCCCCCGCGTGGGCTGGATCAACAAACTGATGAATGCCGTGGCCAAGGTTAAACACGTGGCCTGTACCAGAGCCGAAATCTGCAAGAATCCTCGCAACCTCTGCTTTAATTTTTTCAGGTGAAGCATAAAGAACAGAAGGGTCCATATTCCCCTGCAAGGCTACTTTTTCGCCGACTCGTGCTTTTGCTTCACCAATATGGGTGGTCCAGTCTAGCCCTAAAGCATCACAGCCGGTGTCTGCCATGATTTCCAACCATTGGCCGCTGCCTTTGGTGAATAGAATGCAAGGTACCTTCCTGCCTTCCTGCTCTTTGATTAAACCATCCACAATTTTCTTCATGTATTTCAAAGAAAATTCAGGATAACAATGATGAGACAGAGCCCCACCCCAGGTATCGAAAACTTGAACCGCTTGAGCGCCGGCGAGTATTTGCGCATTTAAATAATCAACAACTGAATCAGCCAGTTTGCTGAGCAACTCGTGCATAATCTCTGGAGTGTTATACATCATAGCTTTAGTGTGTCGGAAATCTTTAGAGCTTCCGCCCTCCACCATATAAGTCGCCAATGTCCAAGGGCTACCAGAGAAGCCGATAAGTGGAACTCGGCCGTTCAGTTCTTTGCGAATCGTTTTGACTGCATCCAACACATAGGTGAGATCAGATTCGGTATTGATGACGTTAATTCGATCAACATCTTCCGAGGTTCGGACTTCTTTTTTGAACTTAGGCCCCTCGCCGGTTTCAAAGTATAGGCCCAGTCCCATCGCGTCTGGGATGGTAAGAATGTCAGAGAAGAGAATGGCCGCATCCAACGGATAACGATCCAAAGGTTGAATGGTAACTTCACAAGCGAGTTCAGGATTCATACAAAGCGACATAAAGTCACCAGCTTTGGCGCGAGTTGCCCGATATTCAGGTAAATAACGCCCTGCTTGACGCATCATCCAAACGGGGGTTCTATCAACAGGTTCTTTTAGGAGGGCTTTCAGGAAGCGATCATTTTTTAAGTCTGACATTGTAGATCTCTTATTGTTCTAGGTAGGGCTTGTGCACAGAGAGCAGAAGATTTTATCCCATGCAAGGCTTCACTTATACCCAAAATACGGAACGGTTATGGCTTTCTATTTACAACGCTGTCATCAAATCAGGACAATTTAAGGCTATGCTCAATACTATGAATGAAATTCGTCCACCAGCCGTAGCTGGACTGTTTTACCCAGATTCCAAAACCGAGTTAGCCAGTCAAATTTGGGGCTTATTAGCGGACGCAGAACCAGGACAAAGTAATCCCAAAGCGATTGTTGTGCCCCACGCGGGCATTCAGTACTCTGGGCCGGTTGCAGCAGAATCTTATCGTGCAGTTGCTGAGCCAGAAAAAATTCAAAAGGTTTTATTAATTGGACCCTCTCATCGATTTCCGCTAACTGGTATTGCTACCAGCGACAGCCATTATTTTTCAACACCATTGGGAAGTGTGCCTCTTGCCAGACATGACATGGCGCTCATAGAAACTTTGCCCGAAGTTATGGCGATACCAGAAGCGCATCAACAAGAACATTGTCTTGAAGTTCAATTACCCTTTTTACAGCTAATGCTGAAAGAATTTGAAATGGTTCCCTTGGTCGTTGGACAAACCTCTCCAAGCTTGGTTGCAGAAGTGCTTGGCCGATTATGGGGAGGGGAAGAAACGCTTATCGTCATTAGTACCGACTTGAGCCATTATCTTTCTTATGATGATGCTAAAATAACAGACCAAGAGACCGTCAACTCAATACTAAACTTAGAACCACAGATTAACGAAAAAATGGCCTGCGGTTGCCATGGCCTAAATGGCTTCTTAACAGTTGCCCAGCACTATGGCCTAGAGGGAACCCTTTTGGAGCTTAAAAGCTCTGGTGACACCTTTGGTAAGAAGGATAAAGTCGTAGGCTACGGAGCCATAAGATTTGATTGAATTAGATGAAGTCTGCAAAGATATTGTTTTAAGCACAGCTAAAGAAGCCATTATTAGAGGGCTTGAGTTGGGCCACCCGCCAAAAATTGATATTGATTACTATCCCCGTCCGCTGAAATTGAAGCTGGGTACCTTTGTGACCCTCCATAAGCATGGAAAACTCAGGGGATGCATAGGTCACTTAGACGCGTCTCAATCTTTGATTGCGGATGTTAACGAAAACGCATATTCCGCAGCGTTTAAAGATTATCGGTTCGACGCAGTTGCCCCCACTGAATTAGACAACCTGAATATTAGTGTTTCTATTTTAGATCGTCCGCAGATCATGGACTTCCAGTCTAAGAAGGACTTACTCAAAAAGTTAGTACCGAATGAGGACGGATTAATTGTATCCAAAGCGGGTCATAGAGCGACATTTCTGCCACAAGTGTGGGAGCATTTAAAAGAGCCTGACGAATTTTTAACCGCGTTAATATCAAAAGCAGGGCTAACCTCATTTGAGGCAGATATAAAGGTAGAAAGGTATTCTGTGTTAGAAGTTGCTTAGTTTAAAGGAGCGGAAGAACCGCTCCGTAAATTAAGTATGATTATTCAGTAAGAGGCTCAAGTCTTAGTTCAACTCGACGATTTTCGGCACGCCCTTCGGCAGAGTCGTTACTGGAGATCGGTTGAGTCTCCCCATATCCAACCGCCGCAATTCGCTGGGCCAATACGCCTTCGTTAACTAAATATTCAGCAACTGACATAGCACGCTCTTCAGAAAGTTTCTGATTAAACTCCTCGCTGCCGGTGCTGTCGGTATGACCGTCAATAGTAATCAGCGTTTTTTCATATTCTGAAAGAACCACCACCACACCATCTAAGGTCTTGGTAAAGTCATTTTGTAGGTCAGATTTCGCTACATTGAAAGTAATGTTACCAGGCATGTTTAAAATAAGATCATCGCCATCGCGAGTGACGGTAACACCTGTACCTTCCATTTTCTTCCTGAGTTCATCCTCTTGCTTGTCCATGTAAACGCCAACCGCTGCACCAGACAAAGCCCCAATACCTGCACCAATAATAAGACCTTTTTTACGATCTTCTTTAGAAACAACGGCTCCTAGTATGCCGCCCAAAGCGGCACCAATTACTGCACCATCTGTGGTATTGGATGTCGACTTCTCACCGGTGATTGGATCAGTAGTCATACAACCAGAAATTACAGATGTAAAAAACAACGCCAAAACAGCAATTGCAGACTTTTTCATTCTATTCCCCAAACTTAAAAATGTTGAACTGTGAATAATAAACAAAACTGGGTTACAGTTTATAGTGCCTTAAACTGAATATTGGGAGCTTCGCGGGATGCCCCTGCTTCCTCAAGCTTCTTCAGGTAGTCATTCCAATAGATTTCTTTACGAGCACAAAGGTCTTCCAAATAGCTCCACTGGAACAATCCACTGTCATGACCATCGCTGAAGGTAATTTTTAATGCGTAATTACCCACAGGCTCAAGATTGTTAATTCGTACGTCTTTCTTACCTGTTTGTAAGGTCTCTTGACCAACACCATGACCACGTACTTCAGCAGAGGGCGAATGTACTCTGAGTAACTCTGAACTCAGTCTACTGCTTACACCAGATGGAAACGCTATCTCTAGCTCTTGAGATTTTGTGTGGAGTTGAATTTTGGACGGGACTGATGACATTTATTGCCTCTCTGCAAATTATGCGGTTTGATAAAGAGTAAGGCCAAATCACTGGAGTTCAACTTAAATGAAGTGGTGAAACCCTTTCTACTGCAGAGATTCTGCAAATTCTAAAAAGCTTTTAGTTTCCACTAGCTGCTCAAACGCTTTGCTGCTAGCCGTTGCCTGTGACAATCCAATGGCTTTTTGATTAAATGAATATGTATCTAAGACTTGTTCATCTTGAGCTGAAATAACAGTTACGTCTAACCTTAAGTCAGCTAATAACTTACCGCTAAATTTTGGGTGAGCACCTACATAAGTGACGTACTCCCCTACCACAATTTTTTCACCACACTTTTTTAGTGCCGTTAAGTTCTGGGAGTTAACTGAATATACGGGCGCGTCTAAGCATTGTGCTGAACGCAACCTAAGACCTGAAGTTCGATCTCTGATAGCATTTTTTATTATCGAAGAGTTTTGTTTATCCGTAGCTAGATCACCATCGAATATTTGAATATTGATGCCAGGAGTTACAGGAACGGCTTCTTTTATTTTTGATATAGGAGCTACCTGAGTTTGCAAATTATTTTCTGGTTCGGCAATTGTTTTCGATAGCGGTTTTGAATCAATTCGGTCAACATCCTTTTGAATTCTTGCAGAAAGTTCGTTTACCTCTAATGGCTTATCCCACCATCTAGAAGGGATTGAAACCATAATTATCGTGGCTAGAATGCTTGCAGCAATACTTAGAAGCAGGCCTACCAAGTGATTTCCAATCCATTTAATCATAATAGTCCTTTAAATCTTTTCGAAAAAATGGAAGCACTTTCCTCTATCGCTTTAGCCAAATAGTGTGAATCAAAAAGTAAATCTTCACTGGGATAGTGGGAGTTTTCACAAGCAATATCTTTATCAAAGTAATTAAAGGTATCCGACACAATTGTTGAACTATTATCCACACGAATTGAGTTCACTCTTAAACCAACATGATAATTCTTTTGGACACACTTAAATCCATCATCTTCATATCTATGCTCTTTACTGACCTCAGCATCAACGGTATTAACAACCACAATGACATCGACCCCCATGGCCTGAAGTTTAAATCGTTCCTCTTCTGAGAAATTAATACCCATTTCAGTCTGTAACATTTCTTCTTCAATAATTTGATAAAGCTGATCTCGGTTAGCAATTTTTATATATTTGTTTCGTTTCAATAAAAATGGTTTTCCTAATTGCTTCTCGATCTTAGATACAGCAACCAAATTATGTTTCTTTTGATCGACACTGCTGCCCACTTCAAAAACAGCAACTCTAATGGTATCGGTATCCAGCTCTTCATATAACGATTGTTTATCTCCTAGCGACAAACAACCATTTAGCAAAAAAAGTGAAATAAAAATAGTTAAAAACACATAATTTTTTACTTGGAGGAATAAATGTGAAAACTTCTGCGCCATTATGAGTTCCTTTCAAATATCAGACTAAGAAATGAAATACCAAAACCTGAATATTAGTCACAATCCAGTTGTGACCGATTTGTCTTTTGAATTTAAAATATGCCACTGAAAAATTCACGATTCAATAAAACAGCAATAATTATTTGGAGTTATTGATTTACATTGCTCTAATTCAAACCACCAAAAATATATTAGGACAATCAATCAACCAAACTAAGAATGGCATGCATTAAGAAAAGAATTTTCAATAAAAGACCAACAACACAAGAATATTCAACTAAGAAGACAAATCTTTTCAAGTAATGGATACTTAGTTGGGAACAAGTTAAACTGAAATTCTAAACAAATAAGATAAAAAAACCCGCCGAAGCGGGTTCATAAGAATTCAAACTAGCTTATAAAATAAACCGGCTCAAATCCTCATTCTGAGCCAACTCACCCAGTTGCTCATTTACGTAGTCGGCATCAATTTTTACAGATTGTCCATTCATATCTGATGCTTCAAAACTGAGCTTTTCCAGTAGCCGTTCTAACAAGGTATGCAGTCGGCGGGCACCAATGTTTTCAGTGTTTTCATTAACGGTGAATGCAGTTTTGGCAAGTTGCTCAATGCCTTCCTCTGTAAACTCAATAGTTAAGCCTTCAGCATTCATAAGAGCTTGGTACTGTTGAGTTAATGAATATTCAGTTTCAATCAAAATACGTTTAAAGTCATCTGGCGTTAAAGCTTCTAACTCCACACGGATTGGAAGTCGACCTTGCAATTCAGGTATTAAGTCAGAGGGCTTACTTAGGTGAAACGCGCCTGAAGCAATAAACAGAATATGGTCTGTTTTGATCATACCGTACTTAGTGGTTACTGTGCTGCCTTCAATTAATGGCAACAGATCACGCTGAACACCTTCACGTGATACATCGCCACCACCGCGCTGATCATTTTTAGCGACCTTGTCTATTTCATCGATAAAGACGATGCCATTCTGCTCTACAGCTTCAATAGCTTTTTGTTTAAGTTCATCTTCATTGACTAGCTTCGCAGCCTCTTCTTCTTTTAAGGCTTTCATGGCGTCTTCAATTTTCAACTTGCGGGTTTTCTTTTTTTCATTACCCATATTGCTGAACATATTTTGAAGCTGAGAGGTCATTTCTTCCATCCCAGGTGGCGCCATTATTTCAACCCCTACTGGAGTTTGTGACAACTCAATTTCAATTTCTTTGTCATTGAGTTGCCCTTCCCTAAGTTTTTTACGGAAAACCTGCCGAGTTGAATTGTCAGTAGCATCTTGGTTATCACCGAAATCTCTAGCAGTAGGTAGAAGCACGTCTAGAATTCTATCTTCAGCCAAGTCTTCAGCTCGGTGAGAAACCCTTTCCATTTCTTGCTCGCGGAACAGTTTAATACCCGTCTCTACTAGATCTCTGATTATTGATTCTACATCCTTACCCACATACCCGACTTCGGTAAATTTTGTAGCCTCAACTTTTACGAAAGGGGCATTGGCTAATTTTGCCAAGCGTCGGGCAATTTCTGTTTTACCCACACCAGTAGGGCCAATCATCAGAATGTTTTTAGGTGTAATTTCATCACGCATATCATGATCAAGCTGCATTCGACGCCAGCGATTTCTTAGAGCAATGGCAACTGCACGCTTGGCGTTATCCTGACCAATAATATGACGGTTAAGTTCGTGAACAATTTCTCTGGGGGTCATTTGGGATTGTGACATGGTCAGACCTTTTACTTCTCGCTGATGCTTTCGATAACTTGATTGTGGTTGGTGTACACACAAATATCTGCGGCAATATTTAAACTTTTTTCAACAATTTCTTGTGCACCCATGTCAGAGTTTTCAAAGAGGGCGCGAGCAGCAGCCATGGCGTAGTTGCCACCTGAACCAATGGCAATAATGCCGTGCTCAGGCTCAACCACATCACCATTTCCAGTGATAATCAATGAGGTCTCTTTGTCTGCGACCACGAGCATAGCCTCAAGCTGTCGTAGAGCGCGATCTCCCCGCCATTCTTTGGCGAGCTCGACAGCAGACCGAGTTAAATGCCCGGAATGTTTATTCAGGTGGCCTTCAAATTTTTCAAACAGGGTAAACGCGTCAGCGGTACTACCGGCAAACCCCGCAATCACCTTTTCGCTATGGAGTCGGCGCACTTTGCGGGCATTACCTTTCATTACTGTGTTGCCAAGGGAAACCTGTCCATCCCCCCCAAGCACCACTTCGCCGTCACGGCGCACAGATACAATAGTTGTCATGTTACTAAATCTAAATTACTGAGGGACGAGATATAGGGGCGAGAGGGAGAATTTAAAGCCTCGGCCCTTAGGCCGAGTGATTTGGGGCTATTCGAGGGTTATTTTCTTTTGAATAGGATCAATGCGTGCTTCCGCCAACACATCTCTAGCACGGTTCATTTGAGATCGAGTTGCCATGGGGCCAACCATCACGCGAAAAAAAGTACCTTTGTTGGTCACATCTATTTCTTCGATATAGGTGTCTGTTAGCCCTCGAAGTATTAACTCAGCCCTCAAAGAATCGGCATCACCCTGCTGTGAAAAGGAAGCAGCTTGAAGAACCCATGCTGTGTTATTGATTTTTTCCAGTTCTTCACGGCTAATGACCGGCTCTATGTTGTCAGTTTTGACCTCTTGCTCAGGAAGCAGTTTATAAAAAGTAAATTCTTCGCTAACTTTCTCTTCTACTTTTTCAGTGACCTTTTGTTCAACTTTATCAGTTAAATTCGCGACAGCTTCTTCAGTGCTTTTCTTCACTTGGTCAACCAGGCTAATGTTTTGAGTCTTGGCTCCTGGTATGTCTGTATTATTTAGCACATATAGAAAGCCAACAAACCCAACCACAACAACAGTTGTAAATAACCAGACCCAACGGGGAATCCTGCTTTGCATTTTTTTAGGCTCACTTTTTTTCTGATGAACTTTGGACGCGAAATCCTTGGTCACTGAGACTACTCCATTAAATTGTTTTTTGGTATCACTTGGTAGGGCGCGGCAAGTCTAATCAGAATTTTGCGACTATCAACTGAAATCCTGAGGGTCAATATCAATGCCCCAGCTCAATCCTTTGTTTATTCTGGATTGTTCAACTTGCTTGGCCACGTGATTAAGAGTAGCTAATAAATGTTTCCGTTCATGGCTTTGGACAATAATCCACTTTCTAAACATGCCCGCTCTCCGAGATAAAGGGGCTGGCAGTGGTCCAGTAGTTTGTAAGTAGCCACTGAGTAGGGGCAGCAACTTATTTAAAAATGACTCAGCATCTGATTCCCGCTTAGCGTCACAGCGAATCAATGCCATCGACTGAAACGGGGGTAAATTCGCCATTTGACGCTGAGGAATCAGCTGTTGACGAGAAAATGTACCATAGCCCTCTAGCTGTAATGCATTGAACACTGGGTGAGTCGGATGCCAGGTTTGAATCACCACCTTGCCGGGTTTTTCTGCTCGACCGGATCTACCTGCCACCTGCGTAAGTAGCTGTGTCATGCGCTCAACGGATCGAAAATCACTGGCGAATAACCCAGCATCGGCATCTAATATGGCTGCCAACGTCACGTGAGGAAAGTGATGTCCTTTGGCTAGCATTTGGGTACCCACCAAAATACAGGGTTTTGCTAGGCGTACAGGTTCCAGCAGTTTTTCAAAGGCGTCCTGCTTTTGAGTACTGTCCCTATCTATGCGTATAACAGGATAATCTGGAAACATTAGCTGCAGTTGCTCTTCAGTACGAGCCGTTCCCATGCCTAATGCTTGTAACTTTGGACTATGACATTGCGGGCATTGATGGGGAATGGGTTGTTGATTGCCACAGTGATGACACATCAACTTGGCCGGGTTTTTATGCAGGGTCATCCTCGCATCACATTGATCGCAATCGGACACCCAGCCACAATGCTCACACATCAAAGTTGGCGCATAGCCCCGTCGGTTTAAAAATAACAGTACCTGATTACCCTGGCCTAACTGCGTTTTGATTTCTGCAGTGAGCGCTTCGCTTACACCGGCACTTAGGTTGGCATCCTTTAGGTCTAAAATCTCGATTTTCGGGGCTTTGGCGTTCCCAGCCCGCTCTTTTAGCAGTAGATGCCCATACCTACCTGCGTCTGCATTATTGATGGTTTCAAGAGAAGGGGTGGCGGATCCCAAAATGACGGGTATGTTTTCAATACTGGCTCGCTTAATGGCTAGATCGCGGGCATGGTAACGAAAGCCATCTTGTTGTTTAAAACTCAAATCATGCTCTTCGTCCACAACAATAAGCCCAGGTTTTTTCAAAGGCGTGAACACTGATGATCGGGTTCCTATTACAATAGCTGTATCACCATTTTTGGCGGCCAACCACTGGTTTAACCTTTCTTTATCGGACAGGCCTGAGTGCAACACCGCAATAGAGTGGTCAAATCGTTTACGAAAACGGTTGAGTGTTTGGGGGGTTAATCCTATCTCTGGCACAAGAATCAGCACCTGCTTTTTGGCCTCTAAACATTGCTGCACAGCTCTCAAGTAAACTTCTGTTTTACCACTGCCCGTGACCCCTTCCAGCAAAAAACACCCAAAGCTCTTCATTTTAATCTGGAGCTGATCAACCGCCGCTTGCTGTTCATTGTTTAATATTGGCCCGGAATGGCAGCTGTCTGGCCAAGAAGCCTTCGCTCTCCGATCAACTTTTTCAATCAGTGACTTGTCTTTTAGAGCCTTAGTTTGAGCTGAACTGAATCCCAATGCAGATACATCTCTTGGCAGCAACCCAGAGTGTTGGTGCCCATGGGACTGAAAAATTTTAATTAACTCGGCTTGTCTGGGGCTTTTTTTTTCAAACTGCTGCCAGGCCACTTTTCTACCCTTGTCAGTGAGCATCCATACCGCTTCAAGACTAGCCTTAGCAGCCTCCCCCTTCCGCAGCAATGCAGGCAACATATGAATCAACACTTCGCCAATTGGGTGCAGATAATACTGGCTGGCCCACAAACCCAGTTTGAGCAGCATGGGTGACAAAATAGGATGAGTATCGATTACAGATTCAACTGCCTTCAATTTATTGAAATCTACCTGACTTTCAGCTTCTGAAAGAGCAACAGAGCTGATGACTACCGCAACCACTTTACGGCCGGAAAACGGCACCAGCACTCGGCTACCAGCCCCAAGCTCGAGCTCAGATGAGCCAACAGGCGGTAAATAATAAAAAGTTTTTCGTAAAGGCGTGGGAACTGCCACCTCAAATAAGGTGTCTGAAGAATTATGCAGCAGATTGAGAGTCACGGTATTCCTAAAGTTTGATTAAAGAGAAAGCAGTTGAGTATCGAATCGACTCTGGTATGATGCGCGTCCCCTGTACATTACCGAGTTTCAACAGGTATTGGCAGCTCACATCCTGGCTTATTCTGCCTGCCCTGGCAGCGAGAACCAAGCACAGGTTTTAGAGTGCGGTGCTTCGAGGGTTACGAAGTGGCGGCACGTTAAACGTAAGAGGTAAACCCCATGAAACAAGGTATACACCCAGAATACAACACCGTAACAGCGATCTGCTCTTGCGGTAATAAAATGACCATCAAGACAACTAACAAGTCCGATTTCCATGTGGACGTGTGCTCTCAATGCCACCCATTCTACACAGGCAAGCAGAAGGTTGTTGACTCAGGTGGCCGTATCGACCGCTTCAACAAGCGTTTCGGTAACCGTAAGGTATCTAAGTAATCTACAAGAAGGCGTCAGTATTGACGCCTTTTTTGTGATTAGCCCTTTGGGCAATCCTCAGGCAGGCACAAAAATTACTACATCTCTCCAATTGTCTGCCTAAACCAAAAATCAGCATGTTTTTGAAATCTGAATGCAGAAAGCAACTAACTGCTTCCAATCAGAGTAATTGTCTGTATTTTTGTTGAGAAAACCCTGCCTACGTAAAAAAAGCGTGAGACCAAGGTTTTTTTAACAAAATAGATGCAACTCAGATCGCTTTTCGTCATTCTGCTAGGCTTAACAGCTGTAAGTAAGATTTTCAGGTTTGGGGCCCACAATCATAACAATGGCTCCGAATCTAAGCGGGAATTGCTGATTTTTATTTTGTGACCTTTGGCTAATTGAGAGCTGCCCAGTGCTGCTTAAAATAGCCAGGTTGCTGATTATTAATCTTTTGAACATTTTAAAAGGAAAACAGAAATGGCCAGAAAGAAAATTGCACTTGTAGGTGCCGGACAAATCGGCGGAACTATGGCGTTAGTATTAGCGCAAAAGCAGCTTGGTGATGTAGTGCTGCTCGATATTGCAGAGGGTATGCCTCAGGGTAAGGCCTTGGATATTCAGGAAGGCCGTTCGGTTATTCCAACTGCTACCGACCTGTCTGGTTCCAACGACTACGCAGACCTAAAAGATTCGGATGTTGTAATCGTAACTGCAGGCCTGCCTCGCAAGCCAGGCATGAGTCGTGACGATTTACTAGATGTTAACTTTGGGATTATCGAGAAAGTAGGCACAGCGATTAAAGAAAATGCACCGAATGCGTTAGTCATCGTTGTAACTAACCCTCTGGACGCTATGGTTTACGCCATGCAGAAAGTGACTGGCTTTGCTGCTAATAAAGTAATAGGTATGGCCGGTGTTTTGGATAGCTCTCGTCTGGCCTGTTTTATTGCTGATGAACTGAAGGTTTCTGCTGAAGACGTTCGCGCTCTAGTATTGGGCGGTCACGGTGACACCATGGTATCAGTATTTGGTGCTGCTTCTGTTTCTGGTATCCCGCTACCTGAGCTGATGAGCAAAGAGAAATTCGATGAACTGGCTGCACGCACAGCCAAAGCCGGTGGTGAAATCGTTGCTCTGTTGAAAACAGGTTCTGCATTCTATTCTCCTGGCCTGTCTGCTGTTCACATGGCTGAAGCTTATCTACTTGACAAAAAATCTGTTCTAACAGCTGCCGCGCAATTAAATGGCGAGTACGGCGTTGAAGGCGGCTTGTACTGTGGCGTCCCAATCGTAATGGGCGCAAACGGAGTTGAACGAGTACTAGAAGTTTCTCTAAACGAAGAAGAACGCAAAGCGTTCGATGTGTCTGTTGATGCTGTGAAGGACTTGGTTGGCTGGGTAAATAATAAGATGGGTGCATAAGCACGCATCATATTAAACTACTATAAAGACTGTGGCTTCAGTCTGCTGTCTCAGAAATAAGATAAAATACGAAAGCCCGAAATTCTAGTTTGTAGATGTTCTAGCACCAAGCAACGTCTACAATGGATTCGGGCTTTGTCATTTTAAGAGACTGCACCTAATCAACTTCTTAAATCCAGTTCGAGAACCAAGTTGACCAGACGCAGTACCAGCGGCCCATTAGTTTGGCTTGTGGTAAACCTGTACTTTTAAAATATCCTTCCAAGTCACAATACCTATAATCGAATTTTCCTCGTCAACTACTGGCAGGCAGCTGAAGTTGTTTTCGAGCAGCAATATTGATGCAGTATTGATGTCTGTATCTTTGCTGACATGTACAGGTTTTTTAGACATAAACTCCTTGGCTTTTGTTTGTTTCAATGTCTCCAGCTCTTCGTTACTTCCACCTTCTACATAATTGAAAAACACTTTTAATGCATCTCTGTCGGAAATAACACCAGTTAAATGCCCACCCTGTTGAACCAGTAGATGATGGATAGGCTCAGTTGAAAATATGTGCTGTGCTTTTGCCAATGTATCATCTTCTCGAAGCGTAATAGGTTCTGGAGTCATAAATTCAGAAACATTCATTTCTAATTCTCGTAATTATAGGTTCACCAACCGGGATCCACGTCGGACGTAGGTTACCGCGTTATGCTCTTCATTAATCTTTTGTTGTGTTCCATCAATGGTTAGTAATGAGTTGGGATACAAGTGCTTTTTCACTGAGACTTGATTTTCAGTATCCGTATTAAAGTCACCCATATAACTGCTTAGGGTCTCGTCAATTTTTAAAACTTCTTCTCTTATTTCAAGCAAGGTTTTTTTAACGTGCCTAGCTTTATTCAGCTCCACTTCACCAATTTTTTCCTTTCCTTTTGTTGGACGCATGGACTCAAGTAATTCCATCAACAATCTTGCTTCTGCAATTCTTCGACTACGATCTTTTTTCATGCGTTCAAAATTAGGCAAGTCATCTGGGTTGTACCCAACATTAACCAAAGAGCAAATGTAAGCATCAGTGCCAATCACATTGGCTTCCACGATGTGTCCCACTCTAGTGATGCCTCCAGCTAAAACGCCTTTTCCTCCCTGTTGTCCGAGAAACAATCCATTTGAAGCTTTAGTTACAGAGTTGAGAATGTACTCCCGCACATGAATGTCACCTTTGCACTGGATATCAGCCTGATTAACAAACCGGGCATGTAATTCACCATTGGCTCTAACCTGTGTGGAAAAGTCAGGGGGGTCTTCAGCATCTACGTCCCAAGGTTCGTCGCCTATTATCCCGCCTTTTACTATGACGCTGGCACCAGCTTCAATTTTTGCTTTTTCTACTGTGCCTTTTACAAATACATCACCCGTCACTTTTATCACCATGTCTGGTGCCACATCACCTGTCACATAAACCGACCCGTCGTAATTGACATTTCCTGTAGCCAAAGAAACGGATTTAAATTGCAGCGAAGGGTCTACCTTTAAGCCTCGCCCTTTTGGAATAGGGTGCCCCTTTACTTTGGCAACTAAAACATTGGAATCGTTCTCAGATGCCGTTAAGCCTGTAAATTCCTTACCAAATGAAATGTTTTTTCCGTCATCGGTTTTTAGTTCAAAGCCGGTAATGTCATACCCAAATGTTGCTTTGGTAGCGGGGTGCCTCTTTACTAGTGGTGTACCAGGCTCAACTACTATGTATTCTTGCGACTCGCGGTAATCGACTAAGCCTTTTTCATTCTCGACCAATTCATTACTACCACCGAGCTCTACTAGAAACTCAATCCAGCTATCTTTTCCTTTTTTTGGTAGCTTACCCTTAGCAATTAGGAATCGATTCGCAGTTTTACATGCAAGCATCTCTGCGATAGCTGTTTTAACCACTGCTTTCTCACTAATTTTGGCATCTGCAATAGCTTGCTTTATTTTCTCTTCAGATAATTTCGTGCCGCCATAAGCGGGACTGTAGTCTGCCCAGGCGGACATGCGGTCATCTTCAAGCGATATGGAGATTTTAGCGTCTCGTATCTCACCCAATAGAATTTTTCCATGGCTTCGAGACTCGTACTTTCGAATAAGATCTGAGAAGATGTCTTGGTAGATGAATAAGTCACTGTAATTTCCTGAAGAAATCATGTCTTCAATAGCGAGCTCTGTTAAAGCTGGCCCGTTTTCAGGAATATCCCCAAGGACGGCATATAAACGACCGGAGTTGTCGTCAAACTCCAGTGACATAGCGACCATTGTTCCTGATTGTTGTTCCGAAGGGGTAGCTGACATATTCATTACACTTAGATTGCCTTAGTTTTAGCCTAGCACAGGCCAAATACACTGCCAGCAACGCTCGATTTCCTTGTTAGATCTTCTTTGTAGATGAGGTACCTATGTCATTTGATTGGTTAATTTTTGACTTAGATGACACATTGTTCGATTTTAATGCCGCAGAAAGTCACGCGCTAAACTCATTGTTGAGCGCATTAGGACATGACCCGGTTTCTGATGTTTTGCAAAAATATCATGATATAAACCGAGTAGTTTGGGCAGAATATGAGCGTGGAGGTTTAACAGCAGAACAAGTTAAGGTTGGCCGTTTTGAGCGATTGTTTTCTGAGTTGGGCATTAATGAGGATGCCAGTTTTTGGTCTAACCAGTATTTAGACTTTTTAAGCCGTGGATCTGAATTATTTGAAGGTGCTAAGGAGTGCTTAGTTTCGTTATCTGGCTTAGCGCAGATGGGGATTATCACAAACGGATTGAGCAGGGTTCAGAAACCTAGATTAATGAAAGCAGGGATAGATGGTTATTTTTCTTTTTTGGTAATTTCTGAACAAGCCAAGAGCGCCAAGCCCCATGAAGACATCTTTAAAATTGCCCATGGCCACACACATTTTGTTGATAAAGAAAAAGTCTTAATGATTGGCGACCGATTGGAAACAGATGTTAAAGGCGCCAATGACTTCGGTTTCAAAAGCTGTTGGTTGAATGCTTCTCAGCAGGAAAATACCACTGAAATAAAACCTGATATGGAAATCCAAAAGCTTTCAGACTTATTGCGGTTATACCAATAGCCATGTTGATTGGAAACAAAACCAGTTTTATTCGAGCTTCAAATAAGCTACCCAAGCGATACCGCTTAAACTTAAAAACCCATAAGCAATATTGGCCGCTTGGGGCTGTGATGCTTGAAGTGCTAAATAAATACCAGATAAAACGAGTGCAGCCATATTGGCTTGTAGAGGAACATCTGAGGTATTAAATTTCCAACCAAAGCTTTTAAGTCGGGCCAACAAATTGACAAGGAACGCAAAGCCAGCAAACACTGTCGTGATGATTAGAAGGTGTCGAATTTCATTTGGCTGAACCTTATCTTCCAAGTAAGGCCGCACTAAATACCCTGTGCTCCAAACACTTCCCCAAGTAAAAAATAATAAAAGCTTAGCACCAAGGTTTTTAGACGGGCTGAGTAAATCCATAATAATATTCCAACAATAAACTATTACAGATTTTACCTGACCCTTTTAAGTTTGTCGGGGGTTAGCTATTTAAAGGTTTGTTATCCCCAAAAGCGAATTCTGCCGGTATCTAAATGCACGAACCCACTGCTTGGATACTTGCCCACACCACCAAATTTTAATGAGCGTCCTAATTTATATAAATTCTGTGTGGATAAGCCAGGTACTCTGATATCAACTGCTTTGCCTAAAGTATGTAAACTCTTTTTAGCAACTCCATTTGTTGCTTGCCTGAGTACAGCATTCGTGCGTTCACTCCGGTAACCGGAAATGACTTGCAAATTTTTATGACCGCCAACCTGACTTTGAATTTTGTACAATAATTCTATTAGCTCCAGATCTACAGGACCTGTTTCGTCTTGATAATGATCTCGTACCAACTTTCGATAGAGGTCAATTCCTTCCGAGGAATATTGCCCGTCAACCCAAAAGGTAATGGTATCCAACTCGCCAGTATGTAGATTCTCAAGTCTGATACTTCTATATGGCTCAACCGCTTCTCTAGTGAGTGATTGAGTTGATAGCCCAAATAAACCCAAACCAATGGCGAATTGCCCAGATTGGGTTAGGAATTGACGTCTATTGTGTTCCTTACAATTTTTCATGATGAATAAAATTTGGTAGCGTTCGTTAATTATAGAGCGCTTCTTCGCAGCGCCAATGGTGTTTATAATTCAAACAGATCTTACCAGAGGGTTTTTATTACCTAAACCACTTATTTTTGACGCCAAAAACCAGACAATTCAACTTAAAAGGCTTATTCTGGCGGACAACTGCTTGAGATTAAATGATCTGTTTTGCCTACTATCCGATACACAATTAACCCAACCCATTCTCGAACGCTCCATCGTAAAAACCCAAGATTAGAAGTCACATCAAAAAATCTAAATTGATCTTTCGGGGTTAACCAATAATCGACTGGGTATGGAATAACAGACCAGCCTGCCTTACAAAATACACCGACCGCCCTTGGCATATGCCAAGCGGTTGTGATTAGAACCCAATTATCTTGTTTATTTGGCGACAACAGCTCAAAGCTCTTAGTGGCATTCTCGAATGTATTTCTGGACTCAGATTCAAAAATGATTCGTTCCTCAGGCACTCCAATTTTCTTATAAAGCTGTTTCGCCCAAAACGCTTCAATACTATCCCTGTCAGATAACCCGCCAATTCCTCCTGTGAAAATGGCCTTGGCCAGAGGGTATCTAATGGACATTTCTATCAGTGTTAAATCTCGTTCAATAAAAGTGTTTACCTGAGGTTCACCTACAAACTTTGAAAGTGTTCGCTCATGCGCACCCCCTAAGGCAATAAAGCCATGCACTGCATCGGGCAATTCTGTAGAACGCACTTGCGGATAAGCAGTTTCCAAGGGCTTCATCAGCCAAGCACCTATTGGTAGAAACAACAATGCTGAAAGAATACAAATGCATGAAATAAAAACCTTTGGTTTTCGCTTCAAACCAGACCATATCAATAAAGTAAAAACTATGGTTATCCAAGTGGAAGGATTTACAGCGAAACTTAATATCTTTGACAGGAGGAAAAACATAGAAACTGGTTTAATTAATAAGAAATATCAATTTTAGTGGAATTAAAGCGGCAAAAAAAAGCCCGATAAAATCGGGCATTAAGGAGTGTTCTACATGAATATATTGTCTACGAAGGACATTCTGCAACATGTAGCAGAGGTTTTTTGTCTATTCGATCGCAGAAGTTTTCATTTATAAACTTGACAACAAATTCTGAAATTCAGCTTTCGGTTTTCTCAGTGTTTTAATTAAATCGAAAGCAGCAACATACTGAGACTCTTCAGGGGTGATAACAACCATTGCGGGAATGCCGTATTTAGTCGGTTGACCTAACTCTGCCACTAAGTCCTGATTTTTATTCCAGTTACCTATGTTGACCTTCACAACCCGGTATTCACTAGAAAGCCACTGACTCATTTCTGGACTCTTCATCACTTTTGCAAGTTTTCGGCAGTTACTACACCAGTTAGCACCGAAAGTAACTAATATAGGTCTAGCATCGTCTTCAGCCATCAATAGCTGAACCTGTGTTAACGCATCATCGTTTTCTGGGTATGGCATTTTGTCTGCCATCACTAGGCTTGAGATTGATACCAAAATCAAAGCAAATATTATCTTCATGGAACAAACCTCCGTAAATTTTCAGTTAGGACAAGTTCAATGTGCTTTGGTTCCACTTTATATGAGTACTTAGTACTGTTAGGGTTACCAGGTTTCTGAACTTATCTTGTTATTACTCTGGCTAAAAATGGGTTAAACATAAGGGTGGCTTTTGTGTTGAACGATCTGATAAAAACAATCGAAATCAAAAGTCCATTCGTAACCCAATGACGCCATTCATAAACCCCCATCCATTTTGTTGAGACTCGATTGTTTGTTTGAGTTTCGTCTATTGGAAAGCAGTTATGGACACAGAAAGATAATTAACCTGCTCAGAAGTTCCTCAAAATTCGTTGGTTTTAGTTATGCAATACAAAGATTTACGAGATTTCATTAATGGCCTCGAAGACCGAGGTTTACTTGTTCGGGTAACCCACCAGGTTGATCCTAATTTGGAGATGACAGAAATATGCGACCGCATATTAAGAGCTAAGGGACCCGCTGTTCTGTTTGAAAACCCTATCGGTAGCGATATTCCAGTGTTAGCAAACCTGTTTGGTACTCCAGAGCGAGTTGCCCTCGGAATGGGCGCGGAAAGCACTGATCGATTGAAAGAAATTGGTCAGTTGCTCGCATTCTTGAAAGAGCCAGAGCCGCCCAAGGGAATGAAAGACGCGTGGGAAAAGTTGCCCATCTTTAAACAGGTGATGAATATGTCACCAAAAGTAGTTAGCAAAGCAGATTGCCAGAAATTGATATGGCAGGGTGACGATGTTGATCTGAACAAGCTGCCTATTCAAACCTGTTGGCCGGGAGACGCTGGGCCGTTAATTACCTGGGGCCTAACGATTACCAAAGGACCAGGAAAAGACCGGCAAAACCTAGGCATTTATCGCCAACAAGTCATCGCCAAAAATAAAGTCATTATGCGCTGGCTGCATCATAGAGGGGGCGCGTTGGATTTTGCTGATTGGAAAAACACTCATCCGGATGAGCCATTTCCCGTATCAGTAGCATTAGGTGCTGACCCTGCAACTATTTTAGGAGCTGTGACGCCGGTTCCAGACACCCTATCCGAGTATGCTTTCGCTGGTTTGCTAAGGGGCAACAAAACAGAGTTGGTTAAGAGTTTAAGTAACGACCTACAGGTTCCAGCGTCAGCCGAAATTATTCTCGAAGGCTTTATATACCCAGACGAAGTAGCAGACGAGGGGCCTTTTGGTGACCACACAGGTTATTACAATGAAGTTGAAAGCTTTCCGGTGTTCACCATCGAGCAAATAACTCTCCGAAAAGACCCTATTTATCACAGTACCTATACTGGACGTCCACCTGATGAGCCGGCGATTTTAGGTGTGGCATTAAATGAAGTGTTCACACCGATACTTCGGAAGCAGTTTCCAGAAATTGTCGATTTTTATCTGCCACCTGAAGGCTGTTCATATCGTATGGCGGTGGTGACAATGAAAAAACAATACCCAGGTCATGCTAAACGGGTCATGATGGGTGTGTGGAGTTTTTTACGTCAGTTCATGTACACAAAGTTCGTAGTGGTATGTGATGACGATATCAATGCTAGGGACTGGAACGATGTGATTTGGGCTATTACTACCCGAATGGATCCTGCGAGAGACACTACGCTCATTGAAAACACTCCCATCGACTACCTTGATTTTGCCTCACCAGTTTCCGGCCTAGGTAGTAAAATGGGGATGGACGCTACCAACAAATGGCCGGGTGAAACGGATCGAGAATGGGGCAAGCCTATTTTGATGGATCAAGAAGTAAAAGACAGAGTAGACAACATCTGGACGGAACTTGGTTTAGAAAATTAAAGTCAGACGATTAAACTAAGCACAGATACCGACCCATAACTAAGTACAAGAATAAGGACGCATCATGCCAGTATATGATTTCGAAATTAAATCAGTAGAACCATTGCAAGGCGACGTTTACAGCTTGAAGTTCAATAACTTTGAGCCAGGATGGCGGAATTTTTCAGCCGGGCAGTATTTAGAAATTAAAGTTCCAGAGATGGATAATTGTTTTTTTTCTATTGCTAGTGCACCCGGACATGATGAACTGGAAGTTCACATGCAGGTCACCGAAGCCAGCCCGCGATCTCTCCAAATTCTTAATTATCTGGAATCGAACACTAACGTACAGATAGATTTGGCAATGGGTGAATGTATTCTTGAGAATCTTCCTGAAGAGCACGGGCCTATTATGTTAATCGCGGCTGGGACAGGTTTCGCTCAAATCAAATCCATCACCGAAGATCTGATTAATAAAAAATCTGAAAGAGACATTCATATCTATTGGGGTTCAAAAACCGTTACTGGTCTTTATCTCCACGAACTACCTGAACAATGGAGTAACGACCACAGTAATATTCACTTTAGCGCCGTGGTCTCTGAACAAAGCGATTGGCAGGGTAAACAAGGCCTGCTGTATCAAGCCATATTAAATGATTTAGACAGTTTGTTAGATTGCCAAGCTGTGTGCTGCGGATCTACAAATATGGTGTACGCCACATTGGATGCTCTTGTAGAGAAAGGGTTTAGGAAGGATCAGATGATTAGTGACGTGTTTGCGTTTTCCCCAAGAGAGGAGTGAGGCGGTGTATGAAGGTGACTGCCTTTGTGGTGAAATCAAAGTTCGGGTTAATTGCTCGATCGAAAGCTTCGACATGTGCTTCTGTAATACCTGCCAGAAAACTCATGCGTCGGCGTTTACCACAGGAGTCAGTATAAAGACTGAAGATTTCGAGATAATCAAAGGCAAAGACTCGTTTTCTAAATATGAATCTTCACCTGGTGTTTTCAGATGGTTTTGCAGTAACTGTGGCACTCACATTTATAAAACTAACGATGACAAGTCTCATCTCGTAAGATTACGACCTGCTATTCTGAATAATTTTGACGTCACCAGTGTCAATCGGGTGTTGTTTGAAAAAAACAAGCCAGATTGGTTTTTATTTGATGTAAGAGACTCTAAATGACTTTAGAAATCATTTCTTCAAGTAAATCCAGATTTGGCACAACAGCTCTTCCCATTGACGTGTTGACTGACATCTTTTCTGCTGGTGATAGTGCTGAGTTATCTGGTTGCATATCCTGAGGCCCAACTTTAATCATTCTTGGAATGCCTTGGATGATTAATCCAAAAAATGGAATACGAATATTGTTAGTCGTACCGTTGAGCACAGCAATACGCACGTCAGAGGAGTTAGTGGAATGGATTTGGCTGTTCACTGTTTCGAAAGAAACCACCGGAATTTGAGTGCCCCTCCAACCAGTATGCCCTAAGAACCATTTTGGAGAGTCCGTTTTCGGAATGGGATCTATATAAGGAATGACTTCTGCCACAGTTACGTTAGGAAGAATCAAATTCTTACCTTGAGTCGGGATCATTAAGCATGACATCACAGCTGCGGCGTCCGGGCTATTCAGTTGTTTTTTCACTTAGCTATCTCCAACTCTTTGTTTTGTTTGTTTTGTTTGTTTTATCTTTGATGTTTTTCCATTGCTGTCAACAATGTGAGACAGCAGCTGTTTAGCTAAATCTCTAGCGCTACCTCTAAAACTAACACAACCTGTTTCATCTGCTGAGTCTGGCATGGAAGGCTGGGTACAGGTTTCTGTGCTCTGGCTCCACACCAAACCACCGGCCTCTTTTATTAAGGTAGCACCTAAGGATCCATCACTGCCCATGCCACTAAAAATTATCGCGTTGGCTTTCTTACCATATCTGGAACTAACATTTTTCATCAGTTGGTCAATACTCGGGCCATAGGGTCCGGACCAGGGCTCATCTTTTGTCATCACTGAATTATTGGCATGGAAATCTATTTCATTGCTGACAGGTGCAACTAAAATTTTTCCATTCTCTAACTGTTTTCCAGCGCCAGCTAACTCCATAGTAAGGCGGGCATGCCTGCCAATTGAAACCACTAAGGCATCTAAACAGCCTTCATCAATGTGTTGAGCATAAATGAATGCTGCTGGTATTTCTTTGGGTAATGCATCAAAAAAAGTTTTTACAGGTTCCGGCCCTCCCAAGGAGCTACCGATAACCCAAACCTGATCAACTTGAGTTGGATTAGCATAATGATACAGCGTTGGAAGTTCGAGAGCCTGCTCTTGATCGGGCTGTAGATCTTGCAGTTTTTCTAGATCAAAGACTGGAGCAGTTTTAGCTTCGCTAATCGGTGGAGCGGTTTCCAATAGTTTATTTTTTAGCCGCCGTTGCCATTTTGGAAACTGCTCTGAGGTTCGTTTTGGCGCGGCGCCTTCACCAAAAATAATGGAAGCTTGGTCTTGATCTAACAAGCTGTCGAGAAATTCAGACCATTCTTCAGCCATTTCTAAATTGACGATCCACATGCTCACAGCATCGGATTTCAAAAGCGACTTATTGAGGCCATTTGGACTAGTATTCACGGCGATATCATAGCCCATATCAGCAACTTCAGTCGCCAATAAGTGGCCTTGTAATGGGGTATCAGAAACAATACCTACCCTTACTAATCGCTCCAAAACTGAACCTCAGTCTATTCCAAGCAAACGATTAATTGTTTCAAGCAGTGGCCCTTCCTGGAATGGCTTGCCCATGTATTCATTCACACCAATAGATAAGGCCCGATCTCTATGCTTTTGCCCGGTTCTTGATGTAATCATGATAATCGGAAGTCCTTTCAAGCGTGAGTCGTGTCTAATTCGGCTTGCCACCTCAAAACCATCCATCCTGGGCATTTCAATATCCAGCAACATGAGATCAGGGGTGTGATCTTGGAGCTGTGTAATGGCGTCAGCACCATCTTTAGCGGTAATCACATCCATACCATTACGTTGTAACAAACGTGTAGTTACCTTTCTCACGGTTACTGAATCGTCAGTTACCATGATAAGTGGCGGACGCTCTTCAACTAGAGCGGGTTCTGGAATTTCTGTCTCTTCATCATTTGCAGCAGCAGGCAAATGCTGCACGCTGGCCTCTAAGGCGATTCCCTGACGCAGTGAAGCACTGAGGTCAATAATAACGACTACTGAGCCGTCACCTAAAATGGTTGCCCCTGATATCAAACTCACATCAGCAAACTGTGGCCCTAACGGCTTAACCACAATTTCACGAGATCCCATCAGAGAATCAACGTGTAACGCCAATGATTTACCGCTAGACCCTGCTCCCTTCACCAAAATTAAAGGCACTGGCTGATTTTGATCCATAACATAAGTTTGGTGATCAGATTGAAGCACTTGGCCTAAATAACTAACGTTATATTTGGCTCCAGCATATTCAAAAGCTGGCGCGTCTGGACGGTAGTATTCTTGGAGCTGACTCGGCGTCACTCGCACAATACCTTCAATGGTATCAAGAGGTATGGCATAGAGGTCTTCACCCAGGGTCACCATTAACGCACGGTTGACCGATACTGATACAGGTAGAGTAATGACAAACTCGGAACCCTGGCCTACTGTGGTATCAATGGCCATAGTGCCACCCAGCTGTTTAACTTCTGAGTGAACCACATCCATACCCACTCCGCGGCCCGAGATTTGAGTAACTCGTTCTGCCGTACTGAAGCCAGAGTCTAAAATAAATCTTAAAACTTCTTTATCTTCAATTTGCTCGGAGGCTTGGATAACGCCTTTTTCGATTGCTTTCGCACGAACTTTATCAACGTCAATACCTGCACCGTCGTCTTTTATTCGTATAACCGCGTCACCGCCTTCTCTAGACAAGGATAATTCGATAGCTCCTACTTCGTTCTTGCCCTTGCTGGTTCGGTCAGCAGGAATTTCAATGCCATGGTCTACTGCATTTCGCAGCATGTGTTCCAGTGGAGAAATCATTCTTTCAAGAACTGTTCTATCTAGTTCACTGTCACCATTGTGAACGTGGAACTCAACAGACTTGCCCAACTCAGAGCTGACCTGACGAACGATACGACGCAACCTGGGTACAATTCGATTGAAAGGTACCATTCGGGTCTGCATCAAACCTTCTTGCAATTCCGTGTTAATTCGCGATTGCTGTAACAACATGGTTTCAGCATCACGGGTTTTATCCACCATACTTGATTTTAAATCTAGTAAGTCAGACGCAGCCTCCATTAGGGATCTGGACAGCTGCTGAATCGAAGAATAACGATCCATTTCAAGGGGATCGAAATCAGCGTAATCGGACTCTTCAGCAATCTCCTGACGGTAGGCCATCTGAGCTTCAGTCTCAATATCCAGTCGCCTAACTTGATCTCGCATCCGCTCAATGGTGGATTCCATTTCATCCAAAGTGAATCCGAAATCAGACACTTGCTGCTCTAAACGGGATCTGGAAATCGATGTTTCACCTGCCAAGTTAACTAGGTTCTCCAGCAAGCTGGAGTTAACCTTTACGGTCTCTTGAGGCTGATTTCTGGTTTGCTTAGTTGCTTCAGCTTTCTTCTTTGGAGCTGGAGCCTTAGGCTCTTTTTCTTCGACTTTTTTCTGGAATGGAACAACATTGCTCGGCTGAGGCTCTTGGTTTGCTCTTACATCAGCCAAGTTGGTTACATTTGATGTGTCAGGTTCAACCGACTCTGCCTGCTGAGCTTCCTCATTTTCTTCTGGTAGTTCCGGCTCATCTTCAACCTGAGCAATAACGGAAGGGCCCACCGCACCAGATACCCCTTGCTGATCCAACAAGGCTTGCATTGTTTCTACACCGGTGGCCATTTCATCGTACCTAGCCAACACCTGGTTGAAGAATCGGGAGTCTAAATCTGCATGGCTTCGCTCAGCGTTAATAACGAAGGTTTCAAACTCGTGACTCATGTCGCCTAGGGTCTTAAGCTTAGCTAAACGAGCACCACCTTTTAGGGTGTGAAGCACACGCTTCATTTCATCTGAATGAGCCTGATCCGCTGGAGACTCTTGCCATGCTGAAATGGCTTCATCAAGCTCATGCAATAACTCATTAGCTTCGTCTACAAAGATTTCAAGGATATCGTAGTCAATATCTTCGTCTGTAAACGCTAAGGCTGGAGAAGCTATCTCTTCTTCATCTTTCTCAACTTTCTCAACACCGAGCTCGGGTTCAGGCTCTTCTGATTCAGTTTCTGGCTCGAATTCGGAGCTAACAGGCTCAGATAAATTTTCAGAGTCAACCAAGCCGCTTAGATCCAATGAATCGCTTTCATCAAACCTTGATATTTCAATCTCGTTAGCCTCTTCAGCACCGACATTATCCTGAACAGTAAATTCAGAGCTTTCCTGATCAAGAATTTCAGGCTCTTCTTCAGTTACTGGTGATTCAATAAATACCGGTTGTTCAGTATCTAGCTCTAACAGATCAGAGGTTAAGTCTTCATCGAGACTTTCAAGCTCAAGACTTTCAGGCTCAAGAATCTCAATGGCATCAGAGTCTTCATCATCTTCACCGTCAACCACTATTGGCTCAATAGGCTCCGGCTCAAACACAGGTGCTTCAGAAATCTGTTCAGTGACTGAAGTGACGCCGGGGTTTTGACGCCAGTTCGCTATGCTCTCAACCAGATCAGGGGCAGAAGTACATTGCTGCGCGCTTTGCACTTCATGAACCATATCCGCTAATCGATCGTGGCATTGCCCACAAAGAGTAAATAACCCTGGACTAACTGCATACTTTTGATCACACAAGTCTTCATATAAAAACTCAAGTTCGTGTGCTAAATCGCCAATAGCGGAAATTTCAGCCATGCGCGCCCCGCCTTTTAGAGTGTGGAGTTCACGCTGTAAAGCTAAAACATTGTCTAAGGAATTAGGGTTGTACTGCCAGTTTTGAAAATGGGTTTGAATACTTTCGAGAATATCTAAGGCTTCTTCCAGGAAGATATCAACGAGTTCCTGATCACCATCAACAAACAGCACTTCTCCAGCTTGAGCAGGCGGTGCAGCGTCAAATTCAGTAGGAACTTCTAAATTAAATTCGGGATTTTCAGAGTCTGTATTCGCTTCAACATCTAATTCATTAAATTCCACAGATGGGGCTTCTTCAGAGACTTCTATGGCTGTTGGTTCTTCCTCAAACTCAACTTCAACTGCCTCAGGTAAATCTGCTGGCACATCTGAAGATAAAAGCTCTTCCGATATTTCTAAATCAACTTCTGGTTCCGCGAAGTCTGCGAGGTCAATTTCTAATACGGAATTTTCAGACAGAAAATCTTCAGCTTCTAATTCTTCTGCAGGAGCAACTGGAATGGGTTCTTCTTGAGCTGGTTCTTGAACCTGCAGACGACCAATTAACTCTGATACTCGATACTCCAGATCTTTTTGTCTATGGATACTCTGACCGGCTGCCAAGCGATCCATCATTCCGATTAGCTGTTCTTGTCCATCTTTTGCGACGTCAAAGAAGCTTTCTTCAGGATGTATATCAAGATCAAGAACACACTTGTACAAGGAGCCCAGTGATTCCGACAAACTGACAACAGGATTCAGGTCTACTGCTTTAGCTGCGCCGGCTAAGGTTAGCAACTCAGTATGCAGTTTTAACAATTCATCGTGCGACAAATCTTCAGTCTGCCAACGATGAACCATTTGCTCGGCGTCTAACATCAGATCCATTGATTCCGACATGAATATCGCCATCAAGTTAGGATCAGATTCTTCGTTACTCGCCCTACGCTCTTTAATTAGATCGTGATGCAGGTTGGAAACTGATTCTAGGAATTCAACATTATCTTCAGGCTCAGGCTCCCCTGCTTCAATGCAAGCAAGAGTAATACGAATTCTGCCTAGCAACTCAGTTAATACTGAACGAATTTTTTCGTCAGCAGGAATATGCCACTCTTGCAATTCCTTGATCATGGTTTCAATAGGTGCGGCTAAATCTGCAATATGGTTGAAACCAGCCATGTGGGCAGAACCTTTAACTGTGTGCAGTGCACGCTGAACTTTATCTTGGAGAGGGTGATCACCTCCGGCCTCTTCAGCGGCATTTACAAAGGTCTCCACCACGTTCATATGGGTGTCTAATTCAGCTCGGAAAACCTCAAGTAGTTTGTTCTCTTCAATTGGAACCGTTTCTTCGACTTGTGGTTCAGGAGCTTGTTCTGCAGCAGGTGCAGCCTGGACTCCGTCTTCTGACCATTCATTTTTAGAGATTGCAAAAGCTTTTTCAGATAAACGATCAACTTCAGTTGTATCTGGTTTAACGCGATTTCTAAATGCTTCAACCAGTGATGGCACCAGAGCCGTTACTTCTTCAACGACTTCTAACAGTGGCTGACTTCTCGATACTGTGCCATCAATCAATCGGTTAAGCATATTTTCAACAGACCAAGCCAGTTCACCAATAACAGTGGCACCTACCATTCGCCCGCTACCTTTGAGAGTGTGGTAAGCACGACGGAATTCAGTTAACGCGTCTTCATTGCCCTCATCTGCTTTGTACTGAGGAAAAAACTCATTAATGTTTTCTAATACTTCCTCAGCTTCTTCTAGGAAAATTTCAATGATGTCATCATCGATCAAATCATCCTCTTCTTCCTCTACTACAGTGTCTTGGGAAGAATCAATTTCGGCAGCTGTCACTTGTGGCTCAACTTCAGGTGTAGCCACATCCTCGGCTTCAGTTAGCTGCAGCTCTGGTAAATCGACAGACTCATCAGAGCTAACAAAGCTTTTCGGTAGAGCCTCGGTTGATGCAGACTCTGGTTCATCTTCCTGTGGTGGTATTTCCGCAAAGGGTTCTTCTTCAGGTTGAGAAATATCATCATCTTTGTCACGAATATCTAACGCCTCAACCACAGGAGCTTCCGCCAAGTGGTCTTCAACCTCCGAGGTAGTTGATGATACGCTGTCTTCTAAATTGTCTGGAATTTCATAACCAAGCTGAGCGACGCTGTCAGCTGCTTTTCCTAGTAGCTGAACATTAGTGCCGTTGCCATCTTGAGATATGCGTTCTAGAAAGTATTCAACTCCCATCAACGCATCGGCTAGCGTATCTAGTTCTTCCCAAGCAGGGCGCTGCCCTGAGTCTATGAGTTTTTCTTGAATATAATTACCAGAGCTGGAAACAATCGCTGCCGCTTGAGCAAGCGGAATCATTTGCAAACCACCTCTGATACTTTGGAGAATCGCCGGGATTTCTTTCAGTACATCGGGTTTGAACTGGCTGCCTATGTAATCTGTAATCGCTTCTTTGGCAGTTTCCAATCCATTACGTGCTTCTCTAACGACTGCTTCGTGAGCGGTGCCAATATCTCCATCGATATCTCGAACAGCGCCATGCTCATCGGCCAAACCTGATAACGTGGCTTCGACATAAAGCAAGGCTCCCGCAATATCCATAAGAGCTGAATCGGTCACCGTTTGGCCACTTGAGATCAGCTCATTAATCGTGCCCATTTGATCAAGCAGTACTTGCCTCGGAATACCCAAGCCCAAAACAGCCATGGTATCGCCAACATGTTTTAAATCGGGCAGCAAACTGGATAGGGAATTCACATCCTGAATTTTTCCCCGAACCATAATATCTAGGTTGTCTTTAATCCGGGCCAGCTCTTCCATTAGTGCTGACACCACACTTTCCATAGTGCTTGCATCCGGGCCAGACATTTGAGAGCCATCTTGGTCGGCAGTGGGTAACGATGATCCCAATTCATACCTGTCTTTAACGGCAATAATTTCTGGCAATTCAGAGTCAGATTTGGCTATGTAATAGAGCAGGTTTTTTAAAATTTCTTCTTCTGCAAATTCACTTAAAGATTCTGCCTTGCGATCAATTAAATCTTTAAGAGAATTGTCTAATTGTTTTAGCAGTCTTTTGGCGGCCGCTCCTAGTTCGATAGTTTGATCTTGCAAACCCAAAATAAAGCCATGAGCAACAAACCAAAGTTGCCCTTTTGGAGTGCTAGAAGTCAGTTTATCTAGCCGTTGTAGCACCTTAACCAAATAGCCCAGGTTGTTTTCAATATCTGCATTTCTAAATACACCAATAAGGGCATATTGGTACATTTGACGGAGCTTGCGCATCAGCTCCAAGAAAGAAGGATTGGAAAAAAGATTGGTATTTATTTCCCCCAGATCAGGTCTGGCGGCAGCCATATTTGGTGAAAAAAGCGCCGTTTCCGACATCAGGGCATCACCACGGGCAGAGCGTAGCTCGTTCAGTAGCGGCAAAAGAACGACGGGTACATCTTTTTGACTTTGCTTAACTTTATCAAGGTAGTTGGGCAGCTGAAGAATCGCCTGCATCAGTACAGACAGCACATCTTCAGAGCTAGTGACTTCGCCAGATACTAGACCAGCAGCTAGTTTCTCCATTTCTTCGGACAGCAGAGCTGCGCCAAAGAATTCAACCATTTGCAGCGTACCAGTGACCTGATGAAGATAGGCCAGACAGAAACGCATTTGAGTCGCATCTTCTGGTGCTTCAACATATGTTTCCAGCGCTTGCCTAGCTTGATTCAGTGTTTCTTGAATCTCACCCCGTACCCATTCTAAGGCAACGTAATCATGGCGCTCTACCATTCTGTTTCCACCCTTAATTAGTTTTTGCGCTTCAAATACGCAAGGGTTTGCTCACTGGGAATCCGAGTTAACTTTTCTGGATTCCAGTCAACCAGTTCTCCTGATCCCAGGACTAACAAACCACCGGGAACAAGTTTCTCTGCTAATTTGTTTGCGATTTCCTTGCGCCGCCAACGGCGAAAGTAAATCAATAAGTTTTGGCAGTAGATCACATCGAAATCTGCCAATGGAGACTTTTCAAGCTCCAACACATTGAGCCGGACAAAACACACTCGACTCTTCATTTGCTCCTCGACATGCATGTTGAAACCCTGTCGAGAAAAATACCTATCTCTAACCTTATCGCTAAGCTCTACCAACTTTCTTTCGTGATAGATGCCTGCGTTAGCCTTGTTTAAAGCTGGTTGGCTAATGTCTGTAGCAGTCACCGAGAACTTGCTGAAGTCATCGCCACTTGGTCTAGGTATTGATTCGTTTGCAATTATGGAGAGGCTGTAAGGCTCTTCACCTGTGGCACAGCCAACGCTCCATATATTGATAGTTCGGGATTGGTCTTTTTGGCTATTGAGGTAATCCTGAACCAGTCGGCAGGATGATGGATCGCGGAAGAATCGAGTTTCTTGGACAGTTAAACGGTCCACCAGGGTCGTCCATTCTATAACCCCCTGGGTACCATCTAACACATGCTCATAATATTCTTCGTATTCTTTGCAGCCCACCTCGCGCATTCTTATGCCCAAACTAGTCTGCAGAAAAGTACGTCGAGAATCTGGTAATTGCATACCGATTCTCTCTTCAAGCAGGTTCCGCCATTTCTCGAATTGGCGGTCACTCATCTCTTTAGCTGATTCCAGAGACCAGTTATCCGCCATGCTTCACACCATCTTGCCGGTTAAACAGATCGTTAGCCGAACTTAGACTGACAACAGATCATCGTTGAGAGCTTCGGTATCCAACTCCTCAATCTCTTCGCCGTCAGGCAGTTTGAAGCCCGCTACCGATGCCCGCATTTCATTTGCCAGCTGCGCAAGGTTACCAATGGACTTCGCAGTTGCCATAGTACCGGCTGAAGTCTGGGAGGTAATTTCCTGAATTACGTTCATCGTATTAGAGATGTGACCCGCGGAAGATGCCTGCTGGCGTGCCGCGTTAGAAATGTTCTGAATCAAGTCCGCAAGGTTTTTAGATACGTTCTCAATTTCTTCCAGAGCAACACCGGCGTCTTGTGCCAAGCGAGCTCCTCGGACCACCTCGGCAGTGGTTTGTTCCATCGAGATTACTGCTTCGTTAGTATCCGTCTGAATCGTTTTTACCAGTGCCTCAATCTGTTTCGTTGCTGCTGAGGAACGTTCCGCAAGGCGCTGTACTTCGTCCGCTACCACCGCGAAGCCTCGACCTGCGTCACCGGCCATAGATGCCTGGATCGCGGCGTTAAGTGCCAGAATGTTGGTTTGGTCAGCAATGTCGTTAATCAGGGATACGATATCACCAATTTCCTGTGACGATTCACCCAGTCGTTTAATACGTTTCGCTGTTTCCTGAATCTGTTCACGGATGTTGCCCATGCCGTTAATTGTCGCCTGTACCACGTCCGCGCCCTTCTTGGCGATTGCCACCGAGCGCTCGGCTACCGCAGATGATTCGGCGGCGTTTGCAGATACTTGGTCAATAGATACCGCCATCTCGTTTACAGCGGCAGAGGCTCCAGCAATTTCCTGGGCCTGGTGTTCAGAAGCTTCGGCCAAATGCATCGCCGTTGCCTGAGTTTCTTGAGCAGCGGAAGATACCTGTACTGCTGTGGCGTTAATCGCAGATACCAGACTGCGCATCTGGTCGATCGCGAAGTTAATAGAGTCAGCAATCGCACCCGTGAAGTCCTCGGTTACTGTGGCCTGGGTTGTCAGGTCACCGTCTGCAAGGTCAGCCAGTTCGTCCAGAAGACGCAGAATCGCGTTCTGGTTTTGTTCGTTAGTTTCCGCAGTGCGATTCAAGTCAAGCTGGGTGTCTCTGATTACTGCGAAAGCGATCAGAATAATTAAAACCAATGAGGCGCCACCTAGAACCCAAATCAGATTGTCACTGATAATCCGAGATTCAGAAGCTGTCTGGAAAGAGCTTGCTAATGCAGAAGATAAGTCAAGAAGCGCTTGAGAATCTGCGAAAATAGCAGATGCGGCTTCCCTTACCTGGAAAAGTTCTGGAGAGGACTCTAGTACACGCTCAACTGATGAGAATACGAAATCAAATACTTCGTTTACTGCCGCTAATGACTCGACAGCGTCTGGGTCATTTTGTTTTTGAATACCCATGTCGAGGTTGCCATTGGTCATACCATCAAGTACTCGACCAAACAGAGCCGCGTCTCGGCCAAATGAGTCAGCCGCCATCACAGCACCTTCACCACCAACTAGTACACCATTCACTGAACGAATAATACGCTCAGCTAACCAGGATTGGCGCTGCGCAATAGCAACCTGATCAGACTCTTCTTCGTTATCGAGCATGATTTCAACCACTTCGTCGTATTCAACCTGAAGCTCTGGTATGCGCTCACTCATTAGGTCTACATCGTCATGAAGCTCCAGAATGGTGCCTTCAGAACGAATAATTTGGTCAGCATTTAGCTTGACTCGATCCCATAGGCTTTGAAGTGGTGACAGGCTGTGTTCAGATGGATCTGCGGCTGGAAGGCCAGTTGTTGCGTTACCTGCTGTGATGTAACCCCAGCGAGTTTGGAAGTCGTTACGAGCTTCCTGCAATAATTTGAATGCCTCACGCTTACCGGCAGCTGCCTCTGTGGCGTTCTTGGCAATCTCCTGAGAAAGTACCCGCAGTTCGCCTGCGTGGTTCAGGTATTCTTTATCCTGCTTGTTCTGAGTAGCAATCTGTAAAAATACAACGACTGTTGCACCTACTACAACTAACAGGGCGATCAGCAGGATACTGAGCATCCGGTTACTACCGAGAATTGACAGGAAGCTTCCGCTTTTAAGTCTCATGATCTGAACTCCAGTAAGCTCGAGTCTTTAGTTTCGTTTTCGATTTAGGCAACGCTTGGACTAATTATTGTCATTAGTCTCAGCTACATTGCCACTTGCATAAAATTTTGTGATGTCACCAACTCTTGAACACCAAACACAACCCAAGGTTGCGCATTACGAAGATAGTGGCCATCAGCATAGTCGGAAATACCTTCTCCAGGCAGCTCAACTCCTTCATCTGAAAAAGTTTCTACTGGAAAATGCTGCATCCCTTCCACTGATTCCACTACTAATCCGTTTAGCATGTCGTGATGTTCAATCACTAGAATTCTTTTTGTTCTGTAGCTCTGGGTGCTAGCCGGGATGTTAAAAAATTTACCCAGATCAATAATGGGTACTAGGCGACCCCGAACGTTAGAAACCCCAATCACCCAAGGTTTAACGCCAGGCAAACGCGTGTATCCGGGAGCGGTAAGAATTTCAGTAACCTGCTCCATTGGAGCTAAAAACTTTTGGCCGCCTAAGGTAAACCCGATGCCACTCCAATAAGTCTGAACTTCCTGCTGTGAAGGAAGGCCTACTGCCAGCTGTCGACTTCGATCAGCTATATTTTGTAAGACCTGAAAAGGAGTTTCTTGCACGGTTAATTCGCCCGCATTTTATTCATTATTATTCTTGGCTATCGCCAGCTATTACTTTGGCTATGGTTTCCAACAGTTCATCTTCTGCTACCGGTTTTACCAGATATCCAGAAGCACCTTGCCTGCGACCCCATACCCGATCAGTCTCTTGATCTTTAGTGGTTACAATCACCACTGGAATGTGTGCGGTGTCAGCTCCCTTAGTTAATTGACGAGTAGCCTGAAAGCCATTTAGCCCAGGCATTACAATGTCCATTAACACAATATCTGGCAGTTCTTGCCTAGCCAGTGCTACACCATCCGCGCCGTTTTCGGCAGTTAAAACTTCATGACCATGCTTCTCCAACATTGCCTTGAAGGCGAATGTTTCAGTGGGAGAATCATCAACAATTAATACTCGCGCCATAGTAAATAAGTTCCTGCAAACATCACATTAATAGGATTAACATCACTTCATATGCTGACGAATTGCACCAAGCAATTCTTCTTTACCGAAGGGTTTCGTCAAATACTGATCAGAACCCACAATCCGCCCTTTGGCCTTATCAAATAGACCATCTTTACTTGAAAGCATAATGACCGGAGTTTCCTTAAAGGTGCTATTGTTCTTAATCAAAGCACAGGTTTGGTAGCCATCCAGGCGAGGCATCATGATATCTACAAAAATAATATTAGGGCGGGTATCGGCAATCTTTGCTAACGCATCAAAGCCGTCAGTAGCGGTAACTACTTCACACCCTACTTTTTTAAGTAGAGTCTCGGCTGTACGTCGGATGGTTTTACTGTCGTCGATAACCATCACTTTCAGGTTTTCAAAGTTGTCCATGCAACACCCGTCAATTTGGATTTCTTACTGCTTTAGAATATGAATAAGGAGTACAGAAAACCATGAGTTTAATGACCCAATGTTATTCATTTTTATCATAGATTCTAGCTGTTAGCCATAACCATCTGTAAAGCATAATGATTTTGCGAATTCAGCAGTTACAATAGACCACTTCAAACACAATTTCCGGTAGTCGAAATTATGACCATTAATGTCGGGATCGTCATGGATCCGATCAGCACTATTTCATTTAAAAAAGATTCTTCACTGGCAATGCTGTGGGCTGCAAAAGCCAAAGGGTGGAATCTTTGGTATATGGAACAAAGTGATCTCTATGTCGAAAACGGCATTGCCATGTCAAACATGGCAGAACTGAGCGTTTTCGAGGATTCTGAGCACTATTATGAGCTGAAAGATCAGACCCCGAAACGACTCTCGAGCTTGGATATTGTATTGATGCGTAAAGACCCACCATTCGACAACGAATACATCTACAGTACCTACATCCTAGAGATGGCGGAGTCAGAAGGCGCTCTAATTGTAAATAAACCTCAAAGCCTAAGAGACTGTAATGAGAAGATGTTCTCAACTTTGTTCGGTCAGTGCACCCCAAACCACCTAGTCAGTAAGTCAGCGGAACAGCTTAAAAACTTCCATGAAAAACATGGTGACGTTATTTTCAAACCGCTGGACGGCATGGGAGGCTCTTCTATCTTTCGATTGAAACCAGAAGACCCGAATGTCAGCGTCATAATCGAGACTCTGACAAATCACGGCCAGGAACTGATTATGGCTCAAGCTTACCTACCTGCGATCAAAGAAGGAGACAAACGAATCCTCCTCATCGACGGTGAGCCTATACCCTATTGCTTAGCTCGCATCCCCAAAGACGGTGAAACGAGAGGGAACCTTGCCGCAGGAGGAAAAGGAGTAGCGCAACCTCTAACTGAGAAAGATATTTGGATAGCTAACCAGGTAGGTCCGGTGGTCAAGGAAAAGGGTTTGATATTTGTAGGCATTGATGTAATCGGTGAACACCTAACTGAAGTTAATGTCACAAGCCCAACCTGCATTCGAGAAATTGATGCAGCCTTTGATACAGACATCGCTGGCAAGCTGATGGATTGCCTGGAAAAGAAATTGGCTGAACGCCAGATTGTGTAAGTAAGAGGAATTGCGTTCGTGGCACAAGCAAGCATTAAAGTCGGTGCAATTGACCGTTTAAGTTTTACCTTGTTTTTAGCCTTGGCCGTGCACGCCATGCTGCTATTTGGAGTTAGCTTCGATTTGGGTGACAGGTCAAAAATAGCGCCAACCTTGGATGTCACCTTGACTCAGCACAAATCAGAAGAGGTACCAGAAGAAGCAGATTTTTTAGCTCAGTCCAACCAACTAGGCAGCGGCACCTTAGATGAAGCGAAAAAGCTAACAACCACTGAGATTGCCGACTTCGAAGACAACATCATTCGAGAAGTCCAACCGGAAGAGCAAGCTATTCTCATCAAAGAAACTCAACCCGATACATATCGCATTATTTCATCAATTCGAGAAGTCGAACCTATCTCTTTGACTTTAGAAATGTCGGAAGAAGAGTTAGATGCTATTACGGCTAAAGAAATGCAAATTCTGGAAAACCTGCAAGAGATTGCATCACTCAATGCCGTGGTTGAAAACAAAAGACAGAGTTACGCCAACCGACCAAGAATTAGAACACTAAGCACAGTGTCCACCAAACGCGCCGATGACGCCGAGTACTCCTACAATGTACTGCAGAAAGTCTTGCGAGTTGGCAACAACAACTATCCGATTGAAGCAAAGAAAAAACGTTTAACAGGCTTGGTGGTCGTTAGAATTGCGATCTTAGCTGACGGCTCTTTAAGAGAAGCATCCATTGTCCGGAGCTCTGGTAGCACAGTTCTAGACGAGTCAATTAAAAGAATCATCTATCAAGCAGCACCTTTTGATAGCTTTCCTGAAACCATCAGAGCAGACACCGATATCCTTGAGCTTTCTCGCGGCTGGAGATTCGAAATTGATACACTAATGGCTGATGAATGAACGACCAAGTGATATTAACTTTCGACTATGGTACTCAATGGATTGGTGTAGCTGTAGGTCAAAAGCTCACAGGAACTGCGTCCCTCCTACCGCCCATTAAAGCTAGAGATGGCATTCCAAATTGGGATGACATAAAAAAACTACTAGAGGACTGGAAGCCCGATGCGGTTCTGGTTGGAATACCTACAAACATGGACGGCTCAATGAGCGATATGGGACTTCGAGCTAACAAATTTAAAAATCGCATACATGGCCGGTTTGGCATTTCCACTTTAGATTGGGATGAAAGACTGACAAGTTTCGAAGCCAAAGGAATATTGTTAGCTCAAGATCGACGTAAACGAGATTTTAAAAATCGTGATTTAGACTCCCTAGCTGCGCAACTCATTTTTGAAAGCTGGTTTGAAAACAATCATTGACCACCACATCTTTTAATCCCCAGAGGTTTTTGTGAAAAAAGCACTGCTCATATTTGATATGGACGGCACGCTAATTGGCGGCCCCCAACAAGATATCGATGAACTTTTAGCCTACTTGGCTCAGTTAAATAAAACCAATCCAAATATTATTTGGGGAATTGCGACAGGAAGAGTTCATGACTGGGCGCTTACCGGTTTGAAACAAAACAATATTCCAGAGCCACAGTTTCTAATTTCTGGTATTGGCACCCAAATCGCTACTAAGGCAAATGAAAATGACACATTTGAGCCCAGCCAGCACTGGGACAGTAAAGTTTCTGAAGGCTGGAATAAAAATCAAATTATTGAAGATTTAAAAAGCCTAAATATAGATCACCCAAGAGCCACCAAGCATGAAAACGAATACAAGCTGGTTTATGAAGGTAAATTTACTGATCAACAAGTCGTTCAAGTACAACAGTGTCTGCGTAACCATGGACACGATGTGCAAAGTCTCTATTCGCAGGAAAGATTTTTAGACATCATGCCTAAAACCAGTGGAAAGGCAGCAGCAATTTCTTCTTTAGCTGAGCAAATGAATTATCAATTATCCGAAATCATAGTGGCCGGAGATTCTGGAAACGACAGAGACATGCTAGAGCTTCCAGAAGTAAAAGGAATTGTAGTAGGAAATGCTTTTCAGGAACTAGATGATTTAAGATACAAGAATAATATTTATTCAGCTAATGGGGAATACGCTGGGGGTGTTTTAGAGGGCCTAACATTCTTTTTTCAAGACCAAGACATCTAGGTGAAAAGACACTACAGTCTATATAAAAGAATCCAAGACCTGATTCAAAAACAAAAAGCCTTTATCTGTTGTTTTAACTCTGTGTTCTTCTAGAAGCCCAGTATTCACTTGCTGATCCCAGAGAGATTCAATACTGGACCATGTAAGCCCTGTTCTTTCTTGGTATAGCTTTTTATCCACACCTTGCTTTAGCCTTAGTGCATTCATTAAAAATTCGAAAGGTAGTTCTTCGTCAGTGATTTTTGATGTCTGCGCTGAATAGCCTTTAATAGCATTTAAATAGTCTTTAGGCAAACGGGTTTTTCGATTTCGAAAAATCTGCCCAGAATTAATGTCAGTCCATTTACCATGAGCACCGGCGCCTACTCCAATGTAATCACCAAAAGTCCAATAATTTAAATTATGTTTAGACTGTTTCGAGCTTTTTGAGTAAGCGGAAATCTCGTACTGAGCATACCCCGCAGCTTCTAAATGTCGAATTCCCTGTTCTTGAATTCCCCAAAGCACTTCATCTTGAGGTAATGTTGGGGGCCTCCGAAAAAACTCTGTATTTTGTTC
>JANQHX010000106.1 GCA_028282465.1 Gynuella sp.
GCGTTTTAATTAATGGTTTCTATTTATTATTAAGACGGTTGCTTGATAAAGGCTATAAGATGGAAAGTCATCTATTTGAGAGATTATGCAGGGAATCCACCGGTAGCCATGAAAAGAGTTAGCTTTAATACTAATTCTGTCGCCCAGTTTCAAAAAACCGGTGGTGGACCGAAAGATAAAGTATTGGCCTGTCTGAAATTCGCATTTGATTTCGAATTGTTCACCAGAGTTGGTTTTGGCCTGTAAGCCGTAACAGAAATAATTTCCAGTGTTAATAATGTTCTGCAGTGGATGGACTTCCATGGGACACTCCTCATAAAAAACCCTGCTGAAAGAATTTTATTGCTCTCTGTGTCGTATTCGTACGACAAGTCAAATCTCATATGTAACAGATTATAAATGCTACAGAAGTTTGTTTATCTCATTAAAATCTTAATTGGCTCAAAATGACTTTTTCTTCACGGGAAGCTAATATTCTCCCGCACAACCAAGTGGGAAAACCATGGCCAAATTATTATTTAGACTGGGCGGAGTGCCCGAAGATGAAGCTGATGAAGTGCGTGCTTTACTAGAAGAGCATGATTTCGAATGTTACGAGACTCAAGAAGGACGTTGGAAGATAGGCGTTGCCGCCATATGGATTATTGATGATTCAGAATTTGATGCTGCTCGGCGCTTAATCGAGGCGTTGCAGAAGGAAAGATATGAAAGCTTGGCGGAACAACGCCAGATTGTTCAAGACAGAGGTTTCTTGGGGAATCTTTGGCATAGCTTCTGGTATCGACCATTACAGTTTTTAGTTTATTTAATTGCCATAGGAATTGTGTTGGCTATCACGGTTTGGCCGTTCATTAAGTTGTCCCAGCACTAATTTGGAACTGGATCACACACAAGGTCTAAAGTTGGTTATTAAATGGGTAGATATTAAGAATTTGGAAATTTACATGGCTCGTCGTTATCTCATCATCCCCTTTGTCTTGGCTGCTTTAATAGGCTGTGCTCCCGAAGAACCCGAATCCCAATCGAATTCAAATACAGACTGTTCCATTGACAGTGCTGAAGCTAACGTTAGGGCAGAAGAGTTAGTTGGCACCTGGGCTACGAACGGATGCGTTGTGCTTGCCAATGGCAGTGTAGACGCCATTACCGGTGCAACTGGCTCTTCAGGCTCAACCAGTGGTGGTGAAGGCACTCGAACAGAGTTTACTTTTAACTCAGATGGTACCGGCGAAGGCATTAAAATCTATTACAGCGAAAGCAACTGTAATCCCAGTGCGCAGTCTCGAAGCTACGGTTTTTGTTTTAACTATTATGTCGGCGATGAGATCACGACGATTTCAGGCGAAACGGTCATGGAGCTAGACTTGCTAGATGACGATGGTTCTGTCTTTACTATTTTTTCAGTAACGGATGGTGGTACAAGGCTTAAGTTGGGCAGCCATACTTTCAGTACTGAAGGACAGGATGGAACCCAGGAACAGTTACGATTAGACAGCTTGGGTGGCAACTCAGATGCTGATTCTACTTATATTCCATTAGTTCAATAAGTTATTTAAAGAGGTAGTAGAACAGATCTTTTCTTTGTTGGTCTGACATTTCATTCATTTTTTTAATGTTATCCATTGGGATTTGTTCAGGAGCTGGGTGGTTATCTACTGCTTTTGTAATAGAGTCCTCTCTGATTAGGTGAAAGACTGGGTAAGGCGCTCGATTGGTAAAATTTTCAGGGTCTTCGACCTGGGTGTCGGCAAACTGATACCTAGGGTGAAAGCTAGCAACTTGAATGACACCGGTTAAATCCAGGTCGTGAACTAAGTATTCACAAAAGTCTAAAAACTGATTGTATTCATCAAATTCTTGAAAAGCATTTGGAACAGCAATCAATGTGGTTTCTAGTGTTGCAGGCTTTGTTTCTTCCATATGAATGAGTTCTTTGCGAATACATTCGAGGATCAATTCAGGTTCTGTTTCCAAGCAATATTCAATTCTGATTTGGCCGTTATTTCTAGGTGCTTTGGCAAAGGGACAAAGATTCAGCCCAATGACAATTTGGTCTAGCCAGTGTTCCATATCTTTTTGATATTGAGTCTGTTGTGAATCCATTGTTTTATCCCTAGATTAAATAAACATCATCACCGCGAATTTCGAAAGGTACTGGGGTTAAGCTGTCCCCCTGACAGGGCCCTGAAATGCATTTGCCGTCTTCAATTTCAAATAAAGCACCATGGGTTGAGCATTGAATTAATACACCATCCATATCTAGAAACTGGTTCTCTTGCCATTCCAATTGCACGCCAAGGTGAGGGCAGCTATTTTTATAAATGTACAAGTTGTCGTCCTTTTTCACCACAAACATTGTAGTTTCGCCCTCGACATCAATGCCTAAGCTTGAGCCTTCACTGACATCATGGATACTGCATAACTTCATTTTCAATCCTATTAAATTGGAACAATCAATGGGCCTGCGTGTACAGGGTGTTTGGTGACTTCGGCCTGGAGTCTAAAATACCTACTAAGATTTTCAGTTGTAAAAACCTTTTCTGGGTAACCGCTAGCTGCTATTTGACCTTTGCTTAGCACGATCACACGACTGGCAAATTGTGCTGCCAGGTTTAGGTCGTGAGCAACAAATAGACCGGCAATTCCTGTTTCTGTGAGTTTTTTTAAACGCCGAAACATTTCTTGCTGGTGGGCTAAATCTAATCCTGCGTTAGGTTCATCCAAAAGCAGGATCCGACCTACGCCTTTCCTCCGTTGCCAGATTTGGCAAACCACGCGGGCAAGTTGCACTCGCTGTTGTTCGCCACCACTGAGCTGAGTATAGAGTTTGTCTCTGAGGTGAAAAGCATCGCTAAACTTGAGTGCTGACGCCACTATCTCTTTATCTTTCTTGAGGCCGGTTTTATGGGGAGAGCGCCCGAGCATCACCACTTCTTCAACACTGAACGGAAAGCTTAAATGATATCTCTGGGGTAAAACTGACAGTATCTGAGCCAGTTCATTTCTGGACCAAGCGCTACATTCTTTTTTATTGAACTCTATTCGGCCGCTGAGTAAGGGTTGTTCCCCTGCAATTGCTTTTATGAGGGTGGTCTTCCCTGTGCCATTCATTCCAGTTAGAGCGACTAGTTCACCGGCATCAACCGACAATGAAATATCTTTTAGTATCGGTTGATTAGAGGGGCCAATGTAAACATGTTGCAGATTTAAGCTCATATCCATTGGCTCCTGCTTTTTACTAACAGTAGCAAGAATATGGGGGTGCCTAAGGAGGCGGTTGCAATCCCAATGGGCAGCTCGGCAGGTGATAGTAGTAAACGACATAAAAGATCGGCCAGCACTAACAGTAACCCCCCGAGCAATGCTGACATAATTAATAGATGCTTATGGTTTGGGCCGAATATTAGCCTCAACATATGTGGCACTACTAAGCCGATAAATCCGATTAGGCCGCAAAACGCCACTGCGCAGGCCACTGCTAATGCAGAAAAGGTCACCACCAGTCTTTTGACTCTTTGAATATTAAACCCAAGATGTCTGGCTTCAGAATCTCCCAGTAGTAATGCATTTAGACATTGATGCTGCAACCATAAAACGGGTAAACAGAGGGCTAACCCTATTAGACACACCCATACTTTATCCCAGTTTGCACTGCTTAAACTGCCGAGCCCCCAAAAGGTCAGTGTTCTGAGCTGCTGGTCTGTTGCCAAGTACGAGCATAGGCCGATTCCAGTGGCAGCTAACAGATTGACACCAATGCCAGCTAGGATAAGCGTTGATGTGTTCAATCCGCTCCCAGCTTGAATAGTCATGACGATTAGCGTTGCCACAAGAGCCCCAATGAAAGCGAATAAAGGCAGAGTGAATAGTCCCAGTATGTTCGAAAGAATGGTTACCAAACCCGGAAATAAGACGATTGCCAGCATAACGCTGAGGGTGGCCCCACTGGAAACGCCCAAGATGCCGGGCTCAGCCAGTGGGTTTCTGAACATTCCTTGAATCGCGGCTCCCGAAATTCCCAGTAGTGCGCCGACTGTGAATCCCAAAAGAACTCTAGGTAATCTGATTTCAAACAGAATCACCGAAGTATTATCAGAGGCTGAGCGGAAGGTTAGAAAATCATTAAGGCTGTCGATAATTTTTTTTAATGGGATTTCAGTGGTACCCAAAGACAATGCCACAGCCATGGCCAATAGTAGGCTGATGGTCAAAAAAACATAATGCCCAACATGAGCCTTGGCTCGATTCATAAACCGTCTCTAAGCTGTTGGGCTTGATTACTGATTAGTTGGCTGTAATTAGAGCTGAGTTCTTCCAATCGCCAGATTTCCAAACGGCTACCATCGCTCATTAAGAGGTCCCGGTCGATTTCTGCTTTCACCAGTTCGTTCACCCGCTGATGCTGGAATAATGCTTCGCTAATCAACACGGATTGCCCTGGATTATGGGCATTAAGCATCATTAGCTGTTCAACCTGATGGCCATGAACCTGTATATCGCCGGGAAAGTCCGCAGGCTCAAGCCAAAGGGTTCCTGGTACTACCGACACGCAGGCAGAATCACAGAGGTCAAAAATCAGTTGTGCTGCACATAAGGCTTTTATCGCTGCTTCTTCGTGGTTCTCATCCACTGAAAAGCCAAGGCAGTTATTGAACTGCGTGAATTGTCCGTCATAGAGTTGGTTGGCATAGCGCAGTGCTTTGGTGATCTCATCCTGAATTGCAGGAGTAGGGTTGTCCTCAGATGTAGGCTCATAAGCTTCTGGGTTAGGGCCTGCCCATACAAGAATCATATCCCCATAATGCGGCTCGAACCCCTCGACTTCAGACTGATTGACTAAGAAATCTAAGGTTTCTTGCTTTTGGCTTTGAAGCAGATTGCCTATCAGTTTAATGGCATTGTTGAGAGGGCCCTCAAGAGCCCGAGTTAATTCCAATAGGTTTGAGAATCGGTACTGCTCAAAGTTATTGTTAAATAAGGTTAGCAGGTTGTTTTCTTGTTTTTTTAATTGGCTATTAATCACCCAGGCAATTGGGAGCCAGACTCCTATCAAAATTGCCGTTAATACAATCAACAATAAAATATGAGTGATGTTGGTAGCCATTGGGCTAAAAACAAACTCTAAGGTACCAATTAGTTCCCCTCGCACTGAAATTGCCTTAGATATTTGAAGGGCTTCTGGGGGAATGGTGACCGGCCCAAGATTTGCGACCACCTGCTGGCTGGAATCCGAAACAGATACTGCTAGTGTGGCATCGTTTTCAATCTGCCTCTGTAGTATCTGGTTCACGCTTATTAAGTCGTTTGCTTTCAGATAAGGCGCAATCGACGCCGCAACTTCCTCAGCCAGTAAGTCATTAAAGTCTTTAAACTGCTTCTGATGCTGGGTCTGATGTATGTGATTAAAAATAAAAAACAACAACAATGCCGTGGCTAGGATACATAGGCTGCCGAGTTTAAAAATGTAGTTGTTTATAATTTGATCTGACGAGTTGTTTTTGTAATCTTTCAAAGTGAAACCCAAAAATCCGCTTTCCCTGTATTTAACGGCGCCTCAAGTGATCCTCAACGGTTTAGGGTGAAGCCCAACTCACTCAATTGCCAAGACTGAACAACAATCTCTAAGAATAGTTGTCACAGGTCCTATAGTCGTTCAGCTGGTCCATTTTCCATATCTAACAGGATAAATGCTGTGATGCTCTGGTAAATCCATGCTCTGGCTATACAATACTGCTCCCAGGCCGGTCGCCTTCCAAAATTGATAGCTGGTTTTGAACGCGGCTATGTTAAAGGGTTTTTGGCTTAGGAAAAAACCGTTTTGCACAAGCAGAGATTTTAATCACAGTCGGCCGATCACCCAAAATGATAAAAATTTGAGGAACTCCCATGAGTGAAGCAGTGACAAAACTGGAACAACAACTTGAACAACTGCAATATGGCTTGCTACGTATGAGCCCTAAAGATCGAGTACGTGCAATGTCAACTCACGAAACTGATGACTTAATCATCGAGTTACAATCAGTTGTAGCGGATGCTCAAAAGCAACTGGCTGAATTAAAAAGCTAAGATTTTTTGTAGGACCTCTAATTAACGAGATGGCGTTCATCAGAGGTTCGTATATCGTGATTCCCCCGCCAGCAGAGCGGGGTTAATTATTTATGGGCCCAAGGAATTTCATGAAAGAAATTGTTTTGCTGACAGTAAAAGGAGACGACCGCCACGGCGTCACTTCAGCGATCACCAACATTCTTGCTGAGTACGACTTAGATATTTTGGATATTGGACAATCCGTCATTCATGACAACTTGTCGCTAGGTATGATGGTACAGCTTCCAGACTCTGAATCCTCTTCGTCTGTTTTGAAGGATGTTCTGTTCAAGGCCCATGAAATGGGGTTAAGCATCAAGTTCAAACCCATCAGCTTAGAAAGTTACGACCATTGGGTAGAAGGCCAGGGCAAAGAACGATTTATTGTTACCTTACTGGCACGCCGAATCACCGCTGCTCAAATGTCGAGAGTCACAGAAGTGGTTGTTGATCAAGACTTAAACATAGACGACATTTCTCGCCTAACCGGTAGGGTCTCTCTGGATGAAGAGAAAGACAGTCGCAGTAAGGCTGTGGTTGAACTCTCAATACGTGGAACCCCGAAAGATGAAGCCGCCATGCGGGCTGATTTTTTAAAAATAGCCGCTGAGATGGACCTGGATATCGCATTTCAGAAAGATGATGTATTCCGCCGTAATCGCAGATTGGTGGTGTTTGATATGGATTCCACTCTTATTGAAGCAGAAGTCATTGATGAACTGGCTAAAGAAGCGGGCGTTGGCGATCAGGTGTCGGAAATCACAGAACAGGCCATGCAGGGCAAAATTGATTTCAAAGAAAGCTTTAAAAGACGCATGGCATTGCTAAAGGGGTTGGATGAGTCTGTGTTACAGGATATTGCCAAACAGCTCCCGATCACAGAAGGTGCAGAACGGCTGATCAAAAACCTTAAAGAAATGGGGTATACCACCGCCATTTTATCTGGAGGCTTTAATTATTTTGCTCAGTATCTACAGGCCAAAATGGGCATTGATTATGTTTATGCTAATGAACTCGAAATTGTCGACGGCAAAGTGACCGGCAATGTGGTGGGAACGGTGGTGGATGGACAGCGAAAAGCAGAACTGTTCAGAGAGATTGCCAGTCGTGAAGGCATTCAATTGGAACAGGCCATTGCCGTGGGTGACGGGGCAAATGATTTACCCATGTTGAGCCTAGCCGGGTTAGGTATTGCCTTTAGAGCCAAGGCCATTGTTAAGGAATCTGCGAAGCAGAGCATCTCAACACTAGGTTTGGACGGCATTTTATATCTGCTGGGTTTCAGAGATAGAGAAATTATCCATTAGACAAGAGTATTGAAACTGGGTAATGAATATTTTTCGTTTTGTGTCTTAGCTTCAATAGCGTAGATTCAATCGTCATTCATAAATGGGTAAACTTAGGGTAACCAAGGATGAAGTTGCCATGAACCGGATTCTAAAATTAATACCCCTTCTTTTGATCATTCTATCTGGTTCGCTCAGTGCCAAGCCATTGCATGAGTTAACGCTCATGGACGAGAGGCAGGTGACTGAGCTGTGGTCTTATTTAGAAACCTTGGAAGATGTTTCCGGATCTCTTTCCGTTGAAGCGGCATCTGACAATCAGCGCTGGAGAAATATGGCCAACTCTACGCGTAGCCTCGGATTTACTAAAAACCCTCATTGGTTCCGGTTCTCAGTAATAAACAATACAGGTGTTACTAACTGGGAACTTCATATTGATCATCA
>JANQHX010000058.1 GCA_028282465.1 Gynuella sp.
CCAAAATTGGTGGAAGCTTTTCTAAGCCTTGGCCTCTGCGTTCCCGAGCCTGTTCAAGTAATTCAGACCAAAGCTTTCTGTCATGCCCTTTCCAACCAAGAAACCCAAAATAGCTTCTGCCTAGCCCTGGCGCCCAATCAGCCGCCATATAGGCCGCTTCCACCAGAAAGGTGCCTGAGCCGCACATTGGGTCAATAAGGCCACCGCCAGACTGGCTAATGGTTCTCCAACCAGATCTTATCAATAAAGCGGCGGCAAGATTTTCACGCAGTGGCGCTTTAGATAACGCCTGTCGGTACCCTCGCCGACTCAAAGGTTCACCAGACATATCCAAGGCAATGGTTAACTGAGACTTACGAACTTTCACATCTATGATGATATCTGGTCGGTCTTTTACCACATCAGGACGAACTCCGTGGGCCATCCTGAACTGATCCACAATCACATCTTTAACCAGTAAGGCACCATAGTTCTCGTTATCAACATCCTTCAAGCTACCATTGAAATTGACTTTGAACGACCCTGAGGTTTTCAAATGCATTTCCCAGTCAATGGCATCACAGTGGGCCTTCAAGGTCTCTTGAGTGGTAACCGGCGCTTTGAGTAAGACTAAAGTTACTCGACTTGCGAGGCGACTCCACAGATTAATACGATACAAGCATTCTAGATCCGCTTCGCCGCTGACACCTCCTACTGTCTCTTTCAAGTTGTCAGCGCCAAGACCGTTAAGCTCGTTCAATAGCAGTGGTTCTATGCCTTTGCTGGTGGTTGCAAAAAATGAATACACGATGGTTCCGGATTTAGGCTAGTTGTCTGAGGGCGCGCAATATTACATGAATATTTATAAAAATTTATTTTAATATGAATTTTTCACAAGGAATGCCCTTAGATTTTATTGACATCGGAATACCTGAGTAAAAACATCAACTTAAATTTCCTTACAATTCGTTTATAGCTGTAATGAATGTTAAACAAGTTTTTAATAAATAATTAATCATCGACCTGGAGAGAGATTAGATTAATTATGTAAAAGTCGGAGCAACCCGACCGCACCATATACAGATCAATGAAAATCAACTAGAGGTCGTCATATGAGAAGACAAAAGCGTGATCGTCTTGATAGAGCATACCAAAAAGGATATCTGGCCGGAGTGAAAGGCAAATCCAAGGAAATCTGCCCCAAAGAGGCAGGCCCGGAGCACCAGGAATGGATTAACGGGTGGCGCGAAGGAAGAGAAGATAAGTGGAATGGAATGCAAGGCGTGAGCGGCCTCCATAAGGTAGCGGAAGTTACCATGCATTAACACATTGATAATGGAGATGATAAAAAGGTGCTACGGCACCTTTTTTCAATTTGTAACTATTAAATTCTAACCCTCAATAACTCTTTTTCGCACCCTCTTGCTTTTGAACTAACCTTTATTGAAGCCTTATAAAGTTTCGGTTCTTTATGCCTATTGATAATACAAATAGTGCTAATGGGGGTAAGTCCCCAAGATTTATGGTGAGACGACTAAAACAAGTGCTCTGGGCAACCCAGATAGGCTTGGTGATCTCTCTGTTTACTAATATCGCGATGGGCGAGAACCATTCCAGTTCCTTTTTTATAGGCATTGCTGCCGTAGTGATGATCAGCGCCTTCTACTTTGTCAAAAAAGAACAATACAAATTATCCGTTGCCATTCTGTTATGGACTCTAACCATTTCACTCACATTGCTTATGGCAGCAAATGCCGGGTTAAGAGACCCTGCCATTTTCGCTTACCCAGGCATTCTTATTTATGCCGCCATGTTGGGTACAAAGCGTTTGTTTCTCTCCATATTGGCGTTCATGGTTACAGCAGTAACCACCGTGGGCACAATGAATGAACTGGGGATCATGTACAACGATTTTCCAAGGCACAATGCCAATGTCATCATTGATGTTTTGGTCATTCTTCTGGTCATTGCCTTTACCATCAGAATACTGGGTAATGACATGAGCAACCTGCTTTCAAAACTTAGACATGAAAACATGAAAGTGAAGGAATCTGAGCGGGAGATTGCTCATATCGCTCATCACGACGGGCTAACAGGCTTACCCAACAGAGTACTTTGTCGAGACCGTTTTCAACACGCTATTTTACAATGCGCACGTCAACGAAAAAAATTAGCCATTTTGTTTATCGATTTAGACAACTTTAAAAGCATCAACGACTCAATGGGTTATCAATTTGGTGACGAAATTCTGGTAGCAATGGGCAAACGTTTAACTAGCTGTTTAAGAAAAGAAGATACCGTCAGCCGGCATGGGGGCGATGAGTTTTTAGTCATTCTGGAAGGCATTCAAGGCAACGAATCTGTTTCAAAAATCTGCATCAACATCATGGAACAGATATCCATTCCATTTTCCATACAAAATGAACCTGTGACCATTACCTGTTCAATCGGAATCAGTATTGCGCCAGATGATGCTGACGACTTTGATGTTGTTTCTAAAAATGCTGATATGGCAATGTACCGGGCCAAAGAAGACGGCAGAAACACCTACTGTTTTTATGACCTAGACATGCAAGAAAACACCAATCAATACTTTGAAACAGCAAAAGGACTTAGGGAAGCGTCCATCAAAAACCAGTTTCAAGTTCAGTATCAACCCATTGTTGATTTAAAAACCGGAAAATTCAAAGCCGCAGAAGCGCTAGTGAGATGGAAACATCCTGTGTTAGGCACTATTTCACCAGCTACCTTCATACCCATTGCTGAAAGTACTGGTCAAATCATTGAAATTGGCGCCTGGGTCATTCACGAAGCCTGCAAAGATTTGAAAGCTTGGCACGACCTCGGATTTACCGATATGTCGATGGCCATCAATTTATCCTTTGTTCAGTTTCGCCGAGGCAATCTTCAAGAAACCGTAGAAAGTTCAATAGCCGCCTTTAAACTGAGTCCAGAATTCATTGATCTTGAATTAACAGAATCACTGTTATTTGAAGATCGACACAATGTCAAAAAACAATTACGTGATATGAAATCTAAAGGCATACATTTTTCTATTGACGATTTTGGAACCGGCTATTCGAATCTAAGCTATCTAAGCAAATTCGACGTAGAAACACTTAAGATAGATCGCACATTCACGAAAGACATGGTGACCGACTCAGCCAATAAAGCCATAGTAGAAGCCATTATTCAAATCGCAAAAAGCTTACATTTACACACAGTGGCCGAAGGCGTCGAAGACATTGAAACATTGGAAGCCTTGGCTGAACTGCACTGCGACAAAGCTCAGGGATACTACTGGTCAAAACCTGTGGTTGCTTCTGAGTTTATAGAAAAACTCAGAAGCAACCGGGAGAATTTTAACTCAGGAATAAAGAAAACTAACCAAAACAATTAACTATTTAAAGAACGATCAACCACTTCAAATACATCTTTACTTAAATCTTTTTGGCTGTGTATTTTCATCAATTGCGCTTGCATTAATTCCCTTCTTTTCGGTTCGAATTTGCGCCATCGAGTAAATGGCGTCAGCATGCGCGAAGCAATTTGAGGATTAATTTTATTTAATTCAAGAATTCTATCGGTCAAAAACTGATATCCAGATCCATCTTCGGCATGAAAGTTAACTGGATTTCTCATGCAGAAACCCCCAATTAAACTGCGCACTTTATTCGGGTTATAAATAGTAAAATGTTGTGAGCCCATCATGTCTTTCACATAATTAACATCGTGCTTAATGGATTGCCCTTGTAACGCTAACCATTGTTCAACCATCTGGTTGTCGTCTTGCCATTCTTCGATAAAACCTGTTAAGCATGTTTGCCTCATTTCGGCATTATCTGACTGTGATAAAAGGGTTAACGCGGCATACTTATCCGTCATATTATTTGCCAGTCGATACTGGGTTTCGCAATACCCTAGCACTTCTTCATCTTCAATGGCCATCAGGTAACTTAAACATAAATTCTTTAAGCTTCTTTCAGACACATCTTGATGAACAAATTGATAAGGTTTTTCCTTATTTAAATTTAGGTAAGTATTTAGCCATAATTCTTTAAGCTCTTTAGCTAAGTAAGTTTTCAAAAACTCTCTGGCTTCATGAATAGCGTCGATGTAAACAGTCTCAGAGATTTCGGATAGATAAGCGGCGGAAGGCAGTGATAACATCCTAACTTTAATTGCTGGCTCAATTGAGCTGTCTTGCAACACTGACTCATAAGACTCTTTTAGTAACGGGCTAGATGTTAAATCGGAGCCAGAAAGAGACTCATTAATTAGTTGATTAAGCACATTGGTCGCTAATCGTTGGCCGGCATCCCATCGGTTAAATCCGTTGGGATCGTGAGACATCAAGAACGCCAATTCTTGCTCGCTATAATCATATTCCAAGCGCACAGGTGCTGAAAAATCCCTGAGCAACGAGGGTACTGGCTTCTCTGAAATACCAGTAAACACAAAAGTTTCTTCTTCTTGTGTTACATGTAAAACACCCGTGTCCTGGTTATACGTTGCGTCACCCTTTAATTGAATGGCAAACTCCGCTCCACGAGCATTTAATAGCGCCATTTTTAGGGGTATGTGGAAAGGTAGTTTATCGGTTTGTCCTGGAGTGTCTGGGCA
>JANQHX010000069.1 GCA_028282465.1 Gynuella sp.
ACTGGGTAGAGGTTTCGATGGATCTTTCTAAATAAAGAAAATAGCGACGAACATTGATGTATTTCCATTCCGGGTCAGTAGATAAGGTTCGGCCACCCCAAACTCTATTACCGCTACCAGAAAAAGATCGCAAACAATTCACACCATCTGGATTTAATAATTCCTGTTGGAATTTATTGATGTCTTGAGCAAAACGCAGAGCACCAATCACAGGTTCGTTTGCCGGTGCTTTGTGCACACCTCTAGTGACATCAGTGTTGGCGTAAACACCGGCTATAAAACCTGATGGTGGCACAGTAATGGTTTCTCTCTGACCTGTTGGGTCTGCAGTGACTACCCAAGGGTAATAAAGGGCGAGTCTCGACTCACTGCCGAATGTGGATCTAAATTCTCTAACCTCAGAAAGCGCCATGCCTTCACGGGCATCCACAATGCCCACTCGATAACGCATCTTTCGACAATGCTTTTGCATTTCCAATGTAATGAGTTGATGAGTGGTTTGATTCGAAGTGACAGCGGCCGGTACTAGAGTGATGGCAATGTCTTCGATGTCCTCAAGGGCTTTAAAACCAGTACTGCCATCAACTTCATCGGATTCACCGGCGTAATCAATGGCTACAGGTTCATTGCCATCGGTACCGTTTTCCAGAGTAATTAAATAACGTGAACCAAACAGAGAACCTGTGCCTGGATTTAACGCGTCGTCGTCAAATAAATCGAACAATGCCGCGACAACTTCGTCGCCGTTTGCAGCGGAAACAGTGCAGCTCACTGGGCTGGTTAAATTCGCTTGTTTCTTTTCAAAGCTTTGGGCTAATACCTGACCCAAAGAACCTGCACCTGTGTGGGAGGTATTGATATTTTGGTAGCGATAAATCACTTCGCCTTCAACGCCGCCACGCCAAACATCAATATCGAAATTTCGTTGAGTTAACATGGATTCTGCAGTGGTTGGTGCAGCAGCCAAAGCGGCTAAATGCATGGTGATGTCTGCGCCAACACCTTCATTTAAAGCGGCAGTAATAATGACTTGCTGGTCTTCGACATTGATTCTGCCTCTGAGCGTCGTCAATGTTCCCCAATGGGGAGAGCCAGTAAATGCAGATAGATTAGTTTCATCCGTAAAACTAATGGTAACGGAATTGTCGGTAACCAACGGGCCGCTAGTGGGATTCTTTGCCGTCACTCTGGTATAGGTGACAGAGGTGGTGGCATTGTTAACTAGGCCCGCAACCATCAATCTGCCATCGCTGCCGTCGGCATCGCCGCCCAATCTGAGTGAGGTACCGGTTAAGGCAGAATCGTCAGCAGTGCTGATGGTGCAAAGATTGTCAACAATAACGAAGTGATCGCCATTGCGCTGAACCAAGCCTTCAAAGTCAATATTAAATGCTGCATCCGGTGCGGTTGCATCGGTACCAGCCGCTCTGACATCAGTGGTTAAACCAGTTGCAGATAAATACACCACTTCACCGTCTTGAGGTATTGAAGTGGTTTCCAGTTTCAACAGGTTTTCGCTGTCTTTCCAAATCAGTTCAAGGGTGACATTTCCTGAAACGCCAGGAAAACGACTGGAGAATCTTAAGTCTTGATTGGCGTCTTCAACAAAAGCCAAACTTGCGCTACTGCCTTCACCAGTCGGTTGACTGGCATTCACATTTTGAGTGATGCGTGACACAAATAGTTTACTGCCACCGCCATCAAAAAAAGCTTTCGCTGCAATAGCGGTGTGATTTAAAACAGTGTTGCCACCAATAGTTAAATCTTGTGCATCGCCATAAACACGAACAAAGTCCGCGTAACTGGTTAGTAATTCTGGGCGTCCACGTAAGGGGCCAGTTCTAGTAGGGCCGACCATACCAGCCACGCTGGTTCCAACCCCTTCTATGGACTTAGCACGAAAACTGACTTCTTCAACAAAAACACCCGGAGCCAAATATTCAGGCATGGTATCCTCCTCAGGTTCACCGGTCAGGTGGTGGTAATGGTTAAATGGTTTTGTTCAAACGAACTGATGGATTTTGTTTCTCCAGGAACCAATTGCAGATCGTAGGTACTAGAAAAACTGTTACTGTCTGGCTGCCTAACATTCACATCGGGCAGATTTTCAAAATCTTCATAGGTACTTGGGCCTGCGTTAACATTGGCTTTAACACTTAAAGCTGCGCTGTAGCTATTTACTGATTCAGGTAACGGTGGCAACCGTTTTAGTGACAAACGAAATTCACCAAGATGATTGGTTTGTGCAGAAAAATTAACAAAACTACTGGTAACAATTTCTACCTGTAAATTAATAACAGCCCAAGGAATGACATCGCCATTTTGATTTTTAATTTGGCCATAAATACCCCCTTGAGAATTGAAATTAATGTGGTGGGGCGCTTTAAATAAACCAATGGCAATTCCGTCTCCAGATCCCATTTGTTTTTGAGCTCGCCTTGGTAGGAATTGTTGTAATGGGTCAATAACTTCAATAGTAATGGTCAAATTAGGGGGCGCTGGAAATTGCACATCGGCGTCGTTCGCAATGCCTTCCACAAAGGTGCCAGAATTTTTTAACCACACCGCACAGGCGCCTGACTTGGATAAACTTTTAATGGCTGTCGGTGGCACAATGGCTATAAAGGTTTCTATTAAGTGCCGGTTAATGCGTGTTCGATTCGTTGCTAATTCATGGCTGCCTTGATCAATCCAATAAAATACATCTAAACAATGATCAATCAGTGTTTCGCTGACTTTTACAGAGTTGGCAGCAGTTAAAGCAGAAGGGAGGTTTTCAGTCATTACAATTTCTCCGCTTCGCCCATACCAAACACACGGGTTTTAACATTTTTATTAACGGTTTGTGTTTGCCCCAGTCTTAGCCTAACTGTTTTCGCGACATAGGACGCTGTGCTGAAATAGTCAGTGTCAAAGTGATCCCAAATTCTCATCATGTCTTCAGTGGACATAGATTCAGGCAGCACACTTAAATAATCGTTTTCACCCCAAGTTGGATCTGCTGATGCTAATTCAGAAATAGTTAAATGTGTTTTGTTGGCTAACTGCAACATTGCCCAGGTAATAAGATCAGCTTCAACAGTGGCACTGGAGGAGAAGGCAATAATTAAAAAATGGATATTGACAGGAAGTTCACCCGCTGGAACACCTTGTTCATCGCCTTTGTTTGCAAAGTGTCGATTTCTTCCTAGATCATCAATGGTAATCCTATGGGCGTAGATGCCTAACACATTTCCAGTGACAGGCTTCTGTATATCCGCACTGCCTAACAGCCTTACCGAAGCTGCAACCGTGCCGCCAGTGAGTTCACCCGGTATGGTTTGTTTTAAGTAAAACTCAAGTGCTTCAAGAGCGCCATGAACCGATTGATATCCGGCCATTAAAAATCCCTGATGTTATTGTTTTTTGTGAAAAAGCTCAGTTCCATCTGGCATGACTCGCTTGTCTAGAAAACCTTTTTTTATGAGGTTATCGACCGCTTGTTTAATCAAGTGTTTATTGCCTTCAACTGGCTGTTCATCTACCCACCAATCTAAAATCCCATCCAAAGTGTCAGCGGAAAACTCTCGGTGGCTCAAGTACCTGCTAATTTCTTTCTCAAGCTTTTTTATTTTTTCATCTTCCTTATTCACTCGATAAAAGCTCATGCAGATCCGCTTGGATTTAGTTAGTAAATAACAATTATCGTGCCTAATAAAATCCTCTTAAATTCAACTGAAATGGATAAATAAATTGGAAGGCTGGGTATTAATTTACCCAGGTGTTTTTAAAAACAGGATTAAATTGCTGGGTGATTTAACACCCACACAGAGTTGTTTTTACCCGGCTGGAATTGACTATTAAATATGAGAAGGAGATCCCAAAAAAAATTTAGTATTCTATTAATCTGACTTAAGTTTCGAAGTTTTTGATTGAGGGATATTGGTTCCGGACACGTACAAATCTAAAAATACCGGCCCAATAAACAATTTAACTTCAAGTAAAGGAATACGAAAAAATGAAGCAAGTTTATCTTGTTCATCCTGACAGTTCGTCACTGGTTTTTTCGAAATTGCGCGAAGAGTTGAAATCTATTGGTATATTGGTGAAATACATTTCAGTTGATTCTATCTGTGATGAAATTAGCCAATGCACTATTCCTATACTGTTTTGTTTAACACAGGACAGGGCTAGTCAAACCTTAGAAAAAATTGAGTCCCTCCCGGAATCGGTTTTTAAAATGTGTTTAATATGTGATGGCTGTGTAAAGAACCTTAATTCACAGGCGCTACAACATTTTGATGATTTCTACCACTGGCCGTGCACCAAAGATGAATTGATTGTTAAGTTGAAGTGGCTTACAAATTCCGCAACTAAATCCTCTGAGTTAGGGGATGACTCATTAAAAAACTTTTATCAAATGGACTTAATAGGTAAAAGCGAGAAATATTTGGAGCTGGTCAAAGGTATTGAACAGGTCTCTAAATACCCTGTGCCTATTTTAATTGAGGGTGAAACCGGCACAGGCAAAGAAAATACTGCAAGAGCAATACATTATTTAAGTTCTCGAACGGATTTCGGTTTTATCCCAATTAATTGTGGGTCAATACCTGAAAACCTATTTGAAAGTGAATTATTTGGTGTAAAAAAAGGGGCTTTTACCGACGCGCAAGCAGACAGACAAGGATTAATAGATTTAGCTGATAAGGGCACCTTATTTCTTGACGAGGTTGATAGTCTTCCTTTGAAATCTCAAGCGACTTTATTACGGTTTCTACAGAATAACGAGTACAGATCCTTGGGCAGCCAGACCATTAAGAAATCTAACGCGGCCATTGTGGCGGCTTGTAACCAACCCTTGGAAGAACTGGTTAAAGAAGGAAAATTCAGAAGTGATCTTTATTATCGACTCAATGTCTTAAATTTAAAGATTCCTCCTCTTAGGCAAAGAATTGATGACATCGACCCTATCGCAGATTATTTAATTAAAAAGTTTCAGAGAAAATACCGAACTAAGGTGGTTTCTATTCATTCGAGTTATAAAACTTGGTTGAAGCAGCAACATTGGCCAGGAAATATCAGAGAATTAGAAAATCGCATTTTGAGCGATTCACTCAAGTCAGAATCTCCCGAATTAAGTCGATTTCAGTTTACTGTTGAAAAGGTAACCGACAGTTGTTCTTATCAACAGGCTAAACAAGACGCAATCAACAGTTTCGAAAAGAGCTATTTAGAAGATTTACTCAAACAAACCAATGGCAATATCAGTGAAGCATCAAGGCGATCTGGCAAAGAACGACGAGCCCTTGGAAAGCTAGTCAAAAAACATGGACTAAAGGCTGATCACTATTTGTGATTTTTTCTTGGCCTTTTATTCCCAAAACCTCCTGTTCGTTTGGTTGGTCTGTTTTTCATAGATGAAGGGTGAGTCTTTTTAGGGAGGTGAATGTCTTCCACAATAAACTCGCCGGGCTGTAGATTATTCAAATGCCAATGACCAATGGACGCTCGAATTAAACGCAGAGTAGGGAAGCCAACGGACGCAGACATGCGGCGCACCTGACGATTTCGGCCCTCTGTAATCACAATTTCTGCCCAACTGGTTGGAATGTTGGCCCGAAAACGCACAGGTGGGTTTCGCGGCCAAACCTGGGGTTCTTCAATTTTTTTAACTTTAGCCGGCTTAGTCCTACCATCTTTGAGTTCTACACCTTCTCGAAGCTTTGCAATGGCCTCTTTAGTGATGTCACCTTCAACCTGAATCCAATAGGTTTTGGGGAGTTTTTGGCTGGGGTGGGTAATGCGGTGATTCAAGTCTCCGTCATTGGTTAAAAGCAAAAGACCTTCGCTGTCGTAGTCCAAGCGACCGGCTGGGTAAATTCCTTTTTCGTTTATGTATTCGGCAAGGGTAGTGCGGCCTTCTTTATCGGTGAATTGACACATGACTTGGTAGGGTTTGTTTAACAGGAAAAGCCTAGCCATTTAAGGGTAAATCCATAAAAAAGGGCGCTTATTAAGCCAGAACATTGCGAGTATTCACAGGCATTATAAGAACAATCATAGCGTAAATAGATGTTTCACAACCTAGAAACGACATTAACTATAGCCTCCTAATGCCCATTGTAGAGCCTTTCGACTGAAAGCTAGAAACTACTTTAACTTCAATGCATCGGACCATTTACATCATTGGGCAGTTGCTACTCTAAATAAAAAGCTGCTGATATAATCCGCCGCGATTTTCCAATGACTTAATGGTGTATTAGCTGTAATAAACTGTTCAGAGCTAACAATCAGCTCAATATCCACTACCATTAAATCCACCTCACACTTCTGAATTTCTAGGGATAATTCATGACAACTTCCAAGATTATCTATACCAAGACGGACGAAGCACCAGCTCTTGCGACTTACTCTTTTCTACCAATCATTGAGACGTTCGCCAGTGCTGCAGGCATTGAAATGGAACTGAAAGACATCTCTCTGGCGGGTCGTATCATTTCTCATTTCCCTGAAAGACTGTCTGAAGAACAACGTCAATCTGATGCGCTGGCTGAGCTGGGGGAGCTGTGTAAAACCCCAGAAGCGAACGTAATCAAGCTGCCAAACATCTCTGCATCCATTCCTCAGCTGCAGGCGGCTATTAAAGAGCTTCAGGAGCATGGTTACGATCTGCCTGAATATCCTGCTGATCCTAAGAACGACGAAGAAGCAGACTTTAAAGCCCGCTATGCCAAGGTTCTAGGCTCTGCGGTAAACCCTGTGCTGCGTGAAGGTAACTCTGACCGTCGTGTGGCTGGCCCTGTTAAGGAATACGCCAAGGCTAATCCACACTCAATGGGTGCCTGGGATTCTGCTTCCCAGTCTCATGTTGCACACATGGATGGAGACGATTTCTTCGGTAACGAACAATCTGTGGTTATGGAAGAAGCTGGTGACGTTAAGATCGAGCTGGTAGCAGCTGACGGTTCCGTAACTGTATTGAAAGCGAGCGTAGCTCTGGAAGCAGGTGAAGTTCTGGATAGCACTCGCATGAGCGGTAAGTCTCTGCAGGCTTTCTTCGAGAAAGAAATTCAGGCGGCTAAAGAGCAGGACGTATTGTTCTCACTGCACATGAAAGCCACCATGATGAAGGTTTCTGACCCAATCATCTTTGGTTACTGTGTTAAAACTTACTACAAAGACGTATTCGAAAAACACGCGGCGACTTTTGAAGAGCTGGGCGTTGATGCCAACAATGGTATCGGTGACGTATACACCAAGATCGCCTCTCTACCAGCTGACAAGAAAACTGAAATCGAAGCTGATCTGCAAGCGGTTTACGAGACGCGTCCAGCCATGGGTATGGTCGATTCCGATAAAGGTATCACCAACCTGCATGTACCAAGTGACGTGATCATTGATGCTTCAATGCCAGCTGCTATTCGTGCATCTGGCCAGATGTGGGGCCCAGACGGCAAGCAGAAAGACACCAAGTTCACCATCCCTGATCGCTGCTACGCTGGCGTTTACCAGGAAACTATCGAGTTCTGTAAGAACAATGGTGCTTTCGATCCAACAACCATGGGTAACGTTGCTAACGTTGGTCTGATGGCCAAGAAAGCTGAAGAATACGGTTCTCACGACAAGACTTTCCTGATCCCAGCTGACGGTACTGTTCGTGTAGTCGATGCATCTGGTACAACTCTGATGGAGCACAGTGTTGAAGCTGGTGATATTTTCCGCGCTTGTCAGGTTAAAGACCTGCCGATCCGCGATTGGGTGAAGCTGGGTGTTAATCGTGCCAAAGCCACTGGTAACCCTGCTGTATTCTGGTTAGACGAAAACCGTGCACACGACGCTAACCTGATCAAGAAGGTTAATGAATACCTGAAAGATCACGACACTGATGGTCTGGAAATCTTGATCAAAGCACCAGTAGACGCAACTCGTCACGCACTGGAGCGCATGAAAGAAGGTAAAGACACTATCTCTGTGACTGGCAATGTTCTGCGTGACTACCTGACTGACCTGTTCCCAATTCTGGAGCTGGGTACATCTGCGAAGATGCTGTCTATCGTTCCTCTGTTAGCAGGCGGCGGTTTGTTTGAAACCGGTGCTGGTGGTTCTGCACCAAAGCATGTTCAGCAATTCAATGAAGAAAACCACCTGCGTTGGGATTCCTTAGGTGAGTTTTTGGCTCTGGCTGTTTCTCTGGAAGATCTGGCTGAAAAGACTGGCAATACTAAAGCTGGCGTTGTTGCCGAAGCGTTGAATGTTGCCAATGGTTTGTTCTTGAAAAACAACAAGTCGCCGCTGCGTAAAGTGGGTCAATTAGATAACCGTGGTTCTCATTTTTATTTAGCCATGTATTGGGCACAAGCCATGGCAGAGCAGAGTACAGACACAGAATTAGCAGCTAAATTTGCGCCTCTGGCAAAAGCGTTAACAGACAATGAAGACAAAATTGTTGAAGAGTTGAATGCAGTTCAGGGTAAGGCAATGGAAATCGGTGGCTACTATCAGCCAAACGATGAGCTAGCTTCTGAAGCTATGCGTCCTAGTGAAACTTTCAACTCTGCATTGGCTGCTTTGTAAAAGTTAATATTGCTCAACACTAAAAAAGGCTGCGTAAATGCAGCCTTTTTTGTTTGAGAATTAAACTAATTTAAAACTTAATGCCAGCCTGTACCAGGAGCTTAAACGAAAGTTAAAACTACGCTTCAGCTAATTCTTTTAATTTTTCTGAGCTTTCCATTTCATTAGAAAGGGTTCTCGCTGTTTCTTCATCCGCGGCAATGCGAACGTGCACTGCATGAGTGCCTTTGTCCGCCTTGATCGTCGAGAATGCAACAGGTTGACCCGCTTTCAATGTTTTATAGCCATCCATTTCAATTGAAGAGTAATGAACAAATAAATCTTCATCACTGCCTTCAGCTAAAATAAATCCAAATCCTTTGGCATTATTAAACCACTTAACTTTCCCTGCAGGCATATCAACTCCTTACAACAGTTATCCGACAGAGTGGAACTTCCCCATTTTTTATGGGGTGGTTTATGTTGTGCAGGAAAAAAAAGTTAGTCAAGACATTGCGCTGATGAATAGTGTTGTCTGATGTATCATGTTGAAAAAATGTGAAGGGCTGCTTGATATTTCTGATCCAGACCCGACTTAAAACAGTAAGGAGTAAATAGGTTTAATCATGAAGGGTATAGAAAATCAGCGTTTAGTTGCCAGTGAAGGTGATGTTGATCCAGATGGCGATAGTGATCTGGCGATAAAGCCAGAAGAGCCACAGCTGAAGCCACCCAGTTTGTATCAGGTGGTACTAATGAATGATGATTACACACCCATGGATTTTGTTGTAACCATTCTTCAAATGTTTTTCGGCATGGATCGTGAAAAGGCAACTCAAGTAATGTTGAACGTTCACACCCAAGGAAAAGGAGTGTGTGGCGTCTATACTAGGGATATTGCGGAAACCAAAGCAGCGCAGGTTAATCAATTTTCAAAAGAAAATGAACATCCGCTGCTTTGTGAGATCGAAGCAATAGACTAGTCTTATTAATTATCGACGGTATCTGGTGTTTATATGTTAAGTAAAGATCTCGAGCAGACACTCAATAACGCGTTCAAGGAAGCCAAAGCGAAGCGGCATGAATTCATGACGGTAGAGCATCTATTGCTGGCGTTATTGGACAATGAGGCTGCCATAGGAGTACTTAACTCCTGTGCTGCAGATATTTCGAAACTTAGACGAGAGTTGACTGAATTTGTCGACTCCACAACACCCCTGATTCCCAGTGCCGATGCTGAGAGGGAAACCCAACCCACGTTAGGCTTCCAACGAGTGCTTCAGCGAGCTGTGTTTCATGTTCAGTCATCTGGTAAGAAAGAAGTTACCGGAGCCAATGTTCTTGTTGCGATATTCAGTGAACAAGAGAGTCAGGCGGTTTACTTTTTAAAACAGCAAAATATTAACCGCATCGACGTGGTCAATTACATTGCCCATGGTATTACTAAGGTTCAAAACAACGGACCACAAGAAGGCGATGATTTAGGTGCAGAAGGAGGCATGGAAGAGGAATCTGGTTCGGAGTCCAATTCGCAAAATCCTTTGGAAAGTTTTGCTACTAATTTAAATGAGCAAGCGAAACAAGGTCGCATAGACCCCCTTGTGGGCAGAGATAAAGAAGTGAAACGGGTTATTCAGATTTTATCTCGCCGCCGCAAAAACAATCCGCTACTGGTAGGTGAAACCGGTGTGGGTAAAACAGCCATTGCTGAAGGTTTAGCCAAGCAAATTGTTGATGGTAATGTTCCAGAAATTATAGAGAACTCAGTGGTGTATTCTCTGGATCTTGGCGCTCTGTTGGCAGGAACCAAGTATCGTGGTGATTTCGAAAAACGTTTCAAAGCCATGTTGGCTGAATTAAAGCGTAGAGAAAAATCCATTTTATTTATTGATGAAATTCACACCATTATTGGAGCAGGTGCAGCATCCGGTGGCGTTATGGATGCATCTAACCTTTTGAAACCTTTGTTAAGTTCTGGCGAGTTACGCTGCATAGGTTCTACAACTTTCCAAGAGTTCCGCGGGATTTTTGAGAAAGACAGTGCGTTAACCCGTCGTTTCCAAAAAATTGATGTACTTGAGCCTTCTGTAGACGAGACCTATAAAATCCTCCGTGGATTGAAAGTTAAATTCGAAGAGCATCATGGACTTCGTTACAATGATAATGCTTTGAAAGCAGCAGCGGAATTGTCTGAACGCTACATCAGCGATCGTCATCTTCCCGACAAAGCAATTGATGTAATTGATGAAGCCGGCGCTGCTCAAAGATTGGTTTCCGAGAGCAAACGCAAGAAGGTAATCAGCATTGCTGACATCGAGAAAGTAGTGGCCTCCATTGCACGTATTCCAGCTAAGAGCGTGAATCGTTCTGATAAAGAACAGCTCGCAAATCTTGAGCGTAATCTGAAGATGACTGTTTTTGGTCAGGACGATGCTATTGAGCTATTGGCATCTACCATCAAACTGTCGCGGGCAGGGTTGCAGCCAGATGAAAAACCAATTGGCTCCTTCCTGTTTGCGGGGCCAACTGGTGTTGGTAAAACCGAAGTCACTAAGCAACTTGCCGAGAGCATGGGTATTGAATTGATTCGTTTCGATATGTCCGAATACATGGAGCGCCATACAGTATCAAGACTTATTGGAGCCCCTCCTGGGTATGTTGGGTTTGATCAAGGTGGTTTGTTAACAGACGCTGTCACCAAGCATCCACACTGTGTGTTGTTGCTCGATGAAATTGAAAAAGCTCACCCTGAAGTGTTCAACTTACTGTTACAGGTAATGGATCACGGTACGCTGACTGACAACAATGGTCGTAAAGCGGATTTCCGTAACGTTATTCTGATTATGACCAGTAACGCAGGCGCTGAAGAAATGAGCCGTCGTTCAATGGGCTTCGCGACTCAGGATCATACAACGGACGGCATGGAGAAAATTCGTAAGATGTTTACTCCTGAATTCCGTAACCGTTTGGATGCCATTGTTCAGTTCAATGCATTGAATAAAGAAATCATCAGTGGTGTGGTCGACAAGTTCTTAACAGAACTGCAGGCTCAGCTTGATGAGAAGAAAGTTCAGATGGAAGTGGATGAACTGGCTAGAGAATGGTTAGCGCTTAACGGCTATGACGAGAACATGGGTGCAAGACCAATGGCTCGTTTAATTCAGGAAAAACTGAAGCGTCCACTGGCAGAAATGCTGTTGTTCGGTGCGTTGTCTGACGGCGGCGTGGTGAATGTAACGGTTGAAAACGAAGAGTTAGTGCTTCAGCCTGAGATTGAAGCTGAACCTGCATAAGCTTTTACGATCCCATTAAAAAAGGCTCCTTGTGGAGCCTTTTTTGTATTCATTGATGACTTACGTAATTATCTTGCACGGAAAACGATTCTTCCTTTAGATAGGTCGTACGGTGTCATTTCCACTTTGACCTTATCACCCGTAAGGATACGAATATAATTTTTACGCATCTTGCCAGAGATATGCGCAGTCACTACGTGACCATTTTCCAATTTCACACGGAACATCGTGTTTGGAAGGGTATCTAGAATCTCGCCTTCCATTTCAATTACGTCTTCTTTCGCCATGAATCTCCAAAAACCCTGTAACTGTATAATATCAGGCGCGGGATTCTGCCTGAATATTCGCCATTAATCAAAAGGTTATTAATAATTAATCTTGGAATTTTTGCCACTGATTCTCTGTGAATATTTCCAGAGGTTGATATTCACTTTTGTAGGACATTTTTGAGCAGTTTTCGATCCAATATCCAAGATAAACAAAGGGTAGGTTGTTGTTAGAGGAAAGTTCGATCAGTTTTAAAATCGCAAAAGCACCAATGCTTCTGTCAGATAAGTCTGGATCAAAATAGGTATAAATAGCAGAGGGGCCGGTGAGCAGTAGGTCTATTGCACTAGCGCCGACTAATTTTCCATCTGGGTCTCTGATTTCCATAAGTTTTGAGCATTCAAGATCAGATACTAAAAAATCTCGGTAATGATCTGGTGTCGGTGGGTACATGTCGCCATCGGCGTGGCGAGTGCTGATGTATCGGTCATACAGCTGGTAATGCTCTTCAAAAAACTCTGCATCCACCAGTTCAATATTGAGGTCGCTATTTTTTTTTAGGATGCGTTTAAAACGTCGACTGAATTTAAAATCATCCACCACCACGCGGGATGATTTGCAGGCAGAACAGGTCGGACATTTTGGACGATAAAGATGGTCACCTGAGCGGCGAAATCCATTAAGATGGAGAAGCTCCAACAGTTCAACGCCCATAATGATTTCAGGATCCAAAAACACAGTTTGTGCTTCGGTATCCGGTAAGTAACTGCATGGGTGTTTGCCAGTCTGAAAGAAAACTAGATTATCAGACATCTATCTCACCAAATTGAAATTCTGTTGACCAAACTTGATGCGAAAAATCTCCCTGTTGTAGTGCGACATCTAATTTCTGTTCGAATTCGGTTCTTGGAATTTCGGTTGCGCCAAAAGATTCCAAGTATTGTGTGTGCACCTGACAGTCAATAATACTCAAGCCTTTCGAGCTGAGTAAGCGAATTAATGCAATAAAAGCAATTTTTGAGGCACCGCTAACCTTACTGAACATAGACTCCCCAAAAAAAGCACTGCCAATGGCGACGCCGTACAGGCCTCCGATCAGTTCATTTTGCTTCCAGACTTCCACTGAATGGGCTTTTCCCGACTCATGTAGGTTTGAGTAGGCATTTTCCATTTCCACTGTGATCCAGGTTCCGTCTTGACCTCTCTCGATCTCTGCGCACTGGTAGATGACCTGTTCAAAGGATTTGTCGAATGTTATACGGTCATAAACCGGCTTACGGAGAAATTTACGTGTTGATCTGCCCAGATGCAGATGTTGAGGTTCAAGAACCATTCGCGGCGATGGCGACCACCAAAGAATGGGATCGCCCTCCGAAAACCAAGGAAAAATACCATGTCGATAGGCTGTCATTAACCAATCTTCATTTAACATACCACCAGCAGCCAACAGACCATTGGGTTCAGTCATTGCCATCTCTGTTGGGGGAAATAGGGGATTAATGCTATCCAGCCAGGGAATCTGTGTCATAGTTGTGTAACCTTAAATATCTCTTTATTTTCAAAGGGTTGGCTGGGTAATACAAGATCTTTAGGGTAAACTCTCACAAAAATACTGGATAAACTCACAGTGTGGTCTTGCGGTTTTAGCCGATAGCATGGTCACCCTGATTAATTCATACCAAGTAAGGCAACAGGAATGGGTCAAAGTAGCAAGGCCGAGGACAGCAACAGTAATGCCGAAAACCCTTTAAACCGGCTAAAAGAGCGCGGTCTTAGGGAAGGTGGTCTAATTGGTTTGTTGGCAATAGCCACTTACCTAGCTATTGCTTTATTTAGCTATCACCCATCGGATCCTGGTTGGACTTATATAGGGCATGAAACCCATGTTAGAAATTTAGCAGGGCCCTCCGGTGCATGGCTTGCGAATGTTTTGTTCAGCCTTATAGGCATTCTTGCCTATGTTATTCCTTTCATTTTTGCTTACCGAGCCTGGACTTTCTTTAGAGAAAGAAATACTCACAGGCCATGGCAGTGGCCAATATTTTTTATACGGTTTACTGGGGCAATTCTCACGTTGATCTCAGGCGCTGGCTTAGCAACCCTGCACTTCAGCAGCAGCGCTTCGGCCACTGCAGGGGGTTTCTTAGGGCAGTGGGTGTCTGAGGTGTTTTTCTCCAGTTTTAATCTCTTTGGTTCAACACTGCTGTTGTTTGCCATATTTATGTTCAGCATGACCGTGACCACCAATCTTTCCTGGTTGGGTTTAATGGATAAGACCGGAAATTGGATATTCCTGTTAGGTTCAAAAATTGGAAGCCTGATTCGACAAACTCGAAGTAAAAGAGCTGAGCAGAAAGAGATTCAAAAAGTTGTTGAACAACGAAAAGCAAATTTAGAAATTCAAATAGAGAAAAACGCTACAAAAGCACCGCCCAAGATTAAAAAACCTAAGAAACAACCCAAGATTGCTGAACGGGTGGTAAAAGAACAGCAACAGTCCTTATTTGATTCTGAGTCCTTAGGGCAGCTTCCTAATCTGGCTTTGCTAGATGCAGGTGACGCCGACAAGCAACTGGGATACAGCAAAGAGTCGCTTGAAGCCATGTCCCGACTATTAGAAATCAAGCTGCAGGATTTTGGTGTGACTGCTGAAGTAGTCTCTGTTGCCCCAGGCCCAGTTATTACCCGTTTTGAAATTCAGCCAGCACCTGGCGTTAAGGTCAGTAAAATCTCTAACCTAGCTAAAGACTTAGCCCGTTCCATGGCCATGGTGAGTGTGCGGGTGGTTGAAGTCATTGCAGGTAAGTCAGTTGTTGGTATTGAAGTACCTAACGAAAATAGAGCCATGGTCAGGCTCAGCGAAATCTTAACTGCCGACATATTTGATAAATCCCCATCACCTCTAACCCTTGGGTTAGGACATGACATTGGCGGCCAACCGGTCATTGCTGACTTGGCCAAAATGCCTCACTTGCTGGTGGCAGGAACAACAGGTTCGGGTAAATCGGTGGGCGTCAACTCAATGCTCATCAGCATGCTTTATAAAGCCACGCCTGAGCAGCTAAGGCTCATTCTGGTTGACCCTAAAATGCTGGAGCTGTCGGTTTACGATGGCATTCCCCATCTACTCACTCCTGTAGTAACAGACATGAAAGACGCTGCCAATGGTTTGCGCTGGTGTGTCGCGGAGATGGAGCGTCGCTACAAATTAATGGCAAATGTTGGCGTTAGGAATATTGCCGGTTTTAACAAGAAAGTGTCTGACGCCATTGCTGCCGGTGAACCCATTCCTGACCCCTTGTGGAATCCTGAAGATGTAATGCATCAAGAACAACCCATATTGGAGCCACTACCATTCATCGTTGTGGTCATAGACGAATTTGCTGACATGATGATGATCGTGGGTAAAAAAGTTGAAGAACTCATTGCGAGGCTAGCGCAAAAGGCTCGTGCTGCCGGTGTGCATTTGATTCTGGCAACTCAACGACCTTCGGTAGACGTGATTACCGGTCTGATTAAAGCCAATATCCCAACCCGAATTGGGTTTCAGGTGTCGTCTAAAGTCGACTCCCGAACCATTTTGGATCAGGGCGGAGCAGAGCAATTACTCGGACACGGTGACATGCTGTATATGCCACCCGGCACCAGTTTGCCAGAGCGAGTTCACGGTGCTTTTGTGTCCGACGATGAAGTTCATCGAGTGGTTGCCGAATGGAAGAAACGTGGTCAGCCAGAGTTTGTCGATGAAATTGTCAATGGAGTACCGGATGAGGCGACGCCTGGATTAACTGGCTTTGACAGCGAAGAATCCAGTGATGGTGAAAGTGATGCGCTGTTTGATGAAGCAGTTGCTTTTGTCACTGAAACTCGAAAAGTCTCTATTTCTTCTGTACAACGAAAACTCAGAATTGGTTATAACCGAGCAGCTCGTTTGGTTGAATCAATGGAAAACGCCGGAGTTGTCAGTCCAGCGGGTCACAATGGCAGTCGCGAAGTATTGGCACCACCCCCTCCACCGGCCTAAGGAATTAGCATGAATAACAATTTAAAAGGTATCGTATTTTCTTCTTTAGCGTTTTTGTCATCTTTCGGCATGTCTGAACCTCTGGATGGCTTCAACAGTTTGTTGGAAAAGTTCACTGTCTTGGAAGCGAGTTTTATTCAAACCACTGTGAGCCACGAAGGAGAAAGCTTGGAAACCATTTATGGTGCGGTGACCATTGAAAGACCCAACAAGTTTTTCTGGTTTACCCAGCCTCCGATAGAGCAGGAAATCATTTCTGATGGTTCAACCCTGTGGGTCTTCGACAAAGATTTGGAGCAAGTCACCAGACAAAATGCAGATGAACAATTCCATCGAAGCCCAGCGGTCATATTAAGCGGCCAAAAAGATGATTTAGATAACCGCTATTCCATAAGAGAACGCAATGCCGATGGTGAATATCGATCTTTTCAATTAACTCCAAAAGATGAGAGTGAATCATTATCCTCCATTTTGGTTGTGTTTAAGGATGAGGTCATTTCTGAACTCAGGTTTGAAGATCAGTTGGGTCAAACCACTTTACTGGAATTGTCTCAGGTGCAATTAGATTCAGAATTAGCCCCCGACTTTTTTAATTTTGAACCACCTGAGGGTGTGGATGTGTTGGATCAGGCGAACTGATGGATTTATTTTCTGACCAACATAACTCGTTTAAGCCCCTAGCTGAAAGGGTAAGGGCACAAACCTTAAACGACTATGTCGGGCAGTCACATATTTTAGGTCCAGAAAAACCCCTTAGGCGGGCAATAGAGAATGAACAGCTTCATTCTATGATCCTTTGGGGGCCACCTGGAGTGGGGAAAACCACCTTAGCCAGATTGCTGGCTAATCAAAGCCAGTCCCGTTTTGAATCTATTTCGGCGGTGTTGTCAGGTGTCAAAGACATCCGAGAAGCGGTTGATAAATCTAAAATAGCCATGGCCCAGGGGCAACGTACCATTCTTTTTGTGGATGAAGTGCATCGCTTCAACAAAGCACAACAAGATGCATTTTTGCCTTTTGTGGAAGACGGCACTTTTATTTTTATCGGTGCCACTACCGAAAATCCATCGTTTGAACTAAACAACGCACTTCTGTCCAGAGCTCGGGTTTATCGTTTAAAAAATCTAGACGAGGATGATCTTAAATTACTGTTGAACAATGCCCTTAAGAAAGATTCAGAGCTGGCTGAGTTCGAGGTTAAATTTGAACAGGATTGTTTCCAAGGGCTGATTCGATGCGCCGATGGCGATGGCCGAAGAGCCCTTGGGCTGTTGGAGCTTCTGGTTGATTTAGCGGAAACAGAACCCCCCAATGTTAAGCGTATAACCACGCAGCTATTAGCTGAAGCCATGGGCAACAGTACCCGAAAGTTTGATAAGGGTGGCGATGTTTTTTACGAACAGATATCTGCGCTACATAAATCAGTTCGAGGTTCAGCGCCAGATGCTGCGCTGTATTGGATGTGTAGAATGCTGGACGGGGGCTGCGATCCTTTTTACATTGCCCGACGACTCATTCGAATGGCAGTTGAAGATGTTTGCATAGCGGACCCCAGGGCAGCTCAAGTCGCTATGTCCGCCTGGGATATTCAGCAAAGGTTGGGCAGCCCAGAAGGGGAGTTAGCATTGGCCAATGCGGTGCTTTATTTGGCTTCAGCACCCAAAAGTAATGCCGCTTACAATGCCTACAATCAAGCCCGTTCCTTGGTCAAAAGCTCACCTGACTATGAAGTGCCTATGCATCTTAGAAATGCCCCCACTGAGTTGATGAAAGATGTGGGTATGGGCGATGGTTATCGTTATGCTCATGATGAGCCCGAGGCTTATGCCGCTGGTGAAGAATATTTTCCTCAGGAACTGTCAGGTACAAGATTTTATGAGCCTGTGGATCGCGGCCTAGAATCTAAAATTGCGCAAAAGCTTAAGTATTTAAGATCTCTTGACCAGGCCAGCGCCTTAAAACGTTACCCACAGGAATCCTAACCATGATCCCAGCTTTTCACTGGACTCACCTAATTGCCATCGCTTGTGGCGGCGCTATCGGGGCTATGGGCCGCTATTCGGTTGTGCAAATAACCAGCAAGTACTGGAATCACGGCCTGCCATTAGGGACTTTACTAGCAAATGTTATCGGATGTTTCATCATAGGCTTGGCTTTCGTAATTTTCGCCATAAAATACCCGGCCTTGGCTCCGCAATGGCGCAGCCTAGTAGTGGTGGGTTTTCTAGGCGCCTTCACTACTTTTTCCAGTTACGCGCTGGAAGCCTTAACCCTTATTCAACAGGGTCAGGTTAATCTTGCTGTGATCTATTTAGTTCTCAGCGTTTGCCTATGTTTATTGGCGGTGGCCTCAGGCTACTACGTCGCTAAAGCGTTATTTTAATTAAGGATTTCAGACTCTCATGCTGGACATAAAACTGCTTCGAAATAATTTGGAAGAAGTAGCTCAACTTCTTACGAAAAAAGGTTATCAACTGGATACCGAACGCTTCTCATCCCTAGAAGCCAGTCGTAAGGAAGTTCAGATCGAGTCGGAAACCTTACAGGCAGATAAGAAAAAAGCTTCCAAAGAAGTGGGCATGCTCATAGGTCAAGGCACACCGGTCGAAGAAGCTAAGGCGCAGGTTGCTGAAAAAACCAAAGTGATATCCGATCAACTTGAACAAAAATCGGAACAGCTGAAAGATTTGCAGACTCAGTTAGACGACATATTGTCTGGCATTCCTAATCTGCCACACGAGTCAGTACCTGAAGGCAAAGACGAAGACGACAACGTCGAAGTCTTAAAGTGGGGTACCCCTAGGGAGTTCGATTTTGAACCAAAGGATCATGTAGATTTAGGCTCTGGGATTGGCGGGTTGGACTTTGAGAGCGCGACCAAAATTACCGGCAGTCGCTTTGCCGTAATGTCTGGCCAGATAGCCCGATTGCACCGAGCCATTGCCCAGTTCATGTTAAATACCCATGTGGAGAAACACGGTTATACCGAAATCAATGTGCCTGTAATGGTCAACTCAGGCACTTTAACCGGTACCGGTCAGTTGCCGAAATTTGAAGAAGACTTATTTAAGCTTCAAGGGGATTCCGGTTACTACCTGATTCCAACAGCTGAAGTACCCGTCACAAATATGGTGAGCGATCAAATTCTGGAAGAAAACGAACTGCCTAAAAAGTTCTCAGGCCATACCCTGTGCTTCAGATCTGAAGCAGGCTCATATGGTCGTGACACCAGGGGCATGATTCGTCAGCATCAGTTTGAAAAAGTAGAGATGGTTCAAGTGGTTCATCCGGAAAAGTCTTACGAGGCATTGGAAGAGCTAACCAGTCACGCGGAAGCCATTCTGCAAGCCCTGGAATTACCTTATCGAAAGGTTGTTCTTTGCGGTGGCGACATGGGTTTTGGCGCTGCAAAAACCTATGACTTAGAGGTTTGGTTACCGGGGCAAGATAAGTACCGTGAGATATCTTCATGCTCTAACTGTACTGACTTTCAAGCTCGTCGCATGCAGGCCAGATTCAGAAACCCAGAAGCGAAAAAGCCAGAATTGGTGCATACATTAAATGGCTCTGGTTTAGCAGTTGGACGCACACTGGTTGCTGTGTTGGAGAACTATCAGAATCAAGATGGTTCTATTACCGTTCCCGAAGTGCTCAAACCCTATATGGGTGGGACAGAATTACTTACTCCCTAGAAAGAGATAAAAAAATAACAAGGCTTGTCAGGAGCAATCCGGCAAGCCTTTTTCATTTATACTGAATCAACAATTGTCAGAAAGAGACCAACCATGGATTACCTGCCTTTATTTTTAGACCTCAAAAACAAATCTTGTTTGGTCATTGGCGGAGGACCGGTTGCGTGTCGGAAAATTGAATTGTTACTGCGTGCAGGTGCGCAAGTAACCTGTCTGTCAGAATCATTTTGTGATCGTTTAGCAGCATTACCTGGTGAAGAAAAGAACCTAAAATTAGATCAAGGTTCATGGGACGAATGGCAAGACGAATATGCCCGCCTATCTATCCTGGTGGCGGCCACAGATAATGAACCACTGAATGCTGAAATTGCGAAACTGGCGTCAGAAAAAAATGTTCTGTGTAATGTGGTTTCAGATGCCAGAGACAGTTCTTTTATTTTTCCCGCCATTGTCGATCGCAATCCAGTCATTGCAGCAGTCAGTAGTGGTGGTAATGCCCCTGTGTTGACTCGATTACTGCGTGGTCGCTTAGAAGCAGCCATACCCTCAGCATTTGGAAGTCTGGCAAATCTTGCTACTCAATTTAGATCTGAAGTAAAAACACGTCTTTCAAATATTACTCAGCGGCGAGCTTTTTGGGAGAAAGCCTTTAGTGGCACCATTGCCGAACTGGTGTTTACCGGCAAACAAAAACTGGCTGAGGTTGCGTTAGAAAAAGAGCTGACTAAATGGGAAAGCCAAGACGCTTCTGGTGAAGTCTATCTAGTCGGCGCGGGGCCGGGCGATCCAGACCTTCTTACATTTAAAGCCTTGAGATTAATGCAACAAGCCGATGTAGTTCTGTACGACGCGTTAGTGTCAAAAGAAATATTGGATTTAGTTAAGCGAGACGCGGAGCTGGTTTACGTTGGAAAACGTCGATCAAACCATGCCTTACCCCAGGAAGATATCAACCAATTATTAGTGACTTATGCGCAAAAGGGCAAAAGAGTTCTACGACTGAAAGGCGGAGATCCCTTTATATTTGGCCGAGGTGGTGAAGAAATTGATTCATTGATGGAGTTGGGCATCGCATTTCAGGTGGTTCCTGGCATTACTGCCGCTTCTGGATGTTCTGCTTATTCAGGAATTCCTTTAACTCATCGAGACCATGCTCAGTCGGTACGATTCATAACCGGCCATCTAAAAGCCGGGGCAGGGGACTTAGATCTTCCCTGGCAAGAGTTTTTGCACGAAAACCAAACTCTGGTTTTTTATATGGGGCTCAATGGATTGGCAATTATCTGCAATAATTTAATTAAACAGGGCAGGGCAAAAGAAACCCCAATTGCATTGGTTGAAAGGGGAACCACAGTTCATCAAAAAGTTCATACTGGCACCTTAGAAAGCATGCCCGAATACGTTAAAAGCAGAGAGATTCATGCACCAACTTTAATTATTATTGGTAATGTAGTGACTCTGCATCGCAAATTGGCTTGGTACAGTGTTGATCAATTTGAATAGAAATTGTCATTAATTGCTGACAATATTCCTATAGTATTTTGCCATCTTAATAACTTGAATCTGCGAATTAAAAAGTATGCATCCTTTCGACACTATTAATTTACCAACGGGTGGAAAGTTTTTACTCACGCCATGCCCAGGTACAAAAGAGGCTTCACTCAATGAATCTTTTAGCACTTTGAAAAATCAAGGCGCTGAAATTCTTATTACTATGATGACTCAAACTGAACTTGAAAAATATTCAGTCACTAGTATTCCTGATCTAGCGAAAGACTATGACATGCAGTGGTTTCATTTTCCGGTAAAAGATGACTGTGCTCCAGAAATGGACACTCAAAATAAAATCAATGACAATATCGAAACTTTAAAGTCAGCCATTACCGATAAAAAAACCATTGCGATGCATTGCAAAGGTGGTCAAGGTCGAACCGGATTAATAGCAGCGATTTTATTACTTGAGTATGGTCTTAAGTGGAATGAGGTAAAAACACTGATTCAATCCGTTAAGCCTAGATCTCTAACCCTAACACCTCATCTAGACTATATTGAAAGCAAATATAATTAGAGGGTTGGCCGACATTCGTGATGAAAGGCTAAAAGAAACCATAACCCTTTGATATATACAAATTATGCTTTTTATATTTCAGAAGCTGTGTACGATTTAACGAATCTTCTGAAGCTCTGGTGCTGATTTTGGTTTCTGCATGAGCCAGATATAAAGTAAGTTGGCTGTTTACTAGTCAAATGATGACACCCAGTATCAGTGTAATATGAATTGATAAGGTTGAGTTTTTCCATTTTGGTTATAGTGGATACATTTTTATTAGAAGCCTTTCGTACCGAAAAGGATTCGTAGCTTTTATTCGTACTGTTGAGTCTTACAAATGTATATTCATCATTGACCTTCATGAATTTGTACTCAGCATGAAATTCAGAATTAGATCTAAGAGCAACAGGCACATCTTCCTCATACATAAATAATGCAAGGTAGAAAAAAATTCTATGTGCGTTCATCACTGAAATAATGGCGCACAACAGAAAAATACCCGTTAATATAAGTCGTTTTCTAGTCATCATTAATTACGGAATTTGAAATTATCGTGCTGCCACCACTAATTAATTACTACATCTACTTGGCTGATCGGTGGAGGCCCATTCGCTGATGTACTAGGCATACAAGAAATAAGCTCTGCCCCATCTGTGACTGCATCAATAACGGGATCTTGCCATTCTTCCCTTTCTTTAAGATAGTCAGAGAAGTTCTCACCAGTCAAATCATCTTCTACAGATCAGGTCATGTTAAACAATCGACGCTCGTTGTTAAGCTATCAAGATGAAAATTTAGCAGAAAAGCATGTCATATTATGGGATGACTATCATAGGGCAAACTTCCAAAATATGCCGCTGATGCAAATTTGTTGAGACTGGTGAGAATCTCTTGTGAAGAAGGATTCAAGGCAAGCTATGGAATAATAAAAAAATGGTAACAATGAGGGCGGTACAGTAATCACTGATGATTCTGAAGTCACCTGCGAGACTGGCCAACAAGGCCTCTGGACAAAATTCGCGCATGGTCTTGGAGAATACACTTGAACTGGCATGTATATTTAATCGGACATAAAGAGCACCACCTATTCAAATATGGAATCACTCAAACTAAAGACAGAGCGACGCAGATTCGACAGAGTGAATATGGGGATGACGTGGGTTTTCCAGCTAAGGACTCCGAACTTCTTTATATCTCTCCACCTTTGACTAAAGAAACGGCTGAAACTATCGAAATACTTTTCCCTGCTAATCAGGTGCGTTCGTGCTTAAAAAATAGTGGTCACCATGGCCCTAGGGAAATTATTGAATCGAGCTGGCCGACAGTTAAAAATGAACTCCATGAATTTATTACTGAATTTAACTTCAATAAGCTGGTTAAATATAAGGGATACGGGAATACAAAAAGGTGTTTTTCTATGTGGCACTTTTTTGATTACGGTGATGCTACCTCAATGTGCCTAGTTTGTCGGGGAGTAACCAATATTCCCGCACTAGATATTGCCAACACATTAAGGGCCAAGCCTGACTTAAGGCATAGATGCACTATGTGGGGAATGCATCATCAGTATGAGGCGCTGCTGAGCTTAACTGGAAACGGATTTAGATATCGATCAAAAGCATGGACTTATAAAATCCCCGAGCCATTTGAGACTCTTATGGGGGCGATAGACATAATTTGGAAGAAAAGAACCGGATTGCAATATACGGTTGTACCATACGCTCAGCCAGAGCCTCTGTCTGACAACGAAAACCCAGTGACGGAAGAAGAGATAAAAGCATTAGGGTTGTAGAAATAGCGAACACTTATATGGAAATGATGTGCCTTACCCGTACGATAGACCAGTAGTTAAAAAACACATTGAAACTTACTTGCTTGAGTTAAGGGCTATTCGACTTGTCGATTTAATACTAAGCAAAAGGTTTTATGAGCATGAGATTAAAAAATCGGATTATGAAATCAAATTATGGCAACTACAGCAGCATGTCAAAGAAACGTATTGGACTGAGGGCAGACAAACCAATGTGTTCGACGATGTGGTTGCCCTTGCTGACCAGAGATACATTAAAGAAAACCCTGAGCCTATAGATCCTCATAAATGCGAGCATAAGCATACCGAAATTAGAAAACAAATGTTCGCAGATTCAACGATTCATTGTAGAAAACAGTGCCTTAATTGCGGCAAAAAAGTTTCTGACGCCAAGAAGCCTAAGTTTACAGATAATATTCCTTGGTTTGATCAGGAGCTTTACCTTAGATGGTATGAATGGAACCAGGGTCGCCATAATGTAAAAGAAGAGGCGTTAAATCGGAGAAGTAATATTCCGAGATTCGATTATCTTAAATTCCGTCAAGAATATGAACAAATGCACCCCGCACCATTTAACCCATCAGAATGCCTTCACCCTTCTTCAACGTTAAAGAGGAGAGTGCTCAGAAACGGACACATATCTTACGTAGAACAATGTGATACATGCGGTAGGCAAACTGGTGATCCAAAGCCTCATCATTTGGTTTACAATTCAGATTCATTGCTTAGTTTCGACGAGGATAAGCTCGATCATCTTTTCGAGATTGAAAGCCAGTGGAGCAAGCCATATGTCGAGGCACGCAAAGCGGCGGAGGAAGAACACAGAAACAAGATAAAAGAGGGGTTTCTAAATGGAAAATACTACACCAAATCAAACTCAGCATATGAAAACTATTATGACTCCGACCAGTGGTCAACAGTAAGGATGGCAATTTTTGAACGAGATAGTCGCGAGTGCCAATCCTGTGGCAAACCAGCAGAACAAGTTCACCACATTCTATATGACAGACTAGGATCAGAAAGGTCGTTTGACTTAATTTCGTTGTGCCGCTCATGCCATAGCCTCGTTCATATTTTTCAAAACTCATGGTTAAATATATTTTTAACACCGACTGAAATAAGAAATTTGCATAGCAGGTTAGACATAGATCCTATAAAAAGATACCTACTGGATCCTGTGGATATTACCGGAGTTCTTAATCACTTAGATTTGACGATTAATGACATTCGCTATCCGATTAAGGGGGAATGGGAAGGACTTTTAGATCAATTTTATTGGGAATTTAGCTTTTTTTGGGATTCATAGCTCAGGGAATAGACCTTGAGGTAATAGCTTAATAACACTCAGTTATTTTCGTGTGTATTCAGAGAAGCTGAACTTTCTTTTATAAAACAAATAGTTAGAGGTCTTTTTAGACTTTTATCACGAATGTCGGCCAACCCTTAATTAAGCAAAAGACGCATAGATAGCAATGACGGCTGACAAACTGCACATGACCAGAATTAATGGTCGATAACTTTTATCAGCCTGACCTTGAAGTTGCTTTCCCACCCAAAACCCTAACGCAGCAAAGGGTAGAAAACTGAGACTTTCGATAGTGATTGTCCAGTCCAGTCTTCCAATCCACACATAAGACACCAGTGCCGTAATGCAGCTGTAAGTGAAGTAAATGGCGAGGTTTGCTCTCACCATCATTGAATGACCGTGCTGCATAATCAAAGCCATGGGAGGACCACCAATGGAAGTGGTGGTACCCATAACTCCTGATATAAATCCAGCAATACCCAGACGAGTGGGGGTACTTTTGAATGGTTTTCCCCAGGCGGTAACAAATACAGCAAACAACACAATGGCAGCTACAGACAGCTGTAAACTTTGAATCGATAATTGTGTCAGTAGCCAAGCTCCAATGACTGTGCCTGGTAACCGGGTAACAAAACTTGGGCCTAATGCCTTCCAATCGATGTTTGTTCTTAAATGCCAGCTGTTGCCGATACTCAGCATTAGCGCCGTAATCGTCAACACAACAGGTACCCAGTCTGGTTTAAATATTACAATAATAGGCGCTGCTACGATGGCCATGCCAAACCCAAGCGCAGTCTGTACACCACAACCAATAAGCAGTGCGATGGCGGTTACCCACCAAGAAAATTCAAACAAGAGAATACCTTTTATAAGAGATTAGCGAATGTCGCGAGTGTTTCGAGAAGCCCAGTATTGTCTTGCTAAATTCATGCAATGTTCTAGAGATAAGTCAGGCTTCATGGCTTTAATGGCTAATTGCATGGTGCCCAATACTGCTTGTTCTGAATAACTGTCTTTAAAATCTGCTTTCCATGTGTCAATTAGATACTCGGTATCTAAATTTTCTGGTTTAACGGACCTTAACTTTGACATTTGATCCAGTTCTATCGCTGACTCGTCTCCATCAACTACGGCAAAGGCCTTAAGTTTAGAATCTGGATTTCGCTCAAATTCTCCACCTTCACCTTTGGCAATCATAACACTGGGAAATTGAAGTAATTTGGCAGCCCCTTGATGAATACCATTGTAAGCAGGATGAAAAACCCCAGCGACAGTCCCGTAAGAACGACTGGGATTCATAATTTTGCACAGCGTGTGAACCGGAGACCTCAGGCCTAAGAAGGGTCTCAGTTCTATGATTTCATGAAGTCTTGGCAGCAATGATGCAATTGGCATATACGTCAGGTTTGCGCTGGCAAGATTTGATTTAGCTTCATCAACAGAGTTTGCCACTGGCAAGCCTAACTCTTGGAATAAATCATTGGTGTACACTCGACCGGCAGTATGTCCGCTGGCGCCATGCATAAAAATTTTATAACCAGCGTCTGCCAAAGCTTTGGCAGCTAAAATATACCAACTGTGGTGTCGGCGTTTTCCTGCATAACTGGACCAATCTAAATCAGCCTCAATTTTTAGATCACCCAAATGTTCATGACAAGCTTGAACAAAACCAGCCACTTCTTCAGGTGATTCTTCCTGTACCCTTAGCAACATTAAGTAAGCACCAAGCTGAATATCCTCAACCTGATTATTAAGAATCATATGAAAGGATGCTTTTGCTTCTTGCTGGGTTAACGACCGAGCACCGTTTTTGCCCTTTCCTAAGATTCGTACATATTCAGCGAAGGGATGTGATTTCATATTGGCCTATAAACAATTGGGAGGTTTAGGTAAGCCAGCCAATTTACAGGCAATTTTTGCCGGGCTGGAGCCAAATAATTTCATAAGATAAATACTGGCTGCTTTTTCTGGGCCTAGATTAAGTTTTACATACTTAGACATTGGGCGCTGAGAAGGCGGGTGATCAAAGTCTTTATAGAACTGTTGAACGAGATGAATAATTTCAAAGTGTTCAGCTGTCAGCGTTATCTGTTCCATGGCAGCCAATTCATGACAAACCTGTTCTGACCAGTCGTTATTGTTTTCTAAAAAGCCATTGCTATCTAGTCTAGGTAGAGGCATTACCAAGCAACCATTTTATGTCTAACAAAAAGCTCAACCAGCTCGTTGTAATTGATTGCTTTTATTGATTCCTTCGAATCAGATAAACCTCTGAGTACGAGGTCTTGTTCAAGGAAATAGCAATTTGGTACCGTCGACAACATGGAATGACTCTTTAGCACCCAGTTAACGCCGTCTTCGATAAATACCAGGATATCCTCTTGAGTCATTAACGACATCAGGGTTTCTAAATCAAGTTGCGAATCTAATCCACGATTAAATGAAAACACTTTTGCCATCAAAATACCCAAACCTGATCAAAATCTTGCATTTTTTGCTGAACATTTTCTCTGCTAATGGGTTGAGCCTGTTCGAAAATTTGAGGGGATTGAATACCAAGATCTGTGCAAAAGTCGGCATCGAAATACATTTGTTCGATACCATACATAGGCATCGATGCAATGATTTTAGAAATATCTTTAACGGGTAAATCGCCTGAATCTGAATTTAATAAATTCAAAACGCCTTCATTCAAAAACACAACTTCGGTGTGTCTATCAAATGTTGCAGCTGCGAAAGCCACATCTATGGCTTCTCTGGATGGCACACTTCCATAAGGCGGTGTTTTAATAATGATTAGTACAGATTTCATCATTTAAACGTAATCACTCTGTCAGACGCCATACCGGCTTCTACTAGCTGCCCCAAGCCTGATATTAAAAAGTTGGGATCTAGGTTGAAACTGTCTTTTCCGTTCTGATCAGACTCAGTCTTTCCTAACACGCCACGATTTAATGCACCGGCGATGCAAATCACCAGTTCAAAATTGTACTGCTTTGAGAGCTTGATCCATTCACTACGTACATCTAGTTGATCTTTCATCGGGCTGACTAATACGTTTCCCGTATTGGCGCCATCACCGTAAAAAAACACACGAAAAATTTCATGCTCTTGGTCAAGCAACGCTTTGGCTAGATTTAATGCAGTCATTGAACCCTGATGGGTAAAAGGAGCCGCAGAGACTTTAATACTAAATTTCATAGTGACATTGTAATTCAAACAGGCATAAAAAAAGCCCTCTAAGAGGGCTTTTTTAAGTCTTTGGCGATTAAATTAATCGTCGCCCATTACACCCAACAATGCTAGTAGGTGAACGAAGATATTGTAAATGCTCAAGTAAAGACTGATTGTGGCAGAGATATAATTAGTTTCACCACCATGAATGATGCGGCTAGTGTCAAACAGAATAAAGCCTGACATGATTAAAATGATACCTGCGGAAACAGCCATGCTCAGCGCTGGAATGCCAAAGAAAATATTAGCAATTGCAGCAACCAACATTACCATCAAGCCAATGAACAAGATGCCGCCCAAGAAAGAAAAATCTTTACGGGTGATCAATGTGTAGGCAGACAGGGTGAAAAAGATAAATGCTGTGCCAGCAAGCGCTTGGAAAACCAAACCAGCTGCACCGGCTGCAATGTAGTAGCTCAGCATTGGCCCAAGAGATGCACCCATCAAACCTGTGAAAACGAAAGTCCACACCAGGCCCATTCCTGAATTAACAGCTTTGGGTAGAACCAGCCATAAGATTAAGAAAGCAGCACCGAAACAAACCAAAGATGCGATTTGACCGATGCCCAATGCGATTGCAAAGAAGGCTGTTACTGCACTAAAAAGTAAAGTTAAGCCAAGTAGGGCATACGTGTTACGTAGTACCTTATTAGTCGCTATCGCTGATTGTCCACCACGGACAATAGTAGCATCGCGAAATTCAGACATGTTTTTCTCCTGATCCATAACAGTTCTGGTATGAATATTATTGTGGGGTTGTAAGTTCAATTCAACCATTGGTTACGTAAGGAAATTGACAACCAGTAACCCAGGTTTTAACGTTGATTGAAACTAATGTTTTAAACACTTGTTAGATTTTTAATGTCGAGTCGATATGTCCGAGAACAGCACTCATTCAAGAATTTTAGATGCCGCAGAAGAATTATTTGCAGAAAAAGGCTTTTCTGAAACCTCTCTTCGAACCATAACTTCCAAGGCAAATGTCAATTTAGCCGCAGTAAACTACCACTTTGGTTCAAAAAAGGAACTGATTCAGGCGGTTTTTGCCAGATTTCTTGATCCATTTTGTCAAAGGCTGGATAGAGCACTAGAAGAATTAGAAGAACAAGAGAAAGATTCCATCACCATTCAAAGAGTGCTTGAAGTACTGGCAGGCACCATTGCAGCAGGTACTGACGACCCTGAAAACGCCCATAAACTATCAATTTTTATGAGGTTGCTGGGCCTAGCTTACACCCAAAGCCAGGGACACATGAGAAGATTTATACGAGAAAATTACCAAGATACCTATCAAAAGTTTCTCAGTTGCGCCCAAAGAGCCCAACCGGATATCACATCTAAAGAACTTTTTTGGAAAGTACATTTTTCAATCGGAGCTGCGGCTTTTGCCATGTCCAGTTTTGATTCATTACAAGCCATGTATGAGCGTGACAGCAATGAAACCACTAGCGTTTCGGAAGTGATGCAAATGCTGGTGCCCTTTGTATCAGCGGGCACAGCTGCCAAGTTTTAAGGTTTCACCTGGTGAATTGGTTATTTTTTTCGAACTGGTTTGCCTACTTGTTCCAAATCGGTCGTCTTTTTTGCAGGAATGCATCTACACCTTCACCACAATCTTCCCCAGCCCTCAACTCTGTTAAATATTCAATAGTCACATCAACCATGGCGTCATCATATTCTTCATTTGCTGAGTACTGGATGATTGCTTTGGTTTGGCGTAAGGCAACAGGCGACAAAGACAGAATGTCATCCAACACCAGTTCTGCTGAATCTTTTAATTCACTGGCTTCTACCATCTGACTAACTAGGCCAAGCTTCATGGCTTGCATGGCAGAAATAGGTCTGGCCGTTAACGAGTGGTAGCGAACGGCACGTTCACCAATGGATTTAACCAAATAAGGACTTGAGATTGAGGGGGCCAACCCAAACTTAGCATCATTAAGATAAAACTGACTTTCGGATGTCGTGATAACCACATCGCAGCCTGAGATTAACCCTAGTGATCCACCGTAGGCATTACCGTTAACACTGACAACGGTGGGAACGGGAAAGTGATACACAGTAGCCATCAGCCTAGCGAGTTGAGTAGCATCAGACCGATTTGCGCTGATTCCAGCATCCACTACAGTTTTAATCCAGTTAGCATCCGCACCAGAGCAAAAGTGTCGACCCGCAGCATTGATATGTAAAACCTTAACGTCTGGATGATCTGCAAAGTCGTCCAGTGCAGTAATTAACGAGTAGATGACTCGATCGTCATAAGCGTTATAAACCTCAGGACGGTTTAGGGTTAAGGTGGCGACACCTCTTTGATCAAGGTGGGTTAGAACAGAATCGGACATAGTAGCTTTTGTTGTTATTATGATGGCTTAAAACTGGCTTTGAAAATAAGAAAGACTAATTCTTGTTCACCAGTCTTTACATTAGAGTAATAGACTATCAATCTGGATACTTGTCAACCAGGGAATCTGGCATGAGACAGAAATTGCAGAAATCCGATAGATTGTTTGTGGATAAAGATTTCAGTAAAAGGCAAAACTAACTAATAAGTGAACATTAATCATGAATACACCTTTCCATCATAATGCTTTTGAGTTGGTAAGAGAGCACGAGATTGAGTCTTTGAATCTTAGCGCTCAGGAGTATCGCCACATAAAAACCGGAGCGTCGCACTTTCACCTAAAAGCAGATGTTGATGAAAATGTTTTCTTAGTGGCATTGCGCACCGTTCCTACAGACTCAACTGGCGTGGCTCACATTCTGGAGCACACGGCCCTGTGTGGCAGTGAAAAATATCCAGTGCGTGACCCATTCTTTATGATGATTCGTCGTTCACTGAATACTTTTATGAATGCCTTCACGAGCAGTGATTGGACAGCTTATCCCTTTGCCAGTGAAAATAAAAAAGACTTCAACAATTTATTAGATGTGTACTTAGATGCAGTATTTTTTAGCCGCTTAGATGAACTGGATTTTCTTCAAGAAGGGCATCGCCTGGATTTCGAAGAAGAGGGCAATAAGGAATCTGATCTAGTGTACAAAGGGGTGGTATTTAATGAGATGAAGGGAGCAATGAGTTCCCCTACATCGAGATTGTGGCAAGATTTTACCGCGTCGCTTTTCCCTTCTGTGACTTACCACTTTAATAGCGGAGGTGAACCAGAAAACATTACCGATTTGTCGTATGAAGAGCTGAAAGAATTTTATCGAGTGCACTATCATCCTTCCAACTCAGTATTCATGACATTTGGAAATATCCCCGTACATGAATTACAAGAAAAATTTGAAAAACAAGCCCTCCAAAGATTCGAAAAACTAGATAAGAAAATCGAAGTTAATTTAGAAAAGCGTTTTCAAACACCGCAAGTTATTGAAACAACCTACGCTTTAGACGAACCGGACTCATCCGATAAAACCCATGTTATCTTGGGCTGGTTGTTAGGCGAAAGTATTGATTTAGAGTCCCAATTAGAAGCTCACCTCATGAGCAATGTGCTGCTTGACAACAGTGCGTCTCCCCTTAGAAAAGCATTGGAAAAAACAGATCTGGGTTTAACTCCTTCGCCACTGTGTGGTTTAGAAGATTCAAATCGCGAAATGGCATTTGTGTGTGGTTTAGAAGGTTGTAATAAAGATAATTCGGGTGACATTGAGCAGCTGATTCTATCAACACTTAAGAAAATTTCTGAAGACGGTGTTGAACAGGAAAAAGTAGAAGCAGTACTGCACCAGTTAGAACTTCATCAACGGGAGATTGGTGGTGATAGTTACCCTTATGGACTTCAATTGATTCTATCTTGTTTATCTGCAGCGGTTCACCGGGGAGATCCAATTGCTGTCTTGAATCTTGATGAAGTGCTGGGTTCTATTCGAGAAAAAATTAAAGATCCAAATTACATCAAAGGATTAATTAAAAAACTTCTGCTAGATAACCAACATCGAGTGACGCTGTCTATGGTTCCCGACAGCACCAAATCAGCTGAAATGACACAAGCAGAAAAAGCTAAGCTTGCTCAAATTAAATCTAGCCTAACAGATTCCGACAAAGAACAAATTATTGAGCTAGCAGAAAAACTAAAAGCTCGGCAAGAGCAGCATGACGACCCAGGAGTACTGCCAAAAGTTGATCTCTCCGATGTGCCAGCTGACTTAAAAACGAAATCTTCTTTAAAACCAATAAACAGCAAACCGGTGACTGCTTATAAAGAAGGGACTAATGGGCTGGTCTATGAACAACTCATTGTGCCAATCCCCGAATTAACGGATGAAGAAGTTTCTCTGTTACCACTTTATTCTCACATGCTTACTGAGTTGGGTGCTGGCGATTCTGATTTTCTTACCATGCAAGGTCTACAGTCACAATTCACAGGTGGGCTTCATGCTTGGAACTCAATGCGTGCAGACCTACATGATCAGTCATCTATTAATGGTTGCTTAGTGTTATCTGGAAAAGCACTGCAACGAAATGCATCGAAGCTGAATGAACTTATGTTAAAGACATGGAGTGAATGTCGATTCGATGAGCACGACCGAATATTAGACTTACTGGGCTATCTCCGGGCCAGGAAAGAGCAATCCGTGACAGGCTCGGGACACTCTCTTGCCATGACCGCAGCGGCATCACATTGGAGTGTTGGCGCTCAGCTTACCCATCATATGACCGGGCTTGCAGGCATTAAATCCATTAAATCCAGTCATGATTCCATTAGTTCAGATAACCAAGCATTAAGAGAATTTGCCGATAAGCTAGCGAGCTTGCATCAAAAGATTTCAACCAATAAATCGCAACTATTATTTGTCAGCGACGAAATCGACGATCGTTTGCATACCATGGTGTCAGCTTGGGACAGTCACTTAGGTGATCAAGTGGGTAGCCCCCTGAGCATTACAAGTAGCAATCCTCAGAATCAGTTTTGGTCTACCAATACCCAAGTCAACTTTTGTTCTAAAGCCTACTCAACGGTACCCGCCGGGCATCAGGATGCGCCAGCGCTGGCTGTACTTGGTGGCGTATTAAGGAATGAATTTTTGCATCGCAGTATTCGAGAGCAGGGTGGTGCGTACGGTGGCGGCGCAGGTCACGATTCCAGTAATGGTGTGTTCCGATTTTATAGTTATCGAGATCCTCGACTTGAAGAAACCCTAGGAGATTTTGATAAATCTATTCAATGGGCTCTAGAAGATAATATTTCAGACAGAGCTTTAGAAGAGGCCGTGCTCGGCGTAATCAGCTCCCTAGACAAACCTGGCTCACCTGCTGGCGATGCAAAAGGAGATTTTTATAATCAACTCTTTGGTCGAACCTATGAAGTGAGAAAAGTTTACCGAGAAGGTGTGTTGTCTGTAACCAAGGACAAGTTGAAGGAAGTAGTGGACACCTACTTAAATAACAAACCAGCCAGTACTGCAGTGGTTACTAATAAAGAAGGCGTTGCTCAAAGTGCTGAATCTATTGGGGCAGAGGTAATCAACTTATAAATTAATTTTCAATAGTGGCCGGGGCAATCCTTGGCCACTTTTTTATGCTCATGTTATATGCATGAAACTTAATTAATTAGATATATTATTCATTGGTATTCCTATTACACGAGACGATAGTCCTGATCATAGGCTTAGTGCTGTTGGATGCCATTGCCATAGGTAAACCCGGCCACGGGCCAATTGACTTTTACCGAGCAAGATGACGGGTTTCGTTATTTACTTACAGAGTCGAAAAAGAGGAGCCCTAGTAGGTGTTGTAAATACACCAAATTATTCAGCTCGATGAAGGTTTAGCTCACTTATTTTTATGAGATAGTTTTTTGATAGCCTTTTCTTCAATTTCTTTTATCTTATCTACGGTAATTTCAATATTTAATTCTCGTTGGGTCTATGTCTTGTCCAGGAGATACACCAAATTTATCTTTTAAGATTCTCTTTTCTTTATCTTCTTTACTTTCACCTTTCAAAAATTTCTCCACTATCGCTGTATGGTCAATTTGATTAGCTAAGGGCGGGGAGCTTTATTTATAAATATTAAGGCATGTTTAGGCTTAATATTTCTTGGCGCACAAGGCAAGACTTGACCCCCTTTATTATTTTCTAAGAATTGCTTGGCTTCACTCACAGCCTCTTGGTCAGATTCATCACTAAGCGATATTACCTTTTGATACCAAATCGTTGCATTTTCAATAGAGGAATATTCAGCATCGTTAGCATATTGTAGTGGTCTAATAGCACCGGACACTTAATTAAGAGACAATCACCTGCAAATAGTTAATGGGTTGTAAGTAAAGAGGTCGCCGATGTGATTTGCCTTAGTAAGTAGCAAAGATCAGAAGATAACCATTTTTTAAATCAAACAGTTCAGCGAATGCTGAACTGTTTGATTTGTAATGGGCATCCTGCGCAGCTTACTGGTAGGTATAGGTCTGATATTTCTTGACGAACAAAACAAGACCTAACCCCACATTCTTTAGTTTTTAGGGGTGTAACTCTAGAAAATTCCGTTTTAGTTCATTCGGAATAGCTGAATAGCTTCATTTAGAGATTCTAAAGCACATTCAGCATCGTCTTTATCTAAACCCTTCATAGCAGATGGCACTGAGTCATTGAATATCGACTCTACATCCTTAAATACGTCTGGATTTTTTTGATAAAAATCATGCCCAGCTCTCAACACATTAGCCAGTAAATCTCCTGGATAATGATCACAATGAGCTAAAGGGTTATTCCTTAACTGATCGACTGCTATTGGCATCAAATAGTCCAGTCCAATTCCCTGGCCAATCAGCAGTCTTATATCAGCTAACGATAGCTCCCCTAATTGTTTGTTTCTGAGAACAAAGCATTTTTTTATTGAGGGAGGAGCCTCGTCAGGAATAGAGCCCCAATCATTTTTTTCTAATTGTGTTAATGTTTTTTTTAAATTTTTCACGTCTATGTCGTCTACTAAGGTACAAATATAGGTGTTGGTGTAACGGGAATCCTTAGTGGAATACCATTTGTTGGCCCTGGAACCAATGCATATAAGAATCCTGCGATGAGTAAATGGGCTTAGGAATGTATCCTTTGCAAACTCGCTGTTGCCATTATTGTCACTTTTTTCATTCACAATCTTCTTCCTCAGCACAATCTTACATACACTCAACATAGTTTTCGGAAGCTTTTCTAACCTTCTCATAATCCGACTGTCACGCTATAGATGTATTTGACTGCCCTTATTGAATTAAGCGAATCTTTTGATCCATGCCCGAACAAACTCTTCTAAGTATGAACTTTCCCATTTCACGAAAACTCGATTGTAATAGTCTCTACTCACTGTTGCCGTAATTCCTTCACCTAAATCTGAAGAATCTTTTAGTTTTGGATCAGAGGCATTTTCTGGAAAATAACTAATTGCTGACAATTTATCGTTAATGAAATAAAAACGAACCTCTCCATAGCCAATTATAGATCCCGTATCTTTAATAGAGATAATCCTTCTATGGAAATATGGTCTAAAAATCCCCGGTTTTTTTTCAGCCTCGTCAAATACAGAATAGGTCATATTCAATTCGTCCAATTTTGATTCGATGTCTTTTATTGACGAACATGATTCAAGGCTGGAATAAATTTTCTGAGTTGCACTATTGCAAATAGACTCAGGCAAATTTAGTGAGCCATAGATCAAATACCAGCAAAAAAAACAAGTAGCCATAACTAAGGTTGCTAATGCATATTTATATTTATTGATAATATTCACCACTATTATTCTCCCACAAGTGACCATTATCTAAAGCGTAGCGACATCGCTCTGGACAACTTTCGGGTTCGCCATCGACAGCCATACATACTCCAACTTGATTGTTCCATATGTCCATATCTCGATCTTCTGCATCAGGAGTATAATTCCAAGGAGCATATTCATTACTATAACCCATTATATGACTAATGAGCGGCCCATTATCGGCAGCTACCATACATGAAGCCATACAGTGACGATAAGCGTCTTGAGGGCCTCCCCATTCACCAGGCAAACCACTTTCACTAGCGATATCATCAGCTTGGTCTTTCCAATGGCTCGGCCACTCCCAAAGGCCATAAGGGTCTGAAAAAATCAGAGGATTTGCAGAAACATACTCATAAGTATTCAGTCCACCCTGAAGTCCTATAGGGTCGGATTGGATATATCTCCCCAAACTCGCATCATAATCCCGATAGTAGTTATAACTATTTTCCATATCAGCAAAGTAATTAGACAACTCGTCTGAATACAGACTAAACAAATAGAGTTCTTTTTCTTTGACTGAGCTTATTATAAGTTCGGCGGGCTCCCAGATAAACTCAATTTTCACCCTACTTAATTTGTGTTCAGCTACATGATTCCAAAGAGAACTAATTGATTCTTTATCAAACATAGAAGTACTAAATTTTAATTTCATAGCTATCTCCTATCTTGCGGCAGATGGGCCAGGGTATTCCAACCTATTTATTTAGTGGCTCTTAAGCTCATTAATCTTTGCTTCGTAAAACAAATGAGGATGTTATTTATAAAATTTACTTCGTCCTTTTATATTTTTTCCAAAGTGTTTCAACTTCCATCTTTAAATCCTCATTTGCTTCCCAAGCAAGATCTATAAATAAGAAGTCTCTAAAAGCAGTCGACAATCCATCATAAGCAACTGTGTTTTTATATTCGTTATAAACCAGGAACATAAAGTCTCTTGCATGTCGATTCCTAAACCCCCCAACTATTTCCATGATTCTTAAAGTGAAAAGATCATTTGAAAGAAGCCTAATTTTATCGCTTAGTATCTCAAACAAGATTACTTGGGCATCATCTGTATACTCGAAAATCACACTATCAAGATAATCTAAAAATACTTGCCCTTCCAAACTATCTTGATTCTCAATACATATTGAGAAAAAACAATCAAGAGCCTCTTTTATTTGAGTTGTGCTTAAATGATTCAAGTTTTTCATGATACTTGAAGCTTGATAACTATTACCTTTCTTTTCCAACAACCAGGCTTCATTTATTAATTTCGTAATATCCATAACGTCCTACCACGGCTTCCTAGGAGGTGCAATATTCAACCAGTAAAATATCTCTGGAGGAATTGAACATCCCATTTTCCTAGCTTCATCAATTTTCTTCTTTAATTGACGTTGATTTTGCCTAATTTGATCATTATGTCGATCCCAATCTTTTCTGTCATCGTTGTATAAATTACCGGGATCCTGTAATTGAGTCATATATCGCTGAGCAATACCTGACTGATTGGAGCCACTTGTACTTCTTTTTTGATAAACAATACTATAAATTTTATTGAGTATGTCTTGGCATTTGTCTTTGTTATTAACTGGGCAAGACGTTGGGTTGCCATCATAGTCATAATCCACTCCATTTCTTGTAACCGTATTTTCTGGATACACAAATGGTGGCAAATAAGGGTATTCATGAGGCTCCATCATGAATTCTATGGGCCGTTGGAATACAATTACTTCTGACGCAGGCATTAAACTTGGCGAATTTGGTAACGTACCAGGTCTAAATGGTGCTGTTGGAACAGTAAATAATGTTGTTGTAGCACGAAGCCCGTAGAAATCTGAAAAACCGGCGGGATTCCCACCAACATACCCATAAGTATTCAACCCACCTTCAAGCCCAATCGGATCACTCTGAATATATCTCCCCAAACTCGGGTCATAATCCCGATAGTAGTTATAACTATACCCAGTCTCTCCATCCCGATACTGACCCGGGAACGCCAATAACTGTTCCACACCACTGGCGATTTCTTGATGTATTTCCCCAAAGGGTGTGGTGTGAATTTCCCATACTTTGTCTTGGCTGGCATTGGTTAGGATTCTGGGTGTGCCTAGGTGGTCATTGTGAGTGAAATAAGTGTGTTGGCTCGCTGGATCGCCCGCTTGAGTTATTAACGCAATGGGCTGACTCCCCAAATAAATATACTCACGAATGAGTGTGCCATCTGCTTTGGTTTCGGCGATGAGTTTGCCACTCAGATCAAACACATAATGCGTGGTTTCACCGTCGAATGTTTTGCTCACTCGTTCGTGAGTATATTTATTTGGGGAGTCAGCCCATTGCGTTAATAACTCAAGCGGGCGATCCAGCGAGCCAACACACTTATTTCACTCACAA
>JANQHX010000088.1 GCA_028282465.1 Gynuella sp.
GGGGTAATAGCTGATATCTTATCCCAACGATCTTTTGCCATAATACCCTCATATCTGTCTTAACCTTCCGTCTTTAACTGCGCCAAAAGCCGTTTTAAACTGTAATTTTTAAGCTCGTCCAGCCACGAAGTGTCCTAGTTTAAAACTTTTTATACAAAGCAAATTCATAGACTAGGTCCAAAGGCAGATAGTTATTGCACTAGTTCCGCTATAATAGGGCCGAACTAATAAAAAAGATTTGGAATAATAAGAGAATACTACTCTCAAGTGTAACGCAGAAAAAAGAATCAAAGCACCAACCCCAATCGGTCAGTGCTTTGTTATAGAAGAAAATTAAATAACTGCGCGATCTACATCGCCTACATAATGGCTCAAGGTCGCTCTTTGAGCTTCTTCCACTCTGAGTTCGGTTTCTTCTAAGAACAACTTAAGCGCTCTGAATTCGCCGGAGCGCATAACTTTATAAACACTCTGTTCAGATTTCTTAAGCTGACTGGCGATATCCTTAATGAGCATCTCTTCCAAGAAAGGTACTAGAATTTCTAACTTGCTCTGGGTGTGTTTGTCCAATGCGTTAGTAATCAAATGCAATCCTGCGTTGACCATTTCTTCTTGAGAGGCATCCAGGCCAGAGACACTGATGTAATGCTTTTCTCTCTTCAAACGATTAAGCGCTTCAGAAGCTCGTTTATAAGCCGTAAGTGACGTAACGTCCTGGTTAGCATCAAAGCTCTGGCTAACAATAATTGAAAAGCGAACACGAACAGGATAGAGATCGCGGCTAATGGCAAAACAGCGATGAAAAATACCTTTACCCCGAGTTGTCGCACAGTAGAACTGGTCAGGTTCTACCAACTTAAACGGAGCCACTAACTGGTCGTCCCAGTCGTGGTTATGAGTATTAATGACATCTGCAATTTTTTGTTGAATGGCAGCACGGTCTGGAATGTGTGTGTAGTCGACGATTTTAGCTAGGATAAATACTGACATATGAGTACTTCCTTGTTGATACGCTCTAAAGAAAGGTCTGAAAACTCTAGAGCTGGTTTATTGTTTATTGTTTGTTATTAATTCACTTAACAGCTGTGAATGTTTTTCATTTTTTAACTTGTGCCTCAAATGGATCTAACAGCTAATCCATATGGGAGAATCAAAAACTTAAAAATGTAGTATGAAACATTAAGACAAAACTGTAAAAAATCAACTTAACCGGATCAAAGCAGTGGACTGAGTAGTCGGGCAAAATTCTCAGCTATCTTTTTGATATTCCTACGTTTTCTCCATTCTGAAGCCATTAATTGCTGCGATTGCTTTTCGTAAGCCTTTATGACTTGCTTCACACTTTGGCAGAACGCATTATTCTTTACGACCGCGGTTACTTCGAAATTTAGCCAGATACTTCTCATGTCTAGATTCACTGTTCCAATCAAAACTGTGTGTTCATCTACAGTTACACACTTGCTATGAAGTAGGCCTCCACGAAATCTATGTATCTCGACACCAGACAACATTAACTCTTCGTAAGCAGCACGTCCGGCATATTGAGCAAGTCGTGAATCATTATGGCGCGGCAAAAACAGTTTTACTTTTACGCCTCGTTGAGCTGCAGCTTTTAAGGCCAGAATTAGGGTTTCATCTGGTGCGAAGTAAGGAGTGGTGATATTAATACTATGGCGAGCGTTATAAAGCGCACAAAGTAATAACTGAAGTAAACTTTCGGAATTAATAGGCGGGCCAGAGGGTAAGATTTGTATTTCGACGCCTGGTTTTTCGCACTCACTTGGCGCATTTGATAAATGCTCTAACCGTTCACCGGTTTCCATTTCCCAATCAGCAAGCATAACGCCTTGCAAAACTTTGGCCGTTGGCCCGGATATGCAAAGCATTAAATCAATCCACTGACCGACCCCTGCATCTGATTTAAAAAGTTCAGGATCCACAAGATTCATTGACCCTAAAAACCCATGGGTGCCATCAATGGATATGATTTTTCGATGCAATCTAATATCGATTCTTTGCCAAAGATGTTCGACGGGGTTGGTGTACATGGCACTTAAAACTTGAACGCCAGCGGCTTCAAGTGCTTGCCGTTTTTGCGATTTTAGAAAACTCCGGCTGCCCACTGAGTCCAATATTAATCGAACTTCCACTCCCCTTTTTACTGCATCAACCATGGCATCCAGTATTTGCTCAACCCGACCACCTGGCTGACAAATATAGAATTCAGCGGTCACGCTGTTCCTCGCTTCTCTGATTGATCGCTCAATTGAAGAAAGAATGGATTCGGGGTCGCTAAGCAGCCTCACTTGGTTGCCATCGAATGCTGGCATTCTTAAGGTGCCAAAGCTTTGCTTCCAAATGGCTGAGTCTTGTGCGTGGGAGTCAAAAGGAATGGCATTAGGATGATTCGACTGACGTTGAATCCAAATAGAGTATTGCTCGTAAATGTCTCGCGCCCGATTGGCCCTTGCGTAACCAATAAATCTTTCCCCAAGTAATAGGTACAAACCAAAACCAATACCAGGGAGAAAAAACAATAAGAACAACCAAGCTAAGGTGGAGCCGATGGATTTTTTGTTGAATATCACTCTGATCATCAAACCGATGACCAAGAGAAAATAGATTGAAAGAATAAAAGAGGTTAGCCAATCCATGGAAAACCTCTAGAGATTTGACTAGTAGGTCGGCAGTGCCACATGTCTGAAGAGCTCATCTAACTCCATCTTGTTGTGTCTGTTCATGGCTTCTTCAACAACATTTTTAGTTAGGTGAGGCGCAAAACGTTCGATAAATTTGAACATATAGCCACGAAGAAACGTTCCTTTGCGTATGCCCACTTTGGTAATAGAAGCCTCAAACAAATGGCTGGCATCTATGGCCACCAAATCTGAATCCACACTGGTATCAATAGACATACTCGCCACAATACCCACGCCTAACCCCAGGCGAACATAGGTTTTTATGACGTCGGCATCAGCGGCGGTAAATACTACTTTTGGCGTTAAGCCTCGGTTGATAAATGCATCATCAAGTTTTGATCGACCGGTGAATCCAAAGACATAAGTCACCAAAGGATGACTTGCTACCTCTTCTAAAGTGATATTTGATCTCTGAGCCAAGGGGTGATTCCTAGGAACAATAATGCTGCGGTTCCAGCGGTAACAGGGCATCATGATTAAATCGTTAAAGAGTTCCATGGCTTCGGTGGCGATAGCAAAATCCACA
>JANQHX010000070.1 GCA_028282465.1 Gynuella sp.
TTACACGGTTAACTGTGGTAACCACTGCACTGAGAGCATCTTGTCGCGAGCCAAATGTTGAGGTGTATTGCTCTGTGGTTGCTACTGCGAACCTGAGTCGTAAAACTGAGTCGCCAAATCGAGCCGCGGGTTGAAGGTCTCGTTTTGAAATCCCATGCGTATGGTGGGAGTCATCAGAGCTAGGAGTTTTATGGATGTCGTCAACTCTGGGGCTAGCTGATTTTCCCTTAGGCTTATAGTCTTTAGTGAAATAGCTGACGTAGCTGATTTGACCAGAAGCGGTCACTTTGGGGTCAATCATCATATCGCCATAGGGAGTCATGATGTAACCATGAAAGCCTCGATCAGAGATATCTAAGTGGCCATAAAAATCTTCACCACTCACTCGGTAGGTTTTGATATCTGGAAATTTTTGCGCCAAGCCTGGTTCCATTATATTGGTCTGGTGCAATTCAAGATTTTTTATCGAACCATCAGGCATGGGGATAGGAAAGAGTACACTTTGATTAGAAGTGCTAATCTGTTCTACAGCCGTAAGCTTGGTAGTTAGGCTGGACTCATCAACAGCAAAAGTTGAGAATTTTTCTGGTAACAGCTCAGATGTCGTAAAACCCGATTTAGTCTTATGGGCCTGTAGTTGCCAAACGTCTTGGGCATAAACCTGAGCACATAAGGTCAAAATCCCCAGTGCTGGTAAAATCTGCTTTATAACTCGAATCATTTTTATTCTCCAAAATCTCGGAGTCGTTATAAAGGCTACGGGTTAGCTGGTCTTGGCACTGGTTCAAGTTTTGTACTGATTTCGTCAATTTATGTTTAAAACTTGGAATAGTTCTATTTGCATATGTGAACTTAGGTTTACAAATTGTTCATTACTTGGCAACGAACAGATTGACTAGATTGGTCGAATGGATTGAATTCCTGAAGTGGGGGCGGCAAACTACGACTCGTTTTAAAACAACGAGTTACATCCTCACATGTCGGACAATTTCCAACCGGATTCAGTGGAACAAATTTCCCTGAGCCAGTTTACCGAGAAAGCCTACCTCGACTACTCCATGTACGTGATTCTGGATCGGGCCCTGCCGAATATTGGCGATGGCTTGAAACCGGTGCAACGTCGCATTGTATATGCCATGAGCGAGCTAGGTTTAAAATCCACTGCCAAGTACAAAAAATCAGCTCGAACTGTGGGCGATGTACTGGGTAAGTATCATCCCCATGGCGACAGCGCGTGTTATGAAGCCATGGTGCTGATGGCCCAGCCGTTTTCATACCGCTACCCTTTGGTAGATGGTCAAGGCAACTGGGGTTCGCCAGACGACCCTAAATCTTTCGCGGCCATGCGTTATACCGAATCCAAGCTAGCAAAGTTTGCTGAGACCCTGTTGTCGGAATTGGGGCAAGGCACAGCAGACTGGGTGCCGAACTTTGACGGCTCCATGGAAGAGCCCGCTGTATTGCCCGCGCGGATTCCTCATGTGTTGCTGAACGGCACTACGGGTATTGCGGTGGGTATGGCGACGGATATACCACCTCATAATCTGAGGGAAGTGGTTTCTGCCTGTATCCATTTGTTGGATAACAAAAAGGCGACTGTTGCTGAGTTGATGACCCATGTGAAAGGTCCAGATTTCCCAACCCAAGCAGAGCTGATTACACCAAAGGCTGACATTCAGAAGATTTATGAGACTGGCCGCGGCTCTTTACGTATGCGGGCTACCTATGAGCGTGATAATGGCGACATTGTCATTACCCAGCTCCCACACCAAGTGTCTGGGGCTAAGATTCTTGAACAGATCGCGGCACAGATGATTGCTAAGAAATTACCAATGGTCAGTGACCTTCGCGATGAATCTGACCATGAAAACCCAACTCGTTTGGTGATTGAGCCTCGCTCAAACCGAGTTGATGTTGAAGACCTCATGAACCACTTGTTCGCCAGCACCGATCTTGAGCGCACCTATCGAGTGAATCTGAATATGATCGGGGTAGACGGCCGACCAGCAGTCAAACCGTTAAATGTGATTTTGAGTGAGTGGCTAGACTTTAGAACTGCCACAGTTACCCGTCGTTTGCAGTATCAGTTGGACAAAGTTGAAGCGCGCCTTCATATCCTAGACGGCTTATTGATCGCCTTCTTAAATATCGACGAAGTGATTGAAATCATTCGTACCGAAGACAAACCCAAACAGGTATTGATGGAACGTTTCGGAATTACCGATATTCAGGCCGACGCGATTCTGGATTTGAAGTTACGTCAGTTAGCAAAGCTTGAAGAAATTCGGATTCGTGGGGAACAGGACGAGCTGTCTAAAGAGCGCGATAGACTCCAAAAGATTCTAGGCTCACCGGCCCGTATGCGGACGTTGATCAAAAAAGAATTGATGGAAGTGGCTGAAGAGTTTGGTGACGATCGCAACTCTCCTATCGTGTCTCGCGTTGAAGCTAAAGCATTCAGCGAAGATCAACTGCTTTCTTCAGACCCAGTGACTGTTGTGTTATCTGAAAAAGGCTGGATTCGCTCTGCGAAAGGGCATGATATTGAGCCCGAAGGATTAAATTATAAGGCTGGCGATAGCTTCCTCTTTGCTGCTCGGGGTAAATCAAACCATAACAGCATTCTCCTGGATTCGACTGGTCGAAGTTATAGCTTAGCCACCCATACATTACCGTCAGCGAGGGGGCAGGGTGAACCGGTTTCGGGCCGATTAAATTTACCTCCTGCGGCTGGTTTAAAGGGCTTAATGCTTGGGCAAGAAGATGAATTGGTTTTGCTTTCTACAGACGCCGGTTACGGGTTTGTGACCAAGCTGGGTGATATGACCAGCAAGAACAAGGCGGGTAAAGCCATGGTGACCATTCCAGCTGGTGCTGAATTGCTGCCACCAGTGCCAGTTGAGCAAGTAGAAACGTCGTTAGTTGCTGCAGCAACCAATGAAGGTCGTTTGCTAGTTTTCCCTTTGCAAGATTTACCTCAACTAGCAAAAGGCAAAGGCAACAAAATTATTGGTATTCCAACAGATAAAGCTAAGTCTCGGGAAGAACTAATGATCGGAATTGCTGTGGTTGCACCGAAGGATGTATTAGTGGTGTATGCTGGAAAGCGTAAGCTGAAATTACGTGGAGCGGATTTGGAGCATTACCGAGGTGAGCGTGGAAGGCGAGGCAATAAATTGCCACGTGGTTTTCAAAATGTTGATTCCGTAGGGCTTGAGTAAACAGTCGCCATTCATAGTGGCTCAGCTTTGCTATTGATAACGCTGAGCCTACCTGTGCCTCTGGCTGTTGGTATTTTCATTTTCCTAAATGCGGATTCTGTATTTAAGCCAACTATTCCTATAAATAGGTTATAAAATTGATGAATCAAACAGACCTAGATTCTTCCAATAATCTCGAGCAGGACAAAGAAGCTCGTGAAATTAAAAACATGTACATGCTCTTGGGGATATTTTTTGGATCTCTTTGTTTGCTGGTGGCCATATTTTTATATTTCTCCCCTGTTATCGCTAAAAAAATTCCTTTCTCTGCAGAAAAACAATTTATAAAGCCTTATGAGTATTTGATATCCAAATATTTTCCGCACGAGACCAATGAGGTGGTAGAGGCGTATCTGCATGGCTTATCAGAGGGAATTTCTGCTGCTATGGGGTTATCGAGTGAGATTGAAATCGACATGCACTATCTCGATAGCGATGAAGTTAATGCCTTTACCACATTAGGGGGGCATGTATTTGTCACCAAAGGATTAATAGAAACCGTTAAAACTGAAAACGCATTAGCCATGGTTGTGGCCCATGAGTTGGCTCATCAAAAAAATCGAGATCCCATTTCTAGCCTAGGTCGAGGTGTCGCATTACAGTTAATCTTTTCTTCATTATTTAATGACTATGGCACTGTTGATTTAGGGTGGCTTTCAGATGCTGGTCTAATGTATTTCAGTCGAGAACAAGAACAAGCAGCAGATATTGAAGCCCTGTTTGCATTAAATAGCTATTATGGTCATGTTGCTGGTTATGATGAATTTTTCAATGCGATTTATGATCCCGAATTGGAATCCGGCTCTAAGATTGAAAATGTATTATCCAGCCATCCTGAAACGGGTGAACGAATTGAAGTGCTGAGAGATAAAATTGAAGAGTTCGGATTTATTCAAAAGCAAACAGTGTTAATTCCAGATCATATCATTGAAGAGATTAAAGGAGCCAATTAAGGCTCCTACTATTAAGAAGCCTTGATATATAGGCCGCTTTTATCTTTAAAATTACCACAAACAATGATAATGAAATCAACGAGGGTCCAAATACCTAACCCACCCAAGGTCAATAGCATTAGAATACCCGTTCCGATTTTACCAACATAAAACCTGTGAATTCCAAACGCACCCAAAAAGAAGCACAATAGAATTGTGGGTACAAAACCCTTTTCGCTAGTTTCAGACATTTATATCTACTCCGATTTTAGTTTTTGTCCTGGATAACAAACAACATTTCCTTTGCCATCCTTAAATGATCCGGTTAAAAGCATAATGGTCACAATAAATGTGTGCAGGGAATCTACTGCAAATACCAATATTGCCCAGCCAAACTGACCTGTTGCATAAAAGTAAATTGCTAGAATCACCAATCCAAAATCTATGATTCCTTCCAGGTATCTTCCAAGGTAAAAGTGATGAACTCCTAGAACACCAAAGATTGCTGATAAGCTAACGGCTATGGCATAACTCTTGGTGGATCGTTGTTTCAGAGAGGCCCTTTTCACAGCGCTCTCTTCAGTACTATCTACAACTTTTTCCGTCACATTCGTGTCTTGCAAAACATCATCCTATGATTTTTAAATAACCATGCACACCATGATGGAAATTTGAGATTCAGTCAAGCAGCTCGATACCCTATTTTCAAAAATTAACTGTGGTCTTGATTTAGTGTTCTAATTAGCTAGCACGCTAACGAATTGGCCAGCGCTAATCAGAGCCTGCTTAATTGCAAATGAGTTATCACTGAGTCCATTCAATTGCAGTTTTAAGACCTTTCCAAAGAGGTAATGCTATTTGAGATTTCAGAGACAATAGCCTGTAAGTCTTTACTCGCCTGATCTAAATTCTCTGCCATATTGCGACCACTTTGACTTAGCTCTGTTAAGGTTTCCCCGCTTTGCGCTAAGTCACTGAGTACTAAACTTTGAGTTGAAATCTGAGAAGAAACAGTTGACATAGTAGTGTTGGCTTCTTCAATTTTGCTGTAAGCACTTTCAACAGATTGAATGGTCTTATCCATGGCTAGATTTGAATTGTCGATTGCTTGCGAAGAATCCTCTGAAACCTTTCTAATATGATCAGTGGTTTCTTGGCTGCGAACAGCGAGATCTCTCACTTCATCTGCTACCACAGCAAAGCCTCTGCCGCTTTCACCGGCTCGGGCCGCCTCAATTGAAGCATTTAATGCCAACAAGTTTGTTTGCTCGGCAACCCCAGATATCTGATCAACAGAGTTCACGATTTCTGAACTGGCCGTTTTAATGTTTTCAAGCTTCGCTGCTGCTTGTTCTGTCTGTTGCTTTGCCTCTGAAGAAAAACGTTGGGCTTCGCTGCTCACGGAGAGTCCATTTTCAATATGAGAAGTCATTTCATCAAATTCATTTCTCAGTTGATTAATAACCTTAGACGAGCTTTCAGAAGCAGATGTGAGTTGTTCCATTGAGTCTCTACTTTGAATGGCACCCGACACCACAAGTTTTGAAGTGTTTTCTAATGTTTGTTGAGACTGCATCAACTTTTGAATAACCGCACTATTGGATTTCATTTGAGATTCCATTTTTTTATGGCTGGTATCCAATTGTTGAGAAAACTGTTCAATTTCTTCACTGCGCTGATCTACCAGTTGCAGAGTTCTGTTAAAAGTGAAACCCACATACATGCCTAACCCACCCATCATTAGAGGCACGGATGCATAGCTAATGACATCCATCATGCCTGCAGTTGCTAGAAGTTGTTCATTGGTTTCTGTGCCGGGGGCTCCTGTGCTAAGAATCCAAAATGCGATAATTGAACTAGCTATTACATAAGCTGAACAGGATTTCCAGCCAGTCATAAATGCAGCTAAGAAGGGTGTTGCACCAATAAAAACCAAGTTTGAGAAAGTGACATTTTTGATCGCATGCAGAATCAATGTCATATCAAGCAGGTTGCCTATCAATATGCCATGGGCGACCCAAAGTGCCCATTCAGGTCTAGTTCGTAGGATCCAAAATAGCCCCCCTAGATAAATAAGAATTACAATATTGGTGTACACAATTGGCATCATTCCCACCCACCAATAAATGCCAGAAAACATAACAAGACTGATAAATAACACTGACCAACCAAAATAGGTGATATTTAGCTGTCTATTGGTATTTATATCCCCTAGGTCTAGCATCAGTCGGCCTGAAGGCACGTTAATTTCTGGCATGGTGTCAATAACTCCGCATTTGATTCGCAATATCGTAAAAGTATAGAAGGTTTTTTTAGGTGCCTTCCTGCTAAGCTATTAGAAAACCCTAAATCCATCTAAGGATGAACCAGTGCTTCAAAACAGAATTTGGCTGTCATTTTCTGCAGTGATATCAGTGGGTGCGCTTTTGGCTGTATCCATGGTCTTCATGGGCGGAAACCTTGGAAATAGTTTGGCTATCAATATGGAGCAACGCCTACCCCAGTCAGAGATCATTAGCAATTTCCAAAACTCCGTTGTGAGGCATGAGAGGGTGCTTTATGCCTGCTTTTTGAATAATGATGTTGGATCTGTTATCGAGTCGATGAATAGAGAGCAAAACACATTGCGTATTCAAATGGCTGAATTGGCAGCCACTTCCATTTATCAAACTCATTACCAAGATGTTGAAAATCAATTATTAGAAATATTCAGTTTAGGTCAGCAACTGGGCCAAGCAATGCAAGAAGAAATTATTGACCAAGAGTTAGGTCAGAGTATTTTGAGTGAAATTACTTCAAGAGGTCATGTGTTGGAAGAGTCATCAATGGCTATGCAAAATGCTTTACGAGCTGAGTTGGCTGGTCAAACGATTAAAGACCAAAGCAGTGTGAGGCATATGGTATGGATGGTAGTAGGTTTCTCATTGTTACTGTTTGCCAGTTTCGTTTTTGTGGCTATTTACTTACGACGCTATCTTCAAGAGGCCGGTGTCAACCAAAGGTTATTTGCTTTTCCTGAAAAAAATCCGCTCCCGGTTTTAGCTGTGTCCATTAGCGGTGAATTAATTTATTGCAACCCAGCTGTTTATAAAATGGCTGAGGTCGTTTTTGGCAATTCGAACGACCATAGAAAACTACTATCTGATGAGTTTCTCACTCAGATTAATCAGCTACTTGATAATTTCAATAAAAACCAATCTGAAAACAATACCCATTGGACGGAGTTTAAAAACGATCGTTATTTAAATTTCCAAATGAGTTATCTATCAGAATACGAACGTCTGCATTTATACATTGAAGATATCACCGAGCAAGTCATTGCAAAACAAAAACTCGAGTATCAAGCCTTTCATGATCCACTGACAGGTTTAGCTAACCGAAGACAAATGGAAAAAGACTTGCAAGTAGAAGGAAATTATTTTGCCCTTCTTAATGTCGATGGTTTTGATGTAGTGTCTACCACAAAAGGTCAACAAGTTGTTGATAGATTGTTTTTAGAGTTTGTCGAGAGAATTCAATCAGAGCTTGCCGATGACGAAGGTGCCAACCTAAAGTTATATCGATACGACGGGGATTTGCTGAGTATTTGTTTTGCATTAACAAATCAATCCGAGGTCGAATCTTGGCTATATCGTCTGGTGGATCTATTTAAAGCGCCACTGGTTATTGATGAAAACGAATACTATTTAAAATGCCGCGCTGGATTTGTGCATATTGATCATGACACAAGTCCAGATGATATCGTTTCTAAAGCTATTACGGCCTTGCATCAAGGTGGAGTAAAAGGACAATCAGTAACAGCTTATAACCCCAATATGACGTTCGAGATAGAGAAGCGTCTGAGTCTTGAAGCAGGTTTACGGCGAGCCTTGATTCGTCAGGAATTTCAACTTTTCTATCAACCACAAATTAGCCAAAAAGAATCAATAGGAAAACTTTCGGGTGCTGAGGCTCTGGTGCGTTGGTTTCCTGATGGTGAACCAATGGTGTCACCGGGTGATTTTATTCCGGTCGCAGAGGAGTCTGGGCTTATCGTTCCAATTGGTGACTGGATATTAAATGAAGCTTGCCATTATTGGGCTCAACTTCAAAGTAATGGGCTGGCTAAAGGCGGGGTAATATCTGTTAATCTGTCACCAAGACAATTTCACAGCAAGCAGGTGATTGCTCGAATTAAGAACGCATTGAACACCAGTGGCTTATCACCAGAGTATCTGGAGCTGGAGATCACTGAAAGTTTGGTGATGGAAGATCTGGATAGATCCATTGATATTATGCATCAGATAAAAGCTTTGGGTGTTAGGTTAGCAATTGATGATTTTGGTATCGGCTATTCATCTTTAAGCTATTTAAGTCGGTTCCCTTTAGATAAATTAAAAATAGATCGGGAATTTATTTTAGATATACCAGGCAATTCAGACCAAGAAAGCCTGGTTCAGGCCATCATGACTATGAGTCATGCTCTACACTTAAAAGTAACCGTAGAAGGGGTAGAAAACCCAAAACAATTGGATTGGTTGAATAATCAAGGTGCTGATCTGATTCAGGGTTTTTATTTTAGCCGACCTCTTCCTGATCAGGATTTTCAAAAGTACTGTCAACAGATAGAGAGTAATGGCCATGACCATTGAAGCCGATATTAAGAACTACTATGAAACACTGGTAATTGATGAGATTGTCGCAATTGCAAAGTCACGACAACTGGATGAAGACGACTATGAAGACATAGCTTGTGTGGCATTAAACAATTTACCTCCGAGGTATTATCGTCATTCAGTCGACATGGCATTTTACTTGTCCCCAATAGAACAAGAGATAATGGATAAGAATGTTACAAAAGCGGTTGAAGGTGCTGTTAAGTTTGTTGAGAAGCATCGCAAGAGTTAACTATGCTATGATCCCGCAGATCTACAGGAAATCTATCTGATTTCCTTTCCGACCGACTGAATAAGTTTTAAGTAATACTGATATGAGTACTGATATTCCTGTTGTTGAACCTTTGCATAGCATCCTGCCTGAAGAGCCGTTGTTAATGATGGGGGCTGGTCCAGTTCCTATTCCTGACCAAGTGGCTAAAGCCAATTCAATTGTTATTAACCATCTTGGCGACACCATGGCCAAGGTGATTAGCCAAGTGAAAGCCATGGCAGGCTATGTCTTTCAAACTCAAACCCCTTGGGTAATGGGTGTGGCAGGTCCGGGGTCGGCAGCAATGGAAATGGCAGTCGCTAATCTGGTTTGGAAAGACACCCGTACCATCAGCGTTTGTAATGGTTTTTTCAGCACACGTTTAGCCGAAATGGCTGAACGCTGTGGCGGGCAAGTCGAGCGCCTGACAATACCAGATGGTGAATCAGCTGATGTGATTGTGGTACGAGAGTTGTTGGAAGCGTTTAAACCTGAAGTACTTACCATTGTGCAGGGGGAAACCTCTAACACAACTCATAACAGACAACTTAAAGAAATTGCCAAGGCATGCCAAGAGTATGATTGCCGCGTCATCGTAGATGCTGTTTGTACCCTCAGTACTATGCCTCTGCAAATGGATGACTGGGGCATTGATGCAGTGATTACAGGCGGGCAAAAAGGCTTGTCGTCAATTCCTGGTGTTTCATTGGTAGCGTTTTCGGAAAAAGCTTGGGACAGATTAAATAATCGCCCAATCCCTTTATCCCATTGGTGTTATGACGCGAAATTGGCAACGCGATTTTGGCATGAAGCGGGTTACCATTACACCGCGCCAGTATCCGGTTTGTTAGCTTTGCATGAAGCGATGCGATTGGTATGCGAGGAAACCCTAGAGGGCCGTTTTCAACGACACAAAGTTTGCTCACTTTCATTGCAGCATGCGATTGAAGTGATGGGCCTTAAGCTTTATGTACCTGAATCTGCCCGCTTAAATTCAGTGGTAGGTATTGAGTTACCCAAAGGACTTTCTGCTACTGAAGTGTGTGAGCATATTTCAACAAACTATCGAGTCGAAATTGCCGGTTCATTTGGGCCTCCTATTGTTCGAATTGGCCAGATGGGAGAGCAATGTCGAGTGCACAACCTGTTTAGAGGGCTTCATGCATTCGGGTCAACTTTCCGAGATCTCGGTGTGAATGTTGATTTACCATTGGGAATGGCAGAGCTAGAAAATCAATTGCAAAAACAAAAACTTTAATTCTGCTGGTCTAGGGTTGTTCCCAGACTGGTAAACGGGAACAACTATGAGAATGTTAAAAGTGATTACAATTAGTGTTTTAGGCTTGGGTTTGGCCTTCTTCGGTTTTTTACAGTACCAAAATCTATCTGGGCCTAAGGTTATTGGTGTGGTTGACCAAAAGCTTCATGAATTACCAAATACTCCCAATGGCGTTTCAAGCCAGACCGCCCAACTTGATAAAAAAGTAGAACCAATACCCTTTAAAGAAACCATTGATTTGACACGTAATACCATTATAAATGCTATTAACGAGGTGCCCGGCGCTAAAGTGGTAGAAGCTGAAGATAACTACATCTACGCTGTTTTCACAAGCAAGCTAATGAAGTACAGAGATGATGTTGAATTTCTTTTGGATAGCGAAAGTCAATTGATACAATTTCGTTCACAGTCTAGGGCTGGTGTGGGTGATCATGGCGTTAATAGAAATCGCTACAATCAGTTTGTTGAATTATATAACCAGCAGTAACTCTCTTGTTTTAGAGTTTACTTGGGTAAAGTTAAACGGGCGAATATTTAAATAAGTATTCTGACACACCAGAGAGCATGCCTTCTTTAAACCAGTAGTGTTTCTCAAGCTGAAAACCTTGCATTAATTTAATCATGCCTGCTATGCCAGGTTCCGAATAGTCTTCGACACTACTGTGTTTAATCGATTGCAGTTTTAATTCACTGTCGGTTGACCCAGCTTCAAAACAAACAATGTTTTTGTTTCGTCTTGACTCTGAAAAACTGTACATCCAAATCAAGCAGTTAGGTTTTAGATTTTTGGTGAGCTTCGAAACGATGATTTCAAACTTTTCTTTATCGCCACAAGGTAGATCCCAGAGCATAACAGCATCGAATTTTGTGGTTTCCGAAAAATCTAGAATATGATTTTTTAAATGTAGAGCATTATCTTGATCACGACGCCAGGCATTTTTAGAGAATACATTTTCAACAAATAGGTTCCTAAACGTTAACGATAATTGCTCTTTGTTGCTGTTTTCTTTTGACCCGATATCAAGCACAACGGGATTGTCAATCTGTTGTAACTGCTGAAGAAAGTTCTCTAAGGCTGAAGAAACATGTTTATCAAATTGAATTTGTTGCCTGGGTAAGTCTTGTGATAACTCTGTGCTGCCTGAATATTGTTTTTTCAAATTTATGCTAGGTTGGAATCTAAAAATATATTCAGATATCCAAGGCAACATACCCTCCTTACCCATCAGCGTATGCTGCAACTCAAAATTCGGCATGCTTTTTAATAGTTTAACCACACTCAATTTTTTTTCTGGTTCGATAAGGTCGCTGTCAACTGATAAGCCAATTTGATACTGGTCCTTCACATTAAATTGGGTTGGGTGAGTGGGTATTTTAGATGCTGTGTACCTAACTAAATGCACCAGGGTGTCGGTTTTACAGTAAGGCGTTAATTGATCCAAAAGCGTCTGAAAACCTTCAGGGCTTAAGTAATTTAAGTAGTCCCAAGCCAGAATTACATCAAACTTTATACTGTCGGAGTATTGCGTTAAGTAGCCTTTTAGAGACTCAAGGTAGTCTTCTTCAGCTAAAGAGTGTGACGCAACGAAATCATTGAGGTTTTCAAAATGGATTTTACAGGCATGAGAAGAAAAGAATTGAAATGTCCCTGGCGACATGGGGCCAAGATCCAAAACCGAGTTGTTTTGGCTAAATTTTACTTCGTTATAAATAGCTGTAATGCCAGGGCTTCTGTGGTTGGTAGTTTGCATGGTGATAAAGAGAATGGTTGAGAGACGAATTGCCGCCTCTCGAATTCGAGTGCACTAGGCAGGTGTTGTGGTTTTATCTTTTTCTAATGGCTTATTGAATGATGGTTTATCCAAAGGATTTGATTTTGTAGGGTCTTTCGACGCATCTACATCCATGTCAATGGAGCCACGGAATTTTGCACCGTCTTCCAAAGAAACTCTATCAGCTGTGATATTACCATTTACATTACTGGAGGCCTTAATAGTGATCTTTTCTTGACCAAAAAGATCGCCTTCTACGTTACCTTCAATGGTAACCGTTTTAGCAATGACATTAGCTTTTACAACACCCTGCTGACCTACAACAAGATTGTGATCTTTCAGATTAATGGTTCCGTCAATTTGACCCTGAACCAGCAAATCTTCTTCACCAATTAATTCACCCTTGAAGCGAATTTTAGGACCAATGACAGCCGTTACAGCAGTTGGCGAAGTTGCTGAGGTGTTGTTACTAGAGTTGTTATTCATAGCAGTGTTAACCCTTGGTTCGGCCGGTGGAGGCACCGGTGTACTTGTGGCCTGAGGTTGAACAGGCGTAGGTGGTTGTTTGTCTTTCTTTGAAAGCATTTGTTTAGACTCCTTTAAAACGGTTCTTACATTTCATCCCCTTGCTAAAGCGTTTTGCTAATTTAAGTTACGCTAAAGCTGATGCAAGAATCCGGACATCCCGTCGCACGGTATTTCACAGAAAATATGAACGAACAAGTTACGGGCCAGAAATGGTGCATAAAACACTTCGGTTTGTTAGGACAGTTATACGCACCTACAACTTCTGAAAACTTTATGAAAGCAGATAAAGTATACAGATTTGTGATAAATGCTAAATGTAATCTGCAGAACTAAACCCAGAAATTAAATTTTGAAACTAAAATTCGTTAGCTAATACTTAGAGAAACTCCCCGCCAGGAAGCTGTACGTGCTACTGTCACCAAATTCCAATATTTTTAGTTGAACCATATAAACCCGAATTATAAGCCAAGCCAGTTGTGATGAAATCCTAGTTTTTTTTGGTAATTTGAAACTAGTCACATAAGAATTTGTGATGAGGCTTGTCCAAAAGCCAGATATACAGAGAATTAAAGCCTTAACTCTTCAAGTGTTTCTACTCACACTTTTATATCTTCAGCTCAATAGGGAACAACCATGAAGCGAATTGCGGCTTTTGGGCTAATTCTAATTTCCAGTGCGTTTTCTACTACTGCTTTCTCATCTGACAGTTGCACTCGACTGGAAGGAAGTTTGAGTTTTTCTAACAGTCCAATCTACGACAACGTGGTTTTATCGGCTGGTGATTCTTTAACCTGGCCAAATGTCTATAGCACCACAGAGTTGTCAGTTGATCTAATTCAAACCATAGTTTCAGGTGGCCCTGTTCAGGTTTCCCAATTAAATGGTGATGTCTTTTTTCGAATCGTGACTCAGCCTTTAGAACTGGTAGTGAATTATCAGTTTGTCAATTCAGGCACCACAGACCCTGTGGAAATAGAACCTCAATTGCTGTTTCAGGATATTGATAATCGTTCGATCACCAATTATGAGCAACTTAGTTTTAATAAAAACAAAGTAGTGTCCTATTCCCTGTCCAGTGATTCAGTCATCAGTGCCAAGATTGAAGATCAGCAACTGATATTCAGCTCATCTGAATCTTTAAATCCTCATACACCAGACAACAGTGTGGTTGTTAGTTTTGCACCTTTGGAGAGTTTTGAGGCGACATATTATGTTTCAGAAGATCGCCCGCTAAGTTGGTTCTTTTTAAATGGCGAAGTAACCGATTGTGATGGCTATGACGTAGTGGAGTGGTTACCTCCGGCGCCTATTATTGAATATCCATTGAACAAAACTTCTACGCTTAGTGAGTCAATTACCGTTTCTGGAACTGGTTTTGAGCTAACAGAGTTGAATCTCGTTTCATCTAAAGACGGTCACCTTTGTGACACTCGGGCTGATTTACTTGGGGCTTGGCAATGCGACGTTAACTTAAGCCCTGGGTCTCATGTGTTGACCGCAAGAGTGCAAACTCAGAGTGGGTTGATCAGTAATTGGTCACTACCTGTGCTTATTTTAGTAAGTGACCAGGATGGCAATGGCATTATTGATTCAGCAGAGTGCGACGGTGTCATTCCCTGTCCAGATACGGATGGAGATGGGATTGTCGATAGTTTGGACCCTGATAATGATAATGATGGTTACCCGGACGAAGAAGACTATGGTGAAACCGGTAATGATTCTGACGGCGATTTAATTGATGACGCCTGGGATGTGGATGAAACCGGTGGCGAAGATCAAAACCAGGATGGCTTTGACGATAACCTTATTGATCTTTTAGACCCAGACATCGTAACTCCTGGGCCATCAGCGCCAGATAATGGAGCAGACGATCCTCAGCTTCAGGTTTCCGTTTCCAGCACAGGGGCATTTTATTTTGGCCTGTTGTTACCCTTAGTTCTGCTATTGTCGTGTAGGAAACCCTCATAATGACTTTAACTCGGTTTTTAGTGGGTGTAAGCGCCATGGCTTTAATGAGTTTTGGCGTTAGAGCTGAGTTTATTGAGCATTGGTATGGCGGCTTTGGATATGGGCCATCCTCAGTGAAGCCGGAATCTGAATCTGGAAATCCTTACCGGGTTTCTGATAATACAAGCAGTGGTGTGAGGCTCCATATTGGACTGCCACTTGGAAAAAGGCTGGCTGCAGAGCTTCAGTATTCAGATCTAGGTCAAGCGGACATCGCGTTAGAAACCAATGACAACCCGGATGCTCGGGTTGGTGGAATACATTATTTTGCTCCAGCTGCTGTGGCCACTTATAAAGTTTGGCCAAAAAGTTGGAACTACAACTTGTTTGGAAAATACGGCCTTAGTTTTATGCAGCATGAGGCTAACGGCAATATTGATTATGAAGAAGTTAACCAAGCACAAGTAATGTTTGGCATAGGCGGGCTTTGGGGGGCTAGTCAGCACTTACAACTTAGGCTGGACTTGGATTCATTTAGCCGAGACGCCCAGCATCTTGCGTTTAGTCTTCAATATCAGTTTGGTAGAAACTCGAAAACATTGCTAGAACGTTTAGATACCCAGGCGGGTATTCCACAAATTAATAACTCTGAGGTAGATCGAGCCATTGCTGATATTGATCAGATTAATGTACCCAACATAGAGTTTGAAACTGGGTCTTCAGAGTTGACTGATGAGAGCCAAACGATAATTGAGCAATTGGCGGTTGTTCTGAAGAAATATCCTAATATTTCTATTCAGATTAATGCACACACTGACAATGTTGGGACAGAACAATTTAATGAAGAGCTGGCGTTAAAAAGAGCAGAGTCAGTGAAGGCTGCCATTATTAGTTTGGGATTGTCTGAAGCTCGACTCATTACTCAGGGGCATGGCGAGCGATTGCCAATTATGGACAATGCTACTGCACTGGGTAGGGCCCAAAACCGTCGGGTAGAAATTAAGGTGTTCGATTCCCTAGACTCAACTTCAGACAGCCGAATTTGAATTCATTCACCCATATTAGATAGCGTTTCTAAAATCTTTTTACCCAATGCTGCGCTTTGGGGGTGGTCTACTTCCAGGTCTTCCACGAGCATTTCCATAACCTGTTGAAAGTTTGGTTCAGATGGATCTGGGTCACCGACAACATGTATGTGATATTCAACCTTGGCGAGCAAGTCTTTCTGGGCTTGGCTGATTCCCGCACCCTCCATGGCTTCTCTGAGTTTCTCAAATGTTCCTGTGATTTCTGAAATAGGCATGGTCGAACTCCAGGTTCTGAGTGTGTGTTTTCAGTATAACCCTATGGGATCGAGTGAGCTGGAAAATTCTAGGTGAGGTCATTAAGTAGGCGACGAGTGTCACATTGGAAATCGGGGCACAGCCCTTAACTAGAAACTATTATCCATCAAGTTTCCATCAAGGGCTTTCCAGTGTTTTTGTTCTATGAGAAGCCTTACATCTTCTCCATCACTTCAATGCCCAGTAAATCCAAACCTGTTTTCAGCGTTTGCGCCACTAATGCACATAGCCGTAATCTACTGGTACGTACGTCATTAGCTACATCGTCTTTAAGAACCGGGCAAGATTCATAAAAACTCATATAGAGTTTTGAAAGATCAAATAGATAATTACAGATCATATGAGGCATGGCTTCACGGTTTGTTTGCTGAAGTACTTCTTCAAATGCCAATAATTGCAAAGCAAGGGCCCGTTCTTGTTCAGTGTTAATGGCTAGGTTGCCATTGAGTGCGCCTGCGCTCACAGCTGCTTTCCGAAAAATAGACTGAATTCGAGTGTAGGCATATTGTAGATAGGGTGCGGTGTTGCCTTCAAAGCTGAGCATGCTTTCCCAGCTGAATACATAATCGTTAGTTCGAGTTTTTGAAAGGTCAGCATATTTGACCGCGCCAATCCCCACCTTTTGAGCTACTTCTTTTCGCTCTTCCTCGGTTAGGTCAGGGTCTTTTTCTTCAATCAGTTTTTCAGCTCGCTCTACTGCTTCAACTAATAGATCAGCCAACTTCACCACACCACCGGAGCGGGTCTTAAACGGCTTACCGTCTTCACCCATCATGGTGCCAAAAGCGCAATGGGTCAGTTCCATATCTTCAGGGGCAAACCCTGCTTTTTTAGCTAGGCAATAAACCTGTTTCATGTGCAGGCTTTGGCGTGCGTCAATAAAGTAGAGCGCCCGGTCTGCTTTTAGAGTGTTCACTCTGTGTCGAATGGCTGCTAAGTCTGTAGTGGCGTAGAGGTATCCGCCACCCTGTTTTTGGATGATGACGACCGAAGGGTTGCCTTCCTTATCAGCCAGTTCTTCAAGCTTAACAATAGTGGCGCCCTGGTCTTCCATTGCTAAGCCTTTGTCTTTTAGTTCCTGGACTAAAACCGGCAGGTCGTCATTGTATGCGCTTTCGCCCATTACATCTTCGCGGGTGAGGGAGACATTCAGTTTTTCATATATCTCTTCTGAATGAGCTAAAGACAATTCGATGAACTGCTCCCACAATTTCAGTACTCGCTCATCACCACCTTGGAGTTTGACGACATAGTCGCGAGCTTTCTGGGCAAATTCTTCGCTTTCATCAAAGTGTTTTTTAGACTGCTGATAGAACACTTCAAGGTTCTTTAACTCAAAGTCTTTACTTTGGCCTTGCAGCACTTCCTCTAGTTCAGCAATTAACATCCCAAACTGAGTACCCCAGTCCCCAATATGGTTTTGACGCACAACCTTATGACCCAGAAATTCCATTAACCTGACTTGAGCATCACCAATAATGGTTGATCGTAAATGACCCACGTGCATCTCTTTGGCAAGGTTAGGGGCGGAATAATCCACAACGACAGTGTCTATGTTTTCTGCGGGAGCGACACCTAGGCGAGGGTCGTTTAAGGCAGAATCCAAGCTCTGAGCAAGCCAAACTTCTGAGAGGAATATATTGATAAATCCAGGGCCAGCAATTTCTGTCTTGCTGGCAATGCCCTCTAAATTCAAGTTTTCGAGAATATTGCCAGCCAATTCACGCGGATTCGTTTTCATGGCTTTTGCGGCCGCCATGGCGCCGTTAGCCTGATAATCGCCAAAGCCGGCTTTTTTGGCAGGGGCAACATGCGCTGGGAAGTCTTCAGGGATGCCAGCTGCTGTCATCGCCTCGCGTACTTTGGAAGTAAGTAATTCTCTGATATTCATTGAAAATGCCGGTTAACTTAGATGGGACGCGAATTCTAATGCACTACCAAGGTTATTCAACCTTATGTAAAGATAAGATGAGAAAATTCGGCCAGAAACAGTAATTCGAAATAGTGGTCTAAGCGCTTGCTGTGTAGAATCAAGAAAAAACTGGAAGTTGATCAGAACTTGAATCACGAGCAGCGTATTTCCAGGGCTTTGGCCTTTATAGAAGAAAATCTGCAAAACCCCATTCATGTTAAGGATGTGGCCAGTACGTCGGCATTGTCTGAGCGGCATCTGTATCGCCTATTCAAAAATCTCTATGGCGACAGTCTGCAGAACTATGTTCGAAACCGGCGGGTAACCGAAGCAAGCAAAGCGCTCGTCCAAGGAAACAAGAAAGTATTAGACGTGGCTTTGGACTATCAATTTGCTTCTGCTGAAGTATTTAACCGCGCTTTCAACCGGTTGTTGCATATCTCACCCCGAGAATTCAAAAAAATTGGCAGCCCCTTTTCTTCTTCTCAACAGAATGCTTTTTGTGACGATCATCTGGATATTTTTCGGTGTGGTGAGATGGCTCAACCCCAGCCATTATTCCTTCCAGAAAGGCAAATGACCGGCTATTTGGTTAAGCAATGTCATTATGGTTTAAGAGAAGATTCTGAAAATCAGGGTGAAATCCAAACCTTGAGCAATGATCTAAAAAATCGGCTCAGCGGGATTCTGCAAATTCAGTCAGATCAAGAGTGGAACGTTGCTTTTCGCAGGCAAAATTTTCAGGACTTTCATCAGCTAGAGAATTTTATTTGTGTGGAGTCTAAACTGGGCTCTAAACCCCCTTCAGATTGTGTAGCACTAGTGCTTCCTGCCCATCAGTATTTAAAGTTTATTCACCAGGGTAGCCCTGAACACATTCACTTTACCCTTAACCGAGCCTTTCATTATTTGGCTGATAGCTCTTGGTATTTGGGTGACGCACCATCCATGTTTCGGGTGGTAAAAGAACAGCCCTTTATTGGAGAGTTGTATCTTCCTGTGGGAGTTAAAGCGATCAGAACTAAAAAGTGGTGGAAAGGGTATCACACTAAAGGTCGTTTATAACTTGGGTTGACCTTTAACCATTGGTAATTCAAAAACTAATTATCTGTAAAAATATGGGCCGTGAAATACGACCCTATCTATGAATTAAAACTCAGCGATGACTTTTACACCGTTAGTAGGTGAATCAGAGGATACGAATCCAATAGTATTTGGATTGTCACTGATAAACTCAACCATTTGCTCCTCAGATGCCATTTCCCTGGGAGGAGTAGCCTTCCCGGTAAAGACAAGTTTTGACCAATAAGCCTTGAGTTGTTTTGTATCCTTTCCGAGTAATGACGAATTAAATTCTTCCGTGGTTTTGCTGCTGTCAGGTAAGGTTAACAACACAGCTTTTGCACCGTTAGAAAAAATCTTTTTCTTTCCTAAGAAAAACTTTTCGATGGTGCGTTTATCAAAGTTGGAATCATTTGAAGGATGGACTATTACCTTGACGCCAGCAAAAGTAGGAAAGGTTAAAGCAGCGAGAAGTATCGTTAATATTATTTTCTTCATGTGCTTTCTCCTTAAAACACTGCGTCTATAGAGACTAGAGATTCGCTGAAAGTTTCTTCATCTCCATCGGAGCCAAAACTATTTTGAATATCAATAATATCAGAGTAAATAGTATGCTGGAATTTCAATGCCATACCCTGACTAAAGTCCCATCGAAAGCCCAGAGAATAAGCTGAGTAAGATACTTCCTGCCTATCTGCGACGGTTTGACCAACTTGTTCAAGAGCCCCCCAGCTTGAAAAGTCTTTGCCGTCCGGGTCGTTTTCTGTGGTTTCATACATCACATAGGGCAATATGTTATCAATACGATACCCCCCCATTAAATACCAAGCAGTTTCATCCAGTCTTGCTGAGTCTTCAATGATGGTTTGGGAAACCTCGAAGTTAACAATAATGTCCTGATAATCAATATTAAAACCGGTACCAAGGAATCTGGCATAGTCTTCATCAATAAGTAAATCACTGACCTGTTCGTCAGTTAAACCATAGGTGGTTTGGAGACTGGATGCTGTCTGATTTAAGGCTTCTATTTGGAATGAGATATTATCCACATAGCTATAGGTACCAAAAACTGAAAAACTGTCTCCATTTAATGCCACTTGAACACCGTTAGTATTGGCGTAGTCGTTTTCAGATCCTTGCCAACGAGTAACAAACCAGTTTGACGTCAAGAAATAGTCGCCAACAAAATTACTGGTTTTAACTGACACACCTTCCGCACTATTGTAAATAGATAAACGATACACAGACCTAGGTGGAACTACCGTGGTGTATGCGTAACCAACGTTGATAAAATCTGAGTAGTAAAACAGTGGTAATACAATTCGTCCCACAGCCACACTAATTGCATCACTAGCAATGTAATCAAAATAAGCCCAGTTAAATTCAGTCGCGAATTCATCGCTAACTTCATCTCCCTCAGCTAACACCTGAAAGGTGGCCGTGGTTCTTTCGTTTATGTCACTCTGAAACTGCAGGCCAAAAGCACTTTCTTGTTTTGCACCCCAGTCTTCACCATAAATACCTCGAGAAAAACTCGCGTCTTTGTTACCGACACCAACTTTAAATGAGCCATATCCTTGAATCGCTGTCTCACTAAAACACAACACAGACATGAAGGAGGTGGCTAATGTTAATCCAGCCTTCATTATTCGTTTCATTTACATCTCCTAACTAGAATCTTAACCAATACTTGGTGCTTATATAATAGCGTGTTTCATGACTTGATGTCATATGAGGATAGTCGAGGCGGACTCAAGAGCCAGTTAATTACGATGAGTAAAGAATACAAATGCAATGATAGTCAGTAGATTAATTAATTTCAGTGCTGCCTAGTTTATTCACTGAATAATAATTTTTATGATTAATCTAAGCTAACAGTGTTAGTCTTTTTAGGGTGGTTATAAATACAAATATGTTTTAGAAGTGTTGAGGTTTACCATCATTGTTAAGTAGTTAGTGGTTATCAAAAATTACAACTTAAATTGGCCAGAAGCCTCTTTTAAAGTATTTGACACCGTTCCAATTTCATGAGCTATTGAATCTAATGCCGAAAAAGAGCTACTGCTTCGCTGTACTGAATCTGCCATTTTGTTAATGAGTTCCATTACAAGCATTACAGATTGGCTTTGTTGTTCGGTTGCTTCCGCCACATGAGAATTAAGTTTCGACATGGACTCAATTTTTTCGCGAATGCTATCCAGTGCACCACCAGTTTTTTGAGTCAAAGCTTCATTGGTGCCAGACATTTCCTGGGCACTCTGCATCATTGAAACACTGCTCTTGGCGGAGCTTCGTAAATTCTCTAAAACTGATAAAATTTCTTTCGTCGCGTCTGCAGTTTTGTTTGCTAGGGTTCGAACTTCATCTGCAACCACAGCGAAACCTCTACCTTGCTCACCTGCGCGTGCTGCTTCAATGGCTGCATTCAATGCTAATAAATTGGTTTGTTCAGAAATAGCCGTAATAACCTCAAGTATGGAACTGACGTCGTCTGTGCCTTTGGCAAGTTCCGCAACTGCATCAGAAGCTTCTCTGATTTGCGAGCTAAACTCTCGTGAATTATTAATGGTTTCGTTAACAACTCCCAGAGCTGATGCCGCCTCTGATTCGGCTTGGTTGCCTTGGTCTTTTGCTTGGCTGGCAGACTCTGCAACTTCACTGATGGAGCTATTGAATTCGTTAACCGCATGTTGCGCTGTTTCTGATGTTGTTGTTTGTTCTTTAACAAAGGTTCTCGCTTGCTCAGAGGTGCTTATTAATTGGTTAGACGATTTTGACAATGGGTCAGTGGCTTTTACTACCCCTTGAATGGAGAGATTTAAGGTGTCCATAAACTTATTGAAATTAAATGCGACTTGGCCTAAATCGTCATTACTATCTACTGTAATTCTGTCGTTTAAATCTCCGTCACCCTTTGCGAGATGAGCTAACGACTGCATAACAAGTCTGGCGGTTTTGGTAATGTTAGTTGCTATTGAAATTCCTACCGTTAGCAGCAAGGCAATCATTACACAGCCAAGAATTAAATTGTTTCGTATTGCCCCTTGGCCTCTTTCGCGAATCAACGACAGAGAATCAATAAATTCTTTATCAACCAAATCTTTGTATTCTGTATTTAAACGATTCGCTTCATCCAACAATTCTGCTTTCTTTGATGCCATTTCTGGTAGCGATGAGAAGTCGATGTTGTCGTTGAGCATACCAGTCACAAGTTCTATTGATAACTCGTTATAAGAATCTGAAACCTCAAGTAGATTTTGTAGACTTTTAGTATTTTGGGTATCAATGGTAATCAATTCAGCAATGTTACTCTGGAATTGATTAAAGGTTTCTTCTGCTACTAACTGAGTGTCTTCATCAGAAAATGTGACGGCTTGTGTATAGAGCTCATCAGTTCTAATCAGTAAATCACCATTGCTAGTGGCCAGTTGAACCATGTTGTAGGTTTGCTTCTCAATGACCTTTAACTCTTTTAAGTTTGCCTGAAACACAATGACTGAATAGATAAAAGCAAACAAAAACATTGCAATGCTTAGTACCACAATTGTCGATATTTTTATAAACAGACTTAAGTCTTTAAACCACTGCATAGAGTACGATCCACTAGCTAAGTTTTAGCCGCAGTATTGCGGCCTGTATTTATTAAAATTCACCTACGACTTTCACACCGTCTGTAGCCGTACCAGAGGATACAAAGCCGATAGTATTGGGGTTTTCCGATACAATCTTTACCATTTCTATTTCTGAGGTTATTTCTTCAGGTGGCGTACCTTTGCCAGTAAATACCAGCTTAGACCAGTAGGCTTTTAGCTGAGCTGAATCTCTATTGAGAACAACTGAGTTGAAGTCTGTGGTTGTTGAACTGCTTTCAGGTAAGGTAAGTAGTAGAGTTTTTGAGCCATTAGAAAAGCTTTTCTTTTTTCCTAAAAAAATCTTTTCAATGGTGCCTTTATCGAAACTGGAATCATTAGATGAGTGTACGATAACTTTTACACCAGCAAATGTTGGGGCTGATAAAATTATAAGGAATACAGCAAATATTAGTTTCTTCATTATTCTACCCCTTAATACACTATATCAATTGAAATCATAGACTCGCTAAAGGTTTCTTCGTCTCCGTCGGAACCGAAATCACCTTCTCCGTCTATTATGTCGGAGTACATAGTATGCTGAAATTTCAAAGCCATGCTTTGGTCAAAATCCCATCTAATACCAATAGTATTTGCTGAATAGGAAAGCTCTCGTGAATCAATAATCGCTTGCCCAATGCTTTCAAACGGACCCCAATCTGAAACGTCCACTGAGTCTGGATCGTTCGATGTGGTTTCATACATGACATAGGGGATAAATTTATTGAATCGATACCCGGCCATTAAGTACCAATTGGTATCTGGTAAACGAACAGAGTCTTCAATAACTGTTTGAGTGAGTTCGAAATTTAGCAATATGTTATTTATGTCTGCGGTAGTGCCAACACCTACAAATCTTGCTGGATCATCCTCCATAAGCAGCTCAGCGGCTTGGCTGTCAGTTAAGCCACCGGTTTGTGCACCTTCTACCGCCGCCGTCAGTTCTGCTACCTCGAAAGTAGCGTTATCCATAAAGGAATAAATGCCAAACAATGAGAATGTATCTCCACTTAACGACACCTGAATACCATTGATGTTGCCAAAGGTGTTGGTCGACTCTTCCCAGCGAGTCATAAAGACATTGGTAGTCAAATAAAAGTCGCCAACAAAGTTAGCCGTTTTCACGGAGACACCATCAGCGCTATCAAAAATTGTTAAGCTGTACACAGACCTAGGTGGAACTACAGTTGTATAGGCATAACCAACATTTAGAAAATCAGAATAATAAAATAGTGGTAGTACAATACGCCCAACCGCGACGCTCACCGTATCGTTGACTTCATAATCGACAAAAGCCCAGTTAAACTCGGCCTCAAAATCAGCGCTCCCTTCATCGCCACGAGCTAGAATTTGAACCGTTGTTGAGGTTTTTTCATTAACATCGCTTTTGAATTGTAGACCAAATGCACTCTCTTGTTTTCCACTCCAGTCTTCTCCATAAACGCCTCTGGAGAAGGTCGTATCCTCACTGCCAACACCTGCTTTAAAGGATCCGTATCCTTTAATTGATGTCTCACCAATACTCTGAACAGCTAGGATGGAACATACTAAGGCTAACCCGACTTTTGCTATCCGCTCCATCTATACCCCCAAGTTATATAACTCACTTATTGCTAGGACTAATACTGATTTTTTAAGACCTAACTAAACTGAGAATAGACGAGCACTTACCAAGCGCCAGTAGAGTGATAGAAATGGTGATCGCATCTGATATTTGATAGTTGCCAGCTTAATGAAAATTAGCACTTGACCTGGAGTTAACTCCAACTTTTATACTGGCACTGTTTCGTAAAGGCTGGGGTAAACTAGTCTTCATAAGAATTGAGAGCAAAAAGGTTGAGGTGCTAGCATGAATTACAAGAAACTTGGCAATAGCGACATGGAAATATCGCGCATTGGCATAGGGGCCTGGGCAATTGGCGGTAAATGGGAATGGGGCTGGGGAGCCCAAGACGATCGAGATTCAATTAATACTATTCAACATGCGTTAACAAAGGGCATTAACTGGATAGACACCGCTCCGGTTTATGGACTGGGTCATTCTGAAGAGGTGGTTGGTAAGGCAATTAAAGGGTTATCTGAGAAGCCACTTATTTTCACCAAATGCAGTTTTACATGGAATGATCACGGGGAAATTACTCCTTCATTAAAAGCAGAGAACATTCGTCGAGAAGTAGAAGATAGCCTTCGTAGAATGGATATCGAATGCATTGATCTATACCAGATACACTGGCCTAACCCAGAAGAGGAAATAGAAGAGGGTTGGCAGACTATGGTTGATCTTAAGAAAGAAGGTAAGATCAGATATCTGGGTGTTTCAAACCACAGTATTGATCAAATGAAGCGTTTACAGGCGATTGCCCCAATTACGTCTCAGCAACCCCCTTATAGTTTGGTTAATAGGAGTTATGAAGACGAGTTGCTGCCATTTTGTCAAGAAAACAATACTGGCGTTATTTGTTACTCGCCAATGGGGTCTGGAATTCTTACCGGCAAGATGACAAGAGAAAGAATTGATGCCCTTGAAGAAGGCGATTGGCGTAAAAATGCTGAGGATTTTAAAGAACCTAAGTTGAATAGGAATCTTCAAATAGTAGAGAAATTAATTGAAGTTGGAAACCAATATGGTTGTAGTGCCGCTGAGGTTGCTATTGCTTGGGTATTAAAAAATCCATCTGTAACAGCGGCTATCGTTGGTATGAGAAGTCCTGAACAAGCTGATGGTGTAATCGGTGGCGCCACGCTAGAGTTAACGCCACAGGACATAGATTTAATAGAGTCTGTATAAAACTAGTCGCCAAGTTTTAATCTTTTGAAACCCGAAATTATTCGGGTTTTTTTATTTTTGACATTACATGACTTAAATCAAACTATAATCAAAAAGGTTCTTTCCCTGAGAGATCGCTATGGATTTAAAAGTCATGATCGTGGACGACTCTAGCGCATTGCGCAGATATCTGTCTGCGTCTTTAAATGAGTTGGGTCTCAAGAAAGTTATTCAGGTTGATCGAGCGACTAAAGCATTAGAGATATTACGAAATGACATAGATGGGTATGATCTGTTAATGATAGATCTGCACATGCCAGGAATGGACGGCTTAGAGCTGTTGCAAGAGCTATCAAAAATCTCCTTCAGAGGCGCTATTGCAATTATTTCCGCGCTTGAACAGAAAGTTATTTCATTCGCTGCTGAAATTGCTCAAGAAGAAAGGCTTAAAGTGATTGGGTCAATTCGCAAACCCATCTCTCAAGTTCAAGTAAAAACCTTACTAGACAGAACTGTTTTATCCATGGCAACTGAAACGGATGAGCTAACCTGTCTTACGCCGAAAGAGGTGATTACAGCAACTCGTAATGGGCAGTTGATACCCTATTTTCAACCCATTGTCAGTGGCGTGAATGGAGAGATTAGAATTCTCGAAGCACTAGCAAGAATAGATAAACCTGGTCATACGTCAGCGATCACCCCGAAGCAGTTTTTACATGTTGCCGAATCCAATAGTTTAATGATGGACATCACCGAAGTTTTACTAGACAGAGCGTTAGCAGATTATTCAACCTTTATAGCTCATTATCCCACTAAGAATATTAAACTATCCATTAACGTCCCTCCTGAGTTGCTTCTGAGAAAAGATTTACCTAACAATTTCTTAAATTTGGTGATCAAACATGGAGTAAATCCCCATCAAATAATTGTGGAGGTGACAGAGCGTACAGCCATTGAGAATAGTACTCAATTTGGAACACTGAATAGGTTAAGGATTCAAGGATTTGGAGTTGCTCTAGATGACTATGGAACTGGTTTTACAAACCTCAATCAACTGAAAGACTTCCCGTTTACTGAGATTAAGTTGGATCGATCTTTAATTCATCACATTAGTGATGATCGCCTGTTGCAAATAATTTCAGATAGCATTGCTTCTATTACAAGGCAAGAGAAGTTGTCGTTGGTAGCAGAAGGTATAGACAATTTAATGGATCTTCAGTTTTTGATTTGTCTAAACCCGATACTGTTGCAAGGATATTTAATTTGTAGACCTAAACCCATTGAAAGTATTTTAACCTGGGCACATAGTTGGAATCGCCAAAACCCACTTAAAAAAGCTGCATCGGGCCAAATTCATTAGTATTAAGACCGAAGAAATCTTACCCGGCTTGCGATTCAACTTCCTGATAATAATCTATTTTATAATTGATCGTCTTTAAGTTCCGTTTCAGTTCACTAATCTGCTGGCGTAAAAACTCTCTGTGGTTTTCCAGAATTTTTTTTCGCTCACCCAGAGTTAAGTCTCCTTCCTGAGCGAGTTCTTTGTAGGCTCGAATTTCATCCAGTGGCATACCAGTCGATTTTAAGCAGAGCACAAAGTTAAGCCAGGATATATCTGCTTTAGAGAATCTTCTGTGACCACTTGAGGTCCTGCGTATTTTGAAAAGCAAACCTTCTTTTTCGTAATATCTAAGTGTATCTGTACTAATGCCTGCCTCAGTGGCGACTTGATTAATGGAAAAGTCTTGGGGGGTTGAAAGTTCTGTCATGGTATAGTTACCAAAAATTTGAACGACGGATAAAAAATGGAAAAACTTAAAGACTTTTTATCATTTATAGGCTTAGCAGTATACGTTTTTATATCGGGTTGTGCAGTTCAGGAGCCTAGGCCGCCCCTAGATTCTTGGACGTCAGAGATCTACAAAGAGAACCCTCTAGTTGGAGGAATATATGCAATCAATGATGGGAGGCAATTAACCTTTCCTCAATTAGTTGATGAAGTGCAAACGTTTGACAATATCCTAATCGGTGAAAAGCATGATAATCCAGATCATCAGCGTTTGGAGTCGGAAATAATTAAAGCCATAAACCCTGATGCTGTAATTTTTGAAATGCTTCATTCTGGCTACAAGTCAAAGCTATCTGAGATTCCACTTGGTATCAGCGAGATGGAATTAAAAGCACATTTAAACTGGGACAATTCGAGTTGGAATTGGGATGTAGTGGGTCCAGTTATTTACTCAGCATACGAAACCGGTGCAAAAATTCTTCATGGTAATCTTTCTAGAGATGAGCTGATGGATGTCTATTCTGGAAACATACAGGCTTACCCAACCATAAGTTCTGTAAAGCCACAAGTGGAAGATGAATTATTGGAAATGGTTTACAAGAGCCACTGTGATTTGATTCCGAAAGAACGATTAACATCAATGGTTGATGTGCAATTAGCCCGTGATGCATTGATGGCATCCAGTCTGGCTTCTGCCTCAGGTACAAGGGTTTTGATTGCTGGTGCATACCATATACAAAAAGATAAATCTGTGCCCTTGCACATCAGATCAAATGGAGATGACTCTGTTAGTATTGCCCTGGTTGAAGTTTCTGAAAGCAAACAAATACTGGCGGACTACCAGTTAGAAGGGCTCTATGACTATGTGGTTTTTACACCAGTGTTTGAAATTAGAGACTATTGCAAAGAAATGAGAGAGTCTTATTCACCTAAAAAAAACAATGGAAACTAGCTATTTAATCGTAATTAATCCTATGAACGGGATAACGGGAAAGCGGTGGTTACGCTCGCTAAAAGCGAGATTGTATAAACAAAAAACCCCTTACCATGTGGTGAAAACGACAGGCAATGACGTTAAAGATCTGCTTCGCCTGAAAGCCCGTTGCAATATCGTCACAGATGTTGTTGCCATTGGTGGTAATGGTTTAATGCATCTTGTTGTTCAAGCGTTTCTGGGCACACAGGTTAGAGTTGGTTTATTGCCTGCTGGTTCGGGTAATGACTTCTCCCGTGCATTGTACTCCAGAAAACATAACAAACTTGATGTTGTAACACAGGAAGTCGTCACCTCAGTTTCTGTTCTAGAGTTTGATAACAACATTGCCTGCAATACATTGGGAACCGGCATTGATCACGAGATAGTTGCATCAACGTCAAGGGGATTAAAATGCATGGCTGGCAGGTTGTCATATATGCTTGTGGCATTGAAGAAATTGTTTACCTATAAGAGTGAGTATCTAGAAGTTTTTAATACTGAAACGGACGTGGCTGAGTTGGTATTTTCTGGTCGAGCCCTGGTTGCAGCTGTATCAAATGGAAAGTTTTTTGGTGGAGGTTTGCCTGTAAGTCCTGAAGGTACTTTTGATTCTGATAATTTCTATTTGGCAGTGTCAGAGGATAAAGGTTTTGTCTATCGAGTAGCGGCTTTACTTCACTTGTTGGTAGGCCAGCACCCCAGGCTTGATTCAGTTTTATACATACCCGTTACCTCTGCAGTCATTAGAAACCGCTCTTTGAAGTATCAGGTGGATGGCGAAAGCTGGGAATCTGCTTGTAGAGATTTAAAGGTTTCACAGAGCAAGGAACGTTTCTATTTAAAAATGCCAGTTTGATGGATGCTTGATTTATCACTGAGAAGCCCTGTCTGGAATTGAGCAGGGCGGCTAGAGAGGCGCGCTAGAGTACAAACTAAAAACTTAAACTGAAATCTGTTCAATAATTTCCGGCACTTTTATAGGTCGGCCGGTATCACTGATAGAAGCTCCGGTGATCGTTGCGCTGAGGGCAAGTTGTTCATCTTTAGAGCGATAAATATTTTGCTCAAACTCAAATCGTATTTTTGATACAGGGTTAAATTTAAGTGTTACAAAAAAAAGATCCCCACTGATTAAAGATGACTTAAAATTTAATTCAGCCTTGGTCACGACCAAGTTAATTCCTTTTGCAGCTAAGTCTGCAAAGTCGACTTTCTTTGAAAGAAGAAATTCATGTCGAGTGTGTTCTAAATAATTCATATAAACGCTATTGTTTACAATGCCCTGTATATCACATTCGTAATCTCGTACTTTCATTTCAAGCCGGAAGTCGTAATCCATCATCATCCCTTGTTCATTTTTTTGTTATTCGATTAACACTCATTCATTTCTTTATATGCTATCTCTATTGGTCTTGTCATTTCAATGTTGGATCTAAGAACCTCAACAACTTTCATTTACATGATTAAGTAGACAGATGGTATCTCATTGCTGCTGGGTAACGAGCAATGCCATGTTTCTAATTTAGTTGTAGCATAGATTAAAGTTCAACTTTTAGTCGGATTGTCATTTATTTTCAATCTTGTGAGTATCTAATCGGTAAAGTGGCAGGCGATAATGCTGCAAGAGATAATGCGGCTTGTGTCTTTGAAAGGAGTTTCTTTAAAAGGAGTTTAATGTTGCTTAAAAATATTTTTTCTATCTTTATAGTTGTTTCAATTTCACTCCCTACACTTGGGCAGCAAGACACTTATTCGGTTGGCGTTTTATACGACTCATTTAATGCCACTGGTGGCGAACCGGTCTTTTATAATTTGAGTGAAGGGCGAGTTGTTTCAAAATCCGAACATTGGCACTTCTCTTATACTAAATATGTAGGGTTTAAAACCAATAGTGGCTCATCTGGTATTGAATCAGTGAAATCTTGTCTTGTTCATGAATACCCTGATTTATTTGATGAGGTTGGGAATGCTCGTCCATCCGAGTTTCTTTCGCTTAATGAGAGTAATACTCTTAATAACTTTTTAATGATCGAATACCCAGATTGTAAGTATTGGCAGCAAGATTCTGTTAAACCATTCTTAAAGGTTGCTAATTCCAATGTATGGATTGTTCGCTCTACCAATACCGATGATTTAGGGCATGAAAACTTTGCAAGAATAAGGCTGATAGTTGGCGATTCCGAAAACAAAGAGGCTGAATTAAAACGAATAAGATTAATAGCAGAGCGCTGGAACGCAAATGGTCACTTCGAAGCGCCTAAAACGTCTAGTTGGTTTGAAGTTGGTACTCAAAAGATTTTTTGGGATCTTGAATCTAACGAGATGACAACCAGTAACCACTGGGAGCTGAGTTTTGAATGGTTAAACGACGAGCTTGATATATTAATTAATGAAAATGGTCATGCTGCTGTAGGAATAGTTAAATTGGATGAGGGAGCTGAAGCAGTTACAGACCCAACTGATCAATACCAGGTATTTCGATACTTTAAAGATTCAGTGAAAGGTGGTCTTAGTGAACCAGGCAATCAGGGCCCGCTTAATTACAATACTTTTGGCGCACGCCAAATGTTGCCAACTTTTTCAACATACCTAATTAAAGACGGCGTTCGTGTATTTAAATTACAAATTTTAAATAGTTATGGCGAGCACAATACCCAACTTAGTGGACACATTTATTTCCGTTATGAAGAAATATAACAAGTTAATTATTTTAGCAGCATTTTTTAGCTTGGTTTTAATCGGCTGTAATAGCGATAGTAGTAAGAGCTCGGAAACCAATGCTGGCGATCAGGTGAATGATCAGCCGAATGACGATCAACCAGCACCAGGAGGCGATGACCCAGTTGACCCAGTCATTGTTGGGGATGCAGATCGGGGAGAGGGGCTTTATATGAGGTATTGTGCAAACTGTCATGGTGAGGATACTCTGGGAGGTAACTTCGCTCCAGATATTTCAGATGTAGAGATGGCTAGTGATATAGAAGATGCGATTCGTGGTGTTGAGGTAATGAGTGGATTATCTGGCCAGTTGAATACTGATGACATTGAAGATATTGCCGCTTGGTTAAGTACTTTATAAAGCTCTAGGCAGTTAAATTCTTGATGGCATTTATCTGAAAATTTGAGATCAATATAGTGATAAGAAGCTTGATGCAAATAAAAACCAGCAGGTATCAAGCTTCTTTTTTTAGATTTATCCCTGAAGTTTTTCTTTCAAGATCTTATTTACCACGCCAGGATTAGCCTGGCCTTTTGAAGCCTTCATCACCTGACCCACGAAAAAGCCCATAAGCTTCTCTTGACCACCACGATACTGTTCAACCTGATTTGGATTGGCTGCCAACACTTCGTCGATCATGGCTTCAATGGCACCAGTGTCAGTGACCTGTTTCAAGCCTTTCGCTTCAATAATGGCATCTGGAGTACCTTCACCCTCCCACATGGCAAAGAATACCTGTTTAGCGATCTTGCCTGAGATGGTGTCATCTTTGATTCGCAGAATCAGTGTACCCATGTCTTGCGCAGGCACAGGGCAGTCTTCAATTTCTACAGCGTTTTTGTTTAGAGCAGATGATAATTCACCCATGGTCCAGTTAGCGGCAAGCTTAGGTTCTTTGCACACGTCCACGATTTGCTCAAAGTATGCTGCGAGAGCTTTTGAGGATGACAACACTGAGGCGTCATATTCGCTAAGATCCAACTCACTCATAAACCGGTCGCGTTTTGTGTCTGGCAGTTCAGGCAAGTTTGCTGAAACTGAATCAATATATTGCTGATCAATTTCCACTGGCAATAGATCTGGGCAAGGGAAGTAACGGTAGTCGTTGGCTACTTCTTTTGAACGCATCGGACGGGTTTCATCTTTATCAGGGTCATACAAACGAGTTTCCTGAGTGATGCTGCCGCCGTCTTCCAGAATTTCTGCCTGACGTTCTACTTCAGTGGCGATGGCTTTTTCGATGAACTTAAAGCTGTTCAGGTTCTTTAATTCAGTACGTGTACCGAATTCTGATTCACCTTTTTCACGCAGTGAAATGTTGACGTCACAACGCATGGAGCCCTGGGACATATCACCGTCGGAAATATCCAGATAGGTAATGATGCTGTGAATCTTTTTCAGGTAAGCCACTGCTTCTTTGGCGGAACGGATATCCGGTTCGGAAACGATTTCTAGTAGTGGAGTACCTGCCCGGTTGAGGTCGATACCTGAGAAACCTTCAAAATCTTCGTGCAGGGATTTACCGGCATCTTCTTCTAAGTGCGCGCGGGTAACGCCAATGCGTTTGGTTGCGCCGTCATCCAGAACAATGTCCACATGACCCACACCAACAATTGGGTAATCCATCTGAGTGGTTTGATAACCTTTTGGCAGGTCAGGGTAGAAATAGTTTTTACGATCGAACACTGACTTCTTGCCAATTTCCGCATCAATAGCCAGACCAAAAGCGACGGCTTTGTGCAGTGCTTCTTCATTAAAAACTGGCAGTACACCTGGCAAGCCTAAATCAACGGCACAGGCCTGAGTGTTTGGTTCAGCACCAAACTGAGTGCTAGATCCTGAAAATATCTTGGTTTTGGTGTTGAGCTGAACATGAACTTCCAGCCCGATAACAATTTCCCAACTCATTATTATCTACTCCCTTCTTATGCTGGACGCTTGGTGTGCCAGTCAGTTGCCTGCTGGAACTGGTGACCAATGTTAAGTAACAGGCTTTCATCGAAATAGTTGCCGATCACCTGCAGACCCACAGGCATACCGTCAACCATGCCACATGGAATGGACATGCCCGGCAGACCTGCCAGGTTGACGCTGAGGGTATAGATGTCTTCTAGATACATGGAAACCGGATCGTTCTCTTTGGCGCCGATAGTCCAGGGCAAAGAAGGAGCCGTTGGGCCCATGATGACGTCCACTTCTTCAAAGGCTTTGACATAGTCGTCCTTAATCAGGCGGCGCAACTGCTGCGCTTTGCGGTAGTAAGCGTCGTAGTAACCAGCACTCAAGGCATAAGTACCAATCATGATGCGGCGCTTCACTTCGTCGCCGAAACCTTCAGCGCGGGTGCGAGTGTACATGTCATATAGATCGACAGGATCTTCACAGCGATGGCCAAACTTCACACCGTCAAAACGAGACAGGTTAGTCGAAGCTTCAGCAGGGGCTATGATGTAGTAAGCCGGAATGGACAGCTCTGTACGTGGCAGGGAAATTTCTTTCACCACTGCGCCCAGTTTTTCTATTTCCTTAATCGCGGATTGGGTAGTCGCCGCAATGTCTGAGTTCAGACCTTCTGAATAGAATTCTTTCGGTACACCGATGCGTAGGCCTTTCAAAGGCTCACTCAGCTTGGCGGTGTAGTCTGGAACTTCTTTGTCCAGTGACGTGGAGTCCTTAGAGTCAAACCCGGCCATGGCGTTTAGCACAAGGGCGGCATCTTCTGCTGTTTGAGTCATTGGGCCGCCCTGGTCCAGAGAGGAGCCATAGGCAATCATGCCCCAGCGGGACACCCGGCCATAGGTCGGTTTTAAACCTGTGATGCCGCAAAAAGATGCTGGCTGACGGATTGAACCGCCGGTATCGGTGCCAATAGCGGCGGGCGCTAACCCGGCAGCAATGGCAGCTGCTGAACCGCCAGATGAGCCTCCTGGTACTTTTTCCAAGGCCCAGGGGTTTTTGGTAGGTCCGTAGTAGCTGGATTCACAACTAGAACCCATGGCAAATTCGTCCAGGTTGGTTTTACCTAGCATCACAGTGCCAGCGGCATTCAACTTTTCAGTGACTGTTGATTCGTAAGGGGCTTCAAAGTTGTCGAGCATTTTTGAACCACAGGAGGTTTTAATACCCTGGGTACAGAAAATATCTTTAACGGCGATGGGTACCCCGGTTAATGGGGTGGTGTTGCCAGCGGCACGGCTTTCATCGGCGGCTTTGGCCTGCGCCAGCGCATGGTCTTCAGTGACCGAGATGAAGCTATTATATTTAGAGTCTTCTGACTTAATTTGAGTCAGGTATTCTTGCGTCAATTCAGTACTGCTGAATTCACCACTTTCCAGACCTTTAGCCAGTTCGGCGACAGTTTTATTTAACATGGGGATTCCCTAAAAATATCGGCGCAGAAAGCCGAATTGACGATTACTCAATAACCTTGGGTACTAGAAACAGTCCTTGCTCAGCTTTGGGGGCAACCTTTTGAAGTTGCTCACGCTGATTTTCTTCAGATACAACATCTGCTCTTAGACGTTGAGTGGCATCCAAGGGATTCGCCAGTGGTTCCACATCAGTGGTGTCCACTGCTTGCATTTTGTCCACCAGATCTAAAATATTTGAAAGGGTTTGGGTATAAGCCGGTACTTCGGCGTCATCAATTTTTAAACGCGCCAGTTGCGCGATGCTTTCCACATCCGAGCGGTCTAGGCTCATTGGATTTCTCCTTAAAATCGAAATTCGGTTTTTCCATCACCCGCTAGTTAACCCTTATTACTTAATTTGTTAACCAGTGCACATATAAGTTTAGGGCCACTAAAGCTTTGGGCACCTAAGCTGAAGATATTGAGGAATTTTAATGTCGTAGGGTGAATTTCGCGTTTTCTTTATGGGGGCGGTAACTTAGCACATTTCCAGCTTGCTCTGAATCCCTGCCGTTGATACATTGCGTTACCTATGCAAGTAGCCGATTTTAATAGGATTTTTCCAAATGTTTAAAAAACTGAGAGGGATGTTTTCCAGCGATCTGTCTATCGAGCTGGGAACAGCCAATACTCTGATCTATGTTCGAGATAAAGACATCGTACTCAACGAGCCATCAGTAGTGGCCGTGAGAAATCAGGGTGCTCAAAAAGCGGTCGCTGCAGTGGGTCACGAGGCAAAAAGAATGCTGGGTAGAACACCCGGTTCCATTACTGCTATTCGTCCAATGAAAGATGGCGTAATTGCAGATTTCCAAGTTACTGAAAAAATGCTTCAGCATTTTATTGCCAAGGTTCACGAATCCACTTTCTTCGCCCCCAGCCCGAGGGTTTTGGTCTGTGTGCCTTGTAAGTCCACTCAGGTAGAACGTAAAGCCATTAAAGAATCAGCCTATGGTGCTGGGGCCAGAGAAGTTCACTTAATTGAAGAGCCAATGGCAGCTGCCATTGGCGCCGGTATGCCAGTAGAAGAAGCACGTGGTTCTATGGTGGTGGATATCGGTGGCGGTACTACTGAAATCGCTATTATATCCCTGAATGGCATTGTTTATTCCGAGTCCGTTCGTGTGGGCGGTGACCGTTTCGATGAAGCCATTGTTTCCTATATTCGTCGCAACTATGGCAGCCTTATTGGTGATGCCACCGCGGAGCGTATTAAAGTTGAGATTGGCTGTGCCTACCCAGGAACCGAAGTTCGTGAAATTGATGTTCGTGGCCGTAATCTCGCCGAAGGTATTCCTCGCTCTTTCACTTTAAACAGCAATGAAGTTTTGGAAGCTCTACAAGAGAGCCTTTCAGCCATTGTGCAAGCGGTGAAAGGTGCGCTTGAGCAAACGCCACCTGAATTAGCGGCAGATATCGCCGAGCGAGGTTTGGTGCTGACCGGTGGGGGTGCATTGCTGAGAGATCTGGATAAATTGCTAAACGAAGAAACTGGCCTGCCGGTTATTGTTGCCGATGATCCGCTGACCTGTGTTGCCCGCGGTGGTGGACGTGCTCTGGAAATGATGGACGACAAAGTCTTCGATTTCGTTGCAGACTAATTCTAATCTTGGGCTGCCGCTATGAAGTCTATATTTGCCCAAGGCCCTGTGTACGGCTACCGATTCCTGGTAGCCATTATCCTATCAAGCATACTGGTTATGGCTGATTTGCAGCTCAGGCAAACCGATGTGGTCAGGCAGTGGTTGGGCTATTTGGTTTCCCCTATTCACTGGGTCGTCAATGCTCCGGTTAAATTTATTGGCTGGAGTGCCACCACCTTTTCAACCCGTGATGAACTGATTTCAGAGAACTCAAAGCTAAAAGCCCAGATTTTAGTTTTAGAAAGAAAATCTCAGCAATTAGCTGTACTTCAAGCGGAAAATGTTCGTCTCAGAGATCTACTCAATGCCTCTCAGCTTGTTAATGAAACTGTTTTAGCAGCAGAAATTATCGGTATTGATTCTGACCCTTTTACCCATCAGGTCATCATTAATAAAGGCCTCCAAGACAGTGTATTTCGTGGCCAACCGCTCCTAGATGCCGGTGGGCTTATGGGCCAAATTGTGAGTGTGGATACCTATAGCAGTCGAGCATTGCTAGTGGCTGACTCTAACCATGCTGTGCCCGTTCAGGTGAATCGAAATGGGGTTCGAGCCATTGCTGTGGGTACCGGAAGCCTGAGCGAACTTGAGTTGGTGTATGTGCCTGATACTGCTGACATAGTTGAAGGTGACTTACTCATTACATCTGGATTGGGTCAGAAATTTCCGCCGGGGTATCCCGTTGCTGTGGTCACCAGGGTTGAGCACGACCCAGGCCAGCCTTTTGCCAGAGTGAAAGCCAGTCCAACGGCAAACCTGAATCAGAGTCGAAACATATTAATGGTGTTTAGTGACACCCTAACCCCACGTGAAAGATAAGTCGCACTGATGGAAACCCCAAGACCCCAAAACCTTTGGTGGATACTAGCAACATTTATTATTGCCTTTATGCTAGATGCCATGCCATTACCACATGTACTTGCACTTGGGCGGCCAGAGTGGGTGTATATGGTGTTGCTTTATTGGGCGGTCAGTTTGCCATACCGGGTAGGCATTGTTGTGGGTTGGATTATTGGTTTGCTGCTAGATGTTATGCAGGGCACTGTATTAGGAATGCAAGCTGGGGTGCTGAGCCTAACCGCCTACTTGGGTTTAATGCTTTCGAATCGATTATTAATTTTTCCTTTTTTACAGCAATGCTTTGTCGTCGCATTGATTATGGCTGTGAATATTGGGCTATTACATAACTTGCAAGGTATGGTTGGAGTCGTCAGTCAAGGGTATCTATACCTACTCCCTGCAGCTACAAGCGCCCTTGTTTGGCCATTTCTGTACCTAGTCCTGAATGACGGTAAACGCCGATTTAGAGTTCAATAAACAAGCTCTGTTAGCAAACCAAGTTAGATCAAATACCGGTTAAAGGAATATCCAAAATGGCAAAACTAGTCCTTGCCTCAGCATCTCCAAGACGTTTCGAACTTTTAAAACAAATTGGCATTGAAGCCGTCAAACATCCTGTAGACATAGATGAAACTCCATTGGCGTTGGAACCACCGGAAGTCTATGTAGAGCGTTTAAGTCGGACAAAAGCTGAGCAGGGTTTAAAGCTGAACCCAGGTAACTCGGTGCTAGGCTCAGATACAGTGGTGGTGGTTTCAGGGGAGATTTTAGGAAAACCAAAAAATAAAGCAGACTTCCAGCGCATGATGGCGCTTTACTCAGGCCAAGAACATCATGTGTTGACCGGTGTGGCCTTGGCCAATGAACATAATACTTTTTATCGGCTAAATCAGACCCTTGTAAAGTTCAGGGAAATCAGTGACTTTGAACTGGAAAGATATTGGCAAACTGGAGAACCTTTGGATAAAGCTGGAGGATATGGCATCCAAGGAAAAGCCGCTGTGTTTATAGAGAGCATAACCGGCAGCCACAGTGGCGTGATGGGTTTGCCTTTGGCAGAAACCGCTGAGTTATTGGAGCAGGCGGGATTTGAGCTGTGGTAGTACACTGAATACGATAAAGCAGTAATGATAAACTGCAGAAATAATTGATAGCAGGCGATTAAACATGAATTCGGAAATACTGGTGAATGTCACACCAATGGAAACTCGTGTAGCCATTGTAGAAAACGGTGCTGTTCAAGAAATTTTCATCGAACGGGTGGAAAGCCGAGGTATCGTTGGAAACATCTACAAAGGTAAAGTAGTTAGAGTATTGCCGGGTATGCAAGCAGCTTTCGTAGACATTGGCCTAGAGCGAGCGGCATTTATTCACGCATCTGATATTTCGGGAAATAATAAACAAGATCATGAAGGCGATTCCCAAGACCGCTCTTCCCCCCCCATTCAACATTTAGCCCGAGAAGGCCAAGAACTGGTTGTTCAGGTCATCAAAGACCCTATTGGTACGAAAGGGGCAAGACTGACCACGCATTTGTCCATCCCATCTCGCTATTTAGTGTATATGCCTGAAACTGATCATGTGGGTATTTCTCAAAAAATTGATGGTGAAAATGAGCGTGACCGCCTAAGAGCTATGGTTGAAGAAGCCAAGGAAAAAACAGGCATTGAACAAGGCGGTTTTATTCTAAGAACAGCAGCCGAAGCCATAGGTGTGACGGAAATCGCCCATGATATGAGCTATTTAAAAAGACTGTGGCGAGTATTGGCTGAACGCATACAGTCAGACAAAGCGCCTTCGATTGTTTACGAGGATTTAGTTCTGCATTATCGAGCCACTAGAGATTTAATTCGAACGGAAGTGGATAAAATCAGAATTGATTCGCGGGAAACCTATCAGAAAACATTGGATTTCGTGCGCAAATATACCCCTGAAGTTGAAAACATTCTTGAGTATTACCCAGGCGAGCGCCCAATTTTTGATTTGTTCAGCATTGAAGACGAAATTCAAAAAGCGCTTTCAAGAAAGGTCGAGCTTAAATCTGGTGGTTACCTCATCATTGACCAAACAGAAGCCATGACCACTATTGATGTGAATACCGGTGCTTTTGTTGGGCATAGGAACCTCGAAGAAACAATTTTTAAAACTAACCTTGAGGCCGTGACGGCCATTGTTAGACAACTTCGGATGCGCAATTTAGGTGGAATCATTATCTTAGATTTCATAGACATGGAAGAGCAGGAGCACCGCCGTCAGGTACTTCGTATGCTCGAAAAGTATTTAGAAAAAGACCATGCTAAGAGCAAAGTCACTGGGGTTTCTGAATTAGGTTTGGTGGAAATGACTCGTAAGCGAACCAGAGAAAGCTTAGAGCAAATGCTAACCGAACCCTGTTCTGCGTGTAATAGCCGAGGCCGATTAAAAACACCACAAACGGTTTGCTATGAAATCTTTCGTGAAATACTCCGTGAAGAAAGAGCTTATCAAACGGACAGTTACCTAGTGCTTGCAGCACAGCCGGTTGTAGATCGGCTATTAGATGAAGAATCTGCCGCAGTTGCTGATTTAGAGGAATTTATTTCCAAACCAATCAAGTTTCGGGTTGAGCCAATGTATAGCCAGGAACAATTTGATGTGGTCTTGCAATAACTGGAAATCAAATACGTGTTGTCTTGGTTATTAAGAGGGTTATTTAATTCAATCTGGCGGGCATCTGCCTTCTTGATCATTCTCTTCGCAATTTATGTTTCTGTTGGCAGGCAGGTTGTACCTTTAGTGTCTAATTACCGATTAGAAGTTGCAGGTATATTAAGCCAACAATTAGGAACCTCGGTCACCATAGGCCAGATGGAAGGTTATTGGAGTGGGGTGGTACCAGCGCTTCAGTTGGTTGACGTTTATGCCGGGCCAGACTTTCAAATAGGTGAAATTCGAGTTGAATTATCTCCGTTCACATCCATTGCAAATGGAAAAATTACCACTTCTTATATTGAAATCTCCGATGTAAAAGTAAAGCTAAAACAGACGGAAGGCGGATGGCAGCTCTCGGAAACAGGACTGTTGATGACGGGGGCAGCAGACAGTAACAGAAGCTTCTTAGATGTTATTCAACCAGTTATGGATCAAGACAGAATTTTTCTTGAAAACTTAGAGCTGAGTGTTGAAATTCCAGAACTGCCAGAACTGACCGTTCAAATACCAGATGGTTTGATTGAAAGTTTTGGTGGTAATCGAAACCTGGAAGTGAACGCCAACATTTGGTCAGGCACTGAATCGGCGGAGATTTCGTTGATTGCGGAAACTGAGCTTTTACTGAATGGTGCGCTTGATGCAAGGGTCTATCTCTCCCAGTCATCTTTTAACTGGGCGCCTTGGGCATCTTTAGTCGATTTGCCCTTCGACACTGAATCTCTCGTTTCAGATGCAGATCTTTGGTTGGAGTTTGAAAACAATGATTTAATTTCGATACAGAGTCGAATACAGGTGCCAGAAATGACTCTGGTAAAGGATGAAACCAAAATTGATCTCAGGGACATTTCCACTGAGTTAACTATCGAAAAAGATGGTGAAATTTACCAAGCTTGGTTAAAAGATCTTGGATTCGAACTCTCAGGTGATGTCTGGGAGCCTAGTCTGCACCTCATGCATTGGAATGGACAAAGTTTAGAAATTATTAGTGATCGGCTAGAAATGAGTTTGGTTTCAGATTTAGCCGAGTTGGTTGCTCCTGCTTTACCCTTGGATACCATAAACCCAAGAGGACTTTTATTGAATTCGAGAGTGAATTGGAATAACACCGAGAATCCAATTCCTGAAATCATTATCCAGGGAAGATTTGAAAACCTGTCTACTGAAGCATGGGAAGGCGCCCCAGGTGTTGGAGGAGTGAATGGTTATGTCGACATAGCCCCACAACAAGGCAAAGTCACTATACTACCTTCTAATGCTAGCTTGCATCTTCCTGAAATATTCACAACCGAATTAGACTTTCAAGATTTACAAGGCGAAGTAAATTGGCGCTGGAATCCTGATTACGGATTGTTTTTATCCATTGATTCCTTAACTGCTCAGCATCAAGGTGCTGACAATATTAAAACTGAATTTACTTTAGTGGCGCCTGGAATTGGAAAGTTGAAAGAGGATAGAAAAGGGCGCTTGAACTTAAGTATTGCGTTTGAAAATCTTGAACAGGAATACATGCAGTCGTTTATTCCTGAGCTATTAGACCCTCATACTATTGATTGGATAAACACTTCTGTTACCAGTGGTGTTCTTGATTCAGGAATGGTTCAAGTCACAGCACCTTTAGTGAGTGCTGACTTCATAAACAGTACAGCCCTATTAGACTTTCAAGCGTCTGATGTTAATTTAAAATTCTTACCAGACTGGCCAGCTGTGCAAAATATGGAAGGCCGTTTTGGTTACAGTTCAGAGGGTGTTGTTGCAGAGGTATATGAAGGAAGTTTTTACGGTGCTAATTTTAATAATGCCCTGGTTAAAATTAATAACGATGATACCAATACTCTTTATTTAGACGGCTTGGCTAATGGAGATGCTGGTGATCTGTTAAATCTTTTTCGAGATACGCCTTTAAGAGTTATTGTTGAAGATAGCATGGACGGTTGGCAGGCAAGAGGGCCTGTTTTTGCTCGATTATCCGCAGAGATTCCGTTTGATGACCGAGAAGTCACGGCTACCATTGATGCTGATTTTGCTGGCACCGATCTTATTATTGAAGAGTTCGAATTAGCAGCCTTCAATCTTCAGGGTGATCTGAAATATAACGAACAGCAAGGATTGTATTCTACCGGTATGACCGGAGATTTTTTTGGTCACAAAACTCAGTTTGCTCTCAGTATGGTAGAACGTGCAGATGCACAAACTCATATCCTAATTTCCGCCGACGGTAAAGCCGATATCAAATCCTTGGGTTATTGGCTTGATGATCCACTAATTTACGATTTGGAAGGAACGGCCTCCTACAGCGCTAGAGTAGACATCTATGAGTCGGCGACTGAGATTGAATTGAGTACTGACCTAACAGGAATAGAGTTACCTTTTCCTTATCCTCTAACTAAATCATCCTCTGAAGCTTGGCCTCTTGATTTTTTTATTCAATTTTATGGAGAGGATGAGACTTATATTAAGGCCGCATTGAATAACGCTTATAGCGCTGAATTTAGAATGACGGGAAGTCTCATTGAATATGGTCATATTACTACAGGGCTGGACTCTCAATTACCAGATGAAAACGGTATCTTTATCGATCTTGAAGTAGACAAAACCGATGGCGATTATTGGTGGGACGAAATTGAAAGAATTTCATTATTGTATGACAGTTGGGTTTACCGAGAATCAGATGAAGACCTACCAGATTTTGATGAACTGATTAAAGAAGTGAATATTAAAGCTAAATCACTAGTCTATCTGGACACACCTTGGGCTAATTTCTCTGCGGTCGCTAATCGAAGTGAAGAAGCATGGACTGGAGAGTTTAAATCTGATCAAGCTCAGGGAGTGATCGGCTTTGGCCATGAAATAGATGACCCTATTATTCTTGATTTAGATTTTGTCAGTGTTACCACAGAAGATGAGGAAACGGATCCTGAAGTTTATATTGATCCATTGCAAGAGGTAGACCCTACTGAAATTCCACCCATGATTGTACAAGTGAAACGATTAATATTGGATGAAGAAGACTGGGGTGGATGGAGCTTTGTGTCTAATCCTGTTGAGGGTGGTATTCAAATAGAAAATGTTAAAGGCATCATAAGAGGCCTTAACGTGTTTGGTGGACTTAATTGGACACTGACAAATGACGGAAAACACAAATCAGAGAGTAGTTTCAAAGTCGAAGTAGGTGACGTAGGAACTGTTCTGGAAAACTGGGGGTATGCTCAGAACTTTAGGTCTGAATCTGGAGAAGTTGATGTTGATCTGAGTTGGCCTGCCTCTCCCATGGGTTGGGAATATTTTAATCTTAATGGCAAAGTTGATTTGGATGTACGTAACGGACGAGTCGTTAACGTTGAAGAAATCGAAGGTATTAAAATTGTTGGAATATTTAACTTTTCGAGAATCCTTAAACGATTGTCTCTCGACTTTTCTGACATTGTCCAAGATGGGATCACCTTTGATTCAATTAAAGGCGACTTATTGTTTTCTGATGGCTATGTCATGGTTGGCGATAAATTCGAAATGAATGGTGCTACTACCAAGTTGAAATTTAATGGTGGGTACGATCTACTGGATGAAAATCTTGATATCGACATGGTCGTAACTATCCCGCTAAATGAAACACTTCCTCTGGTAGCTTTATTGGCTGGCGTGACACCACAAATGGCTTTGGCATTTTTTATCGGTGAAAGGGTATTTAATAATCAGGTTGAGAAATTCTTCTCGGCCAAGTATCGAATCACTGGAACCCTTGATAACCCCGACTACCAGTTGTATCGGGCGTTTGACAATAACGCTGATCCCCGCAAGCCTGAGTTTGTTCAATGATGTCCACTAAAAATAGATGCGCTGTTATACAAATGGTGTCGGGACAAGAACCAGAAGCGAATCTTCAAGATGCGGTAAGGCTTATTAGAAGCGCTGCGAAAAAAGGTTGCAGGCTGGCGGTGCTGCCTGAAAACTTTATTGCCTATGGCAACCCAGATTATCAAAAGATCGGACAGTCTGAAGCTTTTAACAGTGGTGGAATTTTAGAAACGCTGCGGCAATGTGCGAGTCAAAATGGAATATGGATTGTGGCTGGAACAGTACCAGTCTGTGAACTCAATGCTCGGCCATTTCCAAGAGTTTGGGTTATTGATTACAGTGGAAAATTAATTACTTGGTATGACAAAGCGCATCTATTTGATGCCATGGTCAGAGATGAGCAGAGGATGTATCGTGAGTCTTCTCATTACTCACCGGGACAATCCGTTTCTGTTGTTCAAACTCCTGTGGGTAGACTAGGGGTAGCTGTTTGTTATGACTTGAGATTTGCCGAAAAGTTTTCAAAGTTAAGGGAATTAGGTTGTAATATTATTGCTCTGCCTTCAGCTTTTACCGAAGTAACGGGTGAAGCTCATTGGCAGATTTTAATTCAAGCCCGCGCCATAGAAACCGGTTGTTATATCCTAGCTGCGGATCAAGGTGGAACGCATCCAGGTGGAAGAAAAACCTGGGGTCAAAGTATGATTGTTGATCCATGGGGTAAGATTTTGGCCGAAAAGTCAAAAGGCGAGGGGATGGTGTGCGCTATTATCGATTTAGAAAAACAAATGAATTATCGAAAACAAATACCTGTGCAGGAACACCGCATCTCTCGTTCAATTAACTACTAAGGTTCCAAAATTCTGATATAGACTGATTTCTTATCAATGTAGTTTCTCCCAACGAATTAAAGCTTACTTCGCAAACATCCAGAGTTCCATCATTTGACAACTTCCAGCCGGTGCCAGCTCTGGTACCATAACCTTCAGACAGGATAAATTCTGAAGACAATAGCTTTTCCCAGTCATAAGAAACCCCTGTATCCGGAAGCTGATTGTCGTCAGCTTTAACTCTTCCATTGAGTAACATTGCTAATTCTTCAGGGTTTTTATTGGAAGATATTGCCTGCTCAAATTTGTCTTTGGCGTTTAAGAGTTTTGGCCAAGGGGTGTCTAGTAAGCCATTGCTCATTCCATAATTTCCAGGTGGCAATTGCTTCATTTGATGGGTTAAGTTTTCTAAATAAAATAGACTGTTTTGATTTCCTACTAATAGGTTAAAGCCAGAATAACCTGTTAAGTTTGGCAGTAGTGCCTGTAAATAACTATCTGGTTCTAGGTTGGTCTCTAAAAAGTCCGACACTAGCCTACCTCGGCTCAGTGGCTTTTTAGAGATGAGTGCTGGATTTCGAATATTAGTTAATGCTGCAAAATTTCCATTCCGAGAAACACCGGCCCAAGTACCGCCAGCTTCAATGTCTCGTCCAGCGAAGATATTGGGTTTATCTTTCCAAAAATGCGCGGGCTCAGTTGGCCGTTTATGAAATTCATCTCGGTTTCCGGCCAAAGCGAGCGGGATTCGCTCATTAATTTGCCAAGAAATTACCAGTAGGCACATCAGGAAAAACTATGTAATGCGATTTTATTACCTTCAGAATCTCTTATTAGTGCCCGAATTCCAAAGGGTTCAATACTGTGTGGTGGTCGTGTCACTTTTCCGCCATTCGCTATTACTTCAGCACAAGCTTCGTCTATTCTACCTTCAACACTGAGGTATATAACTGGACCATGTTCTGAAGGTTGAATCTGATCTGAAAAAAATACGCAGCAACCGGTTTTTTCAGAATGATGTTCGATAACCGCAAGAGGTGCGTTATTGTTGCGATTAATCTTGGCTTGCAAAACCGCCTGGTAAAAACTCATGGCTCTATTTAAATCCACTGTGGGTATATCGACCCAAACAACATGTGTTGGCATTAATCACCTCCCATGTATCAAATACGGTAGGTAGATTTGGTCATTACTTCTGACATAGATGTCATAATTTTCTGAACAGATTCAGGAAAATCAATGCCCCCGGAGTCGAGTGCACTCTGTGCATGTTTCTCTTCATCCTCCAACATTTGTGTCAAAATTGCTTTGCTTTTTTGGTCTTGTTCAGGCAACTCATTGAGGTGTTTTTTTAGATGCTTGCAAACCTGTTGCTCGGTAGCCGCTACAAAACCCAGACTGTATTTATCACCGGCCTTACCAGCTAACGCTCCAATAGTGAACGACAAGCCATAAAATAAAGGGTTCAACAAACTCGGCTTTGCATCCAACTGACTCAGGCGATCTTCACACCAAACCAGGTGATCAATTTCCTCATCGGCGGCTTGATCCATGGTGTCCCGAACTTCAGTTAATTTTGCTGTTAATGCCTGACCTTGATACAGAGCCTGAGCACAAACTTCGCCGGTGTGGTTAATTCGCATTAATCCTGCGGCATGCCGTTTCTCGGAATCCGAAAGTTCAGCATCAATGTAATCTCTTGCTGGACTTTTTTGGCTGGCTTGATTACTTTTCGGAACTAGGGTTTTTAAAGCTCGGTCAAAGCTAGTAATAAAACGATCAGTTATTGTAATCATGGTTTATGTTCCTAAGGTTTATTGATCTTAGGTAAGGCTCTTAGCAGGGCCTGTTGGAATTGTTTGCTGGAAACTGGTTTAACCAGTAAGAAGTGAATGCCAGCATCTTTTACTTCGTCATCTTGTTCTCTTAAATCCAGCCCGCTCATCATGATTAAAACCAATTCTCGATTGATTTGTCTGTCTTGCTTAATTTTCTGAGCTAACTGAGTACCATTCATCTTTGGCATTTGATGATCCAACACCACGATGTCATACCCATGGTGAAGGTGAAATTGTGTATGAAGTAGCGCCAAGGCTTCTTGCCCACTAGAGACAGTATCGACTGTCACTCCCCAGCTGTTTGCTTGGTGCTCCATAACCTTTCTGCAGGTCATGTTGTCATCAACAATGAGAATTCTTAACTTTCTTAGATCTTGAGTTTCACTCAATTCTTGTGGAGGACTATCCACTGCGGGCAGTTCTAGAGTGAACCAAAAGGTGGAACCGGTTTTAGGTTCACTGGAGACACTGAGTTGACCACCTAAAACTTTTATTACCCTTTGTGCAATTGGTAAACCTAAACAAACTGTCCGGCTGGAATCTGGTTGTTCAAAATCGAACAATCGAGGAATTCGATCGGAGAGGATTCCCGAGCCAGTATCCGTGACTCTAAATCTCACTTGGGAATTACTGGTACGACTAACTTGCACCAGTATTTCGCCTTTTTCAGTATGTTTCACTGCATTATCAAGCAAAATAGAAATCACTTGGCCAAGCATTTGGCGATCACCATTTACGAAAGCAGGCACCTGATAGCTGATATCGGTAATCAGCTCTACATTTTTAAGGCTGGCTAATCGAGCAAAGGGTAGGGTGACTTCGTGAAGGAAATCCGCTAAATCTATGGTATCAAACTCAGGCGTCATTCGATTACTAATGATTCTAGACAGAGATTTTATTTCATCGGCTGTGTTTAGAAGTCCTGCACCGGCATTTTGAATGGTCTGTATGTATTCATATTGGTTGGCACTGAGATGTGTGCCATTTAAAAGCTCTGACATCCCCAAAATGCCGTTAATCGGTGTACGAAGGTCGTGGTTTAATTTTTGTAAAATTCTCCATTGAATTTCAGACGCATTAACAATTCCTGTTTCTTTATAGCCGACTTCTGGAGTTTTTGATTCAAACCTCAGGCTGCCAATGACGAGAAAAACTAGAGAAGCCAGAGAAAAAAGTTTAACCAGCCAAAAGCTGGTTAACACATGTTTGATCAAGCCAGTGGCTGAGAGAAATTGGATAAAGCTGGTAAGTGTAAAAAATATAATGGCTGCATATAACCAGTAGTTTTTAGCTCTGTGACCAAAAATAAATAGAATAAGCCCCGCTATTTGCCCTGCAATGGCAAAAGTTAGTGTTGCTTGAGTAAATTCGGTTGCGCTGACATGTAAGGAATATAAACCTGCACAAGCAAGCGTTAACAATGAGACTAACCAACAATAATAAAAATATTTATTGAGTGGTTCTTGAATAAGCTTGGGTACGGCCAACATCAATGCGGCAACCGCCATTAGCCCGAAACCATTTCTTGCTCTCAAGTCTGCGTAAGGTTCATCTATCATGAATCCCATAAAGCCTGAAACAGATAAATGGAATAAGCAAAAGAGGCAACCAAAGCCAGAAAGAACGAGCAGCAAGCGACTTCTAAAAATCACCGCTCGATAGAGTAAGACAAAAGACAGCATTAGCATGATACTAATGACAGCACTGACTGTTAGATCATGGATGCGAGCCGTGCGGGCAAAGTTTTTGGGATCTTCCAGGCGAAACTCAATATTCACTGGATCTTTCGATTCCACTCTCCAATAGAGCAAGCCTGTACCTCTTGCAATAGTGACAGGCATTCCTAATAAGCTGGAAGATAATTCACGCTTACTATAGGGAATAGACGCACCTGAAGTAGTGCTCTTGGTATTGAAATTACCAGGCTTAATTAAGCGAACCGTGACGTTTGCAAATGTGAGAGTGCGAAATACTAAATTAAGTTCTTGTCCGGTTCGGTTATCGTAAGACAATCGAAACCAATAAGTAGACGGGCTGAAACCCGATGAAATCATATGTCCATGAACGGGGGTGAATCTGGTACTTTGTGGGCCTTGAATTTGTTTGAATGAAAGTAGGCCTGTTTCATCTTTTAGGTAGTCAAGGTGAGGATTAAGATCTATTGAATCTTGTTTTTGAAGCAGCAGCAGTGGTTCAGCAAAGGTTGCCGATGATACTAGAAGTATAAAAAAGAACCAGAGCCGTCCGTAATCAACCATGCGCTATCAGTACTTCTGACAATCAAGAAATGAATGAAGCTGGACGCTCATGCCGTCATGAACATCCAGCCTCTATATTACGCAAAAGAATTAACTATGTAAGTTAAGTATTTGCTTTAGATTACTTTTTTCTATTAATTGCCTTGTGACCGATGTCGGTTCTGAAATATACGTCTTTCCAATTTACTTGATTAACAATCTCATAAGCATTTTTTTGTGCCTGGGCAACATCATCACCCAGTGCGGTGGCACAAAGCACACGGCCACCGTTAGTGGCAGGCAAACCCTCTGAGGTTAAGCTGGTACCGGCGTGAAAAGTCTTAGTGTTGCTCGTTTCCTCTGGAATACCCGAAATCACATCACCTTTGTTATAAGAACCAGGGTAACCGCCAGCTGCCAATACAACGCCTAATGCAGCACGCTCATCCCATTTTGCTTCTACAAGGTTCAGTTTCTTGTCGATGGCAGCAATACAAAGTTCGGTGAGATCTGATTGTAGGCGCATCATAATTGGCTGAGTTTCTGGGTCACCAAATCGTACGTTGTATTCAAGTACATTCGGAGTGCCGTCTTCAGCGATCATTAACCCTGCGTATAGGAATCCAGTGAAGCTGTTTCCTTCGGCTTTCATACCTTCCACTGTTGGGATGATGACTTCTTTTATGGCTCGATCGTGAATGTCTTGTGTCACCACTGGAGCTGGGGTGTATGCACCCATGCCGCCCGTGTTAGGGCCTGTGTCACCGTTAAGCGCGGCCTTGTGATCCTGTGAGGTAGCCATGGGCAGAATATTATGGCCATCTACAATTACAATAAATGAAGCCTCTTCACCCACCAGAAACTGTTCGATAACCACTCGAGCGCCAGCGTCACCAAATTTATTTCCTTCGAGCATGTCTTCGACTGCTGCAATGGCTTCTGCTTCAGTTTCAGCCAGAATGACGCCCTTACCCGCTGCTAAACCATCGGCTTTAACAACGATAGGCGCCCCTTTTTCTTTAATATATTCAATGGCTGGTGGGATCTCAGTAAATACTGAGTAGAATGCAGTGGGAATGTTGTGGCGCGCTAGAAAATCCTTGGTGAATGCCTTAGAACCTTCTAATTGAGCTGCGCCTTTTGAGGGGCCAAAGCATTTGAGGCCTTGCTCCTCGAAGAAGTCGACAATGCCTGATACCAATGGTACTTCAGGGCCCACAATGGTTAGTTCACAGTTATTGTCTTTAGCGGCTTGAGCTAAAGCTGGGAAATCTAGAACATCAATGTCTAGGTTTTCCATGTTTGGCTCCAGAGCAGTCCCTGCATTACCCGGAGCCACAAATACTTTCTCAACATTGGCTGATTGGCCGGCTTTCCAGCCTAGAGCATGTTCACGGCCACCATTTCCAACAATCAGTACGTTCATTTTCTTATTCTCTTATTCGATTGATAACTTTTAGTGGCGGAAATGGCGCATGCCAGTTAGAACCATTGCGATGCCATGTTCGTCGGCGGCTGCTATTACTTCATCATCTCGCATAGACCCGCCAGGTTGAATGACTGCGGTAACACCTGCTTCAGCGGCTTGATCCAAACCATCACGGAAGGGGAAGAAAGCATCAGAAGCCATGACTGAGCCTTCAATTTTTAAGTCTTCATCCGCAGCTTTAATGCAGGCGATCTTGGCGCTATATACACGGCTCATCTGGCCAGCGCCAACGCCCATGGTCATTCCATCTTTGGCGTACACGATGGCATTAGATTTTACAAACTTTCCTACCTTCCATGCGAACATGAGGTCAGTCAGCTCTTGTTCAGACGGTGCGCGTTTGGTGACTGTCTTAAATTCTTCAGAACTAATCATGCCCAGGTCTCGATCCTGCACTAATAAGCCACCATTGACTTTTTTATAGTCGAAGCCAGGGACTGCCTTTTCCCAATAACCGCATTCAAGTAATCGAACATTTTTCTTGGCAGATACTGCCTCGACAGCTTCAGGACTGACTTCAGGAGCAATAATGACTTCAACGAATTGTTTATCAACAATGGTTTTTGCAGTCGCGCCGTCTAGTCTTTGGTTGAAAGCAATGATGCCTCCAAAGGCAGAGGTTGGGTCTGTTTTAAAAGCTTTGGTGTAGGCTTCTAGAATGTCGTTACCAACCGCGACACCACAAGGGTTCGCGTGCTTCACAATGACGCATGCCGGGGCCTCAAAGGCTTTTACACACTCTAGTGCCGCATCCGTATCAGCAACATTGTTGAAAGATAGTTCTTTGCCTTGAAGTTGGCGTGCTGTCGCGACGGAAGCTTCCGTTGCTTTTGGGTCAACATAAAACGCCGCTTTTTGGTGTGGGTTTTCCCCATAGCGCATTGCTTGGCTGAGTTGCCATTGGGAATTGAACGTGCGCGGAAAATCAGAGCGCTCTTCAGTGCTCAATTGATCTGTTTCTAAATTGACTGTTCCCAAGTAGTTGGCGATCATGCCATCATACTTTGCTGTGTGCTCAAATGCTTTCAGTGCTAAATCAAACCGAGTTTTAATACTAGTACCACCTTCGGTTTTAATTTCTTCTGCTACACGACCATAGTCATTCGCATCAACAACAATGGAAACCCAGGCGTGATTTTTTGCTGCAGAACGAACCATGGTCGGGCCGCCAATATCAATATTTTCAATTGCACTGGCTAGGTCACAATCAGGCTTTGCAACTGTGGCTTCAAATGGGTATAGATTAACAACCACCATATCAATGGCATCAATTCCGTGCTCGGTCATGATTGAATCGTCCTGACCTCGACGACCTAAAATGCCACCGTGAATTTTTGGATGCAGAGTCTTAACACGACCATCCATCATTTCAGGAAAACCTGTATGCTCGGAGACTTCAACAACAGCAATGTTGTTTTCCTTTAGCAACTTGTAAGTGCCGCCGGTAGACAGGATTTCAACGCCCAGTTGTTCCAGCTTTTTGGCGAATTCTACGATGCCGGTTTTATCTGAAACGCTAATTAATGCGCGTTTAGTTGGATGGATGTTCGTGGTCATCTTACTAGTGTCACTCCACAATTTCTGTATTAGTGTTAATTTATAAAGCAGAAAGGCGACTAAGAAGTCGCCTTTCAAAATTAGATCGGTTAGCTGTTAGAGCAAGCCGTACTGCTTAAGCTTCTTACGCAGAGTACCTCGGTTTAAACCTAATACTTTTGAAGCTTTTGTTTGGTTGTTTCGAGTAAATTGCATCACCGCTTCTAACAATGGCGCTTCAACCTCGTTCATTACCATTTGGTAAACATTTACCACGTTCTGGCCTTCCAACTGGGAAAAATAATTACCCATGGCTTTTTCAACACTATCCCTTAGTGTCTGGGGATTGTCTGACTCCAAAGTCAGACGCTCGCGTACTACTTCTTCATTGTTTTCCAAGATATCGATACTCATGCTGCTTGTTCCTTTGCGAGTTGCAAACTTTCAAAATAGCGGTGTAACAGATCATGCTGCTGATGCGGCAGATCCAATCGGTTAAATTCTTGACGGATTTTTGTGTTATCAATTTGTTGGGCTTGAAGGTACCAACCAATATGTTTCCTAGCGATTCGCACTCCGAGATAATCACCGTAAAAGTCATGAAGTTCAGTTAAGTGATGCAATATAACTGTGCGAACTTCTTCCAACTTAGGAGCACCCAATAACTGACCTGTTTTAAGGAAATGGTCGACTTCCCTAAATATCCAAGGATTTCCCTGAGCCACTCGGCCAAACATCAGGCCGTCTACCTGAGTGTGGTCCAGTACTTCTTTCGCTTTTTGTGCGCTGTTAATGTCACCATTGGCGATCACAGGAATGGATATCGCCTGTTTTACATGGGCAATGGTGTCGTATTCTGCTTGTCCTTTAAATTTGTCTGCTCGGGTTCTTCCGTGAATCGTTAACGCCTTAATTCCCGATTGTTCGGCGATCCTAGCAACAGTGGGGGCATTTTTATTGAATTCATCCCATCCCGTGCGGATTTTTAATGTGACAGGAATAGAAACTGAACTCGTAACGGCCTCTAAAATCTCAGCAACTAATTTTTCATCTTTAAGAAGCGCAGAACCAGCTGCTTTGTTGCAGACTTTTTTGGCTGGGCATCCCATATTGATGTCAATAATCTGTGCGCCGGCTTGTTCATTTAAAGCGGCAGCATGGGCTAACATTTCTGCATCTCCCCCGGCAATCTGTATTGCTCTTGGGGCTTCTTCTTCCACATGTACTTTACGAAACTGACTCTTTCTTGAATTCCACAACTTGGTGTCAGCTGTAATCATTTCGCCAACAGCAAGTCCCGCACCTAATCGACGGCAAAGCTTTCTAAATGGTAAGTCTGTGACTCCAGCCATTGGGGCCAGAACCAAAGAGTTAGAAAGACTTATTGAGCCTATGTTCAAAGTTGATACCTGATGTCGAACGGGGTGGTCTTGGCCGTTAATTAAGCCGTTACCGGAAAAGGGCGGCTATGATACTCACTTGCATGCGCTTAGAAAAGCACCAATCAGCACAAGACAGTAATTACATTGAGTTAATGCCAAACAGACTGAAAACTGTTAACTGGAACTAATGAATTCAACCCGATAATTTGTTGCTCTATCACCCGGATTAACCAAAGCAACTGAGACATGTACGGGCCTTTTGCTAGGCATCAACTGGCCTCCTGCCATTTCTCCAGAAAGGTATTCTTCTGGTTTGAATGCTCTGTCAGCAACTCTGGTGCCATTTATATCAGTGAAAATTATGACAACCTCAGGAAATGGTTGGTCGAACCCTGCCTGATTGACCAAAATGGCATCAATAATAATGGCATCTCTATTTTCAGGGTGTCGACGCCTAATCACATTGCCAGCCTTAATTTGCGTAACATCTATCTGAGGCGGCAAGGAACAGCCTAGGCTAGAACAGACTATTTCATAATAGGGCCGCCACTGATCCTGTCTGGCTAGATCCTGCATATTAAACCATGCATATTGCCCAAAAAGTCCTAGCAGGCAGATGACTGACAGAACAGCCCAGCCCCAAGGATTGGACGGCTTCTCCTCTTCACTGGCAAAATCTATTTCTAGTGGCTCAGGTTCAATTTGTTCGGAAAGCTTGGATTGAATCGCCTGGGTTTGAGATTCATCTAGTTTGGTTTTCTTTGAATTAAATACTGACTCAGAAGGTTGTTCTTCGTTGGAGATGGCTAATGTATCTTGAGTGAACTTTTTGAGATTGGGTTTACCATCCTGTTCAATCTCCTCAATCATGTTCAAAGCCCAAGACTCATCCGACGTATTTTCATCGACAGAGTCATGCTTTGGTGCAGGAGATTCATACTCCTTCTTTATTTCATAGCTGGTGCCCGAGCCTAAGTTCTTTAGCTCATCGCTCAGTTCACCCATGCCAAATTCATCGTCTTCTTCATCCTCAAAGACATCATCATCTGGGTCATCTTCAAAAACAAAGTCGTCTTCATCGTCTATAACTACCCCTGTGTCTTCGGGGCCATCTGAAAACAAAAATTCGCTGTCCTCGTCACTGTCAGCGGCAAAGTCAGGCACATCTTCTTGATGTGAAAATTGTGGTCTCCTTTCTGGTTCTTTGGAGAATTCTTGTTTATTGACCAAAGCCGAATTTTGCATAGCAGCCGTTTGTTGATTAATGGCTTGAGAGTTATCTTGAACCAGATGATTGCGTGCACTAAAAACTCGTAAGCAGGCCCCACATCTTACCGAACCATTGGCAGCATTTAGATGTGCGTCTGTGACTTTGAAGGTTGTGCCACAATGCGGGCATTGAGTTACATAGGCTTGGGTCATTGCTACTTGTCTATTTATCATCCATGGAACGGATGCCTAACCTTACTCATTTTAAAGGGGTTTAGCATTACTTTAGCGCTATTTTATCTACATTTATTAGGTCTTTGACGTAAATAAAGCGAATTCTAGCTTTTCTTGCTAACTCTTTGTTCCTTTTAGTAATACCCAGCCGTCTTCTATTGTTGGCTCATCAAAGTTGATGACATCCTCATAGGCGGACTTAACCTCTTCAATTTGACGTTCTAATAGGCCGGACAAGCCCAGTTTTCCACCGGTTTTTAAACAGGATTTTATGCGGTCGCTTAAGCTTATTAGAGGTGCAGCCAGGATATTTGCGACGACTAAGTCGGCTTTGTTGGAGTCGTTTAGGTCTGAGGGAAATTCTTCAGGCATGAATACCTGATATTTGTCTGCGGAAACGCCATTTCTTTCTGCGTTGTTCTTGGTGGAAATAATGGCTTGAGGGTCATTATCACAGCCAAGCATTTTTGCGGCACCCAGCAATAGACCAGCTATACCTAAGATCCCGGAACCACATCCATAGTCAACGACTATCTTATCTTGCAGGTCTTCGTTATCTAGCCACTTTAGACAGAGCGATGTCGTGGGGTGTGTTCCTGTGCCAAATGCCAGGCCTGGATCTAACATTAGATTGACTGCGTTAGGGTCAGGTACTTCTCGCCAGCTAGGGCATACCCATAACCGATTACCGAAATTAAGTGGATGAAAGTGATCCATCCAGGCTTTTTCCCATTCGCTGTCTTCCAGTATTTCACTTTTAAATGTTGGAAAGGTGGGAATACTGTTCAAGCTAAAGCCGATTCTCATTTGGTCAACAATGGTGTGTTCATCCATTTCAGAATCGTAAAGCCCAATCACTTGGGTATGTTGCCACAGTGGTGTGGTGCCTCGCTCAGGTTCAAAAACCGGTGTGTCTGCGCCATCTTCGAATGTGACTGCGGAGCAACCTGACTCTAGCAAAAGATCCTCAGTGAGTTCGGCTAGATCAGGTTCAACATCAAAACGAATTTGCAGCCAAGGCATATTAATATTCCTAGAGTTAACTTAAAAAATGGGCGGCTATTATCAGTATTCTGCGCAGAAAGAAAAGGCCCATCACCGGAACCGGCGAGGGCCTTCAATAAAGAAGATCAGTTATCAAGCTAGAGATTAATTCTCTTCTGCCAGCTTTTTCTCAAGGTAATGGATGTTAACGCCGCCTTTGCGGAAACCAGCATCTCTGACCAGTTCTTTCTGTAAAGGAGTATTGGTACGAATGCCTTCCACAACCAATTCTTCCAAAGCTACTTTCATTCTGTCTAAGGCAGCTACCCGATCTTCGCCCCAAACAATGAGTTTGCCAATCATTGAGTCGTAGTAGGGTGGAATTTTATATCCCGCATAAAGGTGAGAGTCCCAACGAACGCCTAGTCCACCTGGGGCATGAAAATGTTTGATTTCTCCCGGACAAGGCATGAAAGTTTTTGGGTCTTCGGCGTTGATTCGACACTCGAAGGCGTGGCCTCTGAATTGAATATCTTCTTGCTGGAGTCCCATTGGAATGCCGGCCGCGATTTTCAATTGTTCCTTGATGATGTCTACACCACTGATCATTTCAGACACTGGGTGCTCAACCTGAACCCGCGTGTTCATCTCGATGAAGTAGAAACGGTCATTCTCATACAGGAACTCAAAAGTACCTGCGCCTCGGTAATTAATCTCTTTACAGGCACGAACACAGGCATTTTGTACTTCTCTGCGAGCATCCGGATTAATGCCCGGTGCTGGGGCTTCTTCTAATACTTTTTGGTGGCGCCTTTGAAGAGAGCAATCCCTATCGCCAACATGGATGACATTACCCTGTCCATCCGCTAGAACTTGAATCTCCACATGGCGTGGATTTTCAAGAAACTTCTCCATGTAGACGGTGCCATCACCAAAAGCGGCCGCTGCTTCTGACTTAGTTACGTTGATAGAACTAAGAAGCTGATTTTCCCGATGAACAACGCGCATGCCTCGGCCACCGCCACCGGCTGCCGCTTTGATGATAACGGGGTAACCAATTTCACTGGCTACCTTCAGGTTCGCGTCATCGTTATCACCGAGAGGGCCTCCAGAACCCGGTACTGTCGGAACTCCGGATTCTTTCATGGCGTCAATGGCCGAAACCTTGTCGCCCATTAGGCGGATAGTTTCAGCTTTTGGCCCAATAAACACAAAACCACTCTTTTCTACCTGTTCGGCAAAGTCGGCGTTTTCGGCCAAGAACCCATAACCCGGGTGAATAGCAGATGCATTAGTTACTTCCGCTGCCGCGATAATGGCTGGAATATTTAAGTAGCTTTCAGTAGAGGGATTTGGGCCGATACAGACGGATTCGTCTGCGAGCTTGACGTGTTTGAGGTCTCTGTCAGCCTGAGAATGCACTGCGACAGTTTTGACACCCATCTCTTTACACGCCCGCAGGATGCGCAAGGCAATCTCGCCCCGATTTGCAATAAGAACTTTTTCTAGCATCTTTAGCTACCTCAAACGATGGTAACTAAGGGCTGGTCAAATTCTACTGGTTCGCCATTTTCCACTAAAATAGCTTCAACAGTACCGCTTTTGTCAGCTTCAATCTGGTTCATCATCTTCATTGCTTCAACGATACAGATAGTATCACCTTTCTTAACCGATTGACCCACTTCAACAAAGTTTGGCGAGCTAGGTGATGGTGCACGATAGAAGGTACCCACCATTGGAGAGTTGACCACATGGCCATTAAGTTCTGGCGCACTTGGTTCACTGGCAACAGGACTTGGAGCGGCGGCTGGAGCAGGTGCTGCTGCCACTGGAGCTGGTGCAACTATGGTTGCAGGTGCTGCAGCTGCTATTCTTGATGCTCTGCTGATACGAATGGATTCTTCGCCTTCAGCAATTTCAATTTCATCAATGCCAGATTCTTCTAGCAGCTCAATCAGTTTTTTAACTTTGCGAATATCCATGAATATGTTCTCGTTCTTATTAGTTTTTGTTTGTTAGATGTTGGCTTGCGAAATCTAAGGCGTATTCATAACCTAGAGTTCCAAGGCCACAGATCACGCCGATTGCGAGATCTGAAAAATATGAATGATGTCTAAAGCTTTCTCTGCTGTGCACGTTCGACAAATGAACTTCCACGAAAGGCAGATCAACTCCTGAAATAGCATCTCTTATAGCTACACTGGTGTGGGTAAACGCAGCCGGGTTGATGATGAGAAATTCAACTTGTTCAGCTTTAGCTTGATGAATTTTTTCAATAATGGGCTGTTCGCCATTGGCTTGAAAGCAATCGAGTTCATGCCCTAACTTTTTTGCCTTAGCAATAAGCTGGTCGTTGATCTGACTTAAGGTAGTGGAGCCATAAATCTCAGGCTCTCTGGTACCTAGGAGATTTAGGTTGGGTCCGTGAATTACCAGTAATTTGGCCATTTTTGAAAAAAAATCCAAAACGAAATAAAGTTGGTTTTCGATAATAACACGCAACTTTTGCCTTAATTTTGTGTTTGAGTAGGCTTTTAGGTGTTATTTCCCAGATTTTCACAGAAGATCATTACAAATTATGTGGCCGGTTGCGACCGTTTTTTTAGCCTAAACAACCGATTTAATTCACAAATAACCGAAAAACCTTGGTTAAGTAAGAATAGTCTGAGTTAAATTTGGTTTCTATCTTCTGCAAACTAACCAGGATCTTAGTGTAATTGTCCTCTGATGTCTGTTTAACCTTATCTACAAATGAGCTGCTGTGAAATTTATTCAACAAAGACTGTATTACCCTTAAAATGCCCTCACATTCAAACCTGTATGGACGCAATGTCGTC
>JANQHX010000094.1 GCA_028282465.1 Gynuella sp.
GAAAACTTCGACGCCATGGGTGTTCACACTGGTGACTCCATCACCGTGGCACCGGCACAGACTCTGACGGATAAAGAATATCAAATCATGCGTAACGCCTCTCTGGCGGTACTGCGTGAGATCGGCGTAGAAACCGGTGGTTCCAACGTACAGTTCGGTATTAACCCAAATACTGGCCGTATGGTTGTAATTGAAATGAACCCTCGTGTGAGCCGTTCTTCTGCTCTGGCTTCTAAAGCCACAGGTTTCCCAATTGCGAAAGTAGCAGCCAAGTTGGCGGTTGGTTTCACTCTGGATGAACTGCAGAACGACATTACTGGTGGTGTCACGCCAGCGTCTTTCGAGCCAAGTATCGACTACGTGGTTACCAAAGTACCTCGTTTCGCTTTCGAAAAATTCGCGCAGGCTAACGACCGTCTGACCACTCAGATGAAGTCGGTAGGTGAAGTCATGGCCATCGGTCGTAACTTTCAAGAGTCCATGCAGAAATCACTGCGCGGCCTGGAAGTAGGTTCTGCCGGTTTTGAACCTCAATTGAACTTCGATGAAGACGGCGCCAAAGAAAAACTGATTCGTGAACTGAAAGAGCCGGGGCCAGAGCGTATCTGGTATATCGGTGATGCATTCCGTTCCGGCCTGACCGTTGAAGAAGTGTATAACCTGTCCGGCGTTGATCCATGGTTCCTGATTCAGATTGAAGACATCATTAAAGACGAAGCGGCTCTGGCTAAGTCCAGTCTGTCTGAACTGACTGAAGAAAGCGTTCGCAAACTGAAGCGCAAAGGTTTCTCCGATGGTCGTCTGGCCGAACTGTTAGACGTATCTGAAAAAGAACTGCGTAAAAAGCGTCAGGATCTGGGTGTACGTCCGGTTTATAAGCGCGTAGATACCTGTGCGGCTGAATTTAAATCTGACACGGCTTACATGTACTCTTCTTATGATGAAGAGTGTGAAGCCAACCCATCAGATAAAGACAAGATCATGGTAATCGGTGGTGGGCCTAACCGTATCGGTCAGGGCATCGAATTCGATTACTGCTGTGTGCACGCCGCCTTCGCTGCGAAAGAAGAAGGTTATGAAACCATCATGGTTAACTGTAACCCTGAAACGGTTTCAACAGACTACGACACTTCTGACCGTTTGTTCTTTGAGCCTGTGACTCTAGAAGACGTACTGGAAATCGTAAACGTTGAACAGCCAAAAGGCGTGATCGTTCAGTACGGTGGTCAAACACCACTGAAACTGGCTCGCGATCTGGAAGCGGCAGGCGTACAGATTATTGGTACCTCCCCTGACGCTATCGACCGCGCAGAAGACCGTGAACGTTTCCAAAAAATGATTCAGCGCCTGGAATTACTTCAGCCTGAAAACGCTACTGCTCGCTCCGCTGACGAAGCGGTAAAACTGGCCGAGAAAATTGGTTATCCACTGGTTGTGCGCCCTTCTTACGTACTGGGTGGTCGCGCCATGGAAATCGTTTATCAGGAATCTGAACTGCTGAAGTACATGAACGAAGCAGTAAAAGTTTCTAACGACTCACCCGTTCTGCTGGACCACTTCCTGAGCCACGCCATCGAAGTGGACGTAGATTGTGTATCAGATGGTGAAACCGTAGTGATCGGTTCCATAATGCAGCACATCGAGCAAGCCGGTGTTCACTCTGGTGACTCTGCCTGTTCACTGCCGCCATACAGCCTGCCAAAGGATGTTCAAGACACCATTCGCGATCAGGTTAAACGCATGGCCATTGAGCTAGGCGTTGTGGGTCTGATGAATGTTCAGATGGCATGGCAGGACGGCGAAGTTTACGTGATCGAAGTGAACCCACGGGCGTCTCGTACGGTTCCGTTTGTTTCAAAAGCCATCGGCACTTCTCTAGCCAACGTCGCTGCAAAAGTAATGACGGGTAAGAAACTGTCTGAACTGGGTTTCACTGAAGAAATCGTTCCAGAATATTTCTCTGTGAAAGAATCGGTACTGCCGTTCAACAAGTTCCACGGCGTTGACCCAATCCTATCACCAGAAATGAAATCCACCGGTGAAGTGATGGGTACAGGTGACACCTTCGCGGAAGCTTTTGGTAAAGCAGTATTAGGTGCAGGCACAACATTACCAAAGTCTGGCAATGTAATTTTCTCAGTTAAAAATGCCGACAAACCCGGTTGCGTTAAATTAGCGAAAGACCTTATTGAATTAGGGTTTGATGTGTACGCTACTACCGGCACATCCAAGTTCTTAAACGAACAGGGTTTAGAAGACGTAAAACCTGTGAACAAAGTAAAAGAAGGTCGTCCGAATCTGGTAGACATGATTAAGAACGACGAAGTAAGCTTTGTAATCAACACCACTGAAGGTCGCGAGTCTATTGTTGACTCCGCAGAAATTCGTCGCAGCTCACTGCAACACAAGGTGTATTACACCACCACCTTGGCCGGTGCAGAAGCCACCGTTATGGCATTACAGCACAGTGAGAAAACACCAGTACGTAGACTGCAAGACCTACACGCAGGAAAATAATTATGGATCGTTTCCCTATGACAAAAGAGGGCGAAAAAGCCCTCCAAGATGAATTGGATCAACTGAAAAACGTCGATCGCCCACGCATTATTGCCGCCATTGCCGAAGCTCGTGAACACGGCGACTTAAAAGAAAATGCCGAGTACCACGCTGCCCGTGAACAACAAGGATTTGCCGAAGGTCGTATCGCCGAGATTGAAGGCAAATTATCAAACGCCCAAGTGATAGACGTAAAAGAAATTCCTCACTCAGGTAAAGTGATTTTTGGAACCACAGTTTCACTCATCAATTTAGACTCCGAAGAAGAAGTGAAATATAAAATCGTTGGTGAAGACGAAGCCGATGTTAAGCAAGCTAAAATTTCGCTGACATCACCCATCGCTCGCGCATTAGTGGGTAAAGAAGAAGGTGATGTTGTTGTGGTTCGCACGCCTGGTGGTGAAGTGGAATACGAGATTGATTTGGTTGAGCACATTTGATGCTTGATTAGGTTTTTCGATATTGGAAAAGGGCCACTATTTTAAGTGGCCTTTTTCGTTTTAGGGGTTCTTACATTGTTTCTATTTCATAAGAGTCTTTATCAACTGATAAAAATTGGTAATAAATTCGTTAGTCTTGTAAATACATCATGCCCTATAGTAACGCTAAGCTAAAAGTTTTCTGAGAAGGAAGTAGTGAATGAGCTTACATACGAACCTCAAAGGACGGTTACGAAACACATCACTATCTAAAAACCACGGTCTTATGCCCGTTTTTGAAGCAGTTGTAAACTCCATTCAATCCATTGAAGAAATGAATGCTAACAGTACGGGAAGAGTCGTTTTACGTATAATAAGAGACCAGCAAACTGGCCTAGATTTTAGCTCCAAGATTCCTCCACCTATTACAGGATTCAGCATTACCGATAACGGCTGCGGATTTAATGATATAAATTTCAAATCATTCGAGACGTTGGACTCAGATCATAAAATTGATAAAGGATGCCGTGGGGTAGGCAGACTTATGTGGCTTAAGGTTTTTGATTTAGTTGAGATAGAAAGTCACTTTATTGATTCCGATAACAGTTTGAAAAAACGTATTTTCAATTTTAATGATACCCAAGGCACGCATGCTGAAAAGATATTTGAACCAACTTTAAGCCGACCTGGAACAACTATAAATCTACTTGGCTTTGATGAAAGCTATCGAGGAAAAGCCCTCACAAAAGGATTATCAATAGCAAACCAACTGTTAGAGCATGTTCTCTGGTATTTTGTCCGCCAAGGAGAAGCCCCCAAAATACTAGTAGAAGACTCTGGTCAAATATTCGATCTTGACACCCTATTAGATGAACACATGCATACTAGTGCATATTTAGAAACCATTAAGATCCAAAACCATTCATTCGAATTAACCCATATAAAATTTAGAGCTTCTGTACATAAAAAACATCAGATGGCACTTTGTGCCGCAAACAGATTGGTTAAAGAGGAATCAATACAAGGCAAGCTTCCAGGCTTATATGGAAAGATTTCTGATCAATCTGGTGAGTTTACTTACACCTGTTACGTTTCTTCAGAATTTCTAAACGATCATGTACGAAGTGAGCGTACTTCTTTTGACATTACAGAGGGTGTTGAAGACCTTTTTAACGAAATCACTTTTAAAGAAATTCGAGAAGCTGTTTTAAAGCAAGCGAAAATTTACCTCAATGATGTTCTTTCAGAAAATATTGCCGCAGGCAGAAAACGTGTTGATGAATTTATAGACAACCAGGCCCCTCGATATCGCCCCATTACCAACTATGTTGATGAAGAGTTTTTAATAGTTGATCCAGAGAAATCTGAAAAGGAACTTGAACTCCATCTTCATGCTCAATGGTATGAGATTGAACGACAACTGGTATGTGAAGGGCATGATATTATGAGACCTAACAATGAAGAGCAGGCTGAGGAATATAAAAAGCGATTGAGCGCCTACCTCCAAAAGGCCGAAGATATTAAGAAATCAGACTTGGCAAATTACGTTTCTCATAGAAAAGTCATCATCGACCTTTTACAGAAATCAATCAAACAATTAGAGAGTGGGAAATATTCTCGTGAAGACGTGATACATGAGCTCATAATGCCAATAGGAAAAGACTCTGATGACGTATTTCTCGACTCTTGCAATCTCTGGTTAATAGATGAGCGTTTAGCGTTTCATAATTTCTTAGCCTCAGATAAGACAATCAATTCTATGTTTATATCAGGTAGCAACTCCAGTAAAGAGCCTGACTTGGCAAGCTTGCGTGTATTTAACAATCCTCTATTGGTAAATGATCAGACAGATTTTCCTCTATCATCCATTACGATTATTGAAATTAAGCGCCCTATGCGAAATGATATGAAAGAAGGGGAGGATAAAGATCCGATTGAGCAAGCTCTCGGATATGTTGAGCGAATTCGAGAAGGACAGGTCAAAACTAAAGACGGCCTGTTAATCCCAAGAAGTAATGATATTCCAGCTTATTGTTATATCTTATGTGACCTGACGCCAAACATGATTAAGCGTTGTAAGAATTTTAGCTTAACAATAGCTGCAGATGGAATGGGGTTCTTTGGTTACAACCCAAACTATAAAGCATATATCGAAGTGATCAGCTTTAATCAACTAGTTAAGTCTGCTAGAGAACGAAATAGAGCATTCTTCGACAAACTTGGTTTGCCATCCACTTAACTCTAATTGCGATACATTTAGGAACTTATCTTGGAGAGAGAAACCGGCCGCTCTTACAAAGAACTCACTATTGGCTACGGTAGTTCAAACCCAAAATCTTAAACCTTAAACTCATGAACAATGCTTTCCAATTGCTTGGCCTGTTCAAAGAGTTTGTCGGAAGCTTGGGTGGTGTTGGTGGCATCTACCACAGTTTGTTCAGAGAACTGATCAATACGTTCAATGGTATGGCTAACATCATCTGCCACTGTGCTTTGTTCAGAAGCACTACTGGCTACTAGTGCATTCATCTCTGCAATTGTGTGAATAGAACTTAACACCGACTGTAATGATTCACCGGTTATTTCAGACTGGCTAACTGAATCAGACGCTTGCTGCTTTGATGTCTGCATGACCTCTACGGCCCTATCGGCTCCAGCTAAAAGTTCGGTCACAATACCTTCAATATCATCAGTGCTCTGGCTTGTGCGACTTGCTAAGGTACGTACTTCGTCGGCCACAACAGCGAAGCCTCGTCCCTGTTCACCTGCACGTGCTGCTTCAATTGCGGCGTTAAGTGCTAACAAATTGGTTTGGTCCGCAATGGAGCGAATGTCTTGCGACGCGGATGCAATATTTTTCACTTGATGGGATAAATCTTCTATAACTTTCTGAGCAGATTCAATATTCTCGGCAAGCTGTGTAATAGATTGAATATTGTCTTTTACAATACGTTGTCCTTGTTGCGACTCATGATCAGCAGTATTGGTTGCTTTAGCAGCCTGGGCGGCATTTTCTGAAACCTGAATGGCAGTTTGAGACATCTCCGTCACTGCTGTTGCCACTTGCTGAATATCATTTTGTTGAGATTCAATACTCTCTTGAGTATGCTCGGAATTATCCCTTACACCTCCAACACCCTCTGCCACTCCAATAGATAAATTTGAAAGTACTTTAATCATTAATTGCAGGTGATGAACAAAACTATTAAATCGACTGACTAACAGTCCAATCTCATCTTTGGCATTTGTTTCCAGGCGTATGGTTAAGTCCCCAGTACCGGTAGACATATGCTCTAACTCAAGCACAACTTCTAATAGGTTTTTTGTAATACCACCTGAAACAAAAAATGCACCTATCCACAAAATAGCCGTGACAAAAACACCAACGAACACACCAGTGACAATAGCATCGTTACTGGCTTTTTTGGCACTAACCAATTGGGCCTCAAAATCAGACAGAGCTTTCTCACGAAAGCTTTTTAACTGTACGGTAAAGTCGTCGTAATTCTTGTTCATGGCTGGCGCTAACTTTACCATTTCACTCAATTCTATCGACTCATTAATCATACCCAGTATCAGTGTTTCAGCACTGGTCATATACAAGTCTAAGCTTGTAATAAGCTTTTGAGTATCCTGTTGATAGGGTTCCGATATTTGACCGATATGCTGGAACAGATTATTTATTTCCTGATGATAGGTCTTGGCTTCCTTCACGAGATCACCATCCTGTTCGGCTAACGCGTTCTGCATCGCTGACCTCGCTTCAAACAAGGCCAGCCAGATTCTGCCGATGTCATCCAATACGGGAAAGTTAACATTCTGAATATTTTCTAAACGCTGGGTATTTGAACTTGCGGTTTGGTAGTTGTAAGCCAGATAGCCAATAAACCCGATAGCACCGATCAAGGCTATTACCAAAATTTTAAATCTGATTGGAAGCTGAGAATACAGTGACATTTACCCTAACTCTAAAACTAATATGTCAAATATTGGGTTTAGACACAGATAAAGAATATTTCAATTTAATCTTTAATTTAGATCGAATGAATCTTACGAATGCCGAATAATGGCCTTAAATTCATCACTTGCGTTGATATCGTTCAAACAGGCACCTAAATTAGATTTTATTGAACAAACATAAATGCCTTGCAGCTAGTGCTAAATATGTGAGTTAAGCCCCAAGACGATTTAGGGTGATTTAACGGTAAGATTTGTGTAGCTGGAAGAAAGGCCGCATTGGCGGCCTTGTAGTATTTAACTATTGAATGATGATCCGCCCTGGACGAGTGGGTCGTTGCATATCACATAGAACGTATTTGGCATTAGCGCTAGCACTCTCTTTTACTACCATCCGTGCATTGATTCTTGTGAGTTGGCCAAAATAGTACACAGGCTTTCCAGGCGTATAATTATTTGGAACCCAAGGGTATCCGGCTATAACCATCCAGCTTTTCGAATGAACACCTTTTATGTCTTCATACAAAATGTAGTAGTCCTTCCAGTATCCAGATGAATCCAAATAACTTGTTATATAATTACCCTTGCACCCACCAGTCATCGCAGCATTCGCCATACCAACTGAAAACAAACTAGCACTAGCTACAATGATTAAAGCAATTAGTCTATTCATTATTACCTCTTTAAAAAGAATCCGCACAGATCACAGCAACCGAATTAATAACGTTATTCGGTTAGTGATATAGATACTCACCATCACTGAACACTACAGCTAATATGGGTAGTTTGGCCGTTCAACTTTGCAAGAATGGCTGCGTTTGGAACCCAGTTATTCACATAAAAAGCAACCATCTTTCTGCCAGTGAAATTCTCTGTATATTGATAACCACCTATTGTCATCCAACTGAAGGAGTCAGCACCTTGAATATTTTCTACCATCACATAATGGTAACGAGGTGTGCCAAAATAAGTGGCATGGTCAAACACTATTTTACATGAGCCAGTAATCCCTGCTGATGCCAAACTAGAAACTGCAATAAAACTCAAACCTAATAATATTTTTGTTAGATAAATCTTCATGATCTTTTCCTTTTTATGTTGAGTGACGCATCCTTTTGATTGCTCTAATTATTGAGCTTCCCCTCACTAACTACAGAGAGACTGATTCTTTTCCATAAGAATCAAAATTCGAATATGCTTAATCAATCGGAGGTAGTTCTTTATCAAACCTCTGAATGTAAATCTCGCTGTATCCAGCCAGTGAATTTATGTCGGGGAAAAACATAAAGTCTCCTTGATTTCCAAAGAGTTCAACTGAAGCTATAGCAAAGCTGTGAATAAATTCCTGAAGCTCTGCCTGTTCAGTTTCTTGAAAAGTCATTCGACATTGGTCTGTTCGACATTCCACATCAAACACTGGCAAGAATTTGTCTTGAGTAATAGATCCAATAACCTGTTGTATCTGTTGCTCCATTTGATAACCCCATTGGTCATCAAACTGGTCGTTATTAAATGCTTTTTTGAATTCACTCGGAAAATTTTTATGAATCTGATTATTAGTTAACATCCCTTGATTAGCCGCCGTTAACAAATCGGGGCTTGGAACTGGCTCTTTTTGTACAATGTTTTCACGGCTCTCGGGCGATGGGGTGTTGAGGCCAACTCCCTTCTCTTTCTTTTCTTTCTCTGAAGATTTCAAATCCAAATGCGATCTATTACCACTGGCATCTTGAATTTCGGAGACCAAGTTCTCTTCATTGGAATATTTTTTAACATATACAGGCTCTACTCTTGCCAATAATAACAACGAGAGTAACGCTATAAAAATACCTGAAATGGCAACTGGCAGTTTCAATGATTTCATATCGACAATTTGACGACATTAGATTAAGAAAAGTTTAAATGACTATTTTATATCACCAATTAGGCATCAGTTTTTATAGTTACCTCACACTATTACTAATTCATAGCTACTAATGAATTTTCGAATACTAATTATTTGAGAATATTTTTAATTAGAAACTGTTAATGCATGAATATTTTCACTGATCATTAATTTCATTAACAGATTATTTTTAAAATAAATAACAACCATTGCTACTTCATGATTAACTTTTATATATGATCAAACATACCCTTTCATAACCCCTGCAAAACCCTAATACATGAATTTCAATTATCTTAATTAATTAGCACTTAAGTACAATTATAAATTGCAACAGCCTTACCTTATTTAAATGTTGATTCATTGTTCATTCGCAATCATATTTTTCAAAAAATTATTGGCTCAATCATGTACATAAAAGTTACCTCAATCGCCTTGCTTGCTTTTCTTTCGGGCTATGGGACACATTATTTACAGGCCCAAAGAACGAACGGCACAAAAGTATCGGTTTCACATGAATTACACGATATTAGTAAACCCAATATTCTCAATGAAGCTGAATTGCCTTCATTGGTTAAGGATAGTGCGCAAACAGGTCATAAAAAACCTAACACAACACTCACCAATACCTCTAAAGAACAAAACCACCATATTGCCAGCTTTTCAAATTCCACTCAGAAACGCTCAGAGATGAAGATGGATGTGCGTGCTAAAAATGAAGCGTTAGAGCTGGCAAAGTCAGTTGTGTATTCCCAGGAGATTCGCACTAAGCAACCAGATGAGATTCATGAACGTGTTGATGCCTATCTGGGCAATTCCATAGACTTGGATTATGACCTGACTGAAAGAACTAGACAGGAATATACAGATAACTTTGAGCGCAATAAAATTTTTACCAATTGGTCTGTAAATTCTTATGACTGTAAAAATCTAACATGCAGACTAAATGTTTATAGTGAGAGTGACGCCGATATTTACACTGCACTGTTAAATCCCGACTCTAGTCTTGGACACGACACTCAATTCTTTTTAGTACCAAACATAGAAACTGGCGCCTACGATCTGTATTTATCCAAAGAAGAAGCCGGCTTTTTTGGAGGATAAGTTTTTGGAGCGATCCAAAAAATCTCAGTATTTCGCTGAGTTACTATTCAAAAAATGAGGAGATCAATGTGAGCAATACAATAAAAACAACGTTAGGGTATTTGTTACTCGCTAGCGCATTAGCTTTTTCAAGTGCAGCCAGTGCCTGGAATGTTGGCCCAGCTCCTAAGCCAAGTGACTTCGAAAATTCTTTCGGTTGCACCTGGAAACTAACAGGTATTGGTGGGGGCTATGGTTTTATGGGGTTTAATATGATACCCGTCGGAAGTTGCCAATATTCTAGCTTGGCTGTTAGCTGGAATAATGTTGAAGGAACGAAGTTTACTTTAATTTAATTGTTTCGTAGCTCCCGAACCCAACCGGGAGCATTTTGATTTAATGTCTTTTTTATAGAATGAGTGCCGGTCAATTAGGCGCCGAGAACCCGACGCTTAATTTAATAGTGCTTCAATTCACCTATCGAATAGCAGGCTTGGAATGCGCAACACCAATATGGCAATCAATACAGGTTTTATCATCTGTAACCATTTCACCAAGATGGTGCTGCCTTGCCCGTAGTGATTGTTTGTCTGTACTCCAGGTGCTCGCTTGGTGGCAGTTTCGACACTCTTGACTGTCTCGTGCGATCATAACCTTCCAAACATACTCAGCTTGATGCAGCCTCTGCTCTTCAAAGTTCTCTAAATTAACCGTGCCTACCAGTTTATGATAGATGTCTTTAGTAGCTCTAACCTTAGTCCACATTTTCGGTAAGAACTCTTTGGGAACGTGGCAATCAGCACAACTGGCTTGAACGCCTGTAGCATTATTAAAGTGGCGAGAAGCTTGATACTCTTCAACAATAGTGTCCATACCGATATGGCAGCTATAACAAAATTGATTGCTATTGGTCACATGCATAACCCCATTAAACCCACCAAGAGCTGTAGCACCTACAATTACAGCTAAAAAACCACCCAGCGGAATTCCGAAGAGCCATTTGTTTTTAGAGCTGGCCCAAAGCTTTTGCCATTTTGATTTATTTTTATCATTCATAACACGCCTCGCAATTAAGCCTGACATTTGGATTCGGTCGCTAATCAACCGAATCCACTCATCACTATTTCTCTTTCAGGTAGCGTTCTTGGAACTCTGCCTGAGCTTTTATACGAGCGGCTTTCACTTCTTCCGGCTCTTCACCAGAGAACCATAAATGTTCCGGTCGAGCTAATATTTCATCCAGTAATTGTCGAGCTCTTTCGGCGCCCTCTTGATTGCCATCATGCTCTGCATGTTCAACAATTTCCAAATACTGCGGCACCAGTTCAATGTAAAAGCGTTCAGCTACTTCATACATACCGTGCCATTGCGTGTAATCGGGTGCCATCATGGCAGCACCGTGGCGTGCGCGGCGCCCTTCGTGATGCCATAAATAAAACCAAGTCCACTCAATTTCTTCATCAAATGCAATTGAGGTAGTCATCCCTTCTTTTTTCAAAAGATCCATCATGGCTTTGCCTGGACGAGCAAATTTATCGTTGTAGAGTTCAACCAGTGAATCAAACTGCATATAAAATGATTCGATCATGCTACTAGTATGGCAAGCTGAACAAACATTTTTCATATCGTCACGACGAGCTTCCCAACTCTTAACTTTTTTACCCTGAGCCTTAGCTTTTGCATCAATTTTTTGTGAGATCGCTGGACGCAAAGTCCAAGAGATTCGATCCCCCACATCATGGGTAATGGGAAGTTCTGATGTGGCAGACATGTGACAGGTAGCACAGGTGGGTGCAGCATCATAATCCTCTCCCACTATCCACTTGGCACTGTCCAGATTTAATCTATCTACATTCGCTTGGAAATTAATACCATGCTTAGACTCTTCATAAATTTCTTTTTGAGGATGGTCAGGGCCTAAATGACATTTACCACAGGCTTCTGGGCGACGGGCCTGAACCATGGAAAACTCATGACGTTGATGGCAAGCAGTACAAGCCCCTAATGAGCCATCTGGGTTAATACGGCCTATACCAGTATTTGGCCATGTAGTTGGATCAAGATCACCATTTTCTAAGACTTTTACTTCAGAGCCATGGCATTGCCAGCATCCGTTTACCGCAGCTGGTGACTCACCATTCATGGTCAATGCACCTTCAACAACTTCCGCCAACATATTGTCTAACGATCCAATAATTTGGCCACCTTTCGCGTGGTGACTTTTACTAAATTCAGCCACCTCAGCAGCATGACAAGTCGAACAGTCTTTCGGTGAAACAATCACTGCAATGGAAAAGCCTTCATGCTGAATCGCATCAACATCTTTTGGGTCAGCCTGATGGCATTCATAACAACCCACATTGGCTCCAAAGTGTTTAGAGCGCCCCCACTGCCCATATAGGCTTGGATTTTCAGATTTATGGCATGCGGCGCACTCCTTACTTTCTTCGCTTAGAGCTTTAAAAGGTTTTAGTATTAATGCGTCTGGAGAGGCTTGTGCTCCTGCTGCTAGAAACAGGGAAAATAAAAAGACATGCGTAATGGTTGTTAGTATTCTTATGGGCATTTTATTCCTTCCTTAAAATTCTTTTTAAAAAAGTTTTATGCCCTGTCATCGTAGAATAAATAACCCTAGCTATTTAGGCTGTTTCACTACTGTCTGATTCACATCAACTTAAACACCTCTAAAGAGGTACATTTAATTCTGTCTAAATTTTTTTATGAAATACTCTTTACCAACGAACTTAACTTTATAAGCGAAAATTATAATGCATTCTAAACAAGATGATTGAATTCACATTGGGAATTTCAGGCTGGCATTTTGAAAAAAAAGAGCCACTCATTAGTTTTTGAGCAGCTCTTTTAAACTAAATTATAAGATTAGTTTTATGGGCAGGTAATACTTTGTTGCCCTTCAAAAACACTATCGTCTGCAGCACGGTTTGAATCGGAATTCGGCCAAACTTGAACCGACAAGTCGAAAGTGCCTGCGCCAAACGCATCACATAATCCGTTCCTGTGATAGTACTGATAAACGAAGTCTCCACGGTCTGTCGCACCTGAGTTTTCAACAAACTGAAACTTTCGCCCAACCGTTGTACTATCACCTATCGCAAACTGAATGTAAGACGTGGCGTCTGATACGTTCTCCCATTCCGCATACATCCAGGTACCATCAAAACTCACGAAACGAATTTCGGGCTTATTGCTAATTTTTACATTATCAATAGCGATATCACCACGAAAACCACCATTCGCAATAGCTCTAATTCTCAACTGAACCAAACCAGAGTAGGTTGATAGATCTTGAGAGAACTTACTCCATCTTTGGGTGCTAGAGAACTGTTGTTCCCCAAATACACTCCAAATATTACTCCAACCGCTTTCAGTTTGAATATCAACATGCAGAGATCCGATATCAGACCCAAACATGTGATAGTCGAAACTGACTCTCTGACCTGCCGGGTTGAATATTGGGCTCACCAGAACCGCTTCGTCACCTTGATTAAATGCAAAGCCCGACGACGTTTCAAAATAAAGATATTTGCTGCCGTCAATTGCTTGTGCAGGGCCCGTAGCAGATGAAGACGTAGAGCCAGTACGAGACAGCCAATCTTTATCGCCAGTATTCACCCAGTTGAAAGTTGACTCGAAACTCTCGTATGCAGGTAAGCTCGTTAAACAAGCTGGGAAATTGAACTCTTGAATCAGAAAATCACCCACAACATTATTACTAGCTGGCGTTCCATTCACTTGTTGCAATGCGTGGTTACCCGCTTCAACAAGATTACATACAGCCTCTAAATTACTGTTTGGTTTTTTACTCACTCGATTTGCATTGGCATAGTCAAAGAACTCTTGCATGAACTGAGTGCCATATTCATTTCTTAAAAAATACAAAACAGTTGCTTGAGCATCATTGAGCCCAAATCGCTCTCCCGAGCTTGGCTCTATTACGCCATTGTCGTTTAAATCAGCAAGTATGTGTCCTCTGCCAATTGTAGAGCCAGGATTATTTGGATCATCAATTGGCTCATAAAATGCCATAAACTGATTATGATTTAAGAACGGCTGCAGACGCTGATTCATTATGTAAGGATTGACGCCAATACTTTGCCAGTCTGGATTACTGGTATCGCTGTGATCAATGCCAGCTTCTTCAATAGTGGAGAAAGTAATGAACCTGGGGAAACCTGAGTAAAGCCCGTCATCATTTACTTTATATCTGAAGTAATCAAATACATTAAAATGAGTACCACGACCTAACTCATAGTAACCTATTTCCCAAGTTCTTGCGTCTGTCGGGGTGTTATCAAATGCGTCAGCATTAAACCAGAATTTGAATATCTCTGCTTTGCCATTCGCACCTAAACCAGCTGCAAAACCATCCACAGGCCCCAACCTCAATGCAACACTCCCTTTATTTGGAAACGCATCGTTATCAAATGTTGGATCTGGGAAAGGTGTTTTGCCTCCATAGCTAAGATAATAACCCATGGCGATATCCAAATAATCTACTACTTGGTCAGCGCCAGGCTTAGTTAATGAAACCTGAGATTGATCAACATGCAAAACCACATTATTGCCTTCATAAGCTTGATAAAACTCTTCCTGCTCTGGCAATTGTGGCCCATTGCTGTAACCAAAATATGATGTAACACCAAGATCAACTGCAGCCATGCTTAATGCACTTATGCTGGTTAATCCCATTACCGCTATTGTTTCTTTTACCTTAAACATTTAAGACTCCCTTTATTGTTTTTCGGATTTATGAATTAAATCCAGCAGCTATGACTGCACTAAAAAAAAATAAGTTCGAATTTGTTTCTAAATATTTTTAGGTTTTTAAGAATTTGTGAGCGACTTAAAATTCAAGTTTCACTAATATAATTAGAGAGGAAAGTTTAAAAAAAATTTTTATTAGATTAAGTTTTTTAGCAACAGAAAAATCAACTTACAGAACAATTACTATCGAAAAAATATTTTAAACTTATATTTATTATTTTTCGGTTTTTTGTATTGAATTAATGGAACAGCTAAATTTATTATTTATATTTCTTTGTAAATTGTAGCAGCTCAATCATTAATTTAAAGTTGACTGCCAGATTATTGGGTCAATCTCACTTGTCAGCCTTATCAGATTCTTTGCCTCCATCTCATCAACACTATCGTTTTTCATTATCCAGGACTTCTTTATAAGAAATGATTCAATTTCATTTTTATGGAAAGATAATTTACTGATTTCAGTAGGCCAGTGTTCCAACTCGATATTATTAATTACCAGCACAGATATCCTGCCAACTTTCAGCATTGTCAGGGCTTGGTTTAAATTATCCGCTCCCACTACTTTGCAATCTTTTAATTTTCGCTTTATGTATAGATTCTGATTAAGCACACCAACCGTTTCAGTCACCAAGTCATTCCAATGACTAACACGATGGCTATCCACATTACTAATGGCAAGAATATGTATCAAAGGAACTTCTAAATCATCATTTCTCGGTTGGTCGAAAAAGTCTGAGGAGGAGCTATGGCCATGGAAATTGTTCTTAATAAACTTGTCTTTTAGAGCCTGATCAACACTCACGTTTTGGTTAATTGACAGGCTACCGACAATAGCATCAGTAGCTATAAGCGTTTGGCAAGAGCCGCATGTTTGATGGTCAGCCATTACTTGGCTGACACTTAACATTAAGTTTAATATCAGTAGAAGTCTCAACATATCCTCACACCTAAGTAGGCAGGTATTAAATGTAGACTTAAATTAACCTGAAATATTTTAAAACCTAGCGAGCTACCCTACAGGAACCTTGGGTCATTCAATAAAAATAGCATTCAAACTGGAGATTACTAGTTGGTAACGCAGGTAAAAATATGTGAACTAGCTTTTTCGTTGTTGATAAATGTTTTTAAACCAACTGATTTATCTCTAGCATCTGATATAAATACTTGCTCAGCGGGTTGAAATTGCCACTTATCGACCTGACCAGAACCTTGTTCAGTCACAACAAGCCGACAACCACCGAATTCAGATTGAGATAGCATTAACTCCAACTTAGCTTGTGCCTGGGGAGATCCATCGAGCATAGTTTGCTGACCAGTAATCGGCATAAAGTCGCTGTCGTAAGCAAAGATGAAGTCTGCAACCTGGCGCTTTCTCGATTCGGCTTTTAGTTTAAATACTTTCACACTGAAGAAATCTTGTAGGGTTGCAAAACTTGCATCATGGGTAAAACCAAACCCTCTGATGATGGGAGTTTCGGATTGTCTAAACATACCTGTCTTTTGATAGAGGTTTCTAAGCTGAGGCACCTTAAAATCCTGAGTGGTTCTGTCAGCCTCACCATTGGATAACCCATTAGTTCCGAATTGAGATTTCTTTGGGTTCAGCACATGACATTGCAAACAGGTTTGATCATAGGTGGTAATATCATTTCGATAGATACTAGCACCACGGGCTTGACTATGAGTCAGTGAATTATCCAGATTACGAATTGGATTAGGCGGTAGTTTTAAACTGAAAATAAAGTCAGCAAACTGTTGCATTTCCGTTTCAGTCAATTCGGATTCTCGCCCCAATAATGACACAAACGCAGAATTAAATTCTTTAAGCGCTGCATTTTCTAATGACTCGGCATTCGCTCCTCGTCCCATTTTATCCCCACGCCAGTGCATAGGGCCGTTTTCGGCCATGCCTTTTAATGTCTGAGTCGCTAGCGGCCCTTTTAGCGGATGGAAATTAATTGACGCTCTTGGGTTTAAAAAAGGAACGAACTGATTTCGGTTTCTCAATAATCCTAGATCTGGGTTTCCTAGATCCCAAGCCAGGTGATCCATGTCCCCGTAAAGATGGCAGCCCGAGCAGGAGACTGCGCCGTTAGCAGAACTATAATCAGCATCATATAAGAATCGCCTACCAGCTTTTATATATTCTGGTTCTGGATTACTCAGTTGTATTTGTTCTTTAATTTCCCAAGCATTTGTATCAATTTCTAAAAGCTCATTTGAAATGAAGGAGTAAACAAATAGCCTATCATCCAACCTCAATAAGCCGCTCACCCCAGCGCTAGGCAACTCTATTATATTTGATGGTTCTGGCGCGTAATCATTTTCTAGCAACTGACGAGTTGATGTTTTTATAAGCCTACTACTGCCAAGCCCTGCAATTAGAACCTCTTCAGCATTTTCAGAAAACTCTATAGCACTGGGCTGAGAAAGGCTTAATTCGGGATTGTCGGTAATACCTTGCACATTAATGTGCGGATTAAGCTCCACTTTATGGACATTCTGCTCTTTCCAAACGGATATCTGGTTTTTTATAAAACGACCCGTCAATTCGCCTTTAGACCCTTCGAATCGCTGTAAATTATTGGCTTCTGTATTTGCAATCAGCAGCTCACCTGTGTGTGGAACAACAGACATCGCAAATAGATTTGTTCCGACACCTTTAATCGCACCCTTCAATTTCGGAACTGACCTATCTGCATCTATTACAAATACATCATTGTCTGCAATTTCATAATCAATCACAGTATCGTAGATCCGTTGATGATCATCTCTCCAATGGGATCCGTCGTACTGAATAATTAATCCTGTAGCAGGCTGCTCAACACCATCTGCACTTTTACTGATGCCTGCTTTCTTATAAGGCAATTTTTTATTTGGTACCAAGGTGGACTGATTACCAGAATAAAAACTGGCTGCGTACACAGTTTTACCATCGGGAGACGCCGCTAAAGATCTGGGCACTTCGCCAAATAAATTAATAATGGTAATGGGAGTAGGAGCGGGTTTAAGTGTGTCTTGCAGATTAAAGACCCAAAGACTGCCTTTCCCTTTTTCCGGATCGTGCAAGTCATCGGGGCTAAAACTCGGATGATTTTGCCCGCGATGAGCGCTGGTGACGAACAAGAACTGACGATTTTCTCCCGCAATTAAAACGTCTCTTGGCTCATCCCCCAGATCAATTATGTTTATTACCTTTGGTGAATCACCAAGCTGCACCACAGATAGATTGTCGGAAATATGATTAACCACCCAGGCATAATTAACATCAGAGGCAACTGCGATTGGATCAATCCCCACAGGTACAGTGGCCACCTTATCTAATTTGGATTGGGATAGGTCAAATAATTCCAAACTGTTGTTTGGAGTATTTGTGACAAGCAAGTGGCCCTGTTTTGAATAGGCTAGAGGTCGAACTTGCCCACTCTCAAAGACCGAATAGCTGTTTTTAAACCGCTCTTTCGAATGCTTGAGGTTAGGGCTCGAACCACAAGCACTGAGCAAAATACATAACATCAGCCCAATCGTCAGTCTTTTCACATTAAGCTTTCTTGAATTAAACAATTAACCCAAATTCTAAAAGGTTGTACGCAAATTGAAAGTTTAATGCTGTTTTTTGATTTGTAGATGGGAGATAAAGCCGTGTTTGATTGAGTTCTTGTGTAACCTTAGCCTAGACAGGATATTTGCTGAAGCAGAAATAGAGCCATATCGGTATGGCTCTGATTTTAAAGGGTTTAAACGATTTCTTGTTTTAATCCTCTACTATTGTCACCTTCTGGCTCGCCGGAATCCTTGGACCAGTTAAACGCCAATATTCGCCAGATATCTCGGTAGTCATAATCTGTTTGCAGCGCCAAATTTAAGCGGTTATAGGATCCAAAATCACTAACTAGATGCACTAGCTGAACGATTCCCTTGTCTGTTAAACCGACTTGCCTAAGAGCATTGGCGTCATCATCTGTAATGGCTTTCGCATCTACATTTACCTTCAGAGCAAACTCAAGAATCACTTGAAGACGAGGATCTTCAACTGTCACCAACCCGTTTTCGGCTAACTCTTTCACATAGCTCTCATCTTTCTGTAGCCCGTAATTAAGAATGGTACAGAATGCAGCGGTACAATAAGGGCAACCATTTGCTTTTGAAACCAAAATGCCAACATGCTGAATTTCTTCTAAAGACAATTCACCTAGTTGCCACAACACTTGAGTAGAACCCAACTTGGCTTTTAAGTATTCAGGAAAATTCATTTCCACATAAAAATGATTGGGTACTGCGCCTTCAACACTGGTGACCCAATCGAAAATCTCTTCAATGATTGGATCATCCACTCTTTCGGGACGCTGAATAGTCACTCTGGCCATTTTAATCTCCCTGTAGTTTTCATTCTTGGTGAAGCTAGAACTAGGAGAAATCATTTTGGCTAGGTTTGGAAAATGAAATATTCTAATTTTGACGATTCGTCCACAACTCTTTGAAATTACAGACTTACCCACACTCTCTGGCCTTCAGCAACTAAAATACCTTATGCATTTCTAATTTAGCTCTCAAAAACTAAATCATTTTTTAGGTGTTCTGGGTATCAGCAATTGTGACAAGATTATGAAAGACAATAGTGCAGGGATGACAAATGAAATATAAGACGCAGCGGCCATTCCAGTATCACCCTCCAAACCTAAAAGAAACATACGATGCAACGTAGGCGGAAGATAAATACCAATGACGAGAGTCGCGATGGCTGAAGATATAATCAAGGATTTAAAGTTTTTATTATTTCGATGTCGTAACAAGATTTTTAGTAGAAAAAATCCATAACAACCAAATAAAGTACCACTGACGGTAAATAGTAGAACGTGAAACAAATTTCATCTCCAAAGGTTTACCGGCATTTTAACCTAATATAGATTTTTACGTCACCGAACGTTCTCCATCTAAAAAAGAGGAAGTTTGTTTCCTACGGCATTTTTAAGTGATGGCTAAGGTAATTGTGGCAATCAAAGTCGACTCTGCAATCGCCCAATATTACTCTGAATAAACTCAACGAAGACCTGTACTTTTTTTGGTACTTGTCTGTGGCGATAAAGCACAGATAAGGTCAATGCCACCATCGGGTGGTTCAGTTTAATTTTCTTTAATGAGCCCTTTCTTAACATGGTTTCGGCAGCATAGTCTGGCAAACGTGTTAAACCCAACCCTCTAACACAAGCATGGAGTCTCATATTCTGACTGTTCATGGTTACACCGACATTTAAAGGTACGCTTAAGCGCTGATTATTACCTGTTCTAAACTGCCAAAACTTTTCATCCGCCTGCAAAATCATTTTCGAGCCTTCAAGGGCATCTAAAGTGGCCGTATTCGGTAGTTGATCGCAGTGGGGGCTGCAATAAACTGATTGAGGAAAACTAATTAGTGCTTTAGCGACTGAATCAATATCTGGCAAAGGGGCATCATGAAGCACAAAACAGATATCGGTTTGCTGAGGATTATTGGGCAACGCGCCTGTGTACTGAGTGAAGCAAAGTTGTATATCAGGGTATTCATGCAAAAACTCTACACTGAGTTGAGCCATTTCTTCGCTCATGAACTCTGCTGGAGCTTGAATACTTAAAAACCCTCTGGGCTTGGCTCTAAGATTTTCAATATTAAGCTCTGCATCATTCAAACCTTGAATCAAAGGCGAAACTTCATCAAACAATTGCTGCCCTGCTTCAGTAGCCTTTAGGTTTCTTGGATGGCGATCTAATAGTTTCAGATTAAGCTCTTGCTCCAGTTGAGTAAGATGACGACTTAAGCTGGATTTTGGCAAGTTCAACATTTTAGCAGCAGCAGTCACTGATCCCAGTTCGAGAGTGGTGACAAACCGACGTAGGTTATCAAGATTCATGGCGGAGTATACTGTTCCAAATATGGAACAATAAGTTAGCATTTTTGCCACTAGTTTCAAAAATAAATGCTCTTATACTCACTCCTGAACTCAAAAACAGGAGAACAGAATCATGGGTAGCGTAAGTATTTTAAACAGCGAGCAGTTTGACAAAGAGGTTATTCAAGACGGTAGCGTCACTCTGGTGGATTTTTACGCAGACTGGTGTGGGCCTTGTAAGATGGTTGCACCTGTACTCGAGCAGCTGAAAGAAGACTATGAAGGCAAAGCCAATGTAGTGAAGCTAAATGCCGATGAAGAGCCTGAAGTGCTTGCGAAGTATGGAGTTAGGGGATTACCCACTCTTATGGTATTCAAGAATGGAGAACCCGTGGATGTCACAGTAGGTGCACAACCATACAAAGCTCTTAAAGCACTGCTAGAGAAACACGCTTAATACCGTTTAAAAACTTAACGGTGACGCTTAAAAAAACCGCCTTGTTCTAGTGTTAAGCAAGGCGGTTCTTCAACCATATATTTCTAAAATAACATCTCAGGAGAAACTTCATCCGGCTCATCAATCGCTTCTTGGCCTTCAATAGCTCGAAGTAGCTCGGCTTCGGATTGTTCTTCTTGGGAGATTACATCCACTGTTTCTAATGACACTTCAGTCGGCGCAAATTCTTCTCTAAACACCTCAAAAAGAGTTTCTTTTTGACCTGGCCTGGCAAGCAACCCTGTCTTTGGATCAATTTTAATACTCACCATGCCTTCTGGCTGTGGCAGTCGTTTTTCAGGCTTACCCTGAAGAGCCGTCTTCATGAAATCAATCCAAATAGGTAAGGCGGTAGCACCACCCCATTCGCCTCGCCCGAGAGATGATGGGCGATCAAACCCCACCCAAGCCGTTGCCACCATGTCTGGGTTATATCCAGAGAACCAAGCATCAACCCCTTCGTTAGTGGTACCCGTTTTTCCCGCTAGATCCTTACGCCCTAAAGCCAGTGCGCGTCTGCCAGTTCCTTTGTTGACGACGTCTCTTAGAATACTGTCCATGATATACGCCACTCTGGGGTCAACCACTTGGGGCGCGTACCTTGGTTCGTCCACTAAGGAGTCCAGTTCTGTCTGCGGCACCTCTTCATGACCTCCGTCGACTGGCAGCTCCTCCAACACAGGCAATATATCCTCTGCATTGAGTTCGCTCTCAAGAGAGGCCAATAGCTCAGCTTCCTCGTCAGACAGCTCCAGTTTTTTAAGACATTCTGGGCAAACCGTTAAGGGGTTCGCTTCATAAAGTATGTTTCCGGCGTGATCTTCAATACGCTGAATAAAATATGGCTCCACTTTGTAGCCGCCGCTGGCAATCACACTGTAGGCTTCCATGACCTTCATGGGCGGTAACACACCACTGCCCAGTGCGAGGGACAGGTCTGCCGGAAGCTCATCAATCTCAAACCCAAAACCTTTCATATATTCTTTGGCAGGTCTCACTCCAATCTGATTTAGAAGGCGGATGCTCACCACGTTTCTCGACTGATATAAGCCCTGGCGGAAAGGAATGGGGCCTAGAAATTTGTACCCTGAATTCTTAGGTCGCCAAGTGGTTTCTAGTTCTTCGTCTTCAAAAACGATTGGGGAATCATTCAATATTGAAGCGGCTGTATAACCGTCTTCCAAGGCAGCCATGTAGAAAAATGGTTTGATGTTTGAGCCCGGCTGACGCTCTGCCTGGGTGACTCGATTGTATTTATTCTGCTTAAAATCAAAGCCGCCAACCAATGAAGTAATAGCACCATTGTTTGGATTCATTGCAATGAGAGCGCCCTGCGCATAGGGAATTTGAGCTAGGTGCCATAGGCCATCAATTTCCTCTACCCATACTGCATCACCAGGGCCAGCAATCTCTGCTGCAACTTTCAGAGCAGGGCCCCGCTCTCGCTCGTCAATAAATTCTCTTGCCCACTCTAGCTGCTCCCAATAAATTGAAACAGAACGACCATCCCTTAGGAGTAAATGCAAGCTTGTATCATCTACACGTGTTACCACAGCAAGTTGCAAACCGCCGTATATCAGCTCGCCTTTGATATCTTCTAACCATAATTGATGCTGAGTTACTTCATCCAGGTTAGGAACGACCGGTAAACGCCGATAAGCACCACGCCAACCGTGACGCTTAGTATAATTAACCAGCCCTCTCTGAACCGCTTTGTTAGCGGCATTCTGATATTCACTGTTCACCGTTGTGTAGACTCGGTATCCGTCATTGTTGGCTCCCTCACCATATCGCTCAAGCATTTCAAGCCGAACCATCTCGGCTACCCAAGGCGCATCAAAATCTGGCGAACCACCCTGATACTGAGCAGTAATTGGCGCGTCAATAGCTTCTTGGTAACTGATGTCGCTGATAAAACCCATGGTGTGCATATCAGATAGCACGCGATTTCGACGCTTCAATGCCGCTTCAGGATAGGATATCGGGTTAGCTTTTGAGGGTCTTTGGGGCAACCCCGCAATCATGGCTAGCTCGGGCAAAGTTAAGCCATTGATATCACGACCGTAATAGACTTGAGCCGCAGCTTGAATACCGTAAGCACGATGGCCAAAGAAATTTTTGTTCACATAAAGCTCAAAGATTTCCTGTTTTGAAAGTATTTGTTCCATTTGAATCGCAAGAACAATCTCTCGGAATTTTCGAATGAACTTCTTTTCTCTGGTTAAGAAAAAGTTTTTTGCGACCTGCTGAGTTAGAGTACTGCCTCCTCCTCCACGCTCACCGGTAGACACAAACTCTAGCGCTGCTCGAGTAAAACCCTTGGCAGATATTCCCAAATGATGCTCAAAGTTACGGTCTTCTACAGCAATTAGCGCCTGCACGAAGGTGGTAGGAATTTGGTCATACCTCAGGGGTGACCTCCTTTTTTCCCCGAACTCAGCTATTAACTTATTGTCGCTGGAGAAGATTCTCAAAGGAGTTTGCAACTGAACTGTCTTTAATTGCTCCACAGGTGGCAAACTTGGGCTTAAATAAAGGTATATAGCTGAGCAAATGAGAACAAATGCACAAATAAGGGCGAATGTGGCCCAGGTCACGAAACGTATGCCAGAACCCAGAATTTTCATATTTTTCCTAATAAATGAAAGAGTTAGCGGAACTCGTCTTATAAAAAGGCGACATTATAGGCAGATTTGAGGTATTGAACACATTGCGGAATTGACGACAGTGCTGTCTAATACCTAAAGTAATTACCGATAAACCCGTCGTAAGTGTCGGTTTCAGATAGGAAAACGCTTGTGGTTAGCCTGTTTAAAAAGAAGAATAACATCTACCTTGGTGTGGACATTAGTTCAACATCCGTCAAGCTGCTTGAATTAAGTAGAAATAATGACGGCTATCGAGTAGAGGCGTATGCGGTTGAACCTCTTCCCGAGAATGCCGTTGTTGAAAAAAATATTAGTGACTTGGAAGGAGTGGGCGAAGCCATTGCAAAGGTAGTCGCCAAAACTCGCATCAAACAAAAACAAGCGGCTGTTGCAGTTGCAGGCTCTTCAGTCATCACAAAAAACATTGAAATGGCAGCCGGTCTTACCGACGAAGAAATGGAAACCCAAATCAATGTTGAAGCAGATCAATATATTCCTTACCCCCTAGATGAAGTCGCACTGGACTTCGAGGTAGTCGGCCCCTCTGAAACCAGCGAAAGCATGGTTAACGTTTTATTAGCAGCTTGCAGAAAAGAAAACGTAGAAGACAGAGAAGGTGCACTGGACCTCGGCGGTTTGGCAGCAAGAGTGGTCGACGTAGAAGCATTTGCGCTTGAAAGAGCATTTGAATTGCTCACACCTCAGTTTGAAACAGACGAAGACGAACTAACCGTCGCAGTCGTCGATGTTGGCCACACCATGACGACACTTAGCGTGTTAAACAACAACCAAACCATATACACCCGAGAACAGCTATTCGGCGGCAAACAGCTGACCGAAGAAATTATGAGACGTTATAGTCTGAGTGTCCAAGAAGCAGGACTGGCTAAGAAGCAAGGGGGCCTTCCTGATGATTACCCATCTGAGGTTTTGGAGCCGTTCAAAGAAGCTGTTGTGCAACAGGTAACCAGATCTTTGCAGTTTTTCTTTGCTGCGAGCCAATATAACGATGTCGACTATATTGTTTTAGCCGGTGGCACTGCTTCTATTCCCGGAATGGCACAGCTGATTCAAGATAAGATCGGTACTGCAACTATCATCGCCAACCCATTTGCTAACATGACTTTATCCAACAAAGTGAATGCAACTAACTTAACCAACGATGCACCAGCACTTATGATTTCATGCGGACTGGCTCTTAGGAGTTTCAGCAATGGCTAATATCAACCTCAGAGAATGGCGAAAAGAGTTACGAGAACAACGCCAGAAAGAATTTGTAATGATCTTGGCCGTCGTTGCTGCTGCCGCTGCTTTCGCGGTTTTCAGCTGGATGCAACAAGTTGATGGTCAAATAAACACGCAAAGATCCGTGAACCGTTTTTTTGAGCAACAAATTGCTATTCAGAACAAACAAATTGAAGAAATTAAAACCCTGAGAGAAGAACGCGAAAAACTCATCGCCAGAATGGAAGTAATTCAAAGACTTCAGGGTGATAGACCTATTATTGTACGACTCTTTGATGAATTGGTTAGAACGCTTCCTGATGGTGTTTATTTTGAATCCTTAGAAAGAGACGAAAGCAGCATTACCATCATTGGTGTTGCTGATAAACCAAGCAGCATTTCAGATTTACTCAGAAATTTAGATGCCTCTGATTGGTTTGATAATTCATTTTTAAGAAACGTTAATGCCATTAAAGATAACGATAGCGATGAAACCATAGGCAATAGATTTACAGTGACTGTATCTCAATCATCTCCTCATGATGATACTGAAACAGAGGGAGAACAATAAATATGAGTGCCTCTGATTTTTTCCAAGGTTTTAAGAACTTTGATTACAACAACCCTGATTTCGAGAACATGGGCTCTTGGCCAGCGGGTGTTAAATTAATTGCATGCTTGATTGTCATTGGATTATTAGTTGCTGGCGGATATTGGTTCCTTATTAAAGGAAATTATGCAACCTTAGAAAGGGAAGCCAGAAAAGAAGAAGGGCTTCGAAACGACTTTCAATCGAAAGCATTCCAGGTCGCTAACCTTGATGCATTTAAGGCCCAACTTGAGGAAATGCAAGACACATTCGGTGCTTTGCTAGAGCAACTTCCAAATGAAACTGAAATATCAGGATTGTTAGATGACATTACATTCACCGGCATTCAGTCGGGACTAGATTTCAACACCGTGGAATTGGCAGAAGAAACTGCCAAAGAGTTCTACATAGAAACCCCCATACAACTACAAGTGCTTGGTGAGTACCATGAGCTAGGCACATTTATTAGTGGTATAGCTGCTTTACCTAGGATTGTGACCCTTCATGATTTCACTATCCGAAGAAGTAACGGGCAAAGTGGCTCGCAGGTGAATGACGAAGGTGAGCTAGTTTCGTCACCCAGATCAGCACTTCAGATGGATATCTCAGCCAGAACCTACCGCTATAATCCAGGTGAAGAAGAATGATGAGATTCTGTTTAGTTTCCCTAATAGGTATTTTTACCCTTGTTGGTTGCAGCAATACCGACCCCCTGGTAGAGGCAAGAGCATACATAGCTGAAGTTGAATCAAGACCAAAAGGCAGGATTCAGCCACCACCTGAGTTTCAGGCCTACGAGTTCTTCACATATAGTGCAGTTAGTATGAGAGCCCCATTCGAAGTACCTTTAGAAGTTGAGGTTTTACAGGACGAAAGACCTAGGGGGAATGTCAGCCCAGATTTTGATCGTTTAAAAGAAAGACTTGAGGAATTTCGTTTTGAAAGCCTGGAGATGACAGGAACCGTTCAAATGGTTGCTGGTGATACTGGTCTCTGGGGCTTGGTATCTGATGCAGATGGTGATGTTCACCGAGTCAGGCCTGGAAATTATCTAGGTAGAAATCACGGGAAAATTTTAAACATTACAGAAACGCAAATAGACGTTATGGAAATTGTTCCAGACGGACAAGGGGGCTGGCTTGAAAGGCCAAGAGTCATCACCCTACGCGGTTTGGAATTATAAAAGCAGGCTTTGGGATAAAAACTATGAAGCAGTTAATTAGCACACTGACCTTAATTTTAGCATGCAGCTTTGGGTCGACCCTGGCCGCAACCATCACAGGTATTGAGTTTACTTCTTTAACTGGGGACAGAACTGAAGTAAGACTAACTTTTGATAGTAATATAAATGAGCCATCCAGTTACGCAATTGAAAAACCCGCGAGAATATCCATTGATTTTCCTTCAACCATTAGTGAAGTCGATAAGTATCATCAAATAGGCAATGGCAATGCGCGCAGTGCGACGATATTAACCGCTGGCGACAGAACAAGACTCATCTTAAATCTAACAACTCTGGTCCCCTATTCTCTTAAATCGAGTGGAAATCAACTAACTGTATTGGTGGGTGAAAGCTTTGAAACAGATGCACTAGTAGCAGCCACAGATGACGTCGAATTTTCAATTGATGATGACAGCGCAATAGATTTTTCTGATGAAGAATTGGGTGTAGAGCCTGTATCAATTAGTGAAAACAGATCTACAAATTCCCTTTCAATTAACGAAATATCAAATGTAGATTTTAGACGTAATCTAGAAGGTGATGGCCAAATAGTTATCAGCTTCACGAACTCCACCGCAGATGCTGAGATAAACGATGAGAGTGGAAAAATAAGAATCGTTGTTCCCGACTTTACGATCCCGGCGGAACTACGAAGACGTTTAGACGTAATCGATTTTTCAACGCCAGTTAAATACATTGATGTTTTCCAAGAAGGAAAAAACGGCAACATAATCATAGAAAACTTAGGCTTTTATGATTACCTCGCTTACCAAACAGACCGCACTCTGACAATTGACGTCAAGGGCATTTCGGAAGAAGAACAAGAGCAAATCGCTAGGGAAAAATTCCCATACAATGGTGAAAAACTATCTCTAAACTTCCAGGATATTCCTGTGCGATCTGTGCTACAGCTAATCGCTGATTTTACAGGTTTGAACCTGGTAGCCAGTGATTCAATCTCGGGAAGCATTACTCTTAGGCTTAAAAATGTACCTTGGGACCAAGCGCTAGACTTAGTATTAAAAACCAAGGGGCTAGATAAAAGACAAAACGGTAATGTGTTGATGGTTGCGCCTGCTGAAGAGATTGCAGCTAGAGAGAAGCTAGAACTTGAAGCAAATAATCAGCAAGAAAAGCTTGCCCCTCTGAGAACAGAATTCATCCAAATTAATTATGCTAAAGCCACAGATATCAGAGAAATTTTAGAGACGTTTCAAGCTGACGTTCAAATAGACGATCCAGACAACCCAGAAGTTACTTCGTTTCAAACAACTATAGATGGGGTGCTGTCTCCCAGGGGTTCCATTGTAGTTGATGACAGAACTAATACCTTAATGATCAGAGATACTGCTTCGAGTTTGGAGCGAGTCAGAAGAGCAATAGCGATATTTGACGTCCCTATCAGACAAGTTTTAATTGAAGCAAGAATCGTAGTTGCTAGATCCTCTGCAGGCAAAGAGCTCGGTGTTCGATGGGGAGGTACGGGCACAACCCGTTTTAGTACGTTTGACGAAAGTGGTTATGCGATATCAGGTTCAGGCTCCATTGAGCAACAGACTACGCAGTTTAACAACTCTTTCGGAGGGGAAGAAACATTACTAGAATACCCCGACGCCTTGGTGGTGGACTTACCAGTGAATGACGCTAATGCATCCTCTTTCGCAATAGGCATTACAACTTTGGATTATGTACTAGATCTCGAACTCTCAGCTCTTGAGACTAGCGGTAATGCAGAAGTCATTTCACAACCCAAGATCCTTACTGCTGATGGTAAATCTGCGAGAATTCTCTCTGGTACAGAAATACCCTATGCCACGGGTGATGAAATCATTTTCAGAAATGCAGTACTGTCGCTGGAAGTTTTACCCCAAATTACCCCAGATAACAGGTTCGTCATGGACCTTAGAGTCACTCAAGACTCGGTGGGCGACCTGACTGAAGCAGGCCCTACCATCAACAAGAATGAGGTTAATACTCAGGTGTTGGTGGATAACGGTGAGACCATTGTATTGGGCGGCATCTATCAGAGCTCTGAAGTTCAAAGCACTCGTAAAACTCCATTTTTTGGCGATCTTCCTGTAATTGGAGCACTGTTTCGAAGCAACTCTTCTACGGAAGAAAAGAACGAGCTATTGGTATTTATTACACCTAAACTCGTCGAAGACTCACTGGCAGGGCGTTAATGGCTCTGTCAGATCGAATATTTCTAATTGGACCAATGGGTGCAGGCAAAAGCACCATTGGCCGGTTACTTTCAGAAGAACTGTCACTCCCATTTATTGATTCTGACAAAATTATAGAAGATCGCGCTGGCGTCAATATTCCTTGGATATTTGACCAAGAAGGTGAAGAAGGTTTTCGAGAAAGAGAAGAGCTCGCCATTGAAGAACTAACCGTTGGGGAACCAACTATTTTGGCCACCGGCGGCGGCGCCATTCTTCGTGAAAACAACCGTAGGAATCTCAGATCCCATGGATTTGTGGTTTACCTAAAAACCTCAGTTGATCAACAAATAACACGCACTGCCAAAGACAAAAATCGTCCTCTTCTGCAGACTCCAAATAAACGCAAAGTACTCACTGAATTGCTTGAGATCAGGGGTCCGCTTTATGAAAGTACCGCAGATTGGACAATTGACACCGATGGCCTGTCCCCAAAAGCAGTAGTTAAGAATATAATTGACCACTTTTATGGCCAGGAATAATCACTACTGTGAAAACTATCCATGTCGATCTAGGTGATCGCAGCTACCCTATTTTTATAAGCTCGGATCTTATTGCCAGTAAAACTGCTCAAACACTATTAGCGGATTCTATTCGTGGCAAACAGGTCATGATCGTGACCAACGAGACTATCGCGCCAATTTATCTTAAGAAAGTAGAGCAATTGTTGGCACATGAATATCAAGTCAGCAGCACAATACTACCCGACGGTGAATCCTTTAAAAACTTAGACACCCTAAATCAGATTTTTACCTCTTTGCTAGAGAGTCGTCATAATAGAACAACAACTCTCATTGCCCTAGGTGGCGGTGTTATTGGTGATATGACTGGTTATGCAGCTGCCAGCTACCAAAGAGGGGTCGATTTCATTCAAATTCCTACCACTCTTCTTGCCCAGGTAGATTCTTCAGTGGGCGGCAAAACAGGCGTCAATCATGCGCTTGGGAAAAACATGATTGGCGCGTTTAAACAGCCTCAATCTGTGATCATTGATATCGACACTCTTCAAACATTAGACAAAAGACAGTTCGCAGCAGGAATGGCGGAAGTCATTAAATATGGATTAATTTGGGATTCTGAGTTTTTTAAGTGGATAGAAGACAACATCGTTCAATTAGTGAGCAGAGATCCTGACACTCTTCAGTACGCCATTGCCAAGTCATGTGAGATCAAGGCAGCAGTAGTCGCTGAAGATGAAACTGAAAAGGGTTTAAGGGCAATTTTAAATCTTGGCCACACGTTCGGACATGCTATGGAAACATTTGGCAATTACTCAACCTTTCTACACGGGGAAGCAGTCGCCGCTGGAATGGTTATGGCGACAGACCTATCCGAACGGTTAGGCTGGTTAGAAACAGGTATCACCGATCGTCTTAAAAAACTAAATCAGCAATTAAATTTGCCCAATTCTAGCCCCGAAGGGATGGATATGGATGACTATATCAACTACATGTCAGTAGATAAAAAGAATCTAGACAGTGATATTCGACTGGTTTTATTAATGGGTTTAGGCAAAGCAATAATTACCACTGAATATGACAAAGTAGTTTTTGAATCAACATTAAAGGACTATTGTTCCTAATTTGGATTTGAGCTCTTTCCGCATTACTTTTATATTGCTATAAAAATAGCAAGAATCTGAGTTAAGGTCGGGGAAGTGCCGGCCCTCATCCAATGGAGCGTCACCCGTGCTTGAAGAACAGGCAGTGTTGGATTTTTATGGACTTTCCAGTAATCCATTTTCATCGGAAATCTGCCGGAAAGTTTTTTGCGGTTTTGGAAAACGCCATCAAACCCTAGAGCAAATACTTCACCTCAATCAATTTAGCCATCTAACCATCCTTATTCTTGCACCACATGGATTTGGCAAAACATCTCTTTTTAATCAGCTTAAGTCGCAGTTGAACTCCTTAGATACTCTGAAGGTTGCTGCTTTTAAAGGAAAGCCGGAACTTAGCGCCGTTAAACTGCTAACCGATTTGGCATCAAGCTGGGGCATGGCAGCTACTTCTGACACTGTGGAAGAGCTGCTTAGACAACTACGGAAATACAATCTTGCTCAATCAGCTTTGGGCAATCGACATGTGATCGCTATTGATGATGCGGATTGTTTAGGAGCAGATGTGCTGGAAGCGCTTCAAGAACTCCGAGCGGGATTACCGGAAGAGCAATCCATAGGTCTAACACTTTTTGCTCAAGAAGGCTTAGTGGAATTCAGAGACTACTTTCGGCCTGCTTCTGATCTGCATATTATTCACTTACCTGCATTAAATAGCCGCGAAACCATGCAGCTGCTACAAGAATATTTTTCCCATGCAGGCCTTAAAAAAGGCGTTCCTTTTTCAACCGATGAAATAGAGAAACTGTACCTAGCTTCCGAGGGCGTACCTGGAGAGATTAAGCGAGTGACATTGGCTTATATGCAAGAACAGGCCAACAGCAGTGGAACGACGCAGAATAAACTTCCTTGGTTACATGTCGCAGCCGTCGGATTAATTGTTGTAACAGTAGTGGGCTCTTTTTTGTACCAAAATCAAACACAATTATCAGATACCCAACGAACTAATCAGGTTCAAATCCCAATTGAAAGCTCGGTTGCTGAACGTTTAGCGGAAGCCGCTGCTAAAGTAGAGCAACGGCAAGCTCAAATTAGTATTGAAGAAGATGGCATTGCGTCAGCTAAGTTAGATTTGGAAATCACTTCTGAGCCAGATGAAAAACCTGATGAGAGAGTGCAACTCGAGTCAACTGAACAAAAGGCTGAAGCAGCAACTCAAACAGAAAATAAACTTGCTGAAACACAAGATTCAAAGACGGTTGAAGTACCAGCAACAGCAACAGCAACACCAAACGAAAATAAAACGGCAGCCAAACCTCAGATAAAGCCCTGGTATGAAACCGCTCCTTCAAATGAGTTCACTGTGCAGTTGTTTGGTACTCACCAAAAAGAGACTGCACAAACATTTATCCAAAACCTACAAACTCCAGACACCACTAGTGTTTACGAAACCATGCATAACAACAAAGATTGGTATGTCGTCATAATGGGTCAATATCCTTCCAAAGAAGCCGCGCAATCAGCGGTATCCAAACTTTCGCTAAAGCCTTCAGATGGCCAACCTTGGATTCGCTCCTTTCAGAGCATCCGCGATAGCCTATGATTAGGCATAACACTTAAGCCTCATTCGCATTCCAAAAAGTTATTAATTGTTGATTATATCTAATATAACGTTATTAATTTGAGCGTACTGGGTCACATGTGTATGATTACCGGCCCTCAAAATCGGGACTAAATGTAAAGCACTCAGATCAACAACTGGCACAAAAAGTGGTTTGATCTTGGGTTCAACGCTTGAGAGTAGGACTATGAGTAAAGGTTTATACAATCCGGGCGAATTCCGGGATAACTGTGGCTTCGGCTTAATGGCCCATATGAATGGTGAAGCTAGCCACGACCTGCTACAGACTTCTATAGAGTCTTTAACCTGTATGACTCACCGTGGCGGTATTGCGGCAGATGGTAAAACCGGTGACGGCTGTGGTTTGTTAATTCAAAAGCCTGATGAGTTTTTCCGCAATGAGTCAAAAAAACTATTTCAGGTAGCCCTTGGCAATCGCTATGCCGTTGGTATGGTGTTTATGAGCCGAGACTCAGCCACTGCCTCAAATGGCAAAAAAGCTCTAGAAAACACACTGACCGATGAAGGCCTAAATGTAGTAGGTTGGCGGCAAGTTCCCACAGATAATGCTTGCCTGGGGCCGATGGCCATCGACTGTCTTCCCACCATTGAACAAATCTTCATAGATGGCGGCAGTCTTTCAGAGCAAGAGTTTGCGATAAAGCTATTTATTGCCCGCCGGAAAGCTGAAATTGCCACCGGTGAGAATACTGAAAATTTTTATGTCTGCTCCTTGGCAGAAAAAGTAATTTCCTATAAAGGTCTGATGATGCCGGTGGATCTGGCATCTTTCTATTTAGATCTGGGTAACCCGGACTTAAAAACTGCCATCGTGGTTTTCCACCAGCGTTTTTCTACCAACACCATGCCGAGATGGCCTTTGGCCCAGCCTTTCCGGATGCTGGCACACAATGGTGAAATCAACACAGTTCAGGGTAACCGTAACTGGGCCCGCGCCCGTGCATCCAAGTTCGAAACTGACTTACTGCCCAATCTGGATGATCTTCAGCCAGTGGTTAACACCACAGGTTCTGACTCCTCCTCCATGGACAATATGATGGAGCTGCTGAAAACCGGAGGCATGGATTTGTTCCGCGCTGTGCGCACCATGATTCCACCCGCTTGGCAAAACGTTGATGATCTGGACGCTGACTTACGTGCCTTCTATGAGTTCAATTCCATGCATATGGAAGCTTGGGACGGCCCCGCCGGAATCGTGTTAACTGATGGTCGTTACGCAGTTTGTACTCTAGACAGAAATGGTCTTCGCCCTTCGCGCTGGATGATTCACAAGAATGGCTACATCACCTGTGCTTCCGAAATCGGTGTTTGGGATTACAAACCAGAAGATGTGATTTCCAAAGGTCGAATCGGCCCGGGTCGAATGGTCGCTGTGGATACCAAAACAGGTGAGTTCCTTGAAACCGAAGAAATCGATCGTCGCCTAAAGTCTTCTTACCCATATAAAGAGTGGTTAAAGAAGCACTCATTAAGACTGAGATCTCGACTTTACCAAGATGAAAAAGCCGATGGTGCGTCATTGGATAAGGATACCCTAAACATTCATCAGAAGATGTTTCAGGTAACCTTGGAAGAGCGTAACTCTGTGCTGAATGTATTAGCAGAAACCGGCCAGGAAGCTGTTGGTTCTATGGGCGACGATGCTCCGATGGCGGTGCTATCCCAAAGAGCTAGGCCTGTGTCTGACTATTTTCGCCAGCAGTTTGCCCAGGTCACGAATCCACCCATTGATCCTATTCGTGAAGCAGTGGTGATGTCCCTGGAAACCTGTATCGGACCAGAGCACAATCTATTTGATGTTTCTGAAGATGCTGCGAAACGGCTAATACTGGCTTCTCCTGTACTCTCTCCGGAAAAATTCCAGATTATTCGAAATCAACAGCGTACGGAATTCAGCTCTACTGTATTGGATGCCACTTATTCAAAAGAAGAAGGCTTAAAAGCTGCCCTTGAAAGACTGTGTACTGAAGCAGAAGCCGCCTCCCATGAAGACATGGCTATTGTGATTTTGTCAGATCGCGGCTTTAGTAAAGATCGGTTGCCTATTCCTATTTCCATGGCTACTGGTGCGGTTCATCACCGCCTGGTGGACACCGGTTTGCGCTGTAACACCAATATCATTTTGGATACAGGTGCGGTTCGAGACCCTCATCAGTTTGCTGTGGTTATTGGCTTTGGTGCTACTGCTGTTTACCCATATCTGGCCTATGAAGTGTTAGACGACATGCTGAAAGTCGGTGAAATTGCCGGTGAGCAGTCCATGATGCATAAGAACTATCGTAAGGGCATTAACAAAGGGCTATACAAGATTATGTCCAAGATGGGCATTTCTACTATCGCGTCTTATCGAGGTGCCCAGCTATTTGAAGCTGTGGGCCTAAGTGAAGATGTAGTTGGCTTATGTTTTAAAGGCGTGTCTAGTCGAATTAAAGGCGCTGAATTTGGCCATTTCGAAACCGAAATTTCAGCTGTCGCTAAAGAGGCCTTCAAAGCTCGTAAACCCATTCAAACCGGCGGCTCTCTGAAATATGTCCATGATGGTGAATACCACAGCTTCAACCCAGACGTAGTTAAAGCGGTTCAAGATGCGGTTCAGAATAATGATGAAGGCCGTTATCGTGATTTCGCTGGGTTGGTAAATGAACGCCCTGTTGCCACCATCCGTGATTTATTTGCTTTCAAAGGCGGACGTAAAGCAATTTCCATTGATCAAGTAGAACCTGCGGAAAACCTATACTCTCGCTTTGACACTGCTGCCATGTCTCTGGGCGCCCTGTCTCCAGAAGCTCACGAAGCTTTGGCCGTTGCCATGAACGAACTCGGTGGTCGCTCTAACTCTGGCGAAGGTGGTGAAGACCCAAAACGCCATGGCACTGTGAAACGCTCCAAGATCAAACAAGTGGCTTCCGGCCGTTTCGGTGTAACCCCTGAATACCTGTCTAACGCTGAAGTCATTCAGATTAAAGTGGCTCAGGGAGCTAAGCCCGGTGAAGGTGGTCAGCTACCTGGCGGCAAGGTCAACAAACTGATTGCGACCCTACGCTTCTCAGTGCCGGGCGTGACTCTGATTTCGCCTCCACCGCACCATGATATTTATTCCATTGAAGATCTGGCGCAGCTGATTTACGACCTGAAGCAGGTGAATCCATTGGCATTGATATCAGTGAAGCTGGTATCTGAGCCAGGTGTAGGCACCATTGCTGCTGGCGTTGCGAAAGCCTATGCCGACCTGATTACTATTTCCGGTTATGACGGTGGTACAGCTGCGAGCCCATTAACTTCTATTAAGCACGCAGGTTCCCCATGGGAACTTGGCCTAAGCGAAGCTCATCAAACTTTGCGTGGCAATGATCTGCGTGACAAAGTTCGTCTACAAACGGATGGCGGCCTGAAAACCGGATTGGACGTGGTAAAGGCCGCCATGTTGGGTGCAGAAAGCTACGGCTTCGGCACCATACCAATGGTGGCTCTGGGCTGTAAGTATTTGCGTATTTGCCATCTGAATAACTGTGCTACTGGTGTTGCCACTCAGGATGATACCCTCCGTGATCAATACTTCCGCGGCACTGTGGAAATGGTTAAAAACTACTTCCGCTTCGTGGCAGAAGAAGTGCGTGAAATTCTAGCTTCTTTAGGTTTTAAAACACTAGAGGAAGTCATCGGCCAAACCGATCTGCTGGAGCCAAAAGTTGGCAACACAGACAAGCAGAAAGCTCTGGATCTGACTCCCATTCTGTTCAGCGACCAGATTCCAGCTGATAAGCCACACCTGTGTAAAGTGGAGCGTAATGAGCCCTTCGATAAAGGCGAAAAAGCTGAAGCCATCGTGGCTGAAATTCTGCCTGCTATCGAAGCCAAAAAAGGTGGTGAGTTCGATTTCTATATTGGAAACTGTGACCGCTCTATCGGCGCGCGGGTATCCGGCGAAATTGCCAAGCGCTGGGGTAACCAGGGCATGGCTTCGAAACCAATTACCCTTAATCTAAAAGGGATAGCCGGTCAGAGTTTCGGTGTATGGAATGCCGGCGGCTTGAACATGGTTCTAGAAGGCGACGCCAACGATTACGTAGGTAAAGGCATGACCGGCGGTAAGCTGGTACTGCGCCCACCAACGGGCAGTGAATTCGCCACTCAGGAAACCTCAATCATGGGCAACACCTGTCTGTACGGTGCCACTGGTGGCAAGATCTACGCAGCTGGCTGTGCTGGTGAGCGTTTTGCTGTTCGTAATTCCGGTGTATTCGCAGTTGTGGAAGGCGCAGGTGACCATTGCTGTGAATATATGACTGGCGGTGTGGTAACGGTACTGGGTAAAACCGGTGGTAACTTCGGCGCAGGTATGACGGGCGGCTTTGCGTTCGTTCTGGATCTAGATAACAAGTTCACCGATCGCTATAACCATGAGCTAGTAGAAATTCAGCGCATCAGTTCCGAAGCCACTGAAGACTATCGTAGATATTTAATGGATATCATCGACGAGCACGTCAAGGAAACCGCTAGCGAATGGGGCAAAGAACTTTGCAACAACTTCGAAGATTATGTGCACAAATTCTGGCTCGTAAAACCAAAAGCAGCCAGTCTGGATCAACTACTGAGCGCCACGCGCGCGCGTCCTGAGTAAAGTTAGAGAGGAGGGAAAACCGTTGTGAGCAGGCAAAAACTAGATAACGATTTTCAGTTCCTGGACGTGATGCGTCAGGATCCGAAAAAGAAAGAGATGGAAGCCCGAACTGAGCAGTTCGTGGAAATCTATCAACCTTATACCGATGGCCAAGTTCGGCAACAAGCCCACCGTTGTTTGGACTGCGGCAATCCATACTGCGAATGGAAATGTCCAGTTCATAACTACATACCAAATTGGCTGAAACTGGCCAGTGAAGGCAAGATCATGGAAGCGGTGGAGCTTTCTCATCAAACTAACTCTCTGCCAGAGGTTTGTGGCCGGGTCTGCCCTCAGGATCGTCTCTGTGAGGGAGCCTGTACTCTGAATGACGAATTTGGCGCGGTGACAATTGGATCCACCGAGAAATATATTACCGATACCGCTTTTGCCATGGGCTGGAAACCAGACCTGTCGAAAGTCGTTAAGACAAATAAAAAAGTGGCCGTCATCGGTGCCGGCCCGGCAGGGCTCGGTGCAGCAGACATCTTGGTTCGCAATGGCGTAACACCAGTAGTTTTCGACCGTTACCCAGAAATCGGCGGCCTGCTGACTTTCGGTATTCCAGAGTTCAAATTGGAAAAATCCGTTATGGCCAAACGCCGTGAAGTATTCGAAGAAATGGGCGTGGAATTCCGCCTCAATACCGAGATTGGCAAAGACATCCAAATGGATGAACTGATTAAGGATTACGATGCGGTATTTATGGGTATGGGCACCTACAAATACATGAAAGGCGGCTTCCCGGGGGAAGACCTGCCCGGCGTATACGATGCCCTGCCGTTCCTGGTATCTAACGTCAATCGCAACAACGGCTGGGAAAAGGACGGAGACGAATTCATCGACATGAAAGGCAAGAAAGTCGTGGTTCTCGGTGGTGGAGACACAGCTATGGACTGTAACCGTACTTCTATTCGTCAGCAGGCTGAAAGCGTGACCTGTGCTTATCGTCGAGACCAGGAAAATATGCCGGGCTCCCGCCGTGAAGTTCAAAACGCCAAGGAAGAAGGCGTGAAATTCCTGTTCAACCGTCAGCCAGTTGAAATTGTTGGCGATGGCAAAGTGGAAGGCATTAAGGTAGTGACCACAGAGCTGGGCGAGCCAGATGAAAATGGTCGTCGCCGTCCACAGCCGATTGCCGGCAGTGAAGAAGTGATACCTGCAGACGTAGTACTGGTTGCTTTCGGCTTCCAACCTGATCCCAAAGCCTGGGTCGAAGAAAACGGGGTCTCATTGGATCAATGGGATCGAGTAGTGGCCGCCGAGCAGCAAGATTATCCATTCCAGACCTCAAACCCCAAAGTATTCGCCGGTGGTGATATGGTACGTGGTTCCGATTTAGTTGTAACCGCCATTTATGAGGGCCGCAAGGCAGCAGAAGGAATACTGGACTATCTAGACGTTTAGTTCGCCCAAAAATGTGACATTAGTTTAAAAACCAAAGCACGGCCTTACAGTCGTGCTTTTTTTTGGGACAATCGGTCACGACAGTTAACCAATTTACTTTATACTGCTTGAAGTACTAATTTCGGAGACTCCCCAAAATGAACCTGTGGTATCGATTTTTAGCCTTGATTGCGATGGCATTACTGATGACGGCTTGCGGTCGTGTGCCTGATGAAGAGGATACAGGGGGCACGGATACCGGTACAGATACGGGAACAGGAACGGGTGTAAATGATGACGGCACTGTTGGTATCGGAGATGGAACAAGGGAAGGAGTGAGTTACTTGCCTCTATCTTTTTATTTACAACACGCAGAATACTGGGAGGATGCTGCAGATTCTTTTGTAATAGACACAGATGCTGACAGCTTTTATATCTGGAACTATATGATTCAGCCCATCCATTCTTTTACAAGGGAAGCCATAACCACTGCAACCATAGAAGATTACTCCATTATTGAAGATGGCGAAGAAATAGAAGCAGAAGAGCAATTTCCCACACTCAACAGAGTAGCTAGCCCACCTATTAACCTGCTTACAGCGATTATCGTCGATGGCTCGCTGAGTGTTGCTGACTCAAGTGATATTGATGTTGATGAAGCTGCCCTTATAGCTGAAATTAAAGAATTCATAACGCTGGCTCAAGCCAGTGATGACCCTAGTATCGCTAATCAACAATTTGTAGTTTGGCAGGTCGGAGAGTTTATAGAAGACGACTCGTACCCCAACGAATTTTGTTGTGACGTTACTAATATGAATTATATTTCTCAAGGTGCTGTTAATTTAGCAGATAGGAACTTTACTACTGATTCTGATGTGGTTGATGATGCTTTGGATGCGGTTTCATTTGGTCATTATGACTCTAACCTTTATATGGCTGTTGTTAAAGCCATTGGCATGAGAATAGAAGCGCTTGCAGGCTTCCAAGAAATTGGAGAGCTTTTTTTCTTTGATGGCAACAACGACTTATATGATTTTGTTGGAGCAGATGGCATTCAACTCGGCAACGTTTTACTTTTTTCAAAAGGCGGTGACGTTGGTGACGTTAGCCGAGAAGATTACATAAAGGCATTAGAATCTCAGGTTACTCTTAGATATGACACCAACCCAGTACTAGATGAAGTTGATCTAGAAGGTAGCGGCAATGAACTTAATGATGATGATGAAGAGCAGGTCGTTAGCAGTCCAGTAACACAGATTTTAAAACCTGTAATTTACCTTACACCAGTCAGTCAGAGTAATTTTGGTGATTCGGAGCAGTTTATTGCAGACAATGCGGAAGCTGTAATTCAAATTAGTCAGACTGGAAATTATGATTTTGCTGAAGATATTATTGCTGCCCAACAGGCAGCTATCTCAGCTCGTGTAGATCAAGATTCCGTTTATATGGTGAGATCGGAGCTAGGCTTTAGAACAGGGAATCACACTCGCGAATTTACGTCTGCCTCTAGCAATGGGGGTTACAATTACACCTTAGGTGTTGAGCTAATTGAAATGAACGGTGGTACAGTACCTTTGGCTTTTTGCTATCTAGATACAGTTCTAGAACTCATGGGCCCCAACGAAGAATACCTTTCCAATTTAACCATCAGCAGATCTGAGTTTAATCGTGTTTACGCCCATACCCTTTGGACAAATACTGAGTATCAAGCCAATGATTACAATTGGTCAGGCACAGCCGCGTTCGTAGACAATAATGATGGCAGTATCAACCTCACCGGAAATGGAACCATCACCCTGACCAACACAAACCCTCAATTTGCCGCTGCAAGAGCTGCGTGCCCTCAGGTGGCAATTCCGAATACTAACCCGATACAGTACACGGACAGGGTTGATACCGGAATTACCTATACAATTACCGACTAAATAAAAAACCCGGCTTATTTGCCGGGTTCTTTATTTCAACTGAATCTTCTCAAACACAACATCAGACGGGCGGCTTTTCATTTTCACTTTACGCCATTGCTGTTCAGCCTTTTCTCGAGATGTAAATGGTCCTAAATAGACTTGAGTTTTTTTATCTCTCAGGCGTACAAATTTTTTCACATCATCATTAAGCAATGGATAATTTAGCTGCCATTTTGCAGGCGTTTTTTGGTATTCAATTACTACCCAATAACCTGAAATAAAAAATACATCATTTTCTTTTGATTCTTTTTCTTCTTCTGGAATTTGACCAGTAAGCTCATCCAATTTTGCTGCTAGCGGAAATTTTTTAAATTTCCAACGTATCCCAAAACCTGCGCTGCCTGTTTTATCTCCTTCAAAGAAGCCGGTTTTGTAAGATGAATAAAAATAAGATTGAAAAGGCGCTTCAACTTCTAGATTAAGTCTTACTCCTGTTTCTAGCTGGCTTTGCCACTGTTCTATATACACTTGATCTTGATATTCGAAATACCAATTCGAAAAACCAAATGTTGCAAAGGGCTCAACATCGAATGGGCCAACATCAACAAGATGAATGCCGATCCCAAATTCTGTCACTAGGTCGTCGGTAGCAACCACACTGTCTTGAACTTGGTATTTCTTTGAGAATCGATAGCTATAGCCCGTGTAAAAGGTAAGTAGCGTTCCGATATCTTGGTTTAAGCCGATTGAAACGCCTGTAGTTTTCACTCGAGGGTCATTAAAAAACTGTGTGTGTACTCCAAGAGCATTGCACTGTTGAGAAACAAACATCAGGGCACAGGAACTCACTGCTACTGTAAACGCTACCCGCCTCATTTTGTCTCGCTACAATTCTGCCTAGAATTAATGGTATCGGCTAAGTTGAGCTTTTCTTGATAGCCCCTAATGTAAATTAGGTTTGTTTTTGCATTCTTTGGATTTTAGTAATTCCTTTTAACCTGTGGGAGATTTCTTCAATGGTTAGAAGTACACCAGGTACTAAAAACAGGATTAATAAAGTACCAAAGGCAAGCCCAAATACGATCACCGCAGCCATTGGAATCAAAAATTGAGCGTCGAAAGAGTCCTCAAAAAGTAATGGTGTCAGCCCTGCTATAGTGGTGATTGAAGTTAGCAATACCGGGCGCAATCTCTGACAGGCGGCTTCGATAACAGCTTCAGTAATTTCCATACCCTCTGCCTTGAGACGACGATAAAAACTAATCAATACAATGGAGTCATTGATGACGATGCCTGCTAACCCAAATAGACCGAACATGGATAACAGGGTCATGTCCAAGTCCATCACCCAAAGCCCTATAAGCGCACCAGTAAACCCGAAAGGCACAGATACCAAAACTGCCAGTGGCCATGTCCAGCTTTCGAACACCCAAGCTAAAATTCCAAAAACTATTAAGAACGAAATGATTGCGCCAAAGAGCATGTCGTTATAAACCTGCCGCTCCTCCCGACGATCTCCTTCAACATTAGAAATTACGCCAAACTCAGACTCAATGGATGGCAATACCTCTTGCATCAGCTGCTCTTGAATCAAAGTGGTGCTGGCTTGGTTATCGTCAACATCAGCCGTGACGACCACCGACAACTCACCGTCCTGACGTCTTAGGCTGTCTAATCCCCTACCGACATCCACTTGAAGTAAGCTGGCAAGAGGAAGCCAATCACCATTGCTAAGCGTAACAGGCAAACTGTTCAAACTACTGAGCCTGTCTCTCTGCTCTTCTGGTAGCTCAATTAGAATATCAACCTCATCTCCGCCATCTTGAATAAACTGCACTTTTCGGCCATCCAACATCGCCTGTAAGTCACTGGCTAGGCCAGCCATATTCACCCCCATGGTCCTGGCTTCAGGGGTTAGCGAAAATCGCCATTGCTCTGATCCGTATGGAAGGTCATCTTTTAGGTCACTCACGCCCTGAAAATTTCTCATGGCATCCTGGACGGATAGAGAAGCAAACTTAAGCTGGTCAGTATCCTCACCTTCTAACCTCACGGTTAAATCGCTGTATGGACTGCCCCATCTGGCTCGGCCAAAGGTAATTTTTTCTACACCTGGAGGAATATCAACCTTGGCTCGCCAAAGGCTCACAAGCTGCTGATTGGTTAAAGGTCGGTCTGTTGACGCTTCCAACTCCACCTTAACCGAGCCAGTACCAGGCCCTCTCTCCCTCTGCTCTAGCGTAACGGTGTTAATGAAACCGTAGCCGGTTTCCCGTTCAACCTCCCGTAACTTTTGTTCCATTTCTGCAAGAAATTCAGCCACTCTTTCTTCAGTAGTGCCAACGGCGAACTCTACATCTACCGTCATGGAGGGTCGCTCTATTGATGGCCAAAGCCTAAGATTAATATGCCCTTCATCCAACAGACCTTTTGCCAATATGAATACACAGATAAAAACTGTAAAAAGTCCGAGACGATAGTTAAGAGCCCAGGTCAGCGCTGGTCTAAACACTTGATCGCGGAATGCATATACATAGCCGTCAACGGTTTCTCTAAATTTGCTGGGCTGGCTTTTCTTTTTCTTCATGCTGTGAGCCAAATGACCCGGCAAAATAAAAAAGCATTCAATGAGTGACGCGATGATGGCACAAACAACTATTTCAGGAATATCTCGCATAATAGCGCCACGAATGCCATCGATAAGAAGCAGCGGCAAAAAAGCCGCAACGGTAGTTAAACTCGAAGCCAGGACTGGAGGCCACATCCGCTTCGCCGCCATCACTGCTGCATCCGTTGCACTGTAACCTTGCTCTCGCAGAACCATGCAGTCTTCGCCGACTACAATGGCATCATCAACCACAATTCCCAGAGCAATCATAAATCCAAACAAGCTAATGACATTGATGGTGAGATCATTTACATCCATGAAAATGAATGTCACAAAAAAGCTGATAGGAATTCCCGCAACAACCCAGATTGCTAACCTGTGGTTAAGAAAAACAAACAGCACGACTAAAACCAGAACCATTCCGAAAAACGCATTCCAACCCACCAAACTCATCCGGGATTCAAGAAATGCCCATTGCTCATCGAACGCATAAATTTCAATGCCTTCAGGTAGTGTCGGCCTTACTTCTTCTAACCAGTCGATGTAAATCTGCGCCATGTCTAAACTGTCTTGGCCTACAGCTCGGCGCAAGTCGAATTCGATGGCTGGGTTACCCTGGTAGAATATCGCGTGATAGTCGTCTTCCAGTTTTCGCTCAATATGTGCAAGGTCGCCCAACCGCAATTGCGCACCGGTTTCCAAATCAGTTCCGATAATTAAATCAGAGTATTCATTAACGGTTCGCGCTTGCCCCTGAGCTCTGAGCTGAGTTGCAATGTCTCGATCACCGGCAACACCAGCGGGTAAGTTATTACTCTCTGTATTAATTGCTCCAGCGAGTCCATTGAGGGTGAGTCCATTATCAAGAAGATTTTCAACAGGGACTTGAATACTTACTTGTTCTGAAGGCATCCCTCTAACCCTTACTTGGGCGATCCCTTCATTCAGTAACTCTAACCTGAGTTTTCTTGCCAAGGGGATAAGCTCCGCGATACCTACATCACCATGAATTAACAAATTCACCAAAGGTTCGTAACGAATCACTGGATTCACAGAAGGGTCATCGACACCCTCCGGTAAATTTACGACTGCAATGGCGTCTTCAATGTCTTCAACCCCCTGTTTTAGGTCTGCACCCTCCAACATGCGGATTGAAAGATTAACGGAGCTTTCGCGACTGGTTGTAGACACTCGATCGACACCCGTTAAACCAATGATGGCATTCTCGAGTGGCACACCCAAAGCTTCTTGAACATCTTCGGCGCTGGCACCATCCCAGGTGGCGTTAACATTGATTCTGTCGATATCAAAGTCAGGAAAATATTGTCTATTCACATGGCTGAGTGACCAGGCACCAACGATCAAAACCAATAACATCAACCCATTAGCTGCTATGCGATGCCGAGTGAGAGTTTCAATTAAGCCACCCATGTCATAGCCCTCCTAACGCTCTTACCTGCAACCCTGTGGCTGCGTTGGGCAACCTTGTCACTAACACTTGTTGGCCTGAACTCAGATCATTAGAAGCCACTAGCGCCCAAGTATCCCCGTTGTTAGTTAATTGACCTTGAAGCTCCACAGGAACAGCTTTTAGCAGTCCATCTTCAATCCGGTAAATTACGCGGTTTTCGTAAAGGCTGGATGCCGGAACTGAATAAACATCCTCTAATACCGGAAGTGCTACACGTATTTGTAAATGCTTGCCCAAGGCTTCATAAGTTTGGTTTTCAAACTTGAATCTAGCTGCAATCACTCCGTTATTCGCCACTGAATCCAAATCCGTCATCGTAAGCTCATAGCCATTGGCTTGAGCTGTCACTCCATCGGCTTTCCATAAAGAAGATGCCCACCGCAATGGCACTTTAGTTTCCAAACCCATTCTTGTTTCATCGAAAACCAACACCAACTCTTGATTGGCGGTAACAGACTCGCCCAGTTCCACATTTATTTGACCAATCACACCATCAAACGGAGCAATCACCTTGGCTTCGGATAATTGCCTTTCAGCTTCTTCCAGTTGAGATGCTGCTTCACGTGTTTGAGCTTCCATCTGAGTCAAACTGTCTTCATGTTTGGCAATTGAAAATTCGCGATTCTGAACATTGAGTAATTGAGTCTGATAATTTTTAAGAGCAGTCTCATAGTCGTTAGACGAAGTCAGCTGCTGACTCGATAAATTCTCATATCGCTGCAAACTCAACTTAGCAATGCGCAACAGTTCTTTATCAATCTCTAAAGCTTTGATATCTCCTTCCTGTCGTAATTTTTCCAACCGAATACCTGCTTGTGAGTTTTCGACACGAGCTTGGAGTTGCTTAACCTGGCTTTTTAAATCCTCGGCATTTAATACCACTAGAGTTTGCCCAGCTTGAACTCTATCACCAGCATTCACAAGCAACGACTTCACGTCTGTACTGAATGGCGCAGCTAGCCATTGCTGCTGATAACTTTTTACTTTGCCATATAAGGTTATTTCTGGGGTGTAGCTACCCGATTCCAAAGTCAGTGCCGACACCGTTGCTGCGGAAGTTTTTCCAAAGGTTCTACTGCGGTTCGAGGTTTGTTTTCCCTGTGTGTATTGCTCTTGCTGATTTGAAGTTTTGCTAGTGCCAGTGTCTGTGCTGGTATCAGTTTTTTTACTGACTTCTGCATTTGAATCTGCTGAATCAGATTGCTGGTTGCTTCCGCTAGGCTTCGCTGATGCTTGAGCACTTGCTGGAGGCCCGCCCCAAGCATTGGCTTTAGGGGCTGTAGCAGTAATCACTTGATATAAAAAAAACGACGCCAGAATAACCAATACTGGCACTATCAGCTTTAATGATAGTTTTGAAGGCATAGACATGGGGCTGGTCTCGAATCCTAATTTGGTAGAGGAAACTTACTCTTTCTGATACGGGACAAAAAGTTAATCAGAGTAAATAGACAGAAAACCTATGGGTACTGTCTGGGACTGTCATTTTGTGCTGGATTTGGGACCGCTCATCACGTGATCTTATCTTTTTGACAATCGTTTATGCCTTGATAACTGGACTCAGGTAATCTTTTCTGTATCCAGGATGGATTCAATCATAGGAATGAAGTATGTCGTTAGCCATTGTCGCCACCCGTGCTAGGGTTGGAATTGAAGCACCAGAAGTAGTGGTTGAAGTGCACTTGTCTAATGGTTTGCCAGGCCTTTCGATGGTCGGGCTACCTGAAACGGCAGTCAAAGAAGCTAAAGACAGAGTTCGATCTGCCATCATTAACTCTCACTTTGAATTTCCGCAAAAAAAAATCACAATTAATTTGGCACCAGCAGATTTACCCAAGGAAGGCGGTAGATTTGATTTAGCAATCGCCATAGGTATTTTAGCTGCATCTGGACAAATCCCAGCCAATGTTTTGAAAGAGTTTGAGTTCTTGGGTGAATTAGCACTCACTGGCGAAATCAGAGCCATAAACGGAGTACTACCTGCCAGTATCAAATGCTCTGAGTCGTCCCGACAACTTCTTGTTCCCATCCAAAATGCAGATGAAGCCTGTTTGTGTAAGCAAGCCCAAGTCATTCCCATTCGACATTTATTGGATGCTTGTGCGCACTTAACTGGGCAAGATCCATTGCCATTTCATCATCAAGAACACACCCAACCTATTAGTAATTTAAATCATCCAGATCTCAAAGATGTTAAAGGCCAAGCCAGTGCGAAAAGAGCGCTAGAGGTTGCGGCAGCCGGTAAACATAACCTTCTCTATTACGGGCCACCAGGTACCGGCAAAACTCTGCTAGCGAGCAGATTACCAGGTATATTGCCCAATATGACTGAAAAAGAGATGCTGGAGGTCGCTTCTGTTCATTCCATCGCGGGAGTGAAGCAGCATACTTGGTATCAACGGCCATTTCGCGCCCCACACCACACCTCTTCAGGTGTAGCCTTGGTCGGAGGCGGATCAAGTCCAAGGCCAGGGGAAATAACCCTTGCGCACAATGGAGTGCTATTTTTGGACGAGCTTCCAGAATTTCCAAGATCAGTTTTAGATGTACTAAGAGAGCCAATGGAATCTGGAGAGATTGTCATCTCAAGAGCAGCAAGGCAGCTCACTTTCCCAGCTCGCTTTCAGTTAATTGCTGCGATGAATCCCAGTCCCGGTGGTTACAGTGCCACTGATTCAAGAAGTGCTGGCTACACTCAAGATCAAATTAAAAAATACCTATCCAGAATCAGTGGCCCATTTTTAGATCGCATGGATATGTATGTTGAAGTGGCACCGGTACCCACCGAATTACTTGGCAAACCGAGCCAAGAAGAAACCAGTTCAGCTGTGAGAGAACGTGTTACTAAGGCTTTTGAGATTCAACTATTAAGACAAGAAAAATCTAATTCAGAACTATTGCCTGCAGAAATAGATACATTGTGTGAATTAAACAGTGAAGACAGAAATTTATTAGATAAGTCCATTCAAAGACTCGGCTTATCGGCGAGATCCTATCATCGAATACTCAAGGTAAGCCGCACGCTTGCGGATTTAGAGTCAGAACCAAAGATACAAAGAAAGCACATTACTGAAGCATTGGGTTATAGACAATTAGATAAGTTGTTAGGATGAAGATATAACAGGAATAACAGCCAATTTATTGCGTGTTTTTTCTTACAGAAATCTTTAGTTTTTACCTGAACTCACATAGAAACTTTATGTAAGCCCTTACAACTTGAGATTTTTATCTGACCAAACAGGTTAAATAGTTTCGTTATTTGTCATTTATTTGCCAATTAACGACACCGCTTTAGGACTATATAAAAAATCGTTATAGTTTTTTTGTAGAGGACTAATGAACCTAGAATATTTTCCCTGTAAAGTTTAATAATTAAAATAAATTAAGAAAATAAATAGTCACCATTATGAATACGTTAAAAGCATTTATTGCTGTATTGATATTCTGTACTTCAAGTTATTCCATCGGAAATAGCATTGAAGACAAACTCAAAGTTGCTATTGAAACCAATAACATCGTGCGTGTTAATGTCTTACTACGTACTGTAGAAGATATTAATTCTATTCGCTTAGATGGGCTTACGGCTGTTCAATATGCTCGAAAGCAAGAGCAAATGGAAATCGTAAATTTTCTAGTAAGAAACGGCGCTGAGGATACTCCGCTAGTCGTGAACTGGGGCAATGCCATTGTCTCAGTCGCCGGAGTAAAAAATGCCATTCAAATTGGTGGTAACCCCAACGATCTTCTTAGAGGATTACCACTCATACATTATGCTGCGCAGCGTTCAAGAGTTTCTGTAACTAGAGAGCTCATCAGATCTGGAGCGAACCCAAATAAGAAAAATTCATTTGGGCACACCGTACTCCATCAATTTGCTCTGCTAAAAAACCGCCTCGGTATTGAAATGGCTATTAACATGGGCGTGGATCCTAATCTGAAAGACGAGAAAGGTTACACCTATAGAACTTATCTAGCAGGCAGTTCCGAGGGCCAAAACTTACTTGCATCTATGGGTATTGGTATGCCGAGTGGAGATGCACTGATTCGAGCGACTGAAGAAGCGGTAAAAAATAAGGACAGCATTGCTCTTAGAAATATTCTATTGCTATCTAACGGCCAACACAGTGTCGATATTGATCCAAGACTATTGAGTAACGACAATATTCGCAGTGCGATTGTTCTTCATAAATATGGCAATGTCACAGCCGATAAGTTTTTAAAAGGTACTGACTTCTATACAGAGGTAAGCAAAAACTATTTGTCAGGTTACTATCTGGTTGCCATGGGCTATATACCAGAGCCAAAGTCAGAGAAAGACTTACAGAACATGGCCAAAATCTGTGAGAAGCATGACATGATGCCATTCCTCGCTGCAGCTGGTATTAATACGGAATACAGTTTAGCGGCACTTGAATACCATACGCTTTTCAATTTTATTGTTGAAAACTGTTTGGCAGACCAAGACATGTCACTGAATCTTATTAGCGCCATGGAAGAACTATCTGAAATTATTATCGCTGATGATCAAATCCTGGCTGGTTATTTACCAGGTAAATGGCGTTCAACAGACAGTGAAATTACTTATGAATTTAACGATGATAATACCTTTAGTCATACCTATCTTTCCGATTCAAAACGCAACACTGTGACTGGCACTTGGGAAATCGTACCTGCTGGTATCGAGCTTTCAGTTAATCAAACTGGGCTGAAAGAATTTTTAATGATTACCTCCATTTCAGACACTGAATCAAAAGGTGACTTTGGATGGGGTAAGTTTGAGTTGGTAAGATAATAGTATTTGGGAAGTGGTTTAGGTTGTTAAGGCACTTCCCCATTCCACGATAATCATCTTCAGTTAGTCTGGAGTTTTTTCCCTAAGTATCTGATAACTAAATATTTAGAGTTACCAGTCTCACTGCTTATTCTTGTCGGTACACTCTCTCAATTTAATTCTAAAAATCTGCTTTCCAACAATTTCTGACAAATAACATTATTACCCCGCTTCCATAATCCTGCTCTGTTCTTAAAATACTCTCCTCAATAGGAGACCTACCATTTGAGCAATTTAAACCCAAGACAAAAAGAAGCCGTAAAGTACATAGATGGGCCTTTACTGGTTTTAGCCGGAGCAGGCTCGGGCAAAACCAGCGTAATCACCCAGAAAATAGCCTATCTCATCGAGGAATGTGGCTTTAAGGCCCACAACATAGCAGCCGTTACCTTTACGAATAAGGCCGCCCGGGAAATGAAACAGCGGGTCAATAGCTTACTCAAAGGTAAAAGCACCCGAGGCCTCACGGTATCGACTTTTCATAATCTTGGGCTTAATTTACTTCGTAAAGAAGGCCATCGCCTAGGAATGAAATCTAATTTCACCCTATTTGACCAGCATGATGCCTTGACAATCATCAAAGAACAGATAAATCAGAATTTTCCAAATCTAATTGAAGAAACTGATCATATTCAGCATCTCATCTCCAACTGGAAGAATGACTTAAAAGAACCTGAAGATTTAGTGGGTAGGGTTGAAACCGATATTGAACAAATAGCAGCACAGGTGTACGGGCAATATAATCGAATGCTCACGGCCTATAATGCAGTGGATTTTGACGACCTTATCCGCCTCCCCACCACCTTGTTTCAGAACCATCCAAAATGCCTAGAAAAATGGCAGAACAGAATTCGTTATATGCTGGTGGATGAATATCAAGACACCAATACATCCCAATATGAACTGGTGAAAATGCTGGTAGGTTTTAGAGCCCAGTTTACCGTGGTGGGTGATGACGACCAGTCAATTTATTCCTGGCGCGGCGCTCGCCCTGAGAATTTAGTCCAGCTTCAAGATGACTTTCCTAGCCTTAAGGTCGTAAAGCTAGAACAGAACTACCGATCCACATCCCGAATACTAAAAGCAGCCAACACGGTGATTGACAACAATCCCCACGTGTTTACCAAGCAATTATGGAGTGAAATGGGCATGGGAGACCCCATCAGGGTTATCCGCTGTGCCAGTGATGAGGCTGAAGCAGAAAAAATTGCTACCGAGATTGTTCATCAGCATCTACAAAAAGGTATCCCTTATAAGGACTTTGCTGTTCTATACCGGGGCAACCATCAAAGCCGAATTATGGAAATCAAACTCCAAGCAAACCAAGTACCTTACCGTATTGCGGGAGGTACTAGCTTCTTTGGCAAGTCAGAAATTAAAGACGTCATGAGTTACTTGCGCTTGGTTATTAACCCTGACGACGACGCAGCGTTTCTGCGAATCATTAACACCCCCAGACGAGAAATAGGGCCAGCCACACTTGAAAAATTGAACGATTATGCAGCAGCTCGGCAATGCAGCCTGTTTCAGGCGTCTACAGAAATGGGATTGAGAATCCATTTAACTGAGCGCGCTGCAGATCGATTGGTGCAGTTTACTCGCTGGATGGAAGACATCTTAGTTAAGATCCAAAGGTCTGATCAGCCGGTAAATATCATTCGAGAAATGCTCGATGACATTGACTATGAAATGTGGCTAAGGCAAGACAGCAATACCCCCAACGCAGCAGACAAGCGCTGGGGCAATGTTAATGTGTTGGTGGATGGCCTAGAACGGATGCTCGAGCGGGGCAATGAAGAAGACGATACTGAACTTGCCATTGAAGATGCCATTTCAAAATTAGTGCTTAGAGATCTAATGGAGCGTCAGGAAGAAGAAGCCGACGACAATGCGGTACAGCTAATGACTCTACACGCATCTAAGGGTCTGGAATTCCCCATATGTTATTTAATGGGCTTAGAAGAAGAACTTCTTCCCCATAGAAACAGCATTGAAAGCGGAGACATCGAAGAAGAACGCCGACTCATGTACGTTGGAATCACAAGAGCAAAGAAAAAGCTCACACTGACTTACGCAGCCAAACGAAAACAATTTGGTGAGATTGTAGACTGCACCCACAGCAGATTCCTAGACGAAATGCCTCAAGAGGATTTGAACTGGGAAGGTAAAACTGGGGAAATCACCCAAGAAGAAAACAATCAAAAAGCAACCAACACTCTCGACTCACTTAAAGCACTACTCAACAGCTAGCCCCCGCTACTGAGGAACATCAGCTGAATTGACATCAAGCTCATGCAATAAAAAACGCTACTAGTCCTAACAATTGCTGCGTCAACGATAATAGCCTCTTTAACGACAATTAATTGTCAGTTTTTACCCAGCATCTCCGTCAGATTAAAGTCTGCAACTAGGCTGCCGATAACCAATTTAAGTGGTCAAAAGAGTATCCAGCAATGACAATGCTAATGTCACAACAGGTTCCGGTTAGAATGAATATGATTGATGAGATAACCACAGACAAGATGCTAAACAAGCATTATATCGGCGATAGGATCGTGGTGAGGGGCGAAGGTTATATGGTGACAGGTAACTACCCACGGCATGGTTATCTATTTGGACTCCCTACCAAAGTGCAAGCCAGAGGAAACAAAAGCGTTAAGATCATTTATGGAGAAGCCATTAAATAATCCTTCCTCCAGCGATGTTTCCAGCATTAAAAAAGCGACTCTCGGTCGCTTTTTTTGTGTCTTCTTAAAGGATAAGTTCGCTGAATTATTTGCTTTCAGCCAAAATATATTCGATTGCGCCTTGAATCTCTTCGTCGGAACAAGATGCACAAGTGCCTCGTGGTGGCATACCGCCGATACCATTAATAGCATTGACCATTAAGGTTTCCATACCTTTCGCTTCACGCGCGCTCCAGGCTGCTGCGTCTCCAAGTTTTGGAGCACCGGCAACCCCAGTATTGTGACATGCCATACAAGCTTGATTATAAACCTGATCACCAGGTAACGGGCCAGAAGGTTCAGCAACTGCAACTGGAGCAACAGCGCAATCGTCACCTGCTAGACACACCTTTCCAACCGGTTTAATACGTTCAATTAATGCTTCTTCATGATCACTAGAAGCTGCCATTACCCAGGTTGAGGCAATCATAGCCAGGGCTAACGCGAAGGTTCTTAACATTATTCTCACCTTAAAATTATTAGAATTCTTGCTCTGGATAGGCCATGAAATCCGGCCATTCAGGAATGCGCGGCATTATAACGGCAATGTAATCATACTTAAACTGAGTCAGTGTCCCTGACTCATGACCAACTCTCAAGCCGAACTCACCCTTTATGTACTCTATAGTATCCACTGCATGGGCCTTCAATAGAAACTCTAAAAGACCACTATTGTTTTAGTGAACACTAATAAAGCCAAACCTATCAATGGGTTACCACTCAGCTCAGCTGGACAAGATCAACGATGGCCGTATAATGCGCCGAGTTTCAAAATGCTCTTCCAGATTCACTATATAAATACGAATCAACAGCATCATAAGACTAACTTTCTAAATACCACGCACCCTTAGCTTTTATTCCCGAAGGGTGCAGCTGGATAGAGAGTCGCCCTCCGGAGCTTAGGGTCATCCAAAAATCCGGAACTGAGAGTAACAGTCAAAAATGCTCAACTTTCACACAATGCGCCCTTAGCTTTTATGCCCGAAGGGTGCAGCTGGATCGAAACCTAGTTTCGACTTGTTGTTAGTTTTGCGCCCTTAGCTCAGCTGGATAGAGCGTCGCCCTCCGGAGGCGAAGGTCAGAGGTTCGAATCCTCTAGGGCGCGCCATATGTGAATATGCCAGCTGTTTTTGCTGGCATTTTTATATCTGAAGCGCTCTAGCGTTTGATAAGAACCTCCCGGTTCGACCAGTAGCAAAGCGTAAGGCGGGGAGCCTGCGACCCAATCCTCTAGGGCGCGCCATATGTGAAAATGCCAGCTGTTTTTTGCTGGCATTTTTATATGTGAAGCGCTCTAGCGTTTGATAAGAACCTCCCGGTTCGACCAGTAGCGAAGCGCAAGGCGGGGAGCCTGCGACCCCAATAATCTAGGGCGCGCGCCATCTCTCCTAAAACAATTAGCCTGCCTGCTAACCGATCAATGAAAGCCATTCTGCTAAAGCCAATTCTCCATATGGCCATGCTTACAAGCACCCATATTAAAAAACCACCGCATAGGTGGTTCTTAATAAACAGGGATTTTAAAAAAGTTAGGTGCCTTCCACTTAAACTAAATGTAATAAAACACAAGATAAGCAGACAGCAACACAGCCACCCAAACAACCATGGTTTCAGTGGGCCACAGCCTTGCAAAATAACCTTTGGGTTTTTTCTCATGGGGATCATAGGAATTGCTGATCAAACGAAGAATGCCTCGCTTCGCAAGTTGTTCCAATTTGTGGGTTAACTCTGATAACGATTTATAAATGGCAACAACGATTGCCGGTGCGAGCTTTCGATAAAACCAGTCTAAATCCAAGCTAATGGTTTCGGTTCGTTTCATTAACGGCAGCAATAGGAAGAAAGCTAACCCGGCAAATAACAATAACTGAAATTGGGTAACCAAGTGATCTGCCGTGTAAGGTTTGTAATCCACGGGATAGGGCAAGATGTTGTACAGAACCTGCGGAAACACGCCTAAGGCAATACACAGAAACGCCATAAAAATCATTGCGAACTGCATATTTTTTGGTGGGTCTGGTGGCCGCAGCCCTGAATCTTTTTGGAAGAAAACGAACCACGGGTATTTAATGCCGGCATGTAAGAACACGCCTGCTGACGCTGCCGCTAATAACATCCAAACGATGGTTAAATGTTCATAAGCAGCAGATTGAGAAATCATCGACTTTGAAATAAAACCAGAGGTAAAGGGAAATGATGAAATAGCTAACGCACCAATGGTGCCGCAAATAGTGGTAATGGGCATGCTTTGATATAGTCCACCCAGGTCGGTGCAGCGTCGCTTTCCTGTTTCATGAAGCACAGCACCCGCAGACATCAGTAACAGTGCTTTATAAATAATATGGGCGAAGGCATGGGATGCCGCTCCGTTGAGAGCCATTTCTGTGCCTATGCCAATACCAGTCACCATAAAACCCACTTGGTTAACGATGCTGTAAGACAGAATTCGTCGGGCATCATTTTCCAAAAGCGCGTAAATGATTCCGTAAAAAATCATGAAACAGCCGATAGGAATCAGAACGCTGGTACCTGGAAATGCGATCAGTAAAGTGAATACAGCAGTCTTGGTAGTGAAGGCAGATAAGAACACAGAACCACTGGGGCTGGCCTCAGGGTACGCATCCGCAATCCAAGCAGAAAATGGCGGCGCGCCAACATTAACCAAAAAGCCAATTAAGATTAGCCACTGCGCCGGGCCATCGAGTGATAGCTTGGTAAATTCAACTGAACCTGTGCTGTACACATGCCAAACAATACCGGCCATAAGCACGGCACCACCTAGAGCATGCAATATTAGATAACGCATACTGGCGCGATAGGCATTGGCAGTACCACCGGCCAGAATAATTGCAGTAGATCCCAGCGCCATTACTTCCCAGTAAATAAATAAGCTAATTAGGTCTCCAGTGGAAGTGATGCCAATGGCGCATCCGGCATATAAAAACGCGGCGCTTAATTCAAACGTAGAAGCGGTTCGCATGGCGAAGATGCCGCCTACTAAAGTCATCAACGCAAATACAGTGGCGAACACTTTACCGACGGTGGTGAATGCTAGGGGTGAAAGTTCTAAACCTATTAGAGAAATTTGCCAGCTGCTGGCAAGGGGTGTTGTCCAAATGGCCAGTAATGCTAGCGCAGGCAAACCAAGCATAATTAATTGCCGTAAGTAGCCTTTGGAAGCAGGGATTAACATTGCCCCAAGGATAATTATCCAGCCTGGTGGTATCTCATTTATCATAGTAATCATCTTTACGCTTTAAGACATAACCCAGCAATTTAGCGACAAGCACCATGGCAACACAGGTGATAAAGCCATACCAACCATGAAATCCAAAACTGCCATCAATTCCAAAATGTTCATGTTTATGAATAAGAAATTCAGAAAGAATGGTTAATGCGAGAATGCCAATAAACACTCGCCAAAGTATTGATATGGTTTTTTCTCGAACCAACCAATGTTTGTCTAAATCATTCATGGTTTGACCTCCAATTTATGTTGAGGCACTTACTTAATTTATTCATGGAGCCAATTCCTGAGTATTGGTTGAAACACCAGGAATTAAATTGATTAATTCAATAAATGGCTGGTTGTAGAAGAACAACACTAAACACCCAATACTGGTAATCACAATGGCGATTAAACTGGGCAGTGGCGCCTCTTTGGTTTGCGACCAAGACCAGGGCTGTTCATTTTTTTCCGGTGAATTAAAAAAAGCTTTAATGGGAATAGGTAGAAGGTAAGCAATATTTAATAAAGAACTGATGGTCAAAACGGCTAGCACAATTAATTTATCCGCCTCTAACGCACCCACAAATAAAAACCATTTGCTCCAGGTTCCAGCGAAAGGTGGCAAACCAATAATACTTAATGAGCCGATAGCAAATGCAATCATTGTGATTGGCATGGTACGACCCAGCCCTGCCATTTCACTGATATTTTTTTTATGAGCAGCCACCATAATGGCGCCCGCACAAAAGAATAACGTAATCTTGCCAACGGCATGGGTAACGATGTGAAGAGTGGCTCCTGCAGTGGCAACTGATGAAGCTAACAGCGCACCTAAAACAATATAACTGAGCTGGCTAACCGTTGAATAAGCAAGTCGCGCTTTCAAATTATCTTTGGTCATGGCAATGCATGAAGAAAGTAAAATGGTTGCCGCTGCGATATAAAGCATTAGATCTGCAGTGGGTACTTCTTTCAGACCATCAATACCAAATATATAAATGGCCACTTTGAGAATACTGAAAACACCGGCTTTTACCACAGCGACCGCATGCAATAATGCGCTAACCGGTGTGGGTGCAACCATAGCCGCTGGCAACCACCGATGAAACGGCATGATTGCAGCTTTACCAATGCCGTAGCAAAACAGAACCAATAACACACCCAACACAAGGGGGTTATTGACCTCATTTAAAATTCCGCCCGGTGTAAATTCCAAAATACCTGCAACTGACCAAGTACCCAATACTGCTAGCAAAAGAAATGCGATAGACGTACTCAATAGAATGCCTAAATAGATTCTTCCACCCTTTTTCGCTTCGTAAGTACCTGCATGAGTCACCAATGGGTAGGTAGAGAGTGTCAGCACTTCATAAAAAACAAAAAGAGTGAGCAAGTTTCTAGAGAAACAAATAGCCATGACTGAACTAATTGCTAAAGCAAAACAGAAAAAGAATCGAGTTTGATTTTTCTCGTGATGACCACGCATATACCCAATGGCGTAAATACTGGTAATAATCCAAAGAAAGCTGGCAACCAGTGCAAATAAAACACCCAATGGCTCAACTTCAAACGCCAAAGCAATACCTGGAACCAATTCAACCCAGGTGACTTGCATTTGAACACCATTGAAGGCATTACTGGTAATGGCAAGTACGATGGTAAAAAGAATGATCGAGGTAGTAATGGTGACTGCTTCACGCAGGTTAGGTGACTTTCTAGCTGCCAATAAGGCACACCCACCAATTAAAGGAACAATAATCGCTAATAAAATTAATTGTGACGGTTCAACAAACCCCCATAAGTTCATGGTTTCATCTCCATTACTTGAGGCACTGAGGTTTGTGAATTTTCAAATAGCCATTGTGCGGCTGCGCTGGCTGCGTCAGTCGTTAGCGATGTATCAATGCCAAAATATAAATTGGCGATGACTAATATCCACATGGGTACCAGCATCAAATATGGCACTTCTTTAACTTGTTCAGGATCAGTGCCTTCGGGAAGTTTTTGGAAATAAGCCGCCTCTAAAATTCTACCTATATAGACGACCGCTAATAGCGACCCCAACAACACCAGCACAGCCACCAACCAATTACCCTGATCCAATGCGGCGCTCACCAAATACCATTTACTAATAAAACCAACGGTCAGAGGCACACCGATAATACTTAGACCAGCTAAGGTAAATCCGGCCATGGTCCAAGGCATGTGCTTACCCAACCCACGAAAGTCCTGCAAATTCACGGAACCCACTCGATAGAACACAGCACCAACCGCCATAAACAACGCACCCTTCATTAAGGCATGGTTGAAAATATGAATGAGGCCTGCCATTAATCCAGCTGCACTGACTAATGCAATGCCCAAAACCATGTACCCAATTTGCGCAACAGAGCTAAAGGCTAAAACCGTTTTTACATTGTTCTGTACGGTTGCCATATAAGAGCACTTAAAAATAGCGACAACCGCAAGCACCATTAAAATCAGATCCATACCCATGTCATTAAATACATGGTCTGCCCCGAAAATGGTGAAGATAAAACGAATCATCACATACACTGCAACCTTGGTCGCCGTGCTGGCTAAAAACGCGGTAACAGCAGATGGCGCGTGAGTGTAGGCAGGTGGTAACCACATATGCAGCGGAAACAATGCTAATTTAATTCCCACGCCAACCATCACAAACGCGAGACCCGTGTTGATGGTTCTACTGCTTTCATAAAGGTTTATGCGCACAGACAAATCAAGCATATTTAAAGTGCCGGTTTTCATATACAGCATACCGACACCGATCAAAATAAAGGTCGCGCCTATGGTTCCCATCACCAAATAGCGAAAGGCCGCGGTTAAACAACGGCGATCAGATGCAAGACTGACCAGTGTGTAGGTAGCAAGCGAAGAAATTTCCAAAAACACAAACAGGTTGAAGGCGTCGCCGGTAACCAAGATGCCAGAAAGACCTGCCAAACAAAGCATATGTGCCGTGTAAAACAGTAAGTGCTTATCGCTCTCAATTTCTTTAGCGACACTGTCTTTTGAATAAATCAAAACTAGGGTTGAAATGGCAGTGACCGCAAGCAAAACAAAAGCATTGGCAGCATCAATTCGTAATTCAATACCCCATGGTGCCATCCAACCACCCACAGCATAAGATAAAGAACCGCTCGCTAAGCAGGTTATTAATAATTGCCACGCAGCAATGGTTGCGAAACCACTCACTAGAGTTGCCACCATCCAAGCCAAGCTCGAACGGCCAACTAAAAGCACAATAGGCGCTGCTATCAGCGGTAATAAAATGGGCAGCGCAGCTAAATGTTGTTCAAGCATCAAATTGCATCATCACTATTTTTAAACTCATTCTCTTCTACCGTGCCGTAAGCACGCTTGATTCTAATAATGAGGGCTAAACCCACAGAAGTTGTTGCTACACCCACCACAATGGCGGTAAGAATCAACACATGGGGAAGCGGATTGGAATAAAGTTCAACACCTTCCACGACAATGGGCGCGGTTCCACCGGTCACCTTTCCCATGGAGATATAAAGCATAAATACAGAAGTCTGAAAGATATTCAAACCTGCTATTTTTTTAACCAAATTATTTGCTGATATGACAATATAAAAACCGGTCATCATGAGGAATACCACAACCCAATAATTGTAGTAGTCGAGAATAAAACTCATGACACGTTTCTCCTTTCAGCTTGACTGGCAAAGGCGTAAAAAATGCTGAGCATTACCGCAAAAACAGTAATGCCAACGCCGAGTTCAATAATAATAATGCCGTAATGCTGACCATGAACAGGATCATGGGCGAGCTTGTTGTAATCAAGAAAGTTACCACCCATAAACATGCTGTAGATTCCAACACTGGCATAAAGCAATACACCTAGCGGCGCCAGAATTTGCAGAAATTTTGGACTGATTACACGTAGTGCCATAGGTAACCCAAACACCAAGGCATAAAGAATAATGGCCGCCGCTGCTATCACGCCCGCTTGGAAACCACCCCCAGGGCCATAGTCACCGTGAAACTGAACATATAGGGCAAACAAGATCACAAATGGAATAATGATCTTAGCAACAACGTGCAAAACCCGATGAGACTTAAGACCAGAGTCAGGGGCTTCATCATCTTCTTTGCGTCGAACACTTAACAGGGTCAACACGCCAATCATCGCGGCGAATACAACAACGGTTTCGCCCAATGTATCAAAGCCCCGGTAGCTCGCTAGTACAGACGTAACCATATTAGGCAAGCCCACTTCTACAGGAGACTGTTCTATATAACGTGGTGCCACATGTTGATGGATAGGATTATTAGCATCACCAAATGGAGGCATGTCTATGGTGCCATATATTAACGCTGCGCCCGTTACCGTCACCACAAGGAAGGGCAGTATAGAAGAATGCTTACTTTCTTTTTCCTTGCGCCCGGTGAGCGCTAAGGTGCTCAGCATTAATACAGTCGAAATACCAGCACCTACGGCCGCTTCAGTGAACGCAACATCAACCGCATCTAAGTTAATGAAAATGAGTGCAGACAAAAAGCTGTAAATACCGAACAGCATAACAACAGCGAAGAGATCTTTTAGAAAGATAATTCTCAATGCAGTGAGTGCTAACATCGACAATAAAACCAAATCTATAAGCACTGCCATATTATGAATTCTCTTTTTTCTTTTTAGACTCTGGAATACTCAAAAGACCACCGTGACGGGCAGATTTTGCTAAGGCATGGGACGCAGTTGGGCTGGTAATCATTAAAAAGAGCAAAATAAATATTAACTTTGCCGTATTTAAATCGAATTGGGTTTGCAGCATTAAGCCAGTCAAAATCAAAATGGATGCGATTGATTCGGTCACACTGGCAGCATGTACTCGCGTGAAAAAGTCTGGAAATCGGAATAAACCCAATGCACCGGTAAAACCAAAAAACACCCCGACAAGCAAAAGAACGCCACTAAGAATATCCAAAAAGAACATGCTCTATCCTTAACCTGTTTGTTATTCGATGGGTGCGATGTATTCAAAAAATCGCAACACCGCAATCATTCCAATGAAATTAATAAGCGCATAGACGATGGCGATATCAAGAAAATCAGGACGCCCCATTAGAAAACCTACCGCCGCGATGAATAACACAGTTTTAGTGCCAAACATATTAACGCCCAAGATTCGGTCATAAACGGTGTCGGCATAACAGGCTCGGGCTAGGGCCAGCCCCATTACCACTAAAATGGCGATACAAACCGTCGCGAGCACTCCGATCATTTGTTTTCTCCCCAAATACTGGTGATTTTTCGTTCCATTTCACCAGATTTCAGATCATCAATAGACTCTTTCTGTAACGCATGAACGGTAATCTCGCCATCTTCCAAATCAACACTCATGGTACCAGGGGTAAGAGTAATGGAGTTTGCATAGAGAACTCTTGATGCTTCGCGAGTGTTTTGAACGGAAATCTTTTCTAAGGAAGGTGAAAGCTTAATCGTTGGAGACCAAATTAAACGGGTAACCTGGACACTGGATAATACGATTTGCCAAAACAACCACACAACGTAACGCAGCATGCGGTGACCGATACTAATGACCATGGGTTCTTCATCTGCTTTATCCATGCGCCTAAGAAACACTAACACGATAACCACAGACAACACGCCGAATCCGAGCATCAAAGGCTTGAAATAACCTGAAAGCAGCATCCAAAACACCGCTAAAAACAACGTCCATTTTCCGAAATGCATATCATTGTTTCCTAAATCGCTCGTTTTCCCGAGTATTATCAACGAATTATAGCCGTCATTTAATGTAATAACGACACTATAGCTACTTTGTTTTACAACTGATTTTATTGTTTCATACAAATTAGGCAAATTTTGTGCTTTAAAATAGCGAGATTGATGAGTTAAATGACAGATCGCAAGCTGACACTTTTAAAGCAGTGGTTTTTGGTGATCCAATATTTACGGAAGCCAAGCTCTTGCGTGACAAACACCAGCTTGATAGAACATATAATGCTCGGTATCAATAGCTTGCCTTCCAGATACTCGCGACAGAACTTCAAGTGCCCTTTTCTTTCTGCATCAGTCATTAATTCACTAATGAGCATCAGCCAGCTCATTAAAACTTTATCGGGCGATCCAAAACTATTTTCCTAATAGCACATAACTAATGATAGGTATCAAAAGGACAATATTTCCATATCGAAATTATTAGTCTTCATAAAATGATTTAACTACTAAGAATATCCAATGGCAGAGTCATTAAAAAATATATTTATTTAGCTAAGGGGTAATTGCCACTTTAGCTTTCGCGTCTTGTTATTTCATTGGCATATTCTTCAATTAAAATTTGACAAGACTAATTTCGATCACCTCGTTTTTTAGCATGATGCTTTATTGGAAAAAATAAAAACACTTTTTTGGTCAAACAGCCCCCTCTATTCCTTTACTTACCGGTATTTGAAAACTATACATATGTGAGTTGTAGAAATAGATTAAGAAGTAAATGACACGTCGTACCGATATTGGTCTAAGGCAGGCCATAAGTAATATTGAGCGAATGATGATGGCTGATCCAGAGATGGATCGTGTACTCAGTAGATGCCTTTATCAGCTTTTATCTTTATTTAAATCACCCAATGGTTATGTGTTTGAGTGTTACGATACCACTGAAAACCATATCCCTTGGCAATTGGCTGCTTACATAAAATCCAATAACGGGGTGTTAACTGAAGAAGACTTCTTTACCACCTCTAGCTTTATCCCCGAAGACCTCAAATCAAAACTGTTAGCTGGGCGAATAATTGTCGAAACCGAATTTGAAGACAGTGCCATCCCGTTTCCTAAAACTGATCAACCGATCAAGAACTGTATTGTTGTACCTATTGTCGATGCGAAACGCATCCATGCAGTATTCGTGCTGTTCGATACCCCAAAGCTAGGCGACCATCTCGCCGAAATCCAAAATAGGCTAAGACCCTTTAATTCAGCCTGTTTGTGCCTCTTGAATGCCATAGAAAAACGCAGAGTGTTTCAGGCACCCAAGGTGTTTCCACCCACTATTAGCGACCACCCGGAACAATTGCTAGGTGTTTTAGACAGCCTATTCAATAGCGTTATCATCGTTAACCAAGATGACTTAATCGTCATTTGCAATCAGGCTGCGGCTGCACTTCTTTCTACCTCTCGTCGAAATATGATTGGCAGTAATATTTCTGAATTTCTACCCAGAGGCGCGCCTTACATTACCAGTCGCCTTAAAGCTCAGCTCAATGGCAGCAACACCAACCATAAGTCTGCAAGAATTTGGCGAGGTGTTCCCGCAGTTACAGCTGAACAGAAAAATATTATTGTTGACCTGAGCGCTTTTGAAATTCGAGACGGCGATCGTCAATTATTAGGCATTGTGCTAAACGACATCAGTGACCGATTAAAGTCTACTTCTGAGTATCATGAAACTCTTCAACGCTTTCAGGTCATTACTAACCTAGCTCCCGTTGCAATCTTGCAATTAAATAGAGATTGGGAGTGCACCTATGTTAATGATACCTGGTGCGACTATTGTCAGATGACACCAGACGAGACTGAGGGAACCGGATGGATAAACGGTGTTCATCGTTCAGATATAGACCAAGTTCTGAATGAGTTAAGAGTTAAAACTAATTTAGAAGGTAAATATGAAGGAGAATTTCGATTAGTCACACCTTTAGGCCGAATCATTTGGGTAAAGGCCAACGCCTGTAGCCTTTATTCTGAAGAGGGTGAGATATCTGGACTAATCATCACGTTCCACGACATTACTGAGCATTTGAGAAAAGAAGAAAAACTCAAAGACATCGCCGAAAAAGATCAGCTTACCGGTTTAATTAACCGAACTTTATTTAACGACCGACTAGAGATTGCCCTTAGTGGCGTTTCTCGTTTTGGCGCTGTGGCATTGATGTTCATTGATTTAGATGAGTTTAAGATGATTAATGACACCATGGGTCACGACGCTGGCGATGAGTTATTAAAAGTTGTGGCAAGCCGATTTAGAAAAAACATTCGAAAAGTGGATACCATTGCACGAATTGGCGGCGATGAGTTTACGGTGATTCTCACATCCGTCACCAACACCCACTCCATAACCTCAATAGCTGACAAGTTAATTGAGTCGTTGCAAGAACCAATCTATCTTAGTAATAAATGTATTTATGTTACGTGCAGCATAGGTATTGCTGTTGCTGAAGACTCGAAAACCAATAGCAAGTCTCTTTTAAAATATGCCGACTCCGCTTTATACCGAGCTAAAGACTCAGGTCGAAATCAATATAAGTTTTATACAGAAGAGCTAGACAAGAACGCGCATGTTCACATCCGTCTTAAACAAAGTATTCGTGAAAACGCAAACCGCGATTTTCATTTGGTATTCCAGCCACAGGTGAATGTAAAAACTGGTGACATAGTCGGGCTTGAAGCACTAGCGCGATGGTCCCATCCAGACCTAGAACCCATTGGGCCTAGCGTGTTTATTAAAATGATTGAAGAGTCGGGGCTAATTAAAGACTTTTCAGAGTGGCTACTGACTGAAACATTTTCCACCATGAAGCGATGGCAAGACCAAGGCCTAATGGATGGAATACGAGTTTCAATAAACCTGTCTGCCAAACAATTCAGAGATAAATCATTAGCGACTTATCTTTATCAGAAAGCACGAGAACATGATATTGCCCCCAAATCTGTCATTCTAGAAGTCACAGAAACAGCATTAATTGACGATTCAAGCGTTACTCAAAAAACATTGAACCGCCTTGCCAGTATGGGGTTTGATTTATCACTAGATGATTTTGGTACTGGTTATTCATCATTAAGCTACTTACGCACAATGCCATTAAAAGGGGTGAAGATAGACAGATCCTTCACCAAAGACGTGCTTCACGATGATGAAGACGCAAAAATTGTTACCGCCATTATTCAATTAGCCGGCGCTCTTGAATTAGATCTTGTGGCAGAAGGGGTAGAAAATGTGTCTGTAATGGAATGGTTAAAGGAACGTCATTGTTACATTCACCAAGGCTTTCATTTTTATGAGCCACTCATAATTGACGATACCGAACAGGAACTTTTCAACAGGATGAACAACACAACCACTAATCAAAATGTTATAAGACTGGTAACGGAAAACAGAAATAACTTACTATGACCCAGTATTAAATTAAACCACAAAGTTTGGAGTCAATTTTGGACGAAATTAAAAAGGAAGAGTTTAATTTAGAAAGTCCATCGCACTTTGTTGGTATAGGAGCTTCCGCAGGTGGGCTGGAAGCCTTGCAAGTTTTTTTTCGTCACCTACCTAGCAATACCGGTGCATCCTTTATTATTGTTCAGCACCTTTCCCCAGATTATAAAAGCATGATGCCCGAATTGCTGAGCAAACATACCAGCATGAGTATTCATCTAGTGGAAGATGGGATTGCCTTAGAGCCAGATTCTATTTACTTAATGCCTCCTCGAAAAAATATGTTGCTGGGTGAAGGCAAGCTCTTTTTATCCGAACAAATGCCAGAAGCCAATGTGCATATGCCCATTGATACTTTTTTACGTACATTAGCAGAAGACCAACAACACAAAGGTATTGGTATTGTGCTGTCAGGTACTGGTAGCGATGGCACAAGAGGTATCAAAGCTATTAAGGAGGCAGGTGGACTTGTTATCGTTCAAGAACCAAGCACAGCCAAGTTTGATGGCATGCCAATCAGCGCTTTAAAAACCGGCTTAGCAGATATATTGTTGGCTCCAAAAGACATGGGAGTCACACTTGCAAAATTTATCGAACATCCATCCATTTCAGGAAAAGACTCATCCATTAAATATTCGGTTGGGCTCGAAGACGATACCTTCAGTGAGATCTTTCAGCTACTCAAAAATGAATCTTCAATTAATTTTTCTCAATACAAAGCATCCACAGTAGCAAGAAGGATAGAACGACGACTGGGAATTAATCAGCTTACCTCTTTGGAGTCTTACCTAAAACTTTTACTGGACTCACCCAAAGAGCTTCAAACCCTTAGTAAAGAATTACTTATTGGCGTAACGCGATTTTTTAGAGACGATGAAGCTTTTAGTAAATTAACAACCACAGTGGTACCTGCCATTGTGGAAAAAGCACACAAGTACGAAGAGGAGATTCGAATATGGGTGGCCGGATGCTCTACCGGTGAAGAAGCCTATTCCATTGCCATTCTCTTTGATGAATACATGCAAAAGAAAGACATGGTATGTCCGGTTAAAATATTTGCTACCGATGTCGATAAAGAAGCCATTTCAGAAGCCAGCTATGGTATTTACTCAATTGACATTTTGCAGGACCTTACTGAAGAGCGGTTAAGTCATTACTTTGAATTGAGAAAAGACAAATATGTGGTATCAAGCCGTATAAGACAAATGGTGATATTCGCCTCTCATAACATGATTGAAGATCCACCGTTTTCGAATCTAGACTTAGTTACTTGTAGAAATGTACTAATTTATTTTCAGCACTCAGCTCAAAAACGGGTTCTAGCCTCTCTCCATTTTGCTTTGAATAAAGAAGGCTACTTATTATTAGGGGCGTCAGAAACGCTCGGCGACCTTGCTACTCACTTTTATAAAGTAGATGAACGTGCAAAAGTTTTTTTAAAAATAAGCAACCTTAAAGTACCCTTCGCAACAGCGCCAGGCCAATCAGACTCTGAAGTTGCTCGGTTAGCAGCACCTGGGCTAGGCATGTCGACAACAGCGAACATCACGAAAAAGATCACACAAATTTCAAGAGGGCCAATGGAAGCCGTACTTGAAAGATTGGTCAGTGAGTACTCACCCAATTGCATAGTGATTAACCAAGAAGTGGGTACTGAAGGTCAGCTCGGCGGCAAAGCCGAAGTGCGAGGTGTGTCTGGTGCTTGGCAAGAGCTCACAGACAACGTAAACGGCATGGCCGACAACCTCACTAATCAGGTTCGAAACATTGCCACCGTAGCAACCGCAGTGGCCAATGGTGACCTTAGCCAGAAAATTACAGTAGATGCTCGCGGCGAAATTCTAGAACTGAAAAACACTATCAACACCATGGTGGACAAGCTTACCCGATTTGCTGCAGAAGTTACTCGAGTGGCGCAGGAGGTAGGTACCGAAGGTAAGTTAGGTGGACAAGCAGAAGTAAGTGGCGTAACTGGAGCCTGGGGAGACCTAACCTTTAACGTCAACAAATTAGCCAACAACCTGACTGACCAGGTGCGAGATATTGCGCGGGTGGCACAAGCCGTTGCTAACGGTAACCTGGAACAAAAGATCACGGTGGAAGCACAAGGCGAAGTGCTCGCGCTGAAAGAAACCATTAACTCCATGACAGAAACTCTGTCTTTGTTTGCTAACCAAGTAACCAGTGTTGCGAAAGAAGTGGGGACTGAGGGTAAGTTGGGCGGTCAGGCCGATGTACCTAACGCAGAAGGTATTTGGAAAGACCTTACCGAAAACGTTAACGAACTGGCAGATAACTTAACCCGTCAGATTCGCGCCATTTTAACCGTGGTAACCGACGTAACCGAAGGCAACTTAACCGGCAGCATTGACGTGGTTGCAAAGGGAGAAGTTGAGACCTTGAAAAATGGTCTTAACCAAATGATTAAAACCCTGAAGGACACATCAGACATTAACTTTGAGCAAGACTGGCTTAAAACCAACCTGTCTAACTTTAGCCAGTTAATGCAAGGCAATAAAGATTTGCAATCTTTGGCTGATGTGGTGATTCAAGAACTTTGCCCGGCCATTGAAGCACAGCATGGTGTGTTTTATTTACTAGATGAAGGCTCAGAGGATAGACCAAAAACGCCTGAGCTAGTCTTGCTGGCAAGCTATGCTTATCACGAGCGTAAATCTGTGGCGAACGCCTTTGAGCTCGGCCAAGGTTTAGTTGGGCAAGCCGGGCGTGAGAAAAAACGAATTTTGGTTCACCAGGCTCCCGATGATTACATCAAAATTGGCTCTGGCTTAGGTGATGCATTGCCACTGCATATTGTAGTCATTCCTGTATTGTTTGAAGGTGAGTTACTGGCTGTGATTGAGCTTGCATCTTTTAATCATTTCACTGACAACGAACTGAACTTTCTCGATCAACTTGCTGCAAGTTTAGGGGTGGTAGCGAACGCGGTGAAAGCCAGTGCCCAAACTGAACGATTGCTGCAAGCGTCACAATCACTTTCTCAAGAACTTCAGGATCAGCAGGCTGAGCTCACTGAAACTAACCAGAAGCTTGAAGTTCAAGCGAAAAACTTGCGAGAGTCTGAATCGAAATTAAAAAGTCAGCAGGAAGAACTTCAACAAACCAATGAAGAGCTGGAAGAAAAATCAAGAGTACTGGCTGACCAGAAACGAGAGGTGGAACAAAAGAATCGTGAGGTTGAAATTGCCAAAGTTGAGATTGAAGAAAAAGCGCAACAATTGGCTGTGTCTTCCCGTTATAAATCTGAATTCCTGGCAAACATGTCTCATGAATTGAGAACACCACTAAACAGCTTAATGGTGCTCTCTGATGGTCTGCGCAAAAATATTGATAAAAATCTGACCGACAAACAAATCGAAAAAATGAGTACCATCCATGATTCCGGTATTGAATTATTAGAGCTCATCAATGAAATTTTGGATCTTGCAAAAATTGAAGCGGGTAAAATGTCAGTGCAAATTGGTGATATTTTCCTTCAGCGATTAACTAACTGGGCTGAACGGGGCTTCTCACAACTAGCTGAAAATAAAGGTCTGAAATTCCTAACCTCAATTGATGAAAATCTACCCGCAGCTATTCAAACGGATGAAAAACGATTACAACAAGTTATTAAAAACTTTTTATCCAATGCCATTAAATTTACTGAAAAAGGCAAGGTATCGCTTGATATATACCAAGCCTCTCATGGTTGGAGTTCTAGTAACCAGTCACTGAACCAAGCCAATATTGTGATTGCATTTGCGGTGCAAGATACTGGTATTGGTATACCAGAAGACAAACATCAAGTTATTTTCGAGGCTTTTCAACAAGCCGATGGTACAACAAGCAGACGCTTTGGTGGCACAGGCTTAGGACTTTCCATTAGCCGTGAGATCGCAGGTATTATGGGTGGTGAAATTACACTGCAAAGCACTGTCAATGAAGGCAGCGTATTCACGCTATTCCTGCCTCAGGTATTTCCTAATCCAACGCAAAAAGAACCTGAGCCTATAAGAAGTACACCAACGCCCTTACCTAGCTCAAGTATAAGTGCTGCCATTCAAAATGCTGACCCTGCCACTCCATCTTATTTGCTACAAAATGAGAGAACCGCCGTTATTGAAGCACCCACAAGTTCAGAGATGGAAGACGATAGAGTTAATATAAAAGCAGGTGACCGAACAGTTCTAATTATTGAAGACGATTTAACCTTTGCCAAAGTGTTGCTAGATCGAGCTAGAGAACAGGGGTTCAAAGGCATTGTAGCAACCCAAGGAGATACCGGCCTGTATTGTGCTCAGGAATACAGGCCAGACGCTATTATTCTAGATATACGCTTACCAGTCATGAATGGCTGGACTGTGCTAGACCGAATAAAACATGATGCCAATATAAGACACATACCCGTTCATGTTGTATCAGCCGATGACGTTGCTTACCGAGGCCTCAAACATGGCGCCATTTCCTGTTTACAAAAACCCCTAGATGAAGATCACCTAGTCAGTATGTTTAACAGCATATCTGTATTTAATCAGGAAAAAGTACGTCACCTGTTGGTGATAGAAGATGATGAAAGCCAGCGTAAAGCCATTGCAGATCTAATTGGTAATGGTGACGTGCATACCAGTACCGCAGCTACCGCATTGGAGGGTTTGGAACTGTTAGAAAAACAAACCTTCCATTGTTTAGTGTTAGACCTAATGCTGCCAGACATGAGTGGTTTTGAACTCATTGAAAAAATAAAACAAAACGAAAATTTGCTTAACCTTCCAATTATTGTTTACACCGGCAAAGAACTCACTGAGCATGAAGAAACAAGGCTTCGTTCTGTAGCAGAAACCATTATTGTGAAAAACGTTCGATCTCCTGAGCGCTTGCTCGATGAAACGGCTTTGTTCCTGCATCGAGTTGAGGCCAATCTACCCGAATCTAAAAGGCAAATGCTGCAACAGGTTCATGAAAGTGACCCTCAATTAGCTGGTAGAAAAATCCTTATCGTGGATGATGATGTACGCAATATCTTCACATTAACCTCAGTATTCGAAGCTCATGAAAGCGTAACGGTTTATGCCGAAAGTGGTAAAGAAGCGATAGAGATTCTGGAGAAAACACCAGACATTGAAATAGTACTCATGGATATCATGATGCCAGAAATGGATGGTTATGAAACCATGCGCCGTATTCGACAGAAGCCAGAATTTGTTGATCTCCCTATTATTGCAGTAACGGCTAAAGCCATGAGAGAAGACCGACAAAAATGTTTAGACGGGGGGGCATCTGATTACCTTGTGAAACCGATAGATACTGAGCAGCTATTGTCTTTAGTGCGTGTTTGGTTATATCGCGAGCCTGGATTGAATTAGTGATGATTGAAACCGACGATAGCCTGTCTGGAAAAAGTAAGGCCTATAAAGAACAACCTAGACTTTATTCCAATGTAGAAACGGATAACCTGACAGATATAGAACTGAATCTGTTAACAGAGGCTATTTATGCTTATCGCGGTTTCGATTTTAGAGATTACGCGAGGGAGTCACTGCAACGCCGAGTCTTTAACTTAATGGAGCTGGAAGGTTTAGCCACTATTTCGGCGCTACAAGAAAAGGTGCTACACGAAAAATCAGTCATGGAAAGGTTTTTATTAGCCATGTCCATTAATGTGACTGACATGTTTAGAGACCCGGAAACTTTCTTAATTTTCCGCGAAAAAGTAATACCTATTCTTCGAACCTATCCATCAATACGCATTTGGCATGCAGGATGTTCAACAGGAGAAGAAGTCTATTCTCTAGCTATTTTACTTGAAGAAGAGCATCTAATAGACAAAACACAAATTTATGCCACCGACATAAATGAAGCGGTACTAAAAACTGCTAAGCAGGGAGTTTATCCTTTAAGCGTAATGCAAGGCTATACTAATAATTATATGAAAGCAGGAGGCAAAAGAGCTTTTTCTGAGTATTACCATGCCAGTCATGAACATATTATTTTTAAGCCTTCTTTACGCGACCGAGTTGTATTTGCACGACACAATTTAGTAAGTGATGCATCCTTTAACGAATTCAATGTTATATTCTGTCGCAATGTCATGATTTACTTTAATGAAAATCTTCAAAATCGCGTGAATGAATTAATTTACAATAGCCTATGCAGATTCGGCGTATTGGTTCTAGGTTCCAACGAGAGTGTAGATTTTTCACCCAGGGCAACAAGCTATAAAAACATTGATCAGTCTAATTGCATCTATCAAAGAGTTTCATGACGCTCAATAAACTGCTGATCTGTTATTGCTCCGAGTTAATTATCAGCATAATGATCAAAAGTTAGTTTTACCGACAAACCACCCAGTTTACTATCTAAAAACGCCATTTCGCCATTTAGCTTTCTCGTTACCATATCATGACTAATATGTAATCCCAGCCCAGTACCCTTGCCAACGTCTTTAGTGGTATAAAAGGGCTCGATACATTTTTGTTTTTGCTCATCAGACATGCCGGGGCCATTATCATCCACCCAGATATGTATTTTATCTTGCTCTAGTTCCATTCTAATTCGTATTTTTCCTTCCTTCTTATTAGAGTCATGAATCGCATGAACTGAATTGGTAATCAAATTTGAAAGCACCTGAGTTAAATGACCTTCCTTACCCTTAATTAATTGGTCGCTTTGTATTTCAGTGATCACCTCAGCAAAGTATTTTACTTCGTTATGGGTGAGTTTAATGGCGTTATTAATTGCTGAATCCACTGAAAAGCATCCACTGTCGCTTTCATGGCCCGGATGGGAATAAGATTTTAAGGAATCGACAATGTCTTGTATTTTGGTAATGCCTTCTTGGCAATCTGTGACAATTTCCTTTAATTCTTCAGCCAACTCAATATCATCGCCGTTGAGGGATTTCGATAGCATGGCTATGTATTTTGACATGCTATTTAGGTTGCTCTTTATGTAGCCGGTTGGGTTATTAATTTCATGAGCAACACCCGCCGCCATCTGACCGACTGTGGCCATCTTTTCTTGCTGAATTAACATAGACTGAGCGTGCTTGAGCTCAGTCATTACCTCGTCTAACTTCATGGATTCTGACTTTCGTTTAGTTTTGTCTGTTCGAAGCTTATCGCTCAATTCAGAGTTAATTTTAGAAAGGTTTTCAATTAAGTCATCTAACTCTAGCAGGGTGTTTTTTAGAGAACTCACCAATGCTTTTCCAGCATCTCTTATGTTTTCTAAATCCTCAGACTCGTAAACGTCTGTCGAAATGTCATCATAAATAAGCCCTAGTTTTTCAACGAGTTCTCCCCTAGATTGTGAAAGCTGAAGAGAGTCTTGGTACTCTTGAATTAGACTGATTAGTAAGGAGCTGTCTTGAGTCATCTTTCTCATGGGCGTTAAAATTTCTTTGGAAAGAATCCTGACAAACACAAAGAAACCACTTACAAAAGTTGCTAGTATCCCAATAGTTGAAGATACCCAAACATATAGTTTTTCGTTATTCAAATCGTCGTCTGAGTAGTATAGGGAGATATCTCCTATCTCAACATTGCGCTTGACTATATCTACTTGCTTAACCCGTATGGACTCGCTTTTTATTGAACCATCACCTGACACAATGGGTGCGTCATCGCCATAAATATTGAGCTCGATATAAGCCGGAAAGCCATTACTTGTAAGTGCTTTATAAAACTGATTCAATGATTCTATATTGTAGGCCCAAATTAAGTCTTCACTGGTCTCAACTATCATTGGAATTTGACTCGCAATATCCTTTTCTAGCTCATTTTCTAAATACTTTGAGAGGATATTGAGCACGATAAAAGAATGAATAAATATCAGTACAAATAGCCAGGCTAAGACCCTAAATAGAACCCTACTTTTAATACTTCGTAAGAGTGTCATTCAGCAGACTCTTTCTGCTTAATAGGCAGCAAAATAGAAAACTCAGTACCGATATTTTTTTTGCTTTTAACCTCTATTTTTCCGTGATGCCTTTCTATAATGGATTTAGTAATGGCTAGCCCTAATCCAGTTCCTTTGCCTGCTGGTTTGGTGGTATAAAATGGATCAAATATTTTTTTGATCATTTCGTCTGGGATGCCTGGGCCAGTATCTTTCACCTTTATTGTCGCTATCTCATCATCGGAATAGCAGGTTACATATATATCACCAAATTCTTCTATGGCCTGACTGGCATTCACGATTATATTGACCAGCACTTGGTTAATTTGCGAAACAATGCAGTCAATCTTTAAAGACTCTTCTAACTCTAAATGAATGTTTGCTTTATATTTGATTTCATTCCTTAGTAAGTTAGTACTGGATTTGATCATCTGAGCGATTGGCGCAGACTCAAATTTCATAGCCCCCAGGTGTGAATACTCTTTTAGATCTTTAACTATGTCCTTAACTCGCTCTAGGCCTTCACTGTTTTCTTGAGAAATGTCGATAAAGTCTTCTAGTACGCCTTCAATTTTGTATTTAGATAACCAACTGGTGATATAAAGTAGTGCGACTCCAGACTCGTCACTTTGGCAGCCATTTTTCAGCTCATCTATTGCCGACTTAAAGCTACTAATATATTTTGATAAGGCATTATTATTTGATGTAATAAACCCAATAGGGTTATTAATTTCATGAGCAACACCAGCTGCCAGTTGACCGAGTGCCGCCATTTTTTCAGACTGAATGAGCTGTTCTTTGGTTTGTTCAATTCGTTTTGATTGTTCTTGAAGCTTGAGCTGAATGGCAACCCTATGCAAAATAATTTCGGGTTCGAAAGGCTTTCTCATATAGTCTAGAGCACCTAAATTTAGGACCTCAGCTTCCGTTCTCACTGCAACATCGCCAGACAACACCATGCAAGGGATATTCTCTTTTACACAATACTTGACCACCTCTCGACCATCGCAGTCAGGCATGATCATATCTGTTATTAGTAAATCAAATTCAAGACCAGCCTTGGTGTAATCCACTAAGAACTTTGAGAAGGAGGTATACGAGTACACCCTGTGATAGTCTTCCAGAATGGTGGTGAGTACTAAAATTGAGGACGCACTGTCGTCAATTAGAACGATGTTCGCCATTGCGAAAAACTCCTATTGGAAACGTTATGTCAACTTGAGTACCTACATTTAATTGTGAAGAAACTTTTAACCGACCATCAGCTATTTTCACTAGGTTATCAGCCAGAGATAAACCCAGACCCATGCCGTCACCAACACCTTTTGTTGTGAAGAATGGAGTGGTCACAGAGCTGAGATTATCTTGAGAAATACCTTTACCATTGTCGGAAACTGACACGGTTAAGGTAGACTCGTCTCTAAATACAAAAATGGTAATTCTACCTTTTTCTAGATTACTGACAGCTTCAACGGCATTCTGAAGAATATTTTCCATGGCAATACTAAATGCTTGCATAGCGGTGTGTAGGTAAGTGTGTTCTTTCGGTTGAATCCAACTGACGTGAGTGGACTCACTGGGAAGTGCATTCTTTAGGAAATCGACCACTTCATTTAAACTAAATGTCTGGTAGGGTTCGTTCGATAATTTATTAAGGGGCTGAAGCATTTGTATAACTTTTGCTACGCGATCCAAACCATCATTACTCTCTTCTATCACTTCTAAACATTCATCAATTTTGTCTTGATTAGAAAATTCAGAATCTTCTATATGAAATGATGAAATAATTTTTTTTATAAAATTTAAATTACTCATCACGAAGCTGATTGGGTTGTTGAACTCATGAGCCAACCCAGATGTGAACTGAGCAATGGCTTTGCTCTTTTCTGTATCCACCAACTCCAAGCGTGCTTGGTTTAGCTCAATCTCTCTTCGGGAAAGGGTATCGCTTTGAATTTCAACCTTTGCTTCCAGCTTTGTATTTAGCGCACTTAACTGAGATTCGTAAGTAATTTTAGACAACCAATAACCAACGGAATACATCAATACTTGAAGTGACTCTTTAGTATGCTCGGTCAGTCCGGCACTACCTTTCAAGTTAAAACAACTTAGCCAACCAACTGCTTCATCACCACTCCATATGTTGAGCACTGCATTCCATTCGCGCTCTATGGCTTTCTCAAGGGTAACCAATGGCACGCCTTCCCACACGCGAATGAACCCTTCGTATTGCATGACTTCTTTTGCCCAAGGGCTATTTGGGATTTTTGCTGATACTGAGCTTTCACTGATGATGTCACCAGATAGGTCGAGCCCCCATGAACCTGTGTAGCTGTTTTTATCAGGACTAATCACAAAGATACTGGCTCTATCCAGTTTGAACACATCTTTAATTATTTCGATAGTACTTTTTAACAGGCTACTTTCAGTATCGCATTTCCTAAACACAGAGTTACTTTCGTGGAGGATCGAAAGAGTTTTTTGAACAGAAGAATCTTCAGCGTCAGAGTCGTCGTAGCGTACCTTACTTAAATACAATTCGTACTCGTCATCAGAACTGAAGTAGACATTGCCTTTACAGTATTTATTTCCAAGAAAACAAAACCCATCGTTACTGATACTTTTTACAATGACACTCAGTTGTTCTTCCGTAAGCTCTCGGGCTAAGCGCATTAAACCGGTATAACCGTATTCTTTGCATTCGAATGACTTATCATTTTTTGACCGAGTAATCCGAATATAGGTTTTCATCGCTCACCTACTGGATTATAGATATGAGCAATTCCCGACATGTTATTGTTTAAGTTAAAGATAATTTCCTTTGAGAATAAATCGAGATTAGTCAATGCATTTACCAATGGTTCTGTCGCTTCAACGTCGGCTCTAAGGCGCTTGATAAGTGCTAAATTCACGATGGTAATGTTCTGATAATACCTTAATGCCCAGTCGGTAAAGTTCATCTCAGTGCGAGACCGAATATATAACGATGACAGGTTTGCCATGGCTTTATTGACGGATTCATCTAACCCTGAAAACGGCCTATGGAATCTGGCCATCGGCCACATGAATCTAGTATGTGAACAGTTGCTGGTTCCGGCGATTAACAAACCTGCCATAGTGGTTAATAAAGACTGAGCATCTGCCTTTAAGGTTAGGATATGTTTATGCTCATTGATGTATCGAACCGTTACCTGCTCATAAGATCTGACTAATTCAGTTTTAGTTAATAAACCCGATAATTTTAAAGCGACTGGGCAATATTTATTTGAGCTATCCAATGGGCAATGCTTACATTGTTGATAGCTTAATTGACACCAATCATCTGGTGTCGATGGCTCACTCTGTTGAAGTTGAATCTCACCTTCGAGCTCTTGAATTTCAAAACAAAAATTCTTGGCTTCTTCCGCTTCTAATATCTGATACAAGATTTTCAAATGTCATCTAAACTCCTATGTATTACGGATAGTTATAGCACAGGAGCACTTAATGTCGATCCAAGTTCTCATCGTTGATGATGAAGAGAAAGTGGCTAGAAGCGTGTCAAGGCTACTAAAGAGTGAGGGTATAAAAGTATTCACAGCAAACTCGGGTCAAGAAGGCTTAGACGCGTTGAGAACCGATGCTATTAGCCCTCATGTTGTCATCTCGGATCAACGAATGCCGAAAATGTCTGGAGCAGATTTCTTATCCATAGTGGCAAAAGAGTTTCCGTTGGTTAAACGAATATTATTGACTGGCTATACAGATTTAGAACCACTCAGAACAGCGGTCAATAAAGGCCAAATTTATAGATTTCTTCTAAAGCCTTGGGATGACAATGAACTGTTGATGTGTGTCAACGATGCCTATAAGTCTTACAAAATAGAACAGGACAATATTCGACTCACCGAAGAGTTAACCGAACTGAATCAAACACTTGAACGGAAAGTAGAAGAGAAAACTCGAGTGTTGAAAATGAATATCAGCTCCCTTGAACGCTACGAAGACATTATGGAAAACATGCCAATAGGCGTACTCTGTGTGAGTGATGAAGGTATGATTGTGTTAGCCAATCAACAAGCAAGAATTTATTTATCCTCAGATAGCGCGCTTGAAGGTCGCTTTTTACATGAAACACTTCCGGACATTCTTGTTGAATTACTCACAAACTTTTCTCCAGATACCAGCGAAAAACTAACCATTAAAAATATGCCAGTGATAGTAAACACCAGCAATATAGAGGTGACTGGCAAGATAGCTGGTAAGTTGCTTACCTTTCAGGAGGCATCATGAGCGTCGTCCCCCTCGACTCTGCTGAAGGCAAAATCACGGCTAATAGTATTTCAGATAAAAATGGAAATATATTATTGCCAAAGGGGGTAACGCTGACCGAAGCACTAATAACTGCTCTCACTAATAGAGGAGTTACAGAGATAGAAATAGAACAAAAAAATCATCAACTTGTTGATTCGGAAACCGTTGAGCTTATAAATGGCTATATGGGCCATTTTAAGTCTCCAAAAATGGTGGAATTTAGACAATGTCTAGTACAGTACTTTCAGAGCAATTAAAAGATTGGGTGAGTCTTGCTAAAGACTTTGATGCAAATGATATTATCAACCCAACACTTAATGAAATACTAAACTGTTTAAATCAACCAGAGTTGGACATTGATAGGCTTTCTGAAGCCATTCGAAAGGATGCTGTGTTAAGCGTAAGACTGCTGTCCATTGTTAACAGTTCATTCTTTGGGTTTCCAAGACAAATTGCCAATATTGGAGAAGCGATCGTATTGTTAGGTGCCAAAAAACTTAAGTCACTAGTTTACACTAGTGCAGTTGCCCAAATTTCAGGTGACGATACTACCGGTGTTACCACTATGCATTGTATTTGTGTGGCGACTATTGCACGGCGAATCGCCTTGAAGCTCAAACTGGATTCAGAGTTGTGCTATTTATCTGGATTGTTTCATGATATTTCATTGATCATTAATCCATTAAAAGGCATTAATGCCGAAGAAGTTAAGTCTAATTACTACACCACCGTGGGCACTACTAGCCATCAGATTTTGGACTTTCTTCTACTTCCTCCAGAAATTCTGGAAGCTATTGAAGGCATGTATCGAAAGACACAGCAGACTTATTCTATGGTACTGGCGATAGCCCATAACTTGAGCATGATATACAAGCACACTCATCATTATGACATCAGTTTTATTGACGTGGAGTATGCATTCCGCGGATTACCACTATCACCCAAATCATTGGTTGCCCTTCTTCCTGAAATTGAAGAAGACCTTTCCAATTTAGAAAGCTTCTGGAGCAATTCATGACTGAAGATATGGTTCCAGACATTTCGATTTTATTCGTCGATGATGAAGAGAATATTCTTAAATCTCTTAATCGCCTAATGCGCTTTGAACCCTATGAGTGTGACTTCGCTAATAGTGGCGAAGAGGGTATCGAAATGTTGAAAGTTAAGGCCTACGATATTGTAGTTTCAGATATGCGGATGCCGAAAATGCAAGGAGATGAATTTCTAGTTAAGGTCAAGGCTCAACAACCAGAAAGCATTCGCATGATTCTTTCGGGATTCTCAGACTTTCAATCAACAATAAATGCACTGAATAAAGGGGGCATTCATCAGTTTATTTCTAAGCCTTGGGATGACCAAGAACTGCTGGAAAAAATCAATGAAGCCGCCAGTTTTATAAAGGTTAGAAAGGAGCGGGATCTATTAAAAGTCAAACTAGCAGCTCGAAATAAAAAGCTTCGAGAGATTAACGAGAATCTTGAAGATGCGGTCAAAGCCAGAACCAGTGAGCTGGAGCAAACAGCAGGTATGCTGGATATAACCTACCAGCAAATTAAAACCAATTATCATCAATTTATTGATGTCATCGCCCATGTTTTACAGCTGAGGTCGTTAGCGCCTAGTCAATATTTAAATGAGGTTGCCGAATCAGCAAAGTTATTGGCTCTGAAAATTGGACAGTCTGAAGACTATTCCATCAGTGTCTATCAAGCGGCTAAGCTTCATGAGATAGGCAAGATGAGTTGTTCAGATCACCTTCTCGGTTTGCCATTGGAGAACATGAATGCCCAAGAGTTTCGCCAATACCGTGACTACCCTATGGTGGGTTACTCTATTCTAGCCAGTGTTGACAATCTGTCTGATTCAGCCGCCTTTATTAAGAATCACTGTGAAAAATGGGATGGTACTGGCTACCCAGAAAAACTGAAGGGAGAGGCGATTCCACTGGGTGCGAGAATTCTCGCTTTGGCTATCTTCTTCTATATGTACAGGCATGGCGCCATTACAGGGTCATCAATGTCTCCCAATGAAACCATAGAGATAATTCGACATCAGGCTGGCCGTCAATTTGACCCCAACCTAGTAGAAGTATTTTTCGATGTAGTTACTGAAATAGAAAATAGAGCGGGGGAAGGGGAAAGAAAGGTAAAAATCGAGGACATTCAGCCAGGTATGATGTTATCTAGGGATCTATTCAGTGTTAGGGGTTTTATACTACTCACAAAGGGCACTAAGCTTTCTGAGCGAACAATCGCTAAGTTAAAACTCATCTCTATGCGAGAAGAAACCCAATATCAATTGTTCGTCAGACAAAATGTTTTCTGATTGTGCGGCATCAACCCTTGCTTTGATACTCGTATAGTTTCTCAAGTATTCCTCCTAAATTGGAGCTCAGTTCTGCCGCATCCGTCATATTACCTTCTAGAGTAGTAGAGGTATTATCTGCCAATGCCATTAGTTTTTTCTCTTGGTCTTCATCTAAACCTAAACCGAACAACATGTTTTCTAACTCATTCAACATACCTTGCATAATTCTCTGTGATTGAGTTGCATGCTCCAGTACTTTATCACTTGTTGTTCTAATTTGTTCTTCAGCTATACCGATGATTTGTACCAAGAATTTTTGTCGCTCTTTCTCTTGAACTTCTGAGGATAGCAAGTTAGATAAATGCTTTTGAGCAAAGTCAATAAGTACTGCTAAGTGATCCTTAAACCGACCATATTTGTTTTCATCATTTAATGGCATGTCTTTAACCAGAACGACAATATTAGATTCACAAATAATGGTTCTAATACCAGCGCTAACAATCTTTTCGGATGACTTTGTAAATTTCGAAAGCAACCCTCCTTCCAATGAATCTTCTTCGCAGCCAACGTATATCACCTTGCCTGTATCTATGCGAATAGCAAGCTTTAACCCAAGTTGTTCGCAGACATTGATGAAGGCATTTCCTACCTCTAATGCGGAATGCTTGCCTTCAAGTGATTTAAAAAATGTAATGAGCAGACCCAACTCACTACTAACGGTCATTGCTTCTAATGCAACCTGCGTCGCACTTTGTGCATTATTAGATGCATCATCTAACTCTCGCTTTTGAGTCAGACATTCCTCAACCTTTCTAAATAGTTCATCTGGATCAGCAGGCTTAATTAGATACTCATTACAACCCGCTTCATACCCTTGAAGCCTTTCCTCCACTGTATCTAACCCTGACACAAATATAATTGGCAGGTGAATATTTTCAGGCTGCTTTCTGAGCTCAACACACACCTCATAACCGCTCATCCCTGGCATGTTTACATCGAGTAAAATCAAGTCAGGACTATCTTTTTTAACGATTTCCAAGCATTCCTCACCGGATTCTGCCTCTAATATACTGTAGTCATCTTCGAGCAGGCCCGATAACAGCATTCGGCCATCTGGTGCGTCATCAACAATAAGAATTTTTGTGTCAGCTGACATAGGCATTTCCTAATCCTGAATTCGATACCATTACGTTATTTCGGCCCTTTCCTTTGGCTTGGTAACAGGCGTTGTCCGCCCGTTTTAATAAATCTTCAAAACTTTCTTTTGGATATAACTCTGCAAGTCCAATGCTGATGGTAATGCGAGGGCCATTAAAATCAATTTCACTGATTACTTCTCTAAGTCTTTCGCATTTTTCGTAAGCTTTATCGAGTTCACATTGATCAAATATCATTGCAAACTCTTCTCCACCCATTCGCGCCACCACATCTTCTTGCCTACATGCATTTCGAAAATGGTTACTCACTTCTTTCAACACAACATCACCTACGTAGTGACCATATTCATCGTTTACCTTTTTAAAGTAGTCTAGATCCACCATGGCTAAACACAAAGGTGTATGATGACGGTGGCATCTGGAAATTTTTTGCGAAAACGACGCCATCATATAGTGTCGGTTGTAAAGCCCTGTTAATTGATCAAACAACGCCATATGCGTAAGTTCGTCTGTTTGCCTTTTTATAACAATTTGATTTTTAACCCGAGCCCGAACTATGGCAGGGCGCACTGGCTTGGTAATGTAGTCAACCGCCCCTATTGCTAAACCTTTTTCTTCGTCTTCATCTGAGTTCATACCAGTGACAAATATAACAGCGATATCTTTAGTAGAATCAGCACTCTTAAGTTTACGGCACACCTCGTAGCCGTCCATACCTGGCATATTAATATCAAGCAGCACCAAATCTGGCGGTGGTGTTTGCTCACAAATTTGTAGGCATTTTTGACCATCGCTAGCAACTTTTAAGTGATAGGCATCTTTCAAACAACTCGCCATCATCTGAATATTTTCCGCCGCATCATCAACTATCAATATCACTGGTTTTTGTGGCATTTATGCCCTTTTTCTAACTCAATTTCTTAATCAATTGAACTACGGTTGCTGAGGCTTGCTCATTTTCAAATCGAGAGATTTGCTTCATTAATTCAGCTACTTCATCAATAACTGATTTATCCTGGTCTACACCTTGTAAGTATTTCAGCTCTTCAACATCTATAAAGTCACCCTGAGCCAATTGGAATTTCAACTCAAATAACTTGGCCTTTAATTCTGCCACTGTAATTTTTGTTGAGTCTTCCAGAGGCTCAATCTTCTGCTCCACATTGTTAAATATAGACAACAATTGTTTATTAGCTCGGATTACCTCTTCTACCAATGTATCCAAGCCTTCTTCTTTACCTTCTTTAACATGTTGCTCTAGAAATTCTGCTGCACTTTGCAATTGCAGTGCGCTCAGGTTACCGGCTGTTCCCTTAATGGTATGTGCCTCATGGCGTAGTACTTCTAGGTTATTTTCACTCAATGCCTGTTCGATGTTGGCAATTCGACCTGGCATATCACTGATAAACAGCTTAATCATTGCATCCAGCGTTTTTTGCTTGCCTCTAACTCGCTTTAGTGCACTTTCGGAATCCCAAATGTCTTTCTCTGTTAAAACATCAGGTTGCTCCTTCTCAGGCTCGGCATCACGAGCAGCTATGATTTTTTCATCTGCTGATTTCGGCATCCATTGTTGTAATTTGGTAAAGAGTTTATCGGGCTCTATGGGTTTGGAAAGATAATCGTTCATACCCGCATCAAGGCATTTCTCTCGGTCACCCATCATGGCATTTGCGGTCATGGCTACAATGGGAATGCCTTTGTTTTCTTCACCCGCTTTACCTTGTCGAATTTGTCGACTGGCTTCATAACCGTCCATTTCCGGCATCTGGCAATCCATGAGTACAAGGCCATATGGCTCTTCAAAACTGGCCTTTTTTATTGCATTAATGGCTTCAATGCCATTGGCAGCCACATCAGTTTGTACTTCAAATTCTTCCAATACACCAGTGGCAACAATTTGATTTATTTGATTATCTTCTACCAACAGAATTCTTGAACCTGATTTCCAGGTAATGGTTTTTTCTGGAAATTTATTCAGGGTTTGCAAGTAGTCGTGGGTTACTAACGGGCTTGCTTGATGCAGTGCATCACCATCTTCACCGACTACAGCTAAAGCAGACATTAAGTCATCTGTAGTGGTAGGTTTTGGAAAGTATGCACTGAAACCTAGATCCGAGAATTTTTGAGCATCTCGGTCTTCAGACATGGACGTCATCATGACCAATTTCATGTCTTCAAACTTAGGTTCAGACTTGAGCGTCTTGCCTAATTCGGCGCCACTGATTTTTGGCATTTGCATATCAAGAATTGCAACATCAAAAATGTCTTCATTATTATTAACCCTGTGATAACAGGCATCTATGGCTTCATCGGCATTGCTTGCTTCAAAGGACGTCACATTCCAACGCCTTAATTGCTCGCAGATCACCTCTCTATTGGTTGCATTGTCATCCACGACCAGGACATTCAATTTACTTACATCAAAGTCTGGCATGACTAAAGTGGCTTGCTCACTTTTGTTTAAGTAGAGGGTGGCGGTAAATGTGCTGCCTTCGCCATATTCACTTCGGGCAGTAACATCACCACCCATTAACTTGCACAGTTGACGAACAATTGCCAGGCCTAGCCCGGTACCGCCATACTTTCTTGTGGTTGAGGCATCCACTTGGCTAAATGAATCAAAAAGGCCTTTTATTTTGTCTGACGGAATACCAATGCCCGTATCAGAGATGCCACATTCAAACATTAACTGACCATCCGGTTGCTCTTCTAATTTCGCTCGAATCACCACCTCGCCCTCAGAGGTAAATTTAATAGCGTTACCCACTAGGTTGGTAATGATTTGCCTGACTCTTGCAGAGTCGCCTTTCACCAAGGTAGATTCAACACCTGTTAGATCTAAAATTAATTCCAGACCTTTTGCTTGCGCTTGAATGGCCATGCTCTCTGCAAATTCACCCAACATTTGCCGTAAATTAAAGTCGAGCCATTCAAGTTCCATTTTTCCTGCTTCGACTTTTGAGAAATCCAAGATGTCGTTAATAACATTTAGCAGTGCTTTTGCACTGGACTCTGCAATTTCGCACCGGCGCCTTTGGTCATCCGTCAGTTTGGAATTCTGTAAAAGACCTAACATGCCAATAACACCATTCATAGGTGTGCGAATTTCGTGACTCATACTGGCAAGAAATTCGTTTTTAGCAACCACTGCCGCTTCCGCTTGGTCGATAGCATCTTTGAGTTCACTTAATATTATTTCTCGATCAGTAATGTCTCTAAAGCTCCAAACTCTTCCTTTTGTTTCGGCATCAATGTTCATTGGATTCGTAACACGCTCTAAAATTTTTCCATTTTTCAGATGCAATATGTCATTGAATGAGCCCTCAGGTTCATCAAGTATTTCGGTAACCCTTTTGATGAATGTATCTGGGTCTTGAACCTGTGTACCCACAAACTCAAGAATTTCACTTTCACCCAAGTTCTTCTGGGTAGGTACATCCCAGATTTCATGAAACCTGCTATTAGACGTCACCATGTTTAAACCGGATGTCACACTAATACCATTGTCCGTTGATTCTAAAATGGCTTCAGCTAATGACAGGGCTTTTTTAATTTCTAACTCAGCTTGTTTATTTCTTGATATATCAAGAGTGGTACCAATGATCCTCATGGGTACACCCTCTTCTGTCTTTTCAACTATTTTTCCGCTGTCGACACACCATATCCACTGCTTATTCACGTCTTGAATTCTAAGCTCCACATGATATTGGTCGATTTCACCTGCCATGTATCGCTCGAGATCTTGCATAGCAGTCACCAAGTCCATGGGATGAATAAAATCCTTCCAGGTTTCAATATTGAAGTTATCGAAGTCAGATTTTTTATAACCGGCAATATTGAACCAACGCTCACTACAATCTATTCGTCCGGTCATCAAATTCATGTCCCAAATACCAATAGCAGTGCTATCAAGCACCATTTCCAATTGGTCTCTATGTTCCTTTAATTTCAGTTCATCTACTTTTTGCTTCGTTATGTCAGAACGTATTGAAATGTAGCTGACCGGCTTACCTTCTGAGTTTTTAAACGGAACTATTGTGGTAGATACCCAATACAACCCACCTGCTTTATTTCGATTGCATATTTCTCCGCGCCATACTTTGCCATTCGCAATGGTTTTATACATATCAGTAAAAAAAGACTTCGGGTGAATACCAGAATTAATAATACGATGGTTGCTGCCTATAAGTTCATCATTTGAATATCCGGTTATATCTTCAAACTGTTTGTTTGCGTATGTAATATTGCCTTTAATATCAGTCATGGCGACTATGGCATGTTGGTCGAGTGCGAATCTCTGTTGATCCAGTCGGTCTAATATTTTTTCTGCCGTCTCTCTGGCGGCGATGATTTCTTTTTCATAATCCTCTCTAGCATCCATCATATTGTTAAACGAAAAGGCTAGGCGCCCAATTTCATTATTTTGTTTATTTTCAGATCTAAGTTTGCTTTCCCCTGACGCAGCTCTTTGCGCCAGCGAAGATAATTCACCTAGCGGCTCGACTATTTGCTTGGATACATAAAAGGCTATGAGGGTAACTATGGCACTAAGAATTACCATTAATGTAATGAGTATTCGACCTAAATTTTGAATAGAAGATAATGCTTCAGACTTGTCTATCTCACTGATTAACACCCAGCTCTGATTCATCATGGACATCTTTCGATGAACCCCAATCACTAACTCTCCGTTAGGACCAATGTATTCAACAGCTTGTTCACTGGGATCTATTTCTTTCAATCTAATTTTTTGAAGTTCTGTTATTGAATTTTGATAACTATTAGTAAATATATTTCTAATAAGAACTTCATCCCAATTTCCCTGAATGGGTGTGAGCAGCTGACCGTACTCGGTAATCAGATAATGGGATAAGGAAGACGAGTCTTTTTTTGTTAAGCTAATAACATTAAAAATTTCGTCTAGATTCATTTGATAAGTCAGCACACCAATCAGCTCATCCAGCTCATTGGTTACTGGAGCAGAAATAAAACTTGCTAGCTTATCATTAGACGGCTCGTACCGTTCAATACCGGAAAAGGCCACTTCATTCTGTGTTAATACTAGTTCTACTGATTCAGCTAATTGAGTTTCGGAAAGACTGGTTTGGAAAAGATTTTTTCCTAAGTCAGGCTCTTTAGCGACTGTGAATAGAATATTGCCTCTAACATCAATTAACAGTATGTCGTGGATATGCTCATAACTCTGCTGAAGCTTGAGTATGTCACTTTCAAATGTATTGCTTCGTATTGTCCAATTAAAACTCCCAACATACTCATCAGCAGGTATCTCAGAGGTTGCCAAGCCAAAACTTAGGTTATTGAGAAACTCTTTAGTGTTTGTAGAATCCGCTTGAACTGACAGTTGATCAGCACGGCTACTTAACCAGTTTTGAATAAATGCTTCGGTGACTTCAGAGGTAGCGATTAGTTCGTGTTCAGATGCTTTCACTAAACCAGTAACGGTTTGGTTGTAACTGAAATAACCAATAAGCGCCAAGGGTATAATTGAAAGTAGTAGAAACCAAAAAACAATTTGTGTTCGAAGGGATCGAAATTTCTTGCCATCTAATTCTTTCTTATCAAATAAAGAAGCTTTTTGATTCAATATGCTAGCCCTGAAAATTACCCACAAATACAATGACGGGTTTCAGTTTTAGCCTAGCTCAGAATTAGCAAAATAATGAAAAATTGGGGTAACCTGCTGTTAAAAAAGCGTGGCTGGTTACCCTGTAATAGACGGTTCAAATTGGAATAAAAATATATTTTAAAGACCCCCTAGGCACATATATTTCAGCTCTAAATAATCATCCACACCATATTTTGAACCCTCCCGTCCTAAACCAGATTCTTTTATTCCACCAAACGGAGCTACTTCATTGGCAATGATGCCAACGTTCAAACCGACCATGCCGTATTCTAGCTGTTCAGCCACTTTCCAAACTCTGGGTAGGTTATTGCTGTAAAAATAGGACGCAAGACCAAATTCGGTATCGTTTGCAAGTTCAATGGCTTCTTGGTCATCTTTGAAAGTAAACACCGGGGCAATGGGCCCAAATATCTCTTCCTTAGCTACTCTCATATCAGAAGTGACACCGGCCAATACCGTAGGTTGAAAGAAGTTGCCGCCTAACTCGTGGGTTGTTCCTCCCACCAAGGTTTTAGCACCTCTGTTTAGCGCATCATCAACTAACCCTTGAATCTTATTCAGCGCGGCTTGGTTGATCACTGGGCCAATAGCCACATCGGGGTTTGTTCCCGGACCAACTGCTAGGTTTGAAACGGCATCGGCGAACTTAGTGACAAATTCTTCATAGACGCCTTCTTGCACCAAAATGCGGTTGGCGCAAACGCAGGTTTGCCCGGTATTTCTGTATTTACTGGTTACTGCGCCTTGCACGGCAGCATCAATATCGGCGTCATCAAACACGATAAATGGCGCGTTACCACCTAACTCCATAGACACTTTTTTAACCGTGTCTGCACTTTGCTTCATAAGCAATTTGCCGACAGGCGTTGAGCCAGTGAATGAGATCTTTTTAATTATGGGGTTTCGGGTTAATTCCTCACCAACCTCTTTACCATGGGAAGCAGTAACAACGTTAACGACTCCATCTGGAATGCCCGCATCCTGCGCCAATTTTGCTAGAGCCAAGGCGGTGAGCGGGGTTGCTTCTGCAGGTTTGATAACAACAGTACAGCCTACAGCGAGGGCAGGTGCGCACTTTCGAGTGATCATGGCGAGAGGAAAATTCCAGGGCGTAATAGCTGCACAAACACCAACAGGCTGTTTGAGCGTTATGATCCGACGATCTGATGACGGCGTTTGTATGACGTCACCATCTATTCGTTTGCCCTGCTCGGCAAACCATTCAATAAAGGAAGCACCGTAAAGCACTTCATCCATACTTTCTGTCAGGGGCTTGCCGGATTCCATAGTCATCAGCTCTGCCAGAGCAGGCTGGTTGTCAATGATGAGCTGATGCCAATTCTTTAGCAGCTGAAATCGTTCTTTAGCTGTTTGGTTTTTCCAACTCTTGAACGCTTGATCAGCTACATTGATTGCGTTACGAGTGTCCTGGGCATCCAAATCTGGAACCCTTGCCAGTTCATGGCCACTGGCTGGATCGACAACGGCAAAGGTCTTACCACTATTTGATTCTGTCCACTGACCATTAACCCATGCTTTATGAAAAACTAAATGCTCAAAGCTCATTTCCCAATTCCCATATAACAAAAGGCCGAGAGTCATACTCCCAGCCTTTTTAATTAGCGTTGTGGAATAGAATGTGATGTCTACGCCACTTTTTGTTTTTCCTTCTCTGCCAATAAAGTTTGTGCAGATACGAACTCTAAATTTTGGGCCAAGGCGACTTCTTTACAAGTCAGCTTGCCTTCAGAAACATTTAAACCATTCAACAGGTGTGCGTTTTCTGCCATGGCTTGCCAAGGGCCTTTATTTGCCAGATCCAAAACATAAGGCAAGGTTGCATTGTTCAGGGCGAGGGTGGAGGTACGAGCTACGGCCCCTGGCATATTAGCCACGCAATAATGAACCACATCATCCACAATAAAGGTTGGCTCGGCATGAGTAGTGGCTTTTGAGGTTTCGAAACAACCACCCTGGTCAATGGCGACATCCACTAAAACCGCTCCCGCTTTCATTTTTGAAATCATTTCTCTAGTCACCAACTTGGGAGCAGCAGCCCCAGGAACTAACACTGCGCCAATCACGGCATCAGCATCAATAACGGCTGAGGTTAACGACTGGCTGTCTGCCATGCGGGTTTTTACCCGGTTACCATAGATCTGATCTAAATGATTTAGAACCTGAACGTTTTTATCAAAAACCGTGATATCAGCACCTAAGCCAATCGCCATTTGAAGGGCATGTTGCCCTACAACACCAGCACCAATAATCACTACTTTGGCTGGCTCAACACCCGGCACCCCGCCTAACAGCAAACCTCTGCCAGATTGGGCTTTTTCTAGACAATGTGCAGCAGCTTGCATAGACATACGGCCTGCCACCTGAGACATGGGTGCCAGCAAAGGCAGTCTGCCAGCATCATCAGTAACGGTTTCATAAGCAATACAGGTAGCACCACTTTTTATGAGATCCTGAGTTTGCGGCACATCAGGCGCTAGGTGTAGATAAGTAAATAGGGTTTGATCGGGCCTTAACATAGCGCGCTCCACCGCCTGCGGCTCTTTCACCTTCACAATCATGTCAGCTTTAGAAAATACATCTTCGGCATTAGCGGCAATGTCTGCACCTGCCTCAAGGTATAGACTGTCGTCAAATCCGATGGCGCTGCCAGCATTAGACTCCACCAATACTCGGTGGCCTTGCTTAACTAATTCATTCGCAGACGACGGGGTTAACCCTACACGATACTCATGGTTTTTTATTTCCTTAGGTACACCAACTAACATCACCGCTTCTCCCATTTTAGGTTTAAGTACTTAATCTGGACATTCAAATGATTTTGCCCATCACTCAGGTCTCTGTGACGATAGATTAGTAGCTAACAAGAGCGTTTTTGTTGCGAATATTTGTATAAGACCGAAAATTTAAGCAATATTATTTCGCCAATACTCAAATTGAAACAATTTAATTACCTTGAGAATCCAAATGACTGAATTCGATAGCAAAGACCGCCAAATTATTAATCTCCTTCAGCAAAACTCCCGACTCAGCAATGTTGATCTCGCTGAAAAAGTAGCGCTATCTCCCTCGGCATGCTTACGTCGAGTACAAGCCCTGAATGATAAGAAGGTCTTTATTAAATTCGTTGCTTTGCTCAATCGCAAACTGTTTAAAAAGCAAAGCACGGCGTTCATTTTTATAAAACTGGATCATCAGAGCCAAGACGTGCTGAGTGATTTTGAACGGGAAGTGGTGCACATTCCGCAAGTTATGGAATGCTACTTAATGGCAGGAGGCGCAGACTATTTGTTGAAATTGGCCTATTCAGACTCCGAAGAGTTTGAACATATTTATTATCAAAGGATTCTAAAGCTACCAGGGGTCACTGGCACAGAGACTCGAATGAGTTTGAGGCGGGTGCACAGTACGACGGCGATTGAGGTTTGATTGAGGCAAACCGATGACTCAGTTTACCTCACGCGATTGATATTAAATCTTAAATTCGACTTTAAGTGCAGTGGTTGTATTGATGTAGCTTAGATTAGAGTCATATGGATCTTCAGTATCAGTTCTCATATAAAATAAACCTAATTGAGCATGCTTGCCTACTTCATAGCCAATACCCAATAGATAAGCAGAACCTGTTGCTGCATCATCGATCTCTTGATCAAGTATGAGATCACCTACACCTAAAGCAGCCTCAATATAACCAGTTCTAAAACTGGGGCTGAAGTAGTAGGTGTATCCAATTCCAGCGATTCCGTTAACCACGGAGTACTCTTCGTCAAAGCTATCTTCTACTGTGTAATGAATAGCCTGCCTAGTGTAGTAGATCGCATGTTGATGGTTAATTGTTCCACCCACTTTCAAGGAAGTAATGAACCCTGAACCTGAATCAACTTCGCCAGATAAAGTAGTAAAGCCGTCGTCAGCCTCCCACTCCCAGGTAGTATTACCTAGCCCAAAACCCCCAGCTAAATAAAAGCCACCTCTGTTTTCAGCACTGGCCAGTGTCGCGAAAAATATTAAAAATAAGGATATAAGTATCTTTTTCATATTAATTTCCATATCAAAATAAACTTAGCATTAATTTTACATACCACCGGAATAGTAATTGAACCAAAGTAACTTAGATAGTAAAAAATCGTATTAACAGCTGTTAGAACTGATATACCGCACTTAATGAATAACGATTAAATTCCCGTTCGCCTGAAACAGCTCTGGTGTACTCCAAACCAAGGCCTGGTTTAAGTGGATTGGGAAAGATAGCAATTCGGGGTTTAACGTAGAAATCAGCGGGTATCACGAAGCTGTCTCCGATGCACTGTTCGCAGTTTTGATGATCGCGCCCAACAATGATTGAACTCACTCCCAACATACAATCAATGGATAGGCGGCCTGCAATGCTAATAGAAGGCCCTATCTCAAATTGGAGATCGACACCCCGCACCGAATAATCTTCTTCTGCAGTATTTCCAAAACTAACTAAGCCGAGACCAATACCGTATCGCAGCACAGAAAAAGCACCCGACACATTGGCATCCAAGGCTCTGGCAAGCTGTGTAATTTCATGCTTTTGTGCCAACTCTTTATCAAATCGGTATACACTTAGGCTAACAATTAGGTTACTACCAGGAGAAAGCTCTTCTCCTTCAATATCCAGAGCTTTAGTACCCATACTCATCAGCATTGAAAAAAAACAAACACAAACCACCGAAAGAAATTTTTGACGACAACCACACATGACAGATTCCATAAAGTTGCTTGGCACACCACCAGAGGGTTACCCCTCAGAACCAGAACACCTATTGAAACACTTTTTAAATATCAGCTGTATTCCAAGACCTTCAGGACAAGAGCAAGCACTCAAAACCCATATTATGATGTTGGCTCAGGAACATAACTGCGAATACCAAACAGATGAAGCTGGAAACCTCGTAGTACGCGTACCGGCAAGCGTTGGCATGGAGCACAAATCCAGCATCGCTATTCAAAATCACTTAGACATGGTGACGGTCAAACATCAAAACTATGACCATGATTTTCTTCAAGATCCGCTTACTCTCGAGATAGATCAGGGATGGTTAACTGCAAAAAATACCACCCTAGGTGCCGATAATGGTATTGGGTGCGCAGCTGCTCTGGGGTTAATGACAGATCCTTCTGTGCAGCATCCAATGTTGGAGCTGGTATTCACTGTTGAAGAAGAAACCGGTTTATACGGCGCTTCAGGTTTTGATGCTGAGTTAATTCATTCAGATCTGTTGCTAAACCTGGACACCGAAGATTGGGGCGAATTATTTATCGGTTGTGCAGGAGGTAAAGGCTGGCAATTTACGAGTGAAATCGCAACGGAATTCGTTGCAAGTGACCGAACAGTTATTCAATTAAATTTGAAAAAATTAAGTGGCGGTCACTCCGGAATTCAGATCCATGAGCAGTTGGGCAACAGCATTAAGCTGCTTGCTAGACTTGTCAAATCGTCTAAACACCTTGAAACCAGAATCTGCGAATTTAAAAGTGGTATCGCACATAATGTTATTCCAAGAGAAGGCTCACTGATTCTTTCCATCCCGAAGGAAAATGAGCCTGAATTTCAGAAATTAGTTCATCAGGAAATTCAGAATTGGAAAACCTTTTTACCGCAAAGAGACCAACAGCTTGAGATTGAAATTACTGAGTCAGCTGGCAGGTCACAGTTAACTCAGGAAGCGCATAATAGAGTCATCGCCCTTGTCTTGAACCTTCCCCATGGGGCTCATAGTTATAATCCGGCACAACCTGCCGACCTGGTTAATCTCAGTAGTAATTTAGCTAGAGTTTCTTTAGAAAATAATGAGTTATTTCTGGAAACCAGCATTAGGTTTTTTAATCAGTTAGAGGCAGTTCATCTTGAACAACAGATTCTGAGCTTGATTGGTAGTTTTGGGATGTCAGCGAAAGAAATACTGAGCTATCCATCTTGGCAGCCAGATTTTGAAAGCAGTCTTCTGAAAAAAGCAAAAGTCATTTATCAAGACATATTCGATCATTCACCTAGCGTTAAGGCTATTCATGCTGGACTGGAGTGCGGCATTATTAAGTCAAAAAAATCCAGCATTGATGTCATTTCTTTTGGCCCCACGATCAAAGGTGCACATTCACCCTCTGAAAGACTCGAACTCAAAACACTGATTCCGTTTTGGGAATACCTAAAAAAAATGGTTCAAGCGATTTAGCGCAATATGCATCTACAAAAATTACTCATTGTTTTTACCATTTTTTGTGTCAGTCTTTCATCTCAAGCTGAAATAGAACCAGAAGAAGAGACAGAGACAAACACAAACAAAAAGAAAGTCATGTTGTTTAAGATGTCAGACTTTAAAGACTCAGCATCATTGCCTTCAGGCTATAAAGTTGAAAAATTTCATGGGGAAACAGGTTATGAATATCAATTTTGGAATAACCAACATTCCCTAAGAGCAACCACAACAAAATCGGCATCAGGTATTTATAAGAAGCAAAGTATTAATCTTGATGAAACACCTTTATTAACCTGGAGCTGGTATATCGAAAATCTTCCCTTCCAACCCAATGAAACAAACAAAAATGGAGAAGATTTTGTGGCCAGAGTTTATATTTTACTCACACCTAAGTATCAAACTTGGAAAACCAAGTCTCTGGTTTATGTCTGGTCTAGCTCCCATCAAATAGAACAAAGCTGGAATTCACCTTACTCGAATAATATTAGATTTATTGCAGTAGCTGATGCGGATACGCCTCACAATCAATGGCACCAGATACAAAGGGATATCCAAGATGATTTTAAGAATGCATTTGGTTTAGAGATTGACCACATCACAGGTGTTGCCATCATGACAGACAGTGATGACTCAGGCATAACCAGAGAAGCCTGGTATGGCGATATCTATTTTTCATCTAAACTCTGGTAAACTCAGCCAGTTTTTAATGTTAACTAGCTCACAGGAACTAAGCTGTTCTACGCAGCTTAATTTTTAACAAGGAATCGTCAAATGACCGTTTTAGTTACAGGTGGTGCAGGATATATCGGCAGCCACACATGCATAGAGTTACTCGACGCCGGGTACGATATTGTCGTTCTAGACAACCTCAGTAATTCCAGTAAAGAGTCACTTAAAAGAGTTGAATCCATTACAGGAAAAACCATTCCATTTGTGAATGGGGATATTCGTGATCGGCAATGTTTGGATGACGTTTTTCGTGAGTACACTATTAATTCAGTCATCCACTTTGCTGGGCTTAAAGCGGTTGGTGAAAGTAATGAAATTCCGCTGACTTATTATGATAACAATGTTTCTGGCACCATCGTTCTTTGCGAAGCCATGGCAGCGGCAGGCTGCAAGAATATCGTATTCAGTTCTTCAGCCACTGTATATGGCGATCCAGAAACCGTTCCTATTCAAGAACACTTTCCTCTTAGCGCTACAAACCCCTATGGCCGTTCAAAGCTCATTATTGAAGACATTCTTAGGGATTTATTTAAGTCAGATGAACAATGGAATATTGCGTTGCTTAGGTATTTCAATCCTGTGGGCGCTCATGAATCGGGAACCATTGGTGAAGACCCAAGTGGTAGACCCAATAACCTGATGCCATTTGTGACTCAGGTAGCCGTAGGTAAGTTAGAAAAGCTTGCGGTGTTTGGTAATGACTATGACACGCCAGATGGCACTGGCGTGCGAGATTATATTCATGTGGTCGACTTGGCTAAGGGGCATGTCAGAGCAATTGCTAAGTTGGAACAAAAGCCTGGTTGTGTTGCTTATAACCTTGGAACTGGCCAGGGCTATTCAGTGCTCGAAATGGTAAAAGCGTTTGAAGAAGTCACGGGTCAAAACGTGCCGTATGAAATTGCCCCTCGCCGCCCTGGAGATATCGCTTGCTGTTATGCAGATCCAGAATTTGCCCAAAGTGAATTGAACTGGAGAGCAGAAAAAGGTTTAACTGATATGGTGACTGATGCCTGGAGATGGCAGTCATCTAATCCTGATGGCTATCCTGAATAAGCCAAAGACAAAACATATTAGAAAAACTAAAAATGTTTTTCTTGTCACACATAGCTCAGTAATGGCTCTCAAAAAACAAAAAAGGTGACCGATTAGGTCACCTTTTTTCATGATGGGCGTCACACAAAATAGATTAACTTCGCCTATTTGAGCTAACACCATGTTCAAGTTTTATCTCTGCAAAATCTAGAGATAGCCTCTTAAGCCCTATATTAAAGGACTAGTACAACTCTAAGCTGGACTCCTGTAATTCATCACGCAATCTTCTTTGCTCCAAGTGATCTTCGATCGCTCGGCGCGCTGCCAATTTACGATGATTATTGACCCTTTTGGTCACTGAGGATTCGGTAGGACGATGTAGTGAGTCATCTTCAAGATTAGCTAATTCTAGATCAAACAAGTTCATTGACATGGGGACTCCTTGATTCTCAGGCTCACCTCAGGTTGTGCTTCCATACGCACTCTGAAACTTTTGACTACTTCAATCAGGCTCGGCAGCCTACTTAATTCAAAGGTTTCAGACCTTTAGGGCCTAGGTTTTTGTTATAGCGTTGTCACACTTTTTTAAATCTTAGGCTTTGAGTTTGTGGTTCAAACTCGGCGACTCTTTCCTAAGTCAAGCTTTCCAACTTAAGCGACAACCCGTGTTTTTTGGTTACTCCGGTGTCTGATAGAGCAAGGGTTGGGCCAATGAGAATTAAATGTTTTGAGGATTAAAATTATTTACTTTCTGTTCATTGAAGGGACAGACGATTGAAATATAAATGCAATAAATGAGTGGGCGAGCTTAGTGAACTTTTGAAGGCTCTTCTTCTTTCTTGTAATTGTAATGTCTTAATAAGTTAAGCATTTCGGCTGGAGGGAGGGCTTCACTGACGATAAACCCCTGAATGTAATCGCAATTTGATTGCTCTAAAAATTTCAGTTGAGTATGGTTTTCTACTCCTTCAGCAACCACTTCCATGTTCAAGCTTTTTGCCATTGCAATGATGGCATTGATGATCGCACTCTCATCCTTGGAGTCGTGGATATCGGTAACAAAAGAACGATCTATTTTTAATACATCAATGGGTAATCGCTGCAAATAACTCAACGAAGAATAACCGGTACCAAAGTCATCCAATGCGATTCTCACCCCCATGGCGTGAATACGATTCAAAGTACTGAGGCTATGTTCAATACTTTCCATTATCACGCTCTCAGTGAGCTCAATTTCCAATAACCCGGGTGGCAAACCGGTTTCTGCTAGCACTCCGGCAACTTGATCAGCAATGTTTTCCCTGCGAAGTTGATGACCCGACATATTGACCGACACTCGAATGTCGCCAAAGCCTCTCTTACGCCAAGTACTTGCTTCTTCGCAAGCTTTTATTAATACCTGCTGCCCAAGTTCGTTGATTAATCCCGTTTCTTCAGCAAGAGGAATAAAGTCGCTGGGCGCAACAGGCCCAAGCGCAGGATGAGTCCATCGCACAAGCGCTTCCAGAGCATCTACTTTTCGAGACAACAAATTAAGTTTAGGCTGATAATGAATATCTAATTCATTGCTGCCCGTTGCTTTTCGAAGTGCTTTTTCAATCTGAAGCCTTTCGAATGGCGAGCCCCTAAAAGCTTGATCATAAAATTGGTAATTGTTGCCACCATTAAACCTTGCCTGATTTAACGCAACGGATGCATGGTTAAGCAGGTGTAAAGCTGAACCGGCACCCGCAGGAACAACGCCAATACTCGCCGTCACAATCAGTTCATGGTCGGCTACAAAACAGGGACGACTGACTTCTAATAAAATCTTTTCTAGCAATGCATGTAAGTCGCTACACTCGTCTTGAACATCAACTACAACAACAAATTCATCTCCCCCTAAACGAGCAACAAAAGAAGCCGGGGGAGGCAAACTACTTAATCGTGTCGCTATATCTTGCAGTAACTGGTCACCAATCTCATGACCCAGACTGTCATTAATGGAATTGAAACGATCAATGTTAATCAGCACTAGAAAGAATTCTTGATGAGCCTTTTTATTGTTGGTACGTGCTTCCAAATGTTGATGAAAATGGCTGCGATTAGCTAACCCTGTTAATTTGTCATAGTTGCTTAAGAAGTTTAATTCAGACTTTGCTTTGAGTGTTTCAGTTCTGTCGTTACCAATAGCGATGTAATGAGACAGAGTCCCGGTGTTGGTATAAATGGCATTGATACCGAGCTGAAAAGGGAAAGACTCTCCGTTGTAGCGCTTTTCCAGAATTTGCCCTTCCCAGCGTCCGTCAGTTACCAGCGAATTAATGATCGCCTCTACTTGCCCTGACGCACTAATCTGACTTAATGGCTTACCAATCAGTTCGGTAACATTGGCTGCCATGGCCTTGCAAAACTGAGGGTTAGCAGCTTCTAAAGTAAAGTTTTCATTCAGCACCATGACCGCATTTTCAGAATGGTTAAATAAGCTCGCTGCCAAGCTCAACTCCTGCTCTTTGGTCACCTCTGCTGTTACATCTCTTCGGGTGCCTATCATTCTTAGAACTCGACCCTTGCTGTCCCATTCGATCGCCTTGCCACTGTCTTCGATCCACAACCAACCCTGATCGGCTTCATTCTTTAACCGATATCGAACCTGATATTTTTCGCTTTTACCTTTTAAATGGCGCACTAATTCCTGGCGCACCCATTTACGATCATCACTGTGGACCAATTCCATAAAACGATCTTGATTAGACTCGGTAACCCGACGAACACCCTGTTCTTGTGTTGAAACATCTGCAGTACGGGTTTCCAAATTCCAGTCCCAAATGCCCATATCACTGGCCTGCAAGGCGAGGTTTAGCTGACTTTGACGGCGGTTTAATTGAGCGGTGCGCTGAGAGACTTTATCTTCCAACTCTTCATTAGATTTTTTAACTAAATAGTGCTTTTGCTGAAGTTGCTTGAATAGCTTGTTACTTCGCCAAGTCAACAACTGAATCAACATGAGCGCGATTAAACTCATCAAGCTCACTGAGGAATAGTTGTCACTGATAACTGCCGCAATCTCGATGGGCCATAACCAGAGGGTAAAAGATAAATATAGAGGAAATCGAGCGTACAGCGCCAAACTAGCGGCCAGTGCAAATAAGGACGTCATGACCTGCACCGACGGGCCATTAGTCTGGGACAGATAGCCACCCACCGCCCATACCATGCCTTGAGTAGCCAACACAAAACCAAGCAGTATTTGGTAATGGCCTTGCCGGTTACTTGGAGCCTGCTCAGCGTGCCAAGCCACCACGATCGAAACCAGGGAAATGGAGTTTATGCCAATGAGCCAATATAACGATGACAACCATGCCCAACCGTGTTGACCTATCCAAATCAAAGCCAAGGAAAATAAAAGAGTTACCCCCCCAAGGCGAATAAGATCTCGACGGGCGCTTGTTAATTCTTGGTGGTTTATCAGCTCACTTGGCATTTTAGGCATAATCTTCTTCAGTGTATTGCCTGCTAATGCGCCAAAGTAACTGTATTTTTCAACAGGTAACTAGTCATAACTCCTTTACTCAAGCGATAATACTACTGCAGGTAATTTTCCCTCTTCATAATATATTTTAATTTTTATAACTAATTCTCATTCTATATGGACTTCCAAAATCTTCTTTCTGGTTTAAATGACCCACAACGGCAGGCAGTGACGTCGGAGCAACAACAGTTGTTAATTTTGGCAGGTGCTGGCAGTGGCAAAACCAGAGCACTTACCCATCGCATAGCTTATTTAGTCGAAACTGGACTGACCAGCCCGAACAGTATTCTTGCGGTTACATTCACGAACAAAGCAGCCAAAGAGATGCGCAGCCGAATTGAAGAACTGCTGGAAGTTCCTATTCGAGGTATGTGGGTGGGAACCTTCCATGGTTTAGCACATCGCCTATTAAAAATGCATTGGCAAGAAGCTGGTCTGATTGAAAATTTCCAAGTAATGGACTCCGATGACCAATTGCGTTTAGTTAAAAGAATAATGAACGAATTAGGTTTAAATGAAGAATCACTTCAACCAAAAACAGCTCAATGGTTTATTAATGAACAAAAAGATGAAGGCCGTAGAGCAAAACACTTGATGCCTTCAAATGACGTATTCGACCAAGCCCTACAAAAAATTTATAAAAATTATGAACAAGCCTGTGACCGTTCAGGTCTGGTAGATTTTGGAGAGCTATTGTTGCGAGCGCATGAACTTTGGCTCAATAACAACAACCTTCTAAAGCATTACCAAGCTCGGTTTAAGCATGTATTAGTAGATGAATTTCAGGACATCAACACCATCCAATATGCCTGGCTTCAAGTGTTATGCGGCGCTGAAACAAATTTAACTGTAGTGGGTGACGATGACCAGTCTATTTACGGTTGGCGAGGCGCGAAAGTTGAAAACATTCAACAGTTTCAAACCGATTTTCCAAATTCTGAAGTCATAAAACTGGAGCAAAACTATCGCTCAACCAGCACCATATTAAAAGCTGCCAATGCGGTCATAGAACACAACAACTCCCGCCTAGGAAAAAACCTTTGGACTGATGGTGAAGATGGCGACCCCATTCAGGTGTATGCAGCTTTTAATGAACAAGACGAGGCCAACTATATTGCCGATGAGATAAATAAGTATTTGGAAGGTGGCGATAACGCCTCAGAAATGGCCGTCCTTTATAGATCAAATGCACAATCTCGAGTACTGGAAGAATCGTTAATTCGACAACAAATACCCTATCGTATTTATGGTGGCCTTAGATTCTATGATCGTATGGAAATTAAAAATGCCTTAGCTTATTTAAGGCTGATAGCTAATCGCCAAGACGATACGGCGATGGAAAGAATCATTAATACACCGACCAGAGGCATTGGTGGTAAAACCATTGAAACCATGCGACTGCTTGCACGGGAACAAGGCTGCACCTTTTGGGAAGCGGCCAATATGGTTATTGCAAACAAAGTTCTCTCATCACGGGCGTTGAATGCCGTAGCAAATTTTATGTTACTGATTGATGAGCTGGAACAGGCAACGGTGGAGATGGATTTAGCAGAAATGACTCAACACGTTATTCAAGCGTCTGGTTTGATTGAACACCACGAAAAAGAAAAAGGAGAAAAAGCTCAAGCGCGATTAGAAAACTTGCAGGAATTAGTCAGTGCAGCACGCAGTTTCGTGATGGATGAAGATTCGGAATTTATGAATGAATTGGATGCTTTTTTAGATCAAGCATCACTGGATGCTGGAGATCGCCAAGCCGACGAATTCGAAGACAGCGTCAACCTAATGACCTTGCACTCTGCCAAAGGTCTGGAGTTTAACACTGTTTGGTTAGCAGGCATGGAAGAAGGTCTTTTTCCCCATAAAATGAGCATAGAAGACCCTAACGGCTTGGAAGAGGAGCGTCGGCTCGCCTATGTCGGCATCACCCGAGCTATGAATAATTTAACCCTGACTTATGCTGAAAGCCGAAGACTTTTTGGCAACGAAACTTTCAACAACCCATCTCGATTTATTAAAGAAATACCCAGTGATTTTGTTTCTGAAATTAGACTTAAGAGTACTGTTTCAAAGCCTTACACTTCAAGCTATGACTCAGCATCCAATAGTGATTGGAATACAGGCTTCGGTATCGACTTAGGCCAAAGAGTCAAACATCCTATGTTTGGAGAAGGCACAATTCTTTCCGCTGAAGGTTATGGGTCAAATGCTTCAGTTCGAATTGCATTTGATGATGCTGGCGAGAAGGTTTTAATGTTGCAATACGCCAAACTGGAACCGCTTTAACATTAATTCTGACACTTTCCTGAATACAAAATTGGCAGAGCATTATGAATATTGGCCCTATTCATCAGTAAATACACAATTTTTAATTGTTTGTGTTATTCAATAAATTTCCGCGATAAAGTCATATCAATTACTAATTCTTTGATTTGTCCAAGAAAAACAACTGATCCGGGTTAGTACTTCGAAGTTAATATCTCGAAATATGTGCTTTTCATAGTGTAAAATCGCGCACCATTATTTTTCAGGGCTTCGCCCCTTCACCTAATAAAAGAACAAGGACTCCAAATAAACGGAGCTTTCGAAAGCATGGCTAAAATTAAAAATCCAATACTCCCAGGTTTTAACCCAGACCCATCTGTCGTTCGCGTCGGAGACGACTACTACATCGCAACCTCAACCTTTGAATGGTTCCCAGGCGTACAAATTCATCACTCTAAAGATTTAGTGAATTGGAGGCTGGCTGGACGTGTGTTAACTCGTCAGAGCCAACTCGATATGGTGGGCATTAAAAACTCCGAAGGTGTTTATGCGCCGGCATTAAGCTATGCAGATGGAAAGTTCTGGTTAGCGTTTTCAAATGTGAAGTCTTGTCGGGGCGGCGCTTGGATGGCAACACCTTGTTACATCGTATCTGCCGAGAACATTGAAGGCCCATGGTCTGAGCCAGTTGAGTTCATGGATTTTGGTTTTGACCCTTCGTTATTTCATGACGACGATGGCAAAAAATATATGGTCAACATGATCTGGGATGGCCGTGCATCTGAGAATTACTTCAACGGCATTGTGGTTAGAGAGTTTGATGTCGATAAAGGCGAATGCGTTGGTGAATTAAAGACGGTTTTCCAAGGTACAGAGCTAGGTGGAACAGAAGGTCCTCAAATAATGAAAAAGGACGGCTGGTACTATTTAGTAGTTGCTGAGGGCGGAACCGGTTGGTCTCACGCTGTTACGGTCTGCCGCTCTCGCAGTGTATTTGGGCCTTACGAAGTTCACCCAGAAAACCCTATTTTGACATCCAAATTCAAACCCGATGCACCACTTCAAAGAACAGGTCATGGTTTCTTTGTGGAAACCCAATCTGGCGAATGGTACTTAACCCATTTGTGTGGTCGCCCAATTCGCAATCCACATGGTTATCAGTTTGGTGAAACCTATGGCACTGGGTTCTGTGTGCTTGGCCGAGAAACAGCGATTCAAAAAGTAGAATGGCGAGATGACTGGCCATATTTATCAAATGGCACCAATACTGGCGACTTAGAAGTAGAAGGCCCAGACATTCCATTGCAGCCTTTCCCAGAAGAAAAGCTGCGAGATGATTTTGATGGCGATGCTTTAAATATTCATTTCCAGACATTAAGAGAGCCTACTGATGAAAGCTGGTGTTCTCTAAAAGCCAGACCCGGTTATTTGAGAATGACGGGGCGCCATTACCTGTATTCTCGTTATGAACAAAGTTTAATTGCTCGTCGAGTACAAAGCTTCAACTTCGTTGCTGAAACAGCTATCGAGTTTGATCCTGAGTTACCCCAGCAAATGGCTGGCCTAGTCGCCTACTACGACAAAGGGAATTACTATTTCTTGCGTCACTCGGTGAACAACGACGGTAATAAAATATTGAATATCGTTCATCATCTAGATGACAACTATGGTGAGAGCACTGAAGAAATAGAAATTGGCAATATCGACAAGGTATATCTCAGAGTGGAACTGAAGTCGCCTTTCTATTATTTCAGCTGGTCAGCAGATGGCAAAACTTGGAACGACATAGGCCCGGCTATGAATGCTATTCCATTGTCAGATGAAGGCAGTGAATCGGTATTTAGATTCACAGGTTCAATGGTTGGTATCTGTGCTGTCGATGTTTCAGGTTACAAAAAACACGCAGACTTCGAATACTTCGATTACAAAGAACTGTAATTTCAGCATTAAAAGCTAAAGCCAAAAAAGGGAAGATCAACTTCCCTTTTTTATTTCAGGCCATCGCACTCCAACAAAATACAGCTACCGATAACTCCCGGTTTGAATGGCCAACCCTTGATACAGGCCAGTAATCAACAACTTCACCACCACAATAGCAGGAATCGCCAACACCATACCTGCCACACCAAACAAGCCTCCGAAAATAATGACACCGATGATCACAAACAATGGGTGCAAAGACACCACATTGGCAATAAACAAAGGCACCACAAACATGTTATCAATGAAATACGCGATGCCAATCACTACAAAAATATAAATAATTTGAATCAGCTGAGGCTCGGTTGTACTGAGTATTTGCAAGAGAGGAGGAATAGTACCTAATAGCGGCCCCAACCAAGGAATGATTCCAAAAAGTCCCACTAAAATTCCTAGAGTCAAGGGCGAACTAAAACCTGTTAACCAAAACCCTAAGGCTGAAATAAGTGCCATTATGGTTAACTGAATTAATAACCCTCTAACGTAAGACTGCAATTGCCTGATGACTCGAAAATAGATGTGCCAGGCCAATTCGAAATATTTGTTTGGAACCGTATTCATTAAACGATTTCTAAACTTGGGGTAATCACGAACAATAAAAAACGTTAGAAACGGAACCAATATTAAATTTGCCAATACTCCGAGAACTGTATTTCCGCTGGCGAGAATAGATTCAATATCCAAACTCACCAACCGACCTTTAACGCTCGTCAACCACTGACTGGTTTCAAAAGGCAACTGCAGTCGTTCTGCAAAACTACTAAACGCAGCAAATAAATCTTCTCCAATTAACGCCAGACGTTGAACTCTAGGAGACAGGGTAGACAAAGATGTCATGACTTCAGGAACTAAAACCGCAAGCAAACTTCCGTTGATACCAACAATTGTGATTAACACCATCAACGCGGCCGAACTTCTGGTTCGACCACCACGAACCATTCGATTAACCCAAGGCTTAAACAGTGCATACAGAACTAAGGATATAATAATGGGTAACAGCACAGGCTTGAGAAGCCAGGCGAGCATCCATACACAAAGCACAAGGCAGCCAAAAACTACCAGCGTCCTTAATAGCCGGTTATCAAAGAGCTGATAAATATTAAAGCTCACTGTCAGGAGTCCTATTCAACATATCATTGCTGGCTCTTAAGCGACTGGCTAATACCCGCGCAAGATTCAACATCAGTTGGCTGGCAATTGGCGGATGCTGTTCAAGCAACTCAATCAAATGAGGTCGTAGAAAAAACACCAGCTCGCTGTCTTGATCGGCAAATGCATCAGCAGTTCTTGGTTCGTCCGATACCAATGCAACCTCACCAAAGAAATCTCCTTTGCTTAACAAAGCCAACTGATTGCCGTTTGAAGAAATTGAAACTGAGCCCGATAGAATCATGACCACACCGATCCCTAGGTCACCTTGATTAAAAATAACTTCCCCTTTTCCATACTGGCGCAACTGCATATTAGGCACCATGGTTTCACAGTGTCGACGAGCAATGCGGTCAAATAAAGCAGTGTTTAACCAAAGATCCGCAATGGTGCTCTCTAATGTGACAGACCGACGAAAAAGGTTATGCCAAAAGGGGTGTTGAACTAGGCCAACTTCCTGCATAATTTTATGACTCTTCATTAAAGCGTTATTTTCTAAGAGTAGCATCTCTGACCAGCTGCTCTGCTCACACAAGGAATACACTTCGTGCCAGAAATACTGGAATCCCCAGAAAAATATATGTTCAACGCCTATGGCATATGGCTGTTAGACAACAAACACCGTTTTGTTAAGCAAATTAAAAAAAATGTTTCCCCAAGCGCCCATGGGGATAAGCATTGGGACTCCAGCTATTTATTAATGGATTACCTCGAAGACGAAAAGGTAAAAAAAGGTACTCGAGTGTTAGACGTGGGTTGCGGCTGGGGGCCCAGTGCAATCTATTTAGCCAACAGAGGCTGCAAGGTAACCGGGTTGGATTTAGACGAAGATGTGTTTAGTTTTTTAGAAGTTCAGTCCGTTCTAAACAGCGTGAATATCACCAAACGGGTTGGCGCCATGGCGGATATGAAGAAAAAAGATCTGGAACAATTCGACCTTATTGTCGGTGGCGATATTTGTTTCTGGGATGAGCTGGTAGACGAATGGTTTAAAATGCTCAAAAGGGCAGCCTCCGCAGGTGTAAAAAGGGTAGTAATGGGCGACCCAGGGCGGAGTACGTTTTTAGAGCTAGCAGATAAATGCGAACTCAAGTGGCCTACTTCGATGCTGCCTTGGTATTCACACCAACCAAAACGGTTTGAGGGTTATGTACTGGATGTTCAGCTCAACGAATAGCTATCAAACAACAAAAATTATTATTAGGTTGGCAGGTCAAAAGCTTAGCAGCCTGCCAATCAATCAAGCTTCACCTGAGGATATTTTTTTATCAGTCCCCTTAACTGATCGTAACTCATTTCCAAATACTCAGCCGCCTTAGTCTGGTTAAACTGGCAGGCCTTGAGGGCATCTCGAAGTAATTTAATCTCAAGCTCTTGAACTTGCTGTTTGAAATTTAATGGATGGTTTGCCACAGACTCATCTTCAGTGGCTGACTTAGGAGACACTGTCTTCTGACTTTTTTGCCAGGGATTTTCAAATGGGTCAATAAACACTTGAGTAATCGCCTGATCTTCAATCCCCCATCGAAACACAGAACGCTCGACCACATTTTTAAGCTCTCGAATATTACCAGGCCATTGGTAACTCTTGAGCTCCTCTAGAGCGGACTCTGCAAAACCTGGAAATAGATCCCACCCTAATTCATGACTCATACGCATACCGAAAAACTCCACCAACTCCTCGATATCATCCTGTCGCTCCCGCAAAGGCGGCACATGCACAACATCAAATGCCAAACGATCTAACAAGTCCTCCCTGAATTTACCTTGCTCAACCTGCTGCTTTAAATCTGCGTTGGTAGCCGCCACAATTCGAACATCGACCTTAAGGGTTTTTTGCCCCCCTAACCTTTCAAACTCGCCGTACTCAATAAGCCTTAATAGCTTCTCTTGCAAACCCAATGACATGGTACCTAGCTCATCCAAAAACAAAGTGCCACCATCCGCTCTTTCGAATCGACCATGATGCACTCGGTTTGCGCCGGTAAAAGCACCGGGCTCATGACCAAACAATTCACTCTCTAAAAGCTGCTCACTGATTGCCGCACAGTTAACTTTTAGAAAAGCTTGATCCCAACGTTGAGATAAAAAGTGCAAACGCTCGGCGATAAGCTCTTTACCTGATCCTCGCTCTCCGAGTATCAGAACAGGCCTTTGTATGCCTCCCAATGCTGATACCTGATCAAGCACTTCACTGAGGGTTTGCGACCCCCCAATCATTCGTTGTGGCTCTGACATGGCATTTCTCACCAATAAAAGTTGGCTTATATCACCATATTATAGTTTAAATAACCACTATACCTTCTCACCACAACCCACTCAGAGAACAAAAAGCCATTTAAATCAATAAGTTAGGCAAAGTGGCATGGCTCCTGATATGTATTCAGTAACCCATAAGCTAAGGATGTGGCAAATGACTAATTTTCAAAAACGCATGGTGTTGATGATACCCCTGATGGCAATAGGCTTATTACTGGCTTGGTTATCAGCGCCGGCACTGAGCCTGGCAACCCTCGCCATGGTTGGTGGTGTTTTTGAAGTAGTGAGCTTTTGCCAACGTTGCTTAACCCAAATTTAATTCCCTAAGGAGGAAACAGTAGCATGGGTATTTTTTCGAGAATGGCCGACATCATTAATTCCAATATCAATTCGTTGTTGGACAAGGCTGAGGACCCACAGAAACTTATTCGACTAATTATTCAGGAAATGGAAGAAACTCTGGTGGAAGTGCGCAGCAGCTCAGCCCGAGTCATTGCAGACAAAAAGACGGCTAATCGTCATCTGGAGCGCATCGCTCAGGAAGCGTCTGAATGGGAAGCCAAAGCTGAATTGGCTATTTCCAAAGGTCGTGAAGATCTAGCAAGAGCGGCGCTGGCAGAAAAACGCAGCTGCGAAGAAGAAGCCGCAGTTGTTGAAAAAGAGTTGAATGCCTTACAGGATCACCTGGATACGCTGGCAGAAGAAATCAGCCAGCTTCAAAGCAAGCTAAATGATGCCAAAGCCAAACAAAAGGCAATGGTTATGAAGGCGAAAACAGTTGAAAGCCGCATGAAGGTCAAGATGCAGTTTCAGAAAGACAGCTTAAACAAAGCTTTTGATAAGTTTGAACACTTTGAACGCAAAATGGACAACCTGGAAAGTGAGCTTGAAGCCATGGATCTAGGCAACAACACTGACCTTGCATCAGAAATTAACGCGCTGGCTGAAGACGACTTGATCAACGATGAGCTTGAAAAGCTAAAAAAGAAAGTCGCAGACAAACAGCAATAATTGAAAAGTAACTGCTGAGGTTTAAGGTATACCCTTCACCTCAGCCATAAGGAACAGGTAATGGAAATGTCTACATTCTTCTTTGTCCCCACCATCATTTTTTTAACCGTGGTGGCGCCTCTTTGGATATTGATGCACTACCGCAGTATTAATAAGTCCAGAGAAGGACTTAAAGAAGAAGAACGAGAAACTATTGAAGAGATGTTGAACACCATAGACAAACTGGTCGACAGAATCGACGCACTAGAGCGCATTTTGGATCAAGACCTGCCTCAATGGCGAAAAAATAATCGAACACAATAGTTAACCAATGGACAGGAATTGAGAGGATTTTTAAATGAGATGCTGTGGTAGTAACAGATTTGAAAAAAAGAGACATGCTAGTAGAGACAGATTTAAAAGCGGATTTTCGAGACGTAAAACCAATGGTTGGGGACTTAACCTATACCGTGATGGCAAAAACCGGAGAATAGCCGGGGTATGTGCTGGTATTGCTAAGCACTTTGATATCGAGCCCTGGGTAGTTCGGGTCATTTTTTTCGCCGGGCTCATATTCTTTGGTGGGTTAGCTTTTTTCACTTATATTGCTGGCTGGATATTGATGGCTAAAGACAGCAATAGTGAACATGAAGTTCATATTTCGATGGAATACAACGAAGAGCGTCATGAGTATCAACCCAAAAAAATGTTCAAGTATAGCTCCAGCGCAAGCTCTAGATTGAGAGCTGCAAAAGAAAGATTGAATCGTGCCCTGAGACGTGTTGAAACCATGGAAAGCTACGTCACATCCAAGCAGTATGAGTTGGAAAAAGAATTTTCGCGGATGAATAAATCTGCCGACTAACCTCTAATTCGCTTTAAAACAAATTTTTATCTGATTACTTGGAGGGCATAGTTATGCCTGAAAAAAGAGAAAAAGGAATTTATAACTGGCTTGTTTTAATTGCATTTTATAGCTGTTTATTTCTATTAATGAACAGCAACACTATTCAAACCAGCATTCGCACCGAACAACTCATGATCGGGTTTTGGAGTGATACGGCTTGGGTAAATTATTGGTACAGCTTGGTATTAACCACCGCCTTTATTGGACCCTTATGGTTATTCAAAGCTAGTATTTTTAATTCAGCACTGACAGGAATATACAAGGCACTAAGCTCAGTCACCGCAGTAGGCTTGATCGTTTACTGCTGGTTTATGCCAGAGTTATTGGCTACCTGGGCATGGTTAACCTTCGCCAGCTTATGGATTGCCGCATTGCTAATCGCGCTGGTATCGGAACAGAAGCTGTCTGACAACTTATTAACCAGCATCAACTGGTTTTTAACGCTTGTGCCATCCGCCATGTTTTTTGGAAGATTCTTGTCCGGCTGGTTTATTGAACAAGCTTGGTTTGAACCGCAACTCTGCCTCCAGCTAGGCAGTTTAGCAGCCTTGGTTTTGTTAGTAACAACCTGCTTAATATATGGAGTAAGGGCAAAAAAAACCTCAATTCACAAGGTTCTCGTTCAAACAACTTAAAAAGGCTAGGGCCTGTTCACACTAATTTTTTCACGCTGCCGTCGGCTATTTTTTGAGACAAACAAGGCGCGGCGAGTGTGGTGTAACCTGTTACATAAACGAGCTGCAACGCAATTTGGGCGAAAAATAGCCGACGGCAGCGTGGAAAAATTAGTGTGAACAGGCCCTAGCCTTTTTAAGTTGTTTGAACGAGAA
>JANQHX010000021.1 GCA_028282465.1 Gynuella sp.
CTCAGTCGAGGCGCGATGAGAGACGTTTAGCTAGCTAAATGAACGAAGAACAACGAAGAGTGAGGGCTTTGTAAGCTCAACCCTTCGGGCCGGGACTATTTTTCGCCCAAATTGCGTTGCAGCTCGTTCATGTAACAGGTTACACCACACTCGCTGCGCCTTGTTTGCCTCAAAAAATAGCCAACGGCAGCGTGAAAAAATTAGTGTGAACAGGCCCTAGCTTTATTAGAGCCAACTTCATCAGAAGCTTAAACTTAGAGGGATTGATATGAGCCTATTTATTACCTTTTTCCAAAACCTTTGGTTAATGATTACTGAGTCAGCTCCTTGGTTGCTTTTAGGTTTCTTAATTGCAGGCGTGATCAATCAGTTAGTGCCACCCAAATGGATTACCCAAAGCTTGGGTCAAAAAGGTTTTGGCAATATATTCCGAGCAGCCATTATAGGTGCCCCTCTGCCTTTGTGTTCTTGTGGGGTTATTCCAACTGCAATGGGTATAAGACGGGCCGGCGCCACTCGAGGGGGCACTGCCTCTTTTTTAGTATCAACACCGGAAACCGGCGTCGACTCAGTAAGTTTAACCTATGCCTTAATGGGCCCTGTCATGGCTATTGCGAGGCCGATTTCTGCAATCATCAGTGCAATCATGGCCGGTGTGTTGGTAGAAAAGCTGACTCAAGGTATGCCTGATAAATTGCAAGAGTCTGAAAAGAAATCATGCTGTTGCGGTGGCAAGAAAAACGAAGTGGTAATAGAACCATCGCCAGTTGAAAAAATTATTCACTCCATTAAGTCAGTGGTTCAATTTAGTTTTGGAAAGCTGTTAAAAGATATTGCCTTTTGGCTTGCTATTGGTTTAGTGGGGGCGGCATTAATTAAAACATTTATACCTCCAAGTTTTTTAACTCAGTGGGGTAGTGGTATTTGGGCAATGCTCGCTATGGTTGCTGTTGGCGTTCCTATGTATATCTGTGCTACTGCCAGCACCCCGTTAGCAGCAAGTTTGGTGATCGCTGGTATTTCACCTGGGGCCGCGCTGGTGTTTATGCTTACAGGTCCGGCAACCAATATCGCCACTCTTGGTGTTATCAAAAATGAACTAGGAGGCAAATCTTTATTAGGTTATTTGATAGGAGTAGTAGTTACGGCAATATTAATGGGCCTGTGTTTAGACTTCTTGTTGACCAGTTATAAAATCTCGATGCCACTAAGCGTTGGTCATGACCATTCGAATATAGATCTATTAGGTACTGTGAGTGGGCTATTACTAATAGGTATAGTGTTATTTAACTATCTGCCGAAGAGTTTCAGTTTATTCACAACGCATCAGAAAGCTTAGCTTTGAATAAATGAATCTTTGAAAAAAAACGCTTCGAATTACCGACAATTCGAAGCGTTTTTTCTAATTAAGGAATTACATCCCAGCCAGCTTTTTATACTCTTTGCTGCCTTTATTCACACTGTGGGCAAAATCCATAGCAACTTTTGCCAGCAGTCTAACTTCTTCTGGTAGCTCTTTATTTTTATTAATTTTCTTTAAAGCTTTCTTGTCTTTGCCATTAACAAAGTGTTCAACACGGGTTAAAGCCATAGCAATGGTTTTCTCTTCTTCAGAAACACCATCTTTAGTAGCAATGGCTTCTAAGGTTGCAACATCTTCTTCGGTTGGAAAGTGGGACATTTTTTCCATAACAGACAGAATTTCTTTTGTGGTTTCAACGTCAGCGTAAGCAGAAACACTAAACAATCCAGACAGGGACACTAACAGTGCCAACGTAATGGTTTTTATATTCATTATTGTCTTCCTTGGTTTGGTTGAAGGGGCTCAAGCGAGCTGATGGGATATTAGAGAAGTGGAGTTAAAAATTCAGCAGTAATATTAAAAATTGTTGCGCTATTGCGAAGAAGTGCCGTAATTTGGGAGTTATTTAGTAATGTTGGAAGTAGGTTGGTTACTTGAAAGTTGTTTGATCCATTCACTTAAACTTTCATGCAGACGAACTTTTAATGCCATCTGTATTTGGGGCATATAACTTATTAGAACATCGTCTATAACCGTTTCAGTGACCCGTTCAAACTGTTCAACTAAATCTGATAATTCTAATGTGTTTTCTATTATCTCGACTTTCTTTGCAGATTCAACATCATCGTGTTGTTCGAATAGATCAAGATTCTTGTTGTTAGTAGAAATTTTTAAATTCGCTATTTCTTCAGCCGAATGTGCTTCGGCTTCGTTGCGTTTAGCGATGAGTTGTTCAAGCACTTTACTTGAAAGAAATGGATTAGTGGTTTTTTCTTGAATGGTGGTTCTTTTGCCAACAATGGTTTCTAACACCGGAATAATTGTTGATATGTCGGAGCCCGATTGATTTAAGGTGGTTTTTATTTCTTCCAGGTCGGCTAACAAGTTCTCCGTCACTACTTCTTTTTTTGATGAGTTAGTAGACATTATTGTTGTGGCCTCAAATCATGTCTTTTAAGAGGGTAACCTCTATCATTATAGAATTTGTAGTGTTGTCTTCCAGATTCCAGTAATGCTTCCTCTTGGCAAACCACTTCTAGTACCCGTTCAAAGCGACTGAAATAATCTGGTATTGAAAGCCCTAAGTTAATTAGTACGTCATCATGGTCACCAGAATCTTCCTTCCACGAAATATGAATTTCGCTCAGGTTGTCTTCTTCATTCATGATTTGATGAGGTAAAAAACTCTCTGGCTTGAAATCCCATAAGCGTTTATCCAATAGCCTAGCTTCGGCTTCGTCATGAGCCTTAATGAGAATCCGGTGTCCCCTGTGTGCCACCTTTTCTACCAAACGGCAAACGTATCGAATACGCTCATCTAGGTTGTTTGTTGGTAGGATGTGGAAATCAACTTGGGTCATGAATCTAATTTGCCTTTTAAATTTGAGTAAATTGTAACCTTAATCCCTAAGATTTTTCGAGACAGAAAGCTAATTCTGTCATTGCCTTCACCGGAATATTCTCGACCTAATATTCATAGGTTTAATGAAACTTGATCTAGGCCTTATGTAGTCGTCAATTCTGTGCAAATAGCGATACATTCGCCTTGAAATCAATGGGTTAGCTTTATATAAACCTTGGGCTGGATACTGGGGTCGGAATCCAACAAGAATATATCAGATACCCAGAAAACCTTGTCTTTTCGCCCCCGTCACAATTTCTATCTGAAATAAAATCTATGGAGTAATCAAACCATGATTTCTATCAGGAATCTCCAACGAAAGTTTGGACACTTCGTTGCGGTAGACGACCTGTCTCTGGAAGTTCAACCCGGAGAAGTGTTGGGCTTTTTAGGGCCCAATGGCGCAGGTAAATCAACCACCATGAAAATGATCACAGGATTCTTAGCCCCGACCCAGGGTGAGATCGAAATCTGTGGTCATAATATAGCCACCCAGGCTCAAGCTGCACAATCTAAAATTGGGTATTTGCCAGAAGGTGCACCCAGTTATGGTGATATGACCGTCTATGACTTCCTGATGTTTATAGCCGAAGTGCGCGGCTTCAATAAGGCAGAACGCAAAGCCAGAGTGGCTGAAGTAATTGAAAAAGTGTCTCTAAAAACTGTGGTCAGCCAGCAGATTGAAACCCTATCTAAAGGCTATAAGAGAAGAGTGGGGCTAGCCCAGGCGATTATCCATGATCCTCAGGTGCTTATTTTGGATGAACCCACTGACGGTCTAGATCCTAATCAGAAAGCGCAAGTACGCAATTTAATTCAAAATCTTTCAAAAGAAAAAATCGTCATTGTTTCAACCCACATTTTGGAAGAGGTGACTGCTGTTTGTACCAGGGCCGTTATTATCGCCAGGGGAAAACTGTTATTTGATGACAAGCCAGAAAAACTATTAGCGCAATCGAAATACCATAATGCTGTGTCACTCACCCTGGAAGAAGGGACAGATACCACAAGCTTTGAAAGTATTGATGGTTTAGCTGCCATTGAGCAGAACGGTAGTACCATTACACTTTTGCCAGAGAGCGGAGAGTTTTTATATCCCAAGGTCTCAAAATTACTCACTGAGCAAAACATTGAACCTATTAATTTGAGTGTGGAATCTGGTCGTCTGGACGAGGTGTTTCGCACCATCACGTTACCTACCGAACAAGCAGCGGAGGCAGCGCAATGAATCATTTAATCACCATATTCAAACGTGAACTTGGCGGCTACTTCAATACGCCAGTGGCCTATGTATTCTTAGTTATTTTTCTGGCACTCAGTGGCGCATTCAGCTTTTACATCGGTAATCTTTTTGAAAGAGGTCAAGCCGATTTGGTGCCCTTCTTTAATTACCATCCCTGGTTATACCTGGTTCTAATTCCAGCCATTGCAATGCGTTTGTGGGCTGAAGAAAGAAAGTCGGGCACTATTGAATTAATTATGACCTTACCTGTTCCTCAATGGGCATGGGTGATTGGTAAATTCGGTGCAGCCTGGATTTTCTCAGGCATTGCTCTGGTAATGACTTTCCCAATTTGGGCAACAGTTGCCTACCTTGGAACCCCTGATCACGGGGTGATTTTGGCAAGCTACCTGGGCAGTTGGTTAATGGCTGGAGGGTTTTTAGCCATCGGCTCCTGTATGTCAGCCATGACAAAAAACCAAGTGGTGGCATTTATATTAACCGTCGTTATTTGTTTCTTGTTTGTGTTTGCCAGTTTCAATATGGTTCAAGCAGCAGTACAAGACTGGGCGCCCCAATGGTTAATCGACACGGTGGCTGAAATGAGTGTACTCACGCATTTTGACTCAGTAAAACGAGGCGTTATTTCAGTTCGCGATTTCTTCTATTTCATCTCATTAATAGTGGTTTGGTTATTCGCCACATTAATGGTTCTTGAACTGAAAAAAGCAGACTAATCGGAGGCCGCACACATGAAAAAATTATATACCCCTGCAGCCTTTGTTTTATTAGCTGTAGCTTTTATTTTATTTAACCTGCTGAACAACACGTTCTTTAAAAATGCTCGTGTGGATTTTACCGAGGGCTCCATTTATACGCTTTCTGAAGGCACTAAGAATCTGTTGAGCAACTTAGACGAACCTATCAATTTGTATTTCTTTTTCTCGAATACGGCTACCAGAGAAATTCCTCAAATTCGTAGTTATGCCTCTAGGGTGCAGTCTCTATTAGAAGAATATGAGTTGCGCAGTAACGGCAAAATTAAATTGCAAATCATCGACCCAGAACCTTTCTCGGAAGCGGAAGATCAAGCCGATGCCTATGGCTTGCAGGGCGTAAGAATGAGTAATTTTGGTGACACCGTCTATTTTGGATTGGCAGGCACTAACACTCTGGATGATCAAGGTGTGTTGCCTTTCTTCCAGGCCCAAAAAGAAATTCATTTAGAGTATGACATCAGCCAATTAATTTATAAGTTGGCCAACCCAGAGCCTGCAAAAATTGCGATCTATACTGGCCTACCTATTTCAGGCGAACGTGATTTTCGTAGCCAGCAAACGGAAGCGCCTTGGCAAACCTATATCCAACTGACAAACAACTACGATACAACTATTTTGTCGCCAGATTTTTCAGATTTTGACCCTGAAAGTGATTTGTTGTTAATGATTCAACCGCCAAAAATAAGGCCTGATATCGCTTTCGCCATTGACCAATACGTGATGCAAGGTGGACATGTATTGGTGTTTGTTGATCCAGTTGTACAAGGGGGATCGATGGGCGGTGATTTCCGCAACCTTGAAATGTTAGAACTCATGGCGCACTGGGGCATTCAATTTGATTCCGGTAGCTTGATTGCAGACGCTAACCAAGCGTTAAGAGTGGGTTCTGCTCAAGGCGGTTCTGTTCGCCACCTTGCAGTACTAAGTGTATTGAGCGATCAAATTGATCAAGAAGACGTTGCGACATCTAACCTAGAAACCATTAATGTCGCCATGGCGGGTTATGTAAAACCTACTGAAGAAGCATCCACGACTTTCACATCCATTATCACCACCACTGAATTGTCTGGTTTGTTGCCAGCCGCCATGATGCAGTTTATTCAAGGCCCCCAAGAGTTAGCCGCTCAATTTCAACCAGACCCCGATAAATACACCATAGGTGCACGGGTGAGCGGGCCTTTAAAAACCATGTTCCCTGACCGTGAAGAAGCTATTCAAGAAACAGATAACGTTAACATCGTGGTGTTTTCTGATGTAGACATGCTACAAGACTGGTTATGGATTCGTACTCAGCAAATTGCAGGGCAAACCATCGCTCAGCCTTGGTCAGATAACGGCTCATTGTTTATTAATACTGTAGACAATCTTATTGGCAGTTCAGATCTGATTTCACTGCGTAGCCGTGGTCAGTTTGAGCGACCCTTTGAAGTTGTGAACAAGCTTCGAGCTTCTGCGGAAGACCAATACCGGGCCAGTGAGCAATCCTTAATGCAGCAACTTCAAGAAGCGGAACAGCGCCTTCAAGCACTGGAGTCACAAAAAACCGAAGGCTCTGAGTTAGTGCTTACCGACGAGCAACGTCAGGCAATTTTAGACTTCCAAGAGCAGCGAATCGAAATTCGTAAAGAGTTAAGAGATGTGCGCCACCAATTGGATAAAGACATCGAATCCTTAGGAACCCGTATTAAATTACTCAATATAGCCGTGTTCCCAGTGATTCTGACCCTACTTGTATTCGCGGCAATTTGGCTGCGTAGAAAAACCAGAGTTTCAGTATAAGGAGGTAACCGTGAATTCAAAAAATGTTTATCTGCTAGCTGGCATTGTGGTGGTTTTTGCCATTATTGCTGTCGTCGTAAGTAACATGAATCGAGGAAAAATTGATTCAGAAATCGACAAAGCTGGTGTGTTAATGCCTGAGTTAACCGCTCAGGTGTCGAAACTAAATAGAATCATATTCACTGAAAAAATTGATGGCGAATTGGTGACTAACACCCTGGTAAAAGAAGACGATCAATGGCTGGTCACCACAGCCTTTAATTACCCTGCCAGAGTTCAAATGTTAACTGAATTGATGAACACATTGGCGTTAGCAAAAACAGTGGAACCCAAAACCGCTAAGCCAGAGTTTTATTATCGACTAGAGGTTAATGAACCCGAAACCACAGAAGAAGATATATCTGGTACTCGCGTTCAAATGTTTGCGGATGAAGAGCTAGCCTTCGATTTGATTATTGGTAAAACCGTTCTTAACGGTAATGGCCAATATGTTCGCTTCACTCAAGAACCTCAAAGCTGGTTGATGGATCAAGAAATTAATATTTCAGCGGAAGCACTGGCTCTGCTCAATCGAGTCATAGGTAAAGTCAGATCTGTGGATGTGCAACGCATTGACATTAAGGCTGACGGAACACCTATTGTTATAACGAGAAATGACGTCTCGGAAAGCTTCCAGGTTCAAGAGCTTGGCGAGGGGGTTGTTGAATTTCCCTCATTGTTGACTTCAGCCGCTAATGCACTCAATGATAAACAATACGATCAGGTCATGCCGGTGTCAGACGTTGAACTGCCCGAGTCGTTTTCTACAGTTAACTATCTATTGTTTTCCGGTGCGAATATTCAGGTGACTGGTTATAAAACTGAAGATGACAAACGTTTGATCACAATATCCGTCACCAACACCAAGCAACCCAGTGATGATGGTTTTGATGTAACTGCTGGTGAAGTTGCTCGACTAAATGCTCAATGGCAACCTTGGGTGTATGAAGTGAGCAGAACGGTTTTTGAAGAATTCGAAAAAAATCGGGATGATTTTGTTAAAGAGCCAGAGACGGCAGAGACTGAATAGAACTTGGTCTTTAGCTTGAGAGAACTCCCGCTTTTGCGGGAGTTTTTTTATTCGGTTTCTAATGATTAATCCAAGTCTTCACAATCATCTATGCCTGCAATAAGGGTGGCAGGCAATGCTCCACGAATACCTTCAACGTCTTCACAATTCAAACCAGTACCAGAAGCTTTTAACAATTTCAGTTGAGTTAACGACTCAATAGGAGTCAGATCAGCTGAAACATTGGATGACTCTATATCCAATTCTTCCAGACGATTCAGACCAGTTAAATCATCTAGGTTATTAATAGTTAGATGATTGAGCTTTAAGACTTGCAGCTGACTGAATTGACGAATAAAACTCAAATCAGAAACTGGTGTAGATAAAATATCCAAGTATTTAATATTGGTTAATGTTTCCATTACAGAAGCGTCAACAAAGTCATAGCTCACATTCCAAATACTTAAAGATTCCAATTGCGAAAGACCCCTTAGTGGCTCTGGGCTTTCTATGCCGATAAATTCCAAATTCAGCGTTTGCAATTCAGCCATGTCTTTTAAACTTGAAGCATCTATTTTCCGTGAGTTAGAAAAACCATAAGCATTTGGTCTTAATGTTAAAGATCCTACTTGGTCCATATCTGCGAGAAAACCTAGACCTGTATAGGTACCAGTGTCATTCATGGCATAGGTTAATTCCAGGATATTTAAGCTGTCTAACTTTGGTAAGGCATTTTTAAGCCACTCTTCTTCATGAAACTCTATCACGAGTTTTTCTAAGTGATCTTTCATGCCTTCAAGTGTTGAGGCGCTATTTTGGCTCAACTTAAAAGCATATAAGTCCAACAGAGTTAGGTTTTTTAGCCCCGACAGTGGCGAAATATCAAGTTCAGTGCTGCTAAAACCTCCATTTGTATAAACCAGCGAGATCAGTTCACTCATGTTAGCCAGATGGCTAAGATCCATCGGGGCTTCTAAATATTCTAAATCCAAAAATCTCATCTTGGTAAGCCCAGCTAAATTTACCAATGCTTGATCAGTGGTATTGCTTCCTAGCTTATTTAATTCAAGTGATTCCAATTCTGTTAGTGAACGCAGTGGAATTAGGGCGTCATCTAACAGCTCGTTTACTCCAAGGTTATTCTCGCTCAACGACAGTGACTCAAGCTGAGTCATGGAGGTTAAAGGAGTAATATCCTGAATTTGATTTCTTGATAACCATAAAGAACTTAGGTGAGTTAATCCGCCTATACCAGATAAATCATGAATTAAATTATCACTGGCTGATAGACTCGTCAGATTTGAGAATGCCAATAATGAATCAAGAGATTCAAATTGGTTTTGGGAAATATTAATTATCTGTAAAGATACTTGAGAGTCTTCAAGCTGGATTTCGGATATCTGGTTATTACTGATATCAAGCAATTTCAGGCTAGATAACCCAGGTAGGTTAACTGCAGGCCCTAATTCATTGCTATCTAGTTCAAGACTTTCCAATGCTGAAAGACCTGATAATCCTGTTACACCTTCAATATCGTTATCGCTGAGATACAGTGATGTTAGTTTAGAGTTACTTTCAAAAGATGGCAGAGTTTCAATACGGTTGCTTTCAGCATAAAGGGTTTCTAGCTCTGGCTTATTTCTTAATGAGGCGATGCTTTTCAATTTGTTTTGCGCGAGATCAACGATTGTAAGTTGTGAAAGATTCTCTAACGCATCGATAGACGTTACTGCATTGCCATATAGATGTAATTCTTTCAGCTGGGTCAGTTCAGCCAAAGGGGATAAGTCTGTGACGGTATTAAGCGGGTCAACTTGATCTTCAAAAATATAGTTGAGATGGTTGTTCATCATAAGGTGTTCTAAATTCACAAATACTTCAATTCCTGAAATAGTTTTCACCCCTTTTTGTCGACAACGAATTTCGGTGACATCTTCAATGCTAGACCAGCCTTTCGATGCAGCGGTTGAAGAAATACACTGTTTAAACGCGTCATCTGGTATGTCTAGTTCTGAAATAAATTCAGGCGCTTGAGGAGTATTTGAATCATTTGACTCGTTGTTACAACCCATTAGGGTAACAACTAATATCAGGGGAAGAATGGATCTAAATTTCACTGCTTGGTTCCTTTGTAACAGTTTCTAACGGCGACGGATATGTATTGATATGCGAAACACTGTATCAACAGGTTCATTTAATTAAATCGATATAAAGTAACCCTTTTATGATGGTGATTATAGTGAAAAGGTTTAAATACTTAGCAGCAGTTTGAATTGTTTGCGGTTATTTTCGGTGTTGAGTTTTCGATCAAGATTCAAAAAATAAGGCAAGTGCCAAATGCGAACATTTAGCTGGGGCTGTTGTATAGGGAATTTGCGTGATTTTAGATCAATTGAGGTCTGATAAAACCATACCCGGTTGAGCTTAATTGACAGAGCAGGGCCTGGGTATGGTTCAGAGTTTTTTAGATTAAATAGATAAAGCTAAACTGAACGAGTGGTATAGGAAGTAAAGTCTGGCTTAACCGGTGCATAGTCTCTGTCGTGTAACAACGAAGAGCGAATCATTAAATCGGCAGAAGCTCGGTTGCAAGCAACCGGAATATTCCACAGAGCAGCAATTCTCAACAAGGCTTTAATATCTGGGTCGTGAGGCATTGGCTCTAGGGGATCCCAGAAGAAAATCAACATATCAATTTCACCTTCAGCGATTTTAGCACCAATTTGTTGGTCACCACCTAAAGGCCCGCTTAACAAACGAGTCACGGTTTTTCTCATGCCTTCTTCCAACAGTTTGCCTGTTGTGCCAGTGGCATAAATGTTTAACGGAGCCAATAAGTCATAATTGGCTTTGGCCCATTCTACTAGCTCTTTCTTTTTATGATCATGTGCTACCAGCGCAACGCTTTTAGTCGCCATGTTTTTCTTCCTCTTTATGGAGCAGGATGTGGTTGCCCTGCGCTTTGTAAAATCTCATTGTTAAGGGTAGGGTCGCAAAATAAGCTAGGGCTCCGGTAAAGTTAGCCAGCGCGTCCCACCAAGACAGCATTCTGTAAGCTGTCATACCTTGTAGTATTTCGATAACAACCCCGTAACCCGCCACGATCAATAATTTCCACCACCAGCGTTGGCCTGGGTGGGGATAACTCCAGTCCACCAAACCAGCCAACACAAAATAGGCAATTAAGTGATTAACCTTATCGTTGCTGCCAGATGGATGATCAATGGGTGTCAACGAAAGCACTGCTATGGTTAAAAAAGCCAAGAGTGTAATGGCTTTAAAACCTAAACCGCCGGGCTGTATTTGTTTTATCCAGTTCAAACGTTACACACTCTAAAAAATCATTAACTGCGGATACTAACAGATTTTCAGCAGAGCCGGTTCCGGGCCTGTTAATACTAATTGCCTCTTTGCTGTTGAGCTTACTAATCCCTCATTCGTCGTTCGTCGTTGCATCTTTTTATATAGCTCGTTACACCACACTCGCTACGCCTTGTTTGGCTCAAAAAATAGCCGACGGCAGCGTGAAACAATTCGTGCTAACAGGCCCTAGGCTGCTAACCTGAATTCATGTTAAAAAAAATTCTGCGTAATCATCAAGCGGTTGTACTTGGGTTACTATTTACTGCCTTAACCTGTTGGTGGCAGTTGCATAATGACCCCCGCGAGCCGTCATTTCTAAACCGTCTGGATTACATCCTCTACGACTGGCGGCTTAACTCCACTGGCTTTGCCAACAAACACCCTGACCACAATATTCTTATTGTAGACATAGACGAACGCAGTCTTAAGGTAGAAGGGCAGTGGCCCTGGGCCAGAACCAAGGTTGCAAAGCTGGTGCAGAAACTCTCAGAGCAAGGGGCCATTGTAGTCTCCTTCGACGTACTGTTTTCTGAGCCAGAGCAGCATCCCTTGGAATTTATCTCTAATCTGGCTGAAGCCGAACCAGAGCTGTTAGCTCAATTAGAACAGTTTCGACAACAATCAGATGGCGACCAACTGCTGGCACAAGCCTTTCAGCAAATGGACGTAGTACTAAGCTATTTACTCAGAGAAGAGCCAAACACAGTGGGTGCCCTGGGTCCCATTGTGGAAGAAATGACGGCAGAGCTCTCCAGCCGGAGCATTCTTCTCAAGGCTAATGGCTACACCGGCAATATTCCATTACTGGCCGACAGCGCTATTTCCAGCGGCTTTTTTAACCCCACCCCCGACCCAGATGGGGTGATTCGCAGCGTGCCTTTGGTGTGGCGAATAGGTGATAAGGTGTATCCGTCACTAGCGCTGGCAACTGCCATGACCTATCTGTTTCAGGATGAAATCCATATAAAAAGAGTGGCGGTCGGCGACTTGGATTTTGTCGAAGGCATTCAATTTACCAAAAAGCTTATTAAAACCGACTCTCAAGCCAGGGTGATTGTGCCCTACATAGGCCCCAGAGATTCCTACACCTATGTGTCGGCCACCGATGTCTTAAATGACCAGGTGGATCTCTCTATTATGGAAAACGCCGTGGTAATGGTGGGCACCACAGCAGTGGGGTTATTCGATCTGAGAACCACACCGGTGGGCACTGAATACCCAGGAGTAGAAGTGCACGCCAATGTAGTGAATGCTCTTATGTCTGGTGATTTTCCCTATGCCCCAGATTGGAGTGACGCTGCAGTATTTGTTTTTCTATTACTCATCGGCATTATTTTCTCTTTTGTGTTGCCAAAGTTTGGCCCAGTGGTGTTATTTTTATTTTCAGTGTTTGTACTGGTGATTTTAATCATCACCAATTTTTGGCTCTGGCAAGAACATAAACTGGCCTTGCCGCTAGCCAGCAGTTTAATTCTGTTATTTACCCTCAGCGTCATCAATTTAGTCGAAGGTTTTTGGCGTTCTACCCAAAGCCGAAGAGAAGTCACCGAAATGTTTGGCCAGTACGTGCCCCGAGCTCATATTGACCATATGCTAGAAGCGCCAGATGACTATGGTTTTGACGGCGAAAGTAAAGAGCTCACAGTGTTGTTTTCTGACATTAGAAGCTTCACCACCATTTCTGAAAAGCTGTCGGCCATTGAATTAAAATCCTTATTAAATCGCTACTTCACTCCCATTACCGAAATTATTTTTAATAACCGAGGCACCATCGACAAATACGTCGGCGACATGGTGATGGCATTTTGGGGCGCACCTTTAGACGATGAAAATCATGCCGAAAACGCTCTAAAAGCCACCATGGAAATGCTCGAAAAAATAGAAGCCTTAAAACCCGAATTTGTGGCAGACGGCTTACCAGAAGTGAATGTGGGTATTGGTTTAAATACCGGCCCCATGAACGTAGGCGATATGGGTTCAAACTTTCGCCGGGCTTATACCGTGTTAGGTGACGCTGTTAATCTTGGTTCAAGATTAGAAAGCCTAACTAAATTTTACGGCGTGCAATGTTTAGTAGGGCCAGACACCAAAGACCTATGCCCCAATTATGCATTTCGCTTTGTAGATAAAATAATAGTGAAAGGCAAAGACGAACCCATTCAAGCCTGGGAGCCTTTGTGCCTAGAAAAAGATTTATCAGAAGATTGGCAAACCGAACTTAAACAATTTGAACAAGCCTATGAAAACTATGCTAACCAAAACTGGCAAGATGCTATTGAGCAACTGACACAATTAACAACCACTAGCCCAAGGCCATTTTTGTATCAAGTTTATTTAGACCGCATTGAAAGTTTAAAAGCACAAGACCTGCCTGAAGATTGGGATGGCACTTTTAGGCATACTTCGAAATAAATAGTTCTTTAAGATTCATAGCGTGTTTCTATCAGTTTTCCTTTTAGATTGCTCAAATAGACTTGGTAGTATGACTCCATAAGTTCAGCTAGTTTTTCATATTCGTCATTGCGTCCAAGTTGATAGCCCGCAGCAAAGTTTACAAAGTCCAGGTCTTTTAATTGCTGAACCATCACCTGATCAAGAAAATCAAACCATCCTTTGATTGAAGCCGATACCTCACAAGAGAAAGCATCGAACATTTCTTTGGCAGAATTAAATCCTATTCGGACATAATTGTTTCCAATTATTTGAAAAACGCCCATGCTTGTTGCTTGGTATGCCGCTTCTTCGTTAAGGCTACGGGCGAATTCAAATACCTCCCATTCTTTTCGTTGTTGACCATGAAAGTACTTCCAGTCTTCCTCAACAGTTTTTCTCCATTTATGGCCTAACCAAACCTTGCTTGAGTCGTATTGAAAATGTTGGTTATATAAATCAGTGTTTGTTTTACCCCAATATTTCCAAAATAAGTGATTTTCAAAACGTATTTTTAAACGATCTGAGTTGGTTTTATCTAGCTCTTCATCGTTAGATATCGAGCACAAAACAGCGAGGATGCAGCCTAAATCAATTGCTGTTTTATTGCTGATTTGGAATATGAGTTTGCCGTATTTATCCCAGATAGAAGTCAGCTTGTTTATTTTATCCTTGTCCACAAAATCAGATTTTATTTCAGCAGGTTTAACCCGACTATTTTTGCCGATAGTAACTGTTAGTTTTCTTGGCCGACCCTGTTCATCCACGTTGTTTTCATCCCATTCCGCAATGGAATCTTCATTGCCAAGGTTTTCCCAGATTTCCTTAAACATCATTAACGGGAAAATTCTGTCGTTTGTGTCTTTGCCCCAGAGCCACTTATACAATCGTGGGTCGGCTGGGTATTGGTTGCCGGGTTGGCCGGTTGAGTTGCTTCTTGCGAAGCCGGGTTGGTTTTCTGAGCAAATTATTTGGGTGTGGTATGCAGCCTCATTTTCAACCCACTCTTCAACAATGGCCGGGCCTTCCAAATCCTTGTAAAAAGTTTTTAAACACTTGCCAGTGGCTAGATCCCAGAGCTTGAGAGTGTTATCAGTGCTTCCGGAAATGAATCGCTGGTCATCCACCATCGCCGCGCTGGTAACCGGGCCTCCATGGCCCACAAAGGTTTGTAAACAATTCCCGGTGGCCAGATCCCAGAGCTTGAGGGTGCGATCATCGCTTGCGGAAATGGCCCCCTGGTCATCCACCACCGCCACGCTGTTGATCCCGCTCCCATGGCCCACAAAGGTTTGTAAACACTGCCCAGAGGCCAGATCCCAGAATTTAAGAGTGTTATCATAGCTTCCGGAAATGGCCCGCTGGTCGCCCACCACCGCCACGCTGGTGACCGATAGTTGATGGCCCTCAAAGGTTTGTAAACATTGAGCGGAGGCCTGATCCCAGAGCTTGAGGGTGTTATCCCAGCTGGCGGAAATAACCCGCTGGTCATCCACCACCGCCAGACTGTTGACCGAGTGTTGATGGCCCTCAAAGGTTTGTAAGCACTGTCCGGAGGCCAGATCCCAGAGCTTGAACGTGTGATCATCGCTGGCGGAAATGACCCGCCGGTTATCCACCGCCACGCTGCTGACCCAGTCTTCATGGCCCTCAAAGGTTTTTAAACACTGTCCGGAGGCCAGCTCGAAGAGCTTGAGTGTTCTGTCATAACTGCTGGAAATAACCCGTTGGTGATCCACCACTACCACGCTGCTGACCCAGTTTTCATGGCCCTCAAAGGTTTGTAAGCACTGTCCGGAGGCCAGATCCCAGAGCTTGAGGGTGTGATCACCACTGGCGGAAATGACCCGCTGGTCATCCACCACCGCCACGTTGGTGACCCAGTTTTCATCCTCAAAGGTTTGTAAGCACTGTCCGGAAGCCAGATCCCAGAGCTTGAGAGTCTTATCACGGCTTGTGGAAATGACCCGCTGGTTATCTACCACCGCCATGCTAGTGACCGAGCCTTGATGGCCCTCAAAGGTTTGTAAACACTGCCGGGAGGCCAGATCCCAGAGCTTGAGGTTAGCACGGCTTGCGGAAATGACCCGCTGGTCATCTACCACCGCCACGCTTGTAACCAGACCTCCATGGCCCTTAAAGGTTTGTAAACAATTGCCGGTGGCCAGATCCCAGAGCTTAAGGGTCTTATCACGGCTTGCGGAAATGACCCGCTGGTCATCCACCACCGCCACGTTGGTGACTGGGCTTTTATGGCCCTCAAAGGTTTGTAAGCACTGTCCGGAGGCCAGCTCCCAGAGCGTGAGGGTCTTATCACGGCTTGCGGAAATGACCCGCTGGTCATCCACCACCGCCACGCTGCTGACCCAGTTTTCATCCTCAAAGGTTTGTAAGCACTGTCCGGATGCCAGATCCCATATCTTTAGAGTGTTATCATCGCTTCCGGAAATGACCCGCTGGTCATCCACCACCGCCACGCTGGTGACCGAGTCTCGATGGCCCTCAAAGGTTTGTAAACACTGCCGGGAGGCGAGATCCCAGAGCTTGAGGGTGTAATCATCGCTGGCGGAAATGACCTTCTGGTGATCCACCACAGCTACGCTGGTGATCGAGGCTTGATGGCCAAGCCTAGTTAGACTTGGCAGCGATGTTTTTAGGTTAGCTGGGGTGTGCCATGGCACTCGCGTTTTTGATGTTGTGGAGTCACTTTCATTAAACCGAGCAAAATAATGCTCGGAGTAGGCCAGCGGTGTGCCCTCAAGGTTTGCCGGTGTTAAATCAAGCCCGCGAATATAAGAACCGCTTAGATCCAGCTTGGAATAGTCCAATGTCTCAGCTCCAACAGTTGCTAAGCCGATAGGCTGAGCAGATTTGTATTCCGGGTTTATTTTTTTAACTAAAAGAGAAAGCGCCTGTGCGGTTTTATCCATGGTTACTATCCACTAATTGCTCTCCTAAATTTTGTATTCGCTCTAACACCCTGGTTGTTTTATAAAATTCTGTCAGTTGAATGGCTGAAGTAATATCGGCTAAGTCTTCTAGCCATTCAATATCGGTAACCAGGGTTTCATTTGAAGTCATATATTCTTCAGACCTAAATAGCTCTAGCCATTCATGAAAAACTGGGTCTGGTAACTTTTTATGGCGCCATTCTTGTCGCCTAATAAAATCTCTTCTTGAACTTATGTCTGGCAGCATAAAACCACTTTGTAGCTCCCCCAGATCAACATTCGAAATAGTTTCTAAGTGGTCTTCATTAATGATTTGAACAGGAGCTTTATGCTTTTGAGTTTCAATAGCTTGATTTTTTAAATACAGGGCCTCGAATTGGTTTAAAGCTTCATCATCAGTAATAGGGTTAGATTTAATTTCATTACCGTGAAAGGCTGCAAGTGGGTCTATGCTGTAGCGGTTTCGTTTGGATTCACGGAGTAAGTTTTTAAACTGATGCCAAGCCAGTTGATATTCACTGACGGTTATTGGGCTGGTTGGATTCTGAGTGCCTTCCAAAGCCTCTTTATTACTTTTATCCACCTCTTCAACGATTGTCTGGGCCTCGAATCTATAACTCATTTTGCATTCAAACAACCAGTTGTATACCACTTCATTAGACCTGAGCAGGCGATATAAGCTGGAGAATTGCTGTTCTAAAATAGTAATTCTGGCTAGATGTTCTAAGTGCTGGTCATGCTGGTTAATAAATTCTTTGCCGCCTTCTAGGTTTTGAATGGTATCTCGCTTGAGTTGTATGGCTTCTGCGGCTCGAATAAGTTTTCTAGGTACAGGTGGAATGGCTTGGTTAAATAAATTCAATAAGGGTAGATTTAATTTAGTTTCTGCATGTTTATCCTCTGGTTGTTCGTCTTGGCGATCATCTATTTGACTAGCTTTTTGGGCATCTTCTGCTTTTTCTTCAACTACAAAAAGGCTTGGGTAATGTTCAATTAAATAAGCTTGGGTTTGGTTTTGTGACCACCTAGGCAAATGAATAGGAATATGAACAATCTTTTCTAAATACTCTGCGCCGGTAATAGGTGGGCTGATATTGGAGTCTCGGTCTTTTTCTAAAAAGTAGTCTTTGTATCTATGGTTAATGCCTCGTTCAACCACTTCGTCGTCTACGGCTAGCACAAAGGCAAAATTATTAATATTTAAAAATAGTTTGATGGATTCAAGCATTTGTACTGCGTTATCTGGCAGGCATCTGTCCAAGTCATCTACAAGTACAATAATTCTAATTTTGAGTTTATCGTCGTCAGGTGATTGGGTGAGTTGTTCAAGTGATTCAAAGGTACCGTAATACATGGACTCCATCTTTTTAGTCGCTTCATTTTTCTTAGCGTCAGAAGCTGCCGCTGATTCTAGGCTGTCTTTGCCACTGAATTTGATGACACCAAAATCAAAACTCAAACCAGTTGCGACAGATCTCGTTAAATCAGCAATGGTTTCACCGGTTTTTATTAGCAAGGATTTAAGTTGGTCAGTAACAGCCCTTGTTAATGTCAAGGCATGGCTTTCGATCTTGCTTTGATACTTTTCTAACTGGTTTTCAATGGTTTTTAACAGAGGAATGATTAAAAAGTCTTCCTGCTCGTATTTCCAAGGGGAGAAAAACACAGGAATATTGATATGCTTTATCGAGTTGTCTTCAGTATTTGAGTCTTGCCAGATTAAATTTTCAGATTTGGAGTAGTGTTTTTCAATCTGTCTTAGGTGCCAGGTTTTACCTATGCCCCATTCACCATAAACAGACACCACCAATGCTTCACCACTGGCTTTGTGGGGAAAACTGGTATTAATAACATCACAAATGTTACTGACGATTTCGCTAGAAACATCACTGGAAACGTTAGCGGTATCCGAAACGGGCATCTTTAAATGAGTCCATCCTTGAGACTACATGAGTATTCAATTGCTGGCGTCTAAATTCAATGGTTTCAAACCAATAAAGTCATGAGTTTTTCATTGATCCAAAACTAATTTGGTTGATGTTTGCTGAGCTAGTATGGGTATCTGCGCATTATCCGTTAGCAGTCAAAAAATAAGCCTGCTAAATTGCTATGACTGAAAGAAAATACAAGGAAATGTGTTCATGTTTGCCAAGGTAACCGCGTCTGCGCTCAATGTACGATCTGTGCCCAAGGCCTCAGGGAAAATTTTGGGTGTCCTTCACAAGGATCAAGTCATCCGCATAGAAGGTGAGGAGGGCAGTTGGAGCCAATTAGCTTATATGGGTCAAACTGGATTTGTGGCAACAGAGTATTTGACGTTTGAATTTGAAACGGATCAATTAATGGGCAAAGTGACTGCCTCTTCACTGAATGTCAGGCCCGACCCTTCAACCTCGAATGAGCCTATTACAAAACTGGATAATGGGGTAGAGGTGAGCGTTTTAAAGCAGGTGGAGGATTGGTACGAAATAGCACTGCCGGATTCCACAGGTTTTGTGTCAGCCAAGTTCATTGACGTCAGTATCCCTGACCAACCCAGCTTGATTTTGGTGAATGCTAGTAATTTAAATGTTCGTTCTGGGCCTTCAACTGACCATGAAATTATCGGTTCAGTTGACCAGGGCACTCAATTAATCAAAGTGTCAGACAATAATGATTGGATTGAAGTTCGGTTTAATGATGAACCTGGGTATGTGCATTCTGATTTTGTAAAACCATTTAGTGGCACTGCCAAGAAACCAAGGGCAAGACGTACCCGTCTAATCAATTCAACAAGCGCCTCATCGACTGACAGCGCATTGGAACCAGACACTCAGCTGTTAATTGAAGGGGACAAAACCCAGAAAAAGGTGGCTAGAACCTGGAATAGCTTTGGTGGCATTTTACAAAAGCTCAGTTCAGATTTTGGTTTTGAAGCTGCCAGCGCAATAGCTGTGCTTTGTGTTGAAAGTTCGGGTAAGGGTTTTCAAAAAAGTAATGACAACCGCATGATCATTCGTTTTGAAAACCACAAGTTTGACGGTTATTGGGGTGAACAGAATTCAGAATTATTTGATCAGCATTTCAAATACAACAAGAAGGGTAAGAAATGGCTGGGTCATGAGTGGCGAGAAACTACCAACGATGAGTGGAGTCGCTTTCATGGCAAACAAAGAAAGGAATGGGAGGTGTTTAATTTCGCAAGACACTTAGACAGTGATGCGGCCATGATGTCTATTAGCATGGGAGCTCCCCAGATTATGGGTTTTCATTATAAACGACTGAATTACTCATCAGTGGCTGAAATGTTCGATCAGTTTTCCACTGACATGGCGGCGCAAATTGAAGGATTGTTTCGTTTTCTGGATAAACGAATGATAAAGGCATTAGTGGAAAAAGACTTTGTGGAGTTTGCTCGCTGGTATAATGGTGCTGGACAAAAACAAAAATATGGCGGCTGGATTATGGATCATTATCAGGCCTTTAAATCTTTAGCGAATTAATTTTAAAAAGGGTAATCATGAAAACAGTGTTAGTTACTGGTGGCAATCGAGGTATTGGCAAGGCCATCGTGGTTGGGTTAGCTCAGCAGGGCTATAAGGTGTTGTTGGGGTGTCGTAATTTAAATGCTGGGGAAGATGTCGCCAAAGAAATTCAAGGCGATATTGTTCCTGTCGCTTTGGATCTGATGGATACATCTGTTTTATTATCTCAAATTGAAGATTTACTAACTCAATTTCCGCAGATTGATATTCTGGTTAATAATGCTGGTGTACTTTATGAAGGCGGTGTTGTCACCGGCGACATGGCTGAAATGGCAGAAACCATTCAAGTGAATGTCATGGCGCCCTATATTTTAACCAAGGCCTTAGTGCCTGGAATGCAGAATAGAAATTTTGGTCGCATTGTCAATTTGTCTTCCGGCTGGGGATCATTTTCTGAGGGTTTAGCTGGCCCGGCTTCTTATTCCATTAGTAAAGCGGCCATTAATGGTTTAACTGTTACCCTTGCAAAAGAGTTGTCTGGTGATGTGACTGTGAATTCAATGTGCCCAGGCTGGGTCCATACTCGCATGGGGGGAGAAGCCGCTCCGCGAACTCCAGAGCAGGGCGCAGAAACTGCTATTTGGTTAGCCTCCCAAGACGCTGGTGGCCCTAATGGACAATTCTTTAGAGACAAAACCCCCATCAACTGGTAAGTCATTTATTGATTCAACTTTTACGTTCGACTGGCTCAGGGTGATTCGTTCTCTTGAGTGAGTTTTACTGCTTTAAATATTTGAAGGTTAGCTGTTTTGAAAAAGATCATTACGATTACATTGAACCCGGCGTTGGATTGCAACGCCACCACAGAACGTATTTACGCTGACGGTAAATTACGTTGTGATTCACCAACCTTCGACCCAGGTGGTGGCGGAGTAAATGTCTCCCGTGCTATTAAAAAATTGGGGGGTGATTCTCTGGCGATTTATCCAAGCGGTGGCTCCACCGGGAAACACTACTCTAATTTATTGTATGCCGAGGGCATCGACACTTTAGTTGTGCCCATCACGGATTGGACTCGCCAAAACATGACAGTGGTAACCACCACAGATAATCAACAATACCGATTTGTTATGCCGGGCGCGGAATTAAATTCAGATGAGCAACAGGAATTTTTAGCTGAAATTGAAAATCTGGATGCGGAATACTGTGTCATCAGTGGTAGCTTTCCAGCGGGCACTGAAGACAACTTTTTAAAAGCTCTGTTGAGCCTGTGCAAAAAGAGAGGATTCAAAATTATTTTTGACAGTTCAGCGGAGTCTTTAATTAAAGCGGTTGAATTGGGTGGATTGTATTTAATTAAACCCAACGGCGCGGAGTTGGCTGAAATGGCAGGTATGGAAGTAGAAGACCCTGACGATTTAGAAACCCAGGCCAAATCGCTGATTCAACAAGGGAAAGCTGAGGTTGTGATGGTTTCTTTGGGGCCACAAGGGGCGTTACTGGTTACCAAGGATAAATGCGAACAAATTGTTCCACCTCGTGTTAGAAAAAATAGCACTGTCGGCGCTGGGGATTCTATGGTGGGTTCTACTGTACTTGCTCTTTCAGAAGGTATGTCGGTTCGTGAAGCTGCTCGCCGCGGTGTAGCTGCTGGTACTGCCGCAACTATGAATCATGGCACTGAGCTGTGTAAAAAAGAGGACGTAGATAAAATCTATGCCTGGTTATTGGAGCACTATCCTTTATAGGGCAGGGCTAAGTACTCTATAAATCTAAGCGCTCCTGAAACCTATGTTTATGGTTTTTTAACCCAATTATCATTGCTGCATATATACGGCCCAATGGTACTGCCTGTGGGGTAGGTAACACCGTTATATATGCAGTCTGCTTTTACTGGAAATGCAAAGCCAGATAAAATCAGAATAAGTATCCATTTCATTATTAGTAATTTCATAAATTATACCTCCCTATTGTTACCTCAGGATTTGACAGCGAACATTTGTCCATCAGGTGCCACTGAAACCATCACCAGTTTTATATTTGATTCACTATTTGAGTCCCAGCCCAATAGCAAAGTATCGTCTTCACTTAATTGAATGTGCTCTTGATTATTTGGGCAGGGGATTACTAGTTTTGCAAATACCTGAACCATTCTTTCTGGTGATTCATTGTCTACAACCAATAAATACTTCTGGCCATAGTGCACGCCTTGGCACACGGCGGCTTCGCCTTTAACAAGTGCAACCCCATTTATTTTAACCTGTGACTCAAACTGGTTAACTGAAGGTCTAATCCAGTTTTCTGTAATGGGTGCTGAAGCCGTTAAAATTGCGAGGGCGAGATTTCCATACATGTAATGTCGGATAGAAAAAAGTACCGATGGTTTTGGAGACTTTTTCTGGGTTTCTTGACTTAGTAACTTAAAAGAAAGAAGTGATAATAAGAATACCAAGCCTGGTAATCCTAGTTTTAAGATTTCGATAATATCCATGAGTCAGTAACCTCCTTGCTACCTTCTATATTTTATTGAAAATCTAAATTGAATGGCTGTCAAATAAATAATCAGTTATTACTGTAACTGTGAATTGGATAATGGCTTAAATCATCATTGAGATTTAAATCAAAATATAAATTGTTGAATCGGATTCCCTAAGTTTTTTCCTGTCTTTTTATTTGGGACTCAAAAAATAAGAAACTCCCTAGTGCTCATTCTTATTATTTAATTTTAGGGGAGGGCTTTAAAGATTTAATTAGTCTCGTCTTACTCGAATCAGTATTCGTCGGTTCTGAGTTCTGCGTTCTTCAACAGGAATGGTTTCGTCTGTGACCTTGGGGCGCGAATCAGCATAGCCAGAAGCTTTCATTTGCATTGGGTCTAAGCCCTGTTCTTGAAAATACTTCACTATGTTTGTGGCGCGATTGGAACTGAGCTCCCAGTTGGAATCGTATTTCTCATTGTGAATGGGAACATCATCTGTATGACCTTCAATTTCGACAATGTAATAACCTTGAAGATTGTTCGAAACCACTTTCGCTACATCATTCAACAGAGGTAATGCCTGTGGTTGTATATCGGCACTGCCAGAATCGTAAAGCGGAAAGTTAGTAAACTCCAGTAATACGCCTTTGTCATCAATGGTGACATTTGCAAACTGTTCCAGATCTCGAGTTTCGATAACGGATTGCCAACCCGCTTCGATATCTCGCAATGGAGTTTGAACCTTTGTGTTGCTGATGGCTTCAGCTAAGCCTTCTTTTAACGCTTCAATTTTGCCTTGATTTAAATCTGAGACGCTCATGATCATGACAAAAAAAGCAAGCAACAAAGTGATCACATCGGAATAGGTCACTAACCAACTGTCTTGCTCTCCTTCACCCCCTAGCCTTGGCCGACGTCGCTCTGCTCCAGGCCGTGTGCGAAGATTCATTTAAGATTGCTCGCTTGCCATGTCGTAGTAGGCTTTGGGGTTAATTAATGCGTTAAGTCGGTCTTGTATGGTGAGGGCGTCGGCCTTTTCCATCATGAATACAAACCCGTCACACCAGAGTTGATGCCGTAAATATTCCCCTTCCATTTTTTTAAAAATATGAACGGCGGCAGGTCTGAAAATCAACTGAGCCAGCATGACGCCATAGAGAGTGGTGATTAAGGCCAACGCAAGACCTTTGCCTAAGGCAGTTATGTCCCCATCCATGTTATCTAACATGATGATTAAGCCGATGATAGTACCAACCATACCAAAGGCCGGTGAGTAACTAGCCATGGTGTGTAACACTTTTGCCGATTGAGTTCTTCGAGAAAAATCCGCTTCAATGCGGTTAGATATTAAATAGCGAATCTCTTTAGAATCATAGCCCGCAGTTATTTGTTCTAAACAATAAGTTAGAAACTCGTTCTTTTTTTCTTTGTTGGTAAGGGAATTTGAAACCGCTGTGAGACCTTGTTGTCGATAGATTTGGCTCCATTCAATAAAACGTTTGATGTCTGACCTCAGGGTGCTGTGGTTGTCGCGCTCTTCACTGAAAGTTCGAAAAAGAGCAAAAATAGCGGTGACAAACTCCTTCATGTTGTAACTAATAATGGTCGCCGCTGCTGTTCCACCCAACACCATAGCAACACTGGTGGGGCTAATAAAAATAATGAAGTTATCGGTATTCGAGGTGATCGCATAAAAGAATAATGCGATGGCACCTATGATGCCGATGAGTGTGCTAATAAATGTCATTCAATGGTTGCCAAATCTTGCATACTGAATTTACCGGTTTTTATTAATTCACGAATATGGTGAACAATGGTACGACGAGATTGCTCAACGAGGTTATCGTCCGGTTGAGAGTCTGTGTATTGAAGTTGATCTTGTACCGCAGCTCGTACCTTTGAAGGCAGTGCTTCTAGAATATATTTCACTAACTGCGGGTTGGCATTTGCGAGCGCCGAGGTCAATTGCTTTCTGTCTACTTCCCGAAGAATTTCACCTAGAATTTCAGGTGGTGTTCTGCCTAGATCATTAAAGGTGTAGTAAACCTGTCGTAAGCGATAATAGGTTTCTGGTGAGTCCTGCTTAATTCGGTCTAGCAACTGATGCTCGTCAGAAGAGGGTAAGTTGTCGAGCATATCAATCAACAGAGCGGTGCCATCGGTATTGAGGTTTTCAAAGCTAGGCACGTTTAAAGATTTTTTGGCAAGTCTGTCTGCGACATCTCTAAACGTGGCAATGGGAAATTCATTAAATTGTCCAATTTCGTAAGCAATTTGGCCCTGCTGTGCCGGTGCTAAATGTTTTAGCAAAGCCGCAGCCCGTGTGGCAGAGACTTGAGACAGTACCAAGGCTTTGATTCTGGGTTCTTCATCTTGCAGAAGGTAAACAATTTGGCCATCAGCCAGTCGATCTAAAAATTTAAATGGCTTAGAAGGATGATGCTCCGGAAAGGATGCCTGATCTCGTAGTAATACATGCCTTAGTGCGGTTAACTCGGAGTGAACTTCATCTGGTGTTAATTGGTTTTGTTCCAGAAATTGAGTGATCTCATAAATCTGTCCAGTGCTGATGGACGGGAATAAGCCTCTGAACAGAGAGCCCCCTAGAGTCTGGTAGGCGGATGCTAGGGTTTTTAAATAGTTACCACCCAATAGTAAATCTTCAACCCGTCCACTGGCCCGTTCTGGATTACCAAGGCCAGCGGTAATAATTTCTTGTTTTAGAGATCGGATGTCGGCAACCACTGGTGCTTCAGAGGTTTCGTTGCTGATAGCACTAGGTACGCTAATGGGCGCCTGGTTTACTGTTGAGTCTGGCGGTAGTGTATATTTAGGCTTTCTAAAAATGAGGATCAGCAACAGTAAAAAAATAGACGCCGCAAAAGCCAGTGCAACCCAAGGTACCCAAGTTTGCTGCCACCAGTTTAACTCTTCGCTAGTACTATTGGGGTCCAGCGCTTCCGGCATTCTGGTGTCTGGTTCGCTGTTCAATTCATCAGAAATGGATTCAAAAGGCGTTTTTACCAGAACAAGGCGGTCACCACGAAAGTAATTCAGTTTCAGCTTACTCTCTAAAAGTGTTCTGACAAATTCTTCCTGAGAGAGACTAATGGTTTCGTCAATTAATATGGTTACCACCAGGTTTTCTATTCTGGAGAAAATGTCCTGACTAGTTTCCAGTATTTCTTCAACGGGCTCGCCGCTGTCTTCAAAATTAACAAGACTTTCCCGCATGGATTTTAAACTTTCCAGTACCGGTGAATCCGTGGGTGCTGGTACTTCAACGGATGCATCTTCACCAAAGGGTAATCCTGGTAGTTGAATGCTTTCTGGCGTGGAGGATTGTTGTTGTTCCAGCGTCTTTTGTTCTAGTTCCTCGATAAGAGCATTGAGGTTTTGTAATTTTTGTTCTTGAGCTGGGCTTAAAATATAGTCAGGTGCCGCTTTTGGAATGGTACCTCGCAACCGTTGAATACGGGCATCAATATTGATGATGAAACGATCATTACCCAAGTAGGCTCGAAGGTCTCTGGTAATTCGGTTTTCCATCTGCCCGATGAATTCCATTTCTGTCATCACGTCTTGTTCAGCAGAAATGAACTCGTCAACACTCCAAGCTTTGGCGCTTAGCAAAACCAACAAACTGACGCTGACCCATAAAAAGTATTTGTTCATGTTCATCATTTAGTTAAATAGAACTTCCAGACCCTTTCGAACATCTTCCATGTTGGGATCAATTTCTAATGCTTGTTCCCAAGCCGTTTTGGCTTCTTCTCTGCGGCCCATTTTGTAATAAATACTGCCCTTTAAGGCATAGGCCAGTGCAAATTCAGGCTGTTGATTGATTGCCTGTAATGTCGCGTTCAATGCACCTAGATAGTCTCGCCGGTAAAACAGTTGTTGTGCCAATACAATACTGTCGTTAGCAGTCATTCCTGACGATGGCGTCGGGTTTAATGTTGTCTCGGTAATGCCATCTGCATTGGTTGTTTCATCAATAGGTAACTCGCGATTACTTGAATTTGGTTGTTCATTCTCTCCCATATCCATGGACTTCAGTTTTTCTGCAACTGCACCTAATGGATCATCAGTCTCTTCCGATTCAGGTAAGTCCATAACAAAGGCAACGTTTTCTTCGCCAGTATCTAGAATTAAGGAGATGTTATAACCCGGACCATGACGGTCTATGGTGATGACTCCGAAGTCATCCTTGCCTCTCTGGTTGAGCTGGGTGGGTTCAATTGGCGAATTCGCTTGTAGAATTTGCGATTCTGTGGGGCTAGTTAATTCAGTGTTTGCGCTGCTATCGCTAATGGTGACGTCTTCGGTTTTAGACGTTTGTTCAGAAGCCGATGTGCCGTTGTTTTGTCCAAACATGGAACAGGCTGATATCAAAAACATGGATGTCATTGTCAGCAAAAAAGGAGTCAGTCTTCTCATTAGAATCGATACCCCAAAGTAATGTCGTAACTTGCCCCGCCAAATTCTGAAGATTCTTCTAGGCCATCTACTTCTTTCCATTCCACTTCTTGTTCAGGTAAATAAATAACACCTAAATCAATGTAGCCGTTTCTTGTAAAAGGAAATTCGATTCCGTATTTGTAGACGAGAGATTGTTGTTCTTTAAAAAATGCCTGGCCCAGTTCCAAATACATGAGTGTTGGCACCCATTGCTCCAACGCGGATATATTAACTTCCACTCGGCCTTCAATAACAAAGCCCAGCATGTCGAAATAATCTGTTTGGGCAAGATTTGAAAAAGTTTCGAAACCAAGACCATAACTAATGTCTTCGTTGAGTTCTGAATGCTCTCTGCGTCTAATACCGAATGTGGTCACGCTTGATAATTGACGGTCAGAAACGCCAGTGCCTTCTCGTTCTGCACTGAATCCCCATGCTCCTACAAATAATTCCCAGTCGACTCGGTCAAACTCTTCTTCATTCAGTTCTTCGTCCCGTTTAGCTAATTCGATTGGGTTTGTTTTTCTAGCGTATTGCCGAGTCCAAACAACATGGTTATCTGTGGCATCAACCAGTCTCATGTCGACAGTAAATTTTTCTTCATACACATTTGCGCTCCACATAAAAAACCCATCCACTTGAAGCTTTCTGGCTAGGTTGCGCATGTCTTTGTTACTTTCTATCGCTTGATTAATACTGAGTTGATCGTTTTGAAGTTTTACTTGAATCAATTTGCATTCAACACACTCGGTGACCAAAAACTTTTCGGTATCAATCAACTTTTTAATGATCATGCCTTCGATCATGGTTTCTGTTGACTTAGGTATTTTTTTATAAAGTCTGTCTTCTGTGTGATACAAGGCTACTCGCATCACAGGTATTTCCAAATCCGCAAGCTCTTGCACAGGTAGTGTGTTTTCATCTTCCATGAGTTCTGCAAACCCGTTGTAGTAACGAGCCTGTGTTTCCACCAAATTACTGGTCTGCCCAGTTTCAGCCTGAACATAGTTCAAAGTAGAAAATAAAATTGTTACCCATGTGGCAAAAAATTGCCGCTCGAGACTGGCTTCAGCCTGCATTGATTGATTCCATATAAAATTTGTGACCTGTTTTTACAGAATAGAACAGAGCTTGAGGAATGCATGAAAAATGCGTTTTGAAACCAACGAGAATTTCGAAAAGTTTAAAGTTGTAATATCACTGGTGGACTGCACAGGATGTACTAGTTTCATGTTATGCAGATATTACCTAAAAACTCTGTCTACCGATCTTTAGGGCAGCACCCCTTGATATTGTTGGATAGACCAGAGCATCAAAAACATGACGCCTATGTGTTTCTTGTTGATAACATCTCCAGAGCCTTGGAAAACCATCCCGTGATCAATGGAGATGCGCTCCCTAAATGGCTGAGTGACGAAAATTCCACCGGGCAACAGGTGGAGTACTTGATTTTGCAAATGGTCATCTTCTTCAACTTACTTTATTTGTCTGAGAAAACGGGCCGTAAAGCAGAATCGGATAAGTTGTTTATGGATTTGGCGCACCTGACCTCTGTTCCTGAAAGTCATAACCTATCTGTGTTGAGAGGCTTTTTTCAGTTTGTTCATGAATACGTGAGGTCGTTAAGAATTCCCTTTGGCCCACTATTAAGGTCAGTGCCTGTGGATCCAATTACGGATTTTGTGAGTTCAGAACTGACTCATCGGCTGTTAAATGGTGCCCCAAGTAGCAGATTGGCATCGCGCTTTGCACTAGAGAGTTGGTTGGTTTCAGGTTTTTGGGATGAGTTAGCTTCGTCTTTAATGGCTTATAAAAATCAGCTTGATCTGAATTTAATGCCGATTAGCTATTTTTCTAGCCCAACTGGCTCTTTTACCCCACCTTGTATCCCACTGGTAGCCGAGATTTACTTTCAATGTGGCATTCATGAAGATCGGTTTTTGGCGGATGTGGTGTCGACATTGGATTGCATTGATGATTTTTGGAGTTCAATAGGGCGAAAGACACTTTATGCACAGAAATGAATCATATTAAATTTATACGTCAAATTTTTTTCATTTTTATATTTTATCACTATTGACTTTGCTAACTCTTTGAAAAATAAAGAAAAAATAGCTTGTCTAATTTTTAATCAATTTGATAACCCCCCCGAATTTTGGCAATTAGATGGCAGAATTCAGGAACTATTCACAATTTTATCCACAGAAAAAGTGGATAAGTATCTCAACCCCAGTAAAGAAGGGGGGTTCAAGTTTTTTTTTACCAAAATTTGCAAAATTTAAGGCTATAAACTATAAGCAAAAATCAATTTGAAGGAATGCCTTTACAAAGTTATTCAATCCTGGCATACCAAATTTACATACCCCAGGTTTTACATTCATTTAAGCTAATAAATAAGCATAACTTATTGATCAGCAAGCACTTTTTTCAATGACTCTTTTTTATCCTATTTAATAAAACAGGCTTATTTGCTGGGTTTAGAGGCTTTTTACCTGGGCTATTCACAGAATTATCCACAGAAACTGTGAATAAGTTATATTTTTGTAGCTTTACGTAACACATACTTTACTCAGTTAATTATCTGCTATATCCGGGTGGTAATAAAATAAACCATGCGTGTTACAGACTTGACATGGTGTTACTATAATTCCCAGATTCCTCCTTGGTTGGTGCAGGCTGTGGATAATCTATTTTGTGCTTCATTAATGGTTTCATTATTTGGCCGCAACGGGTTCTGATAATGGAAAATTCTGGTTTCTGTGATGTCCTGGGTGCAGGTTCCTATAAAAGTACCGGTTTCATTTGTGTCCTCATTTATCATCTGCCAGCTATTTCGACATCTAGCCTCTAGCCACTCCAAATCATCTTGTGTTTCTCCTAACAGTAAGTTTTCTCGACCATCGCATTCACCGGGTGGAATCGAAAGTGCCCCTCCATCCATGGTTTCGATACAGATATTCAAAGAATTTTGATCAAACAAGGAAACCACAGGTTGGCAGCTACCCGCTGCGCCATAAGTGGCTGGAACGGCTGTGTCGTCGCCTCTTCTTATGATGATTTCTCTGCCCCCTTGACCAATAAGCCCGTTAATATCCGTTGCTTGTACCACTACAAACCAGGTGCCTACGGCAGTGAGGGTAAAGGTTTGATTAGTTAATCCAGCTAATTCAAGTGCTTCCCGAGTCCAGGTTTGAATAACACCGTTAGGAGAGATGAGTTGTGCTGTCCATCCGGTGATTTCCAAACTTTCTTGATGGCTGGCTGAAATGGCAATAGAAACATTTGACGGGGATTGAAACTGGTTGATCACTGGGGTTTCTGTCACGGTAACGTTCACTGAGATAATTGGAGTTGCGGGTTGCAATGTGTCTAGTACTAGCGTGGCTAATACCGCTTCGGCTTCTAGGGCGTCTATGGTGTTGGTAGTAAGTGAACCTAAAAAATTGTCTTGATCACTGGTCGCGAGTTCAGCCATGGAAAAACTCGCGACTTCTACGCCATTCACATCCGTAACACTGATCAGTCCGGTATTCGTGTCAATGCTGAAATCAAGAAGCTCTATCATGCCATCAGTGTTAATAGGATTTTCTGATGGGTTGGCATCATATTCTTCGGTGAAGGGGTTTATCGGGTTTCCGGATGTATCAACCGGCCAAAGACTTCCCAGTGCTGCCGATAAATTATTAATGGCTGGTGCGACAGCGCTGTGATCATAACCTGTTTGCAAAGCGCTTAAACAAGTGGCAGTAACAAAACAGGTTTCTGGGGTGGTGGAATACTCGCTGTTGAGATAAGCCCGAGTGATCAGGTCTGTCACTTCATTAATATTACTGCTTGAAGTGGTTGCGCCAGTTTCTGAACTAAACAGTGAATAGTAAGTGGTTTGCAATCCATCGGGAGCAATAAATTCACCCCTGACTAAGCCGCTGGTGACGGGGTTGTTCATGAGGTTGTATTCGCCTTGGGCATTGGCGGTTATACAATATTCAGTGGTGCCATCAGACGTGCAGACATCTGCAAATGCAGCGGCTTGTCCATAAGCGACGACGCCAGAGAGAGTTACAGAATCAGTCACCTGATTAGTGTCATCGCCATCTGTACCTGGAGCACTGCTTCCGCCACCACCTCCTGAGCTACAAGCAGACGTGCTTAAAATGATTAAAGACAAAACCAGCAGATGAAGAAAAGACGTCGGTTCAATGTGTCTGTTTGTAAACATAGTTATTCACAGTCTGATCATTCAGGATAAATAACTACTTCAACCCTCATGCCAGTGTGTAATATTGTATGATTCTCTGGGTAATATTTATAAGTATTTGTTTTATATGGATATTTTTAGCCAAAATTGGTTTATTCAGGGTCTGTAAAATAGGTCAAATTCATGACGGAGCGCAAAAATACCGTCATTTTCCCCAGACTTATTCACAGGATCATTCATGAAATTCATTTTTGATCCAGTTCGAATTTCAATGAATTTCTCTTAAAACAGTGGTTAAGAGCCCACTTTTGAAATACTTTCTTTGCCATACTGGAATGGTCTAACACCTTTGCCTAACTAGAGGACGGCCCGAATGGAAGGTCAATTTTTTAATTGGATGCAAGCGAATCCCACAGTGTTTTTTGGAACATTGTTACTGGTGATGTTGGCTTTGTATTTCTCGAAAAATGGTTTCTACGCAGCTTTTAGGAAGATAGCTTTGCTGCTGTCTGCCAGTTTAAGGCTGCAGTCTAGAGCACTCATCACAATGACAGAGCAAATGAAGCAGCGTAACCGTGAAGTGTTATTGGAAATGGGACAGGCTCAAAAAGAACGAGATATTGAGCGTGAGTTTTACAGGGTAAATGCCATTGTGGATAGAGATTTAAGTGGCTACCCAGAATTACAAAAAGTCATATCAGAACACATCACCGCCATCGAAGAAGATTATCAAAAAACTGGTGAATCACCGCCTCCTTCACCAGATTGGGTAGAAGCTGTGGAGGCGGTCGCCAACTTGAAAGAAGCTCATAAGGGCAATCCGGTGATCGCTAAAATATTATCTGACTTGCATGAGTCGGTTATTGGTCAGCACAAACAGGCCTTGGGTGATTATCGGGAAGGCATAGCACAACGACATAGGCTGTTGCACTCCATGATGCCCCATTGGCGCAAACTGAATAACGCAGTCGGTAGTGTTGGTAACAGTATTAAAGGTTTGTTGAAACACTCAGCAAAACTTGATGTTCATATGGATCAGTATGAACAAATACGACAGGGTTCTGAACAAGCTGAAAGGGCGTTACGTTCCTCTGCCAGTATAGATTTTCTATTTTCTGTACTGATTATTTTGTTAGCTACCTGGGGCGCATTCTTCAACTTTCAGTTAATAGCTTTGCCTATGTCAGAAATGGTTGGAGGTACGTCGAGTAAATTTAATTTATTTGGACAAGTGGTTTCAGTTGCTCAGGTTGCTGGTGCATTTATTGTCATTCTGGAAGTGATATTAGGGGTTTTCCTAATGGAATGTTTGCACATTACTCGAATGTTTCCTGCACTTTCGAGCCTGGATGATCGCATTCGAAAAAGAATGATTTGGGCGCTGTTTATTTTCATGTTCTTCCTGGCGAGTATTGAGTCGGGTTTGGCATTTATGAGAGATCAAATCGCTGCTGCAGACGAAGCGTTAAAATTTTCACTTGGCTTGGGTGGTGAAGCGCCTGTGGCCAGCGACATCAGTCAAACCATTCCGTTAGCTGCAGCCATGATGCTGGGTTTCATGTTGCCATTTGCTTTAATGTTTGTAGCGATACCTATTGAAACTTTGTTTTTAACAGGAAGGGTCGTACTGTCGTCGATACTTGTTCAAGTATTACATCTGGCAGCGATACTGTTACGTTTGCTTGCCAATGCTATTAAAAATCTCGTGGAGTTCATTATTGCCGTTTATGACATTTTCATATTTATTCCTTTATGGATAGAAGGGGCTGTGAAGTCTTTTCGGGAAGACTCAGCTAGACGCTCCGAAACATCATCGGTTTCTGAATCCAGTACAGAATTGAGGCCATAAAAATGAGAAAGGGATTTTTAATCAGCTTACTATTTTTATTAAGTGCTTGTGCCAGTAATGAAAACTACAGTACAGCTGTTTACTTATTGTTGGATACTTCAGGCACCTATACTAAAGAACTTAGAAAAGCCCAAAACATTATCAATTATTATTTGGCAACTTTGGAAGCCGGCGACAGTTTTGCGGTTGCTCGAATCGACAGTGGCAGTTTTAGTGAGCGGGATATAATTGCCAAGGTTAAGTTTGATGACAAGCCTTCAAAGTCTAATGTTCAGAAGCGAGAGTTTGCCGAAATAATAGATAACTTTGTGTCAACCGTTGAAAGCGCATCCTATACCGATATTTCTGGGGGTTTGCTTCAAGCGCAAGAATACATCACTGAAACTGGGGCAGGGTATAAGCACATTTTAATTTATTCTGATTTGAAAGAAGAATTGCCTGACGGATTCAATCGAGATTTTGATCTTGAGCTGGATGGCTTTACGGTCACTGCGTTAAACGTAACAAAGCTCAGAACAGATAATGTTGATCCGACTGAATACAAATCTAGATTGCTGTATTGGCAAGATCGCATCGAAAAAGCGGGGGGCTCCTGGCGTATGTTAAACGACCTCGAACGGGATGATGCGTTAGAGCTACCTAAGTAATCTTTTTCGCGACTTTAGCAACTTTAGCAACAAAGGCCTCATTTTTTCGATTTGCCTTACAGTTTTCATTGATTTTACCCATTTGGTTGCTGGTTTAACCCTGTTCACAGGGTTAAACTCTGCGCTCGTTTTACACTCCTCCCTAGAAAGGAACTCCCATGAAACAATTATACGTGCCTGCACTTGCTGGCCTGACTTTAGCGGCCTGTGTGCAAGCCGTTGAACTCAAGACTGATGATCAAAAGGCAAGTTACGGTATTGGCGTAAATATCGGTAGCCAGCTGGCTAATGAACAGTCTATCGAAGTGGATATTGATGCCTTAATCGAAGGTTTGAAGGATTCAATTGCAGGGTCTGACTTAGATCTTTCAGAAGAAGAAATTCGCGCTGCATTTGGTGCCATTCAACAAAAGGCTCAGGCTAAAGCCGAAGAAGACGCAAAAGCAGCACAAGCAGAAGCAGTTGATTTTCTGACTGCCAATGCCAAAAAAGACGGTGTGATAGAGCTGGTTCCAGGTAAATTGCAGTATAGCGTCATCACGGCTGGTGAAGGCGAGGCCAAGCCAACGGCTGCGGATACAGTTAAAACTCATTACCACGGCACCTTGATTGACGGTACTGTTTTCGACAGCTCAGTAGATCGTGGTCAACCTATTTCCTTCCCACTGAATGGTGTAATTCCTGGGTGGACTCAGGCGCTTCAAGAAATGACTACAGGTGACAAGTGGAAGTTATTCATCCATCCTGACTTGGCTTATGGCGCACGTGGCAGCGGCGCAATTCCACCAAACTCAGCGCTAATCTTCGAAGTTGAATTACTCGAAATTAATCCTGCTGAATAAGTGATATCGGTATTACAGAATCTCAAAGGCTCGAATTATTCGGGCCTTTTTTATTTCGGCAAGTGGAAAGTAATGTCAGAAAACAGGCGCTAAATGGATTGAATTAGAAGCATTCGACGGATTGTCTTTAATAGGAAAGCAGATAAGAAATGGCTCCCCGAACTGGACTCGAACCAGTGACCAATAGATTAACAGTCTACTGCTCTACCAACTGAGCTATCGGGGAACGACAGCGGTGTAGAAGACACCTAAAAAAGAAGTGGCTCCCCGAACTGGACTCGAACCAGTGACCAATAGATTAACAGTCTACTGCTCTACCAACTGAGCTATCGGGGAAC
>JANQHX010000065.1 GCA_028282465.1 Gynuella sp.
GACCCGAATGACAAGCAGTTTTGCTTGACGACGATAGAGTACTGGAACCACCTGAATCCATCCCGAACTCAGAAGTGAAACGGTCCATCGCCGATGGTAGTGTGGGGCTTCCCCATGTGAGAGTAGGTCATCGTCAAGCGCCTAATACAAAACGCCCTGCCAGGAAACTGGTGGGGCGTTTTACTTTATGGCTACTTCGTAGCCAGTGAGAGTACAGTGCGACTGCCGGGACCTCGACAAGCTTTTAATTTAGAACCCCGGTGAGGCAGCTCATCGGGGTTTTCTCGTTTTGGGAGAAAAGAAAACTGGCTTGAAGTCAGAAGCGAGAAGCTTGACGCCAAAGACATGTGCGAGGAAGTGGTTGTACTGCACCGGCAGATCGGGACAACCCTTCAGGCTTCAAACAACCACTCATGAAAGCCGTCAACGTATAGTAGACGGGGTATATATATACTATGAATTGTCCCTTGTGCGAATCTTCAAATATTGCTGATTACTTCAATGATAAAGTCAGATCATACCTGAGGTGTGAGTGCTGCGATTTGGTATTTGTACCAGAGGAGTTTCATCTTTCTGATGTTCTTGAGAAGTCAGAGTACGATATGCATGAAAACTCTATCAATGATCCTGGATATAAAAAATTTTTAAGTCCAGTAGTTGATGCGGTGATATCAAGAGTTAGCGAGAATAGCTTAGGGTTGGATTTTGGCTGTGGTCCTGGGCCTGCGCTGGCGAGTATGCTTCATGAAAAGCAATATGATGTGAACTTGTACGATAAATTCTATCGTCCAGACAAGTCAGTGTTTACCCAGAAGTATGAATTCGTTACAGCGACAGAAGTTTTAGAACATCTAAAGTACCCTGGCAAAGAACTAGAGTTTTTATGGAATATTATCCGTGAAGGCGGATGGCTTTTTGTCATGACCCAGCGCGTAATAAGTAGAGATAGGTTTGAGCGTTGGGGTTATAAAAATGACCCCACTCATATCTGCTTTTTTAGTGACGAAACAATTAATTTTCTAGGTGAAAAACTAGGAGCCTTAAAAGTCGAATATGAAGGCAACTCTATTGTTTGCTTTCAAAAACTAAAATGAAAACCCAATGTAGAATGCCGTGTTATTACCATTCACAGACTCCGATGTGTCTTTAGCTTTGTATTCGACCACCTGATATTTAATGCCAAGGGTTAATAATTTTCCAACTGGTGTGTAGTTGATATCAGTAATAATGCCCAATGCATCTTCAAACTCAATAGATTCCTCTGCTTCAACAACGTCGTCGTTATAGTTCTCTTTGTATACAACATTGTTGTCATAGCTAATTCCCAACCCAAATTTAAAGTTTTGAGCTAATCTGACATAGGGTTGAATCTCTAGCTTGTTTCTTGAAAATGAGATTTCGCCATTGGTTGCAGATAGCAGGTCTTGGTGATAGCCAAGTCCGAGTCTAAGTCCCCAGTTGTGTTGAAGGTTATTATTCCAATAGAGCATGCCAAAATATCGACCACCAGCTGAGATAGAGTAGTCTGTGGATTCACTACCACTGACAACAGTCACACTTTCACCTAATGAATCACCGCCGTTTGATAAACCAAAAACAAGGTCAATTTCATGTGCGGGTATTCTAGATGTGTGTTTTCGAGCAGCTTCTGCTTGAATTGATAGTAGTGAAGTCAGAAGCAGAGTGAACATTATTGTCTTCATGCAAACAAATACCTGAATAATTTTTGAGAACAATGGTAGGTTTTATTGTCTCAGAACTTTGTGACTAGCTTGGGGCAATATGCAATGAAAATTTTATATTCAGAAATTTGTGAGTTGGTCGACTTATCGTTGGTTGAAAGTGTCAAGGGAACTATAGATGAAGTCAGTAATAAGAAAAGGCATTAAAACAGCTTTGGTTGTAGGGAGTCTTTTAACGCTAATTAATCAATGGAATGGCTTGTTTGGGGATGAATCAATTAAGTGGTTGCCTTTAGTATTAACCTACTTGGTGCCATTCTGCGTCTATATGTTTGGATATTTCAGCAATCTAAAAAGAAATTAATCTGAAAGCGGTGCAGCCAATCTGCCATTACAGATGGCAAAGGTTAAAGCCGATAGGTCATCCCAGATATCTGTTTTCCTTTGGCCTTTAATGGATTGGTCAATAAGCCCGGAATACTGAATTAATTCCAGAATCAAGTGAACGCTCAGGCGATCTAAAGCAGAACGCACAGCAGGTTGTCTTTTCTCCCAAACACCCTGTTTTCTAAATGCCTGGGCTGGTGCCACACCTTGATTGAACTGAGATTTAAGAATGCTAAGAGACCTTAACTCACGGCTCAAGGCCCAGAGAACAACTGGCGGTTCTATTCCCTCGCCTTTGAGTCCAGATAGTACTTTGAGCGCTTTTTTAACATCACCTTTTAGGCTCGACTCCGTTAGATCAAAAACATCATATCTAGAGCTATCACTGACACTTCGATTAACCAGCTCTTCGTCTATTAAATGACCTTCAACTAATAGCGCTAGTTTTTCAATTTCTTGTTGAGCAGCAAGTAAATTACCGTCAACTTTATCTGATAAAACCTCTAAGGCTTGATCTTCTATGTCAAGGTGTTTTTGTTTAAGTCTAGATTTTATCCATTGGGGAAGCTGTTTGCTTTCGAGAGGCCAAATTTGAATGTGGCAACAATTCTCTTCCAGGTTTCGGAACCATTTTGCTTTGGCGCTAGATGAATCAACTTTTGGACTCACTATCAACAAAACATTGTCAGGGTTAGGATTTGAAACCAATTCTACCAGAGCTTTTCTAGCGGGTTCATTAAGTTTAGCGCTTAGGCGAATCTCAATGATTCTTCGATCTGAAAAAAGAGATAGGGCGCTGGTTGCATCAAATAGCTGATTCCAATCGAAACCTGCTTCAACATGAAACAGATCTCTTTCTAAAATACTCTGTTCCCTAGCTGCTGCACGTATCTGGTCACAAGTCTCCATAACGAGTAGAGTTTCATCACCGCTAACAAAATAAGCAGTACCAAGTTTACTCTGCAAATGGGCCTGTAACTGAGCCGGTTTTAGCTTCATTTATAAAGCCTTTATTTGCCTGTAAATTTGATCTGAAAGTTGTAAGTGAAGTGTTCTGAAACCGTCTTCCCTGGCGATGTCTTCAGACTCAGTTTCGGTTGGATCGAAATTAACGGTTAATTCCGCTGATATCGTTCTTACTGGAAGTACCGGTTTGCCTTTCTCATCATTAATCAGATATCTGATTTCCTTGCGCAGAGCTAGTTGACGGCTAGTGAGTTCTCTAGACGAGCTGATATCTTCAGCAATGATTAATGCATAGGGAAACAGTTCTTCACCCAGCTGTAGTCCAGTTTCTGGATCTGTTTCAACGAGAATCAAGTCAATGTTTTTAATACTTAAGTCGCGGACTAAAACAGACTCGAAGGCTCCAAATTCAAAAGTGACAAGAGCCATTCTTCTGTAGGCATCATCCAATGGTTCCAAGCCTTTGAGATGGAAACCACAGGATGAAAGCGTGGTGGTAAGTAGCAAACCAAGAGCAAGACTTTTGAGGGTAAAAGTGATTTTCCTAATCAAAATTTTGCTCCTGTGAACCAAACGTATTTATTAGTTTGCAACAATGTTAACCAACTTGTTTGGAACAACAATGACTTTTCGGACTGTTTTGCCGTCTGTGAACTTTGTGACATTCTCGTCCGATAATGCTGTTTTTTCGATATCTTCTTTATTGGCTTCAGCTGGGAATTCCAATTTAGCTCTCAGCTTACCATTGACTTGTACCACGTATAAAATACTAGACTTAACGAGTGCTGATTCATCAACCTGAGGCCAAGGAGCATCAATAGATTCGCCCTCACCGCCTAATTCCTTGTAAAGCTCAGAGCAAGCATGTGGAATTATTGGGTTTAGCATCAACACGCAGGACCATAAAGCCTCTTTTAACACTGCTAAATTTTGACCCTCTGTGAAGTCAAATTTATTTGCTGCGTTTAATAACTCCATTATCGCTGCTATAGCTGTGTTGTAAGTAAAACGCCGTTGAAAATCATCAGTAACTTTTTTAATGGTTTCATGAGTTTTAAGACGTAATTCTTTTTGATCTTTATTCAAAGCAGTTGTGTCGAGTTCAGGAATTTCACCGGCTTCAACCAACTGAGACACTGCTCGCCAAAGTCTCTGTATAAATTTTTGAGACCCTTGAACTCCAGCGTCAGTCCACTCCAAAGTTTGCTCTGGAGGAGCTGCAAACATACTGAAGAGGCGAAGGGTGTCAGCACCGTATTCTTTAATTGCTTCTTCAGGGTCTGTACCGTTTAACTTGGACTTAGACATCTTTGCCATGCCCATGTATTCCAGGTCTTCTCCTGTTTGCTTGTGCTTACCTCCAAGTACTTTGCCTTTTTCGTCTTTAATCACATCCACATCTGCTGGTGCAACCCAGTCATTACCGCCGGTTTCTGATTTTCTTGACCAGGTTTCGGCCAAGACCATGCCTTGGCAAAGTAAGTTTTTGAAAGGCTCATCAGATTCAACCAATCCGAAATCGCGCATAACCTTGTGGAAGAAACGGGAATAAATTAAGTGCATGGTTGCATGTTCGATGCCCCCAACATATTGGTCAGCAGGTAACCAATAATTCGCTTCTTCAGGCTCTAACATCGCGTCTTCACTTTTAGGTGTGCAGTAACGCGCGTAGTACCAGCTGGATTCCATAAACGTATCAAACGTATCTGTCTCACGAATCGCAGGTTTGCCGTCAATCGTTGTGTTTTCGAATGTAGGATCACCTTTAATAGGGGAACTGATGCCTTCGAAGGTAACGTCTGTTGGAAGTACCACTGGAAATTCTTTAGCAGCTTTTACTTCCCCATCCACATAAACCATGGGTACTGGTGTCCCCCAATATCTTTGACGGCTAACACCCCAGTCCCTAAGGCGATAATTGGTGGTTTTTCTTCCTTTACCTTCTTTTTCAAGCCACTGTGCGATGTTATCAAAAGCAACTTCTGACGATTGACCATTAAAGTCACCAGAGTTGGTTAACGAGCCCTTTTCAGTAAATGCGGCTTTGCTTAAATCACATTCAACATCGGAGCCTTTTTTGGGTTCAATAACCTGCAATATTTCAATACCGTATTTAGAGGCAAACTCGTAATCCCGTTCATCATGACCAGGAACAGCCATCACGGCACCCGAGCCATAGTCCATCAATACGAAATTCGCACACCAAATGGGTACTTCCTTACCCGAAATTGGGTGAATTGCTGTCAGGCCTGTGTCACAACCTTTTTTCTCCATGGTTGCCATATCGGCTTCCGTGGTGGTCATGGTTTTACACTCTTCAATGAATGCAGCCAATTCCGAGTTAGATTCAGCAGCTTCTAATGCCAATGGGTGTTGCGCGGCAACGGCTACATAAGTCACGCCGAAAACCGTATCTGGGCGAGTGGTATAAATTTCTAAACCACTAACAGGGTGATCTTTCACACCGAATGTCATTTCAACGCCATAGGATCGACCGATCCAATTGCGTTGCATTTCTTTTACCTGATCAGGCCAGCCCTCTAAATTATCCAACTCATCGAGTAACTCGCCAGCATAAGCTGTTGTGCGAATAAACCACTGATCCATCTCTTTTCGCTCAACAGGCGTATCGCAACGCCAGCAGCAGCCATCATGTACCTGTTCATTAGCTAATACTGTTAGATCGTGGGGGCACCAATTCACTGAGGAGGTCTTTTTGTACGCCAGATCTTTTTCGACCATTTTAGTGAAGAACCATTGCTCCCATTTGTAATAGTCTGGGTCACAAGTGGTGATTTCCCTGTCCCAGTCATATGCGAAGCCCAGGCTTTTCAGCTGCTGCTTCATATATTGAATGTTTTCGTAAGTCCACTTGGCGGGTGCGACATTGTTATTAATTGCGGCATTCTCCGCAGGCATCCCAAAGGCATCCCAACCCATTGGTTGCATTACATTCTTGCCTAACATGCGTTGAAAGCGACTCATCACATCGCCAATTGTATAATTCCGCACATGGCCCATATGTAACCTACCACTGGGGTACGGCAGCATAGAAAGGCAGTAATACTTTTCTTTGCTAGCATCTTGAACGGCTTTAAAAACCTTGTTGTCTTCCCACTGGGTTTGAACCTTTGCCTCGATGGCACTGGGTGAATAAGTCGCATCCATGATATGAATAAGCTCTTTTAACTGTGTAAATTGTTTGCTTTTGGCAGGGCGAGCAAGTTTATCCCAGCAGCGCTCGAATTTCACCCGGCTTACCTACATTCTAGAAACGTTCTGTTGCAAAACATTTCTAAAAACAAGCACGCGTTCGGCATTTTGTTTTAGAACCTGATCTATAGTCATTTAAAGCCTTCAGCTGTTTGAAAGGCTTGATTTTCAAGGGGGCAAGATGTCTAGCAAAAAAGATTGGTTAGGGAAGACAGGTAAAGGGGTGGCCTCCTGGTTGGACATAGATTTGGATATGTTTGAAGAACAGCTATTAAAGTCTTTGGGGGATATTGCTGACCCTACTCAGCTGGAATGGTTAGATCTAATGTATCGGTTAGAATCTCAGGAAGGACTGTACCACGTGGGAGAATTGGCGCCCGCTGGTGATCTTAGCTGCACCCAATGTGGCAAGCAGATCCATCTATACATTGCCCAAGAGCTCACAGCTTGCGCAAGATGTCACAACATAGAGTTCCTCTATAAAGACGATAATCTGCATTAATAATTTAGAAAGAGGCGGCAGCGGATTATGCTGCGAACTTTGTTTATTTAAAGAACTCCCTGTCAGAAATAATCTTACTCCTATGTCATAAAGAAGAATTGTGTTTGCCTAGTCAGGTCCTTTGCCTGGCCTTTCCTAACGGGAAGCGATCAAATACATTTACACCGGTTAACCATACTAAGCATATGACAATCAACCAGACATACCCAATTGATACGTATGGAGTTTTTTGTTGAGTAGGTTGAACATCAGCAGTAATGGCCATTTTAGTAAATTTGGGCGCACTTTTTAAAACCTTGCCCTTGTGATCAATAATAGCGGAAACACCATCCTGAGTTGCTCTAATGACAGGCCGACCGGATTCAATGGCTCTCATTCTCGCAATTTGTAAATGTTGATAAGGGCCATGGCTACCACCAAACCAGGCGTCGTTACTCACAGTTATCAAAAGGTTGGATTCTCTTGCGCTGTTAATCCCTAAGCCAGGGTAGGCAATTTCATAACAAATTAATGAGCCTATTTTGTAGTCCTGATTTAAGTTTGTGAATGTCAAAAGTTCAGGTACTTCTGGGCCTGGGCTAATGGTAGACATGGGTAAATCGAAGAAGCTCATTAAGCCTCTGACAAAATCTTCGAAAGGCACATATTCTCCAAAAGGTACTAGCCTGGTTTTATGGTAGACCCCTTCACCTGTGCCTAACCCAATCAAGCTATTCCAGTATTGGTAATAGCCTTTGTCGGTTTTATAGTCGGTGAGTATGCCAGTCACGATCGCAGTGTTGGTCTCATCACCAAGAGCTTCGAGTTCATCTAAAAATGGTATGGCTCGATTATACAAATGGGTAATAGCTGCTTCAGGCCAAACGATCAATTGACTGTCCTGATTTTCTTTCGTCATCGCCAAGTACATTTCGTAGGTAGGAATCACCATATCCCTATCCCATTTCGTTGCTTGCTCAATATTCCCTTGTAGTGCTGTTACTTTTATTGGAGTTAATGACTCGGTATCAACCCATTCTTTAGATTGAAGTGCTAGTCCAGTTAACCAAATAATTAAAACAACGATTAATCTAGAAAAAATCAACCCTGGGCGTGAAATAAAATCAATGGCTAGTAAAACTACAGTAGCTAAAGCTAGAAAGGTTATGCCATAACTTCCAACTATTGGTGCCCAACCAATTAACCAATTGTCGGTCATCGCATAGCCCAAATATAGCCAGGGCAAACCAGTCAATAACCAAGAGCGAATCCATTCAAAAACTAACCAACAAAAAATGAATGATACTGATGACCAACTTTTATTTTTCCAATATTTAAAACTCCAAAGCTGGGCCGCGAATAGAAAAGCTAAGCCCGTGGCAAAGGCAAACGTCATTAACACTGAAAGTATTATGGGAGTCTCTACCACACGCATACTGGCATAAACCCAGGAAAGGCCGACACCGAAAAAACCTAGCCCATACAACCAGCCCAGCAGCATAGGGCGAGCATTTGGTTGAGTAGACAAACAATAAAACCAATACACGGAAATCAATGCGGCGGGCCATATGCCGAATGGGCTAAACCCTAACGAGTAAATTGCACCGGCAATTAAAGTGACCCCGGCTTGCATCATAAATGGCCAGGATTGAATCTGTAGTTTGGTGCTGAATTTCACGCCTAAGTCCTTGGTTTGCATTGGTTAATGGTCAATTTTTTTAGAACTTTATAACAAAAAACTATTTGAATTGTTTTGGTGCGATCAAGTGCATTGCTAAATACTCATATGGTGCATGGTAAATTTGCCGTCAACGCAATTTCGATCAAATTAGTAGAATGCCATTCAATCTTGTACCCAATAGGGGGTAGTAATCAAACCCGTGGCATATCAGTTGCTCTTTCGAGATCTAAATTCATAACTGAATCTACTCATGACTGCCCAAATTATTAATCCGGATTCTAATGAACAAAGATTAAAATCCGACGATATTACGACAAAAAAAGAGCAGAGCCACACTGATATTATCATTGTTGGCAACGGCCCTGTGGGTATTCAGCTCGTAAAAGAATTAAGACGTAATCAGTATCAGGGCAGCATTAGAGTATTTGGCGATGAGCCTGGTACACCTTATGACCGAGTTCGTTTGTCTTCCTATCTTTTTGGTTCAGTTACACCGGATGAATTAGAAAATGTTTTAGAAGAAAGCCAGGTTTTTGAAAATAGAAGAACCAGAATTGAACTCATTGATCCTGTTAAAAAGTTAGTAACCGATGATCAAGGAAATGAATACAGTTATGACAAACTTGTACTAGCCACTGGGTCTAGAGCTCACGTTCCTAATTTAAAAGGGGTTAGTCAAAAGGGTGTTTATTGTTTCCGAAGTAAAACCGATGCTGAATGGTTATTAGCTAGAAAAACCCGAAGTACCAATACCGTTGTCGTGGGTGCTGGGCTATTGGGAATGGAAGCCGCAGCTGCTATGAATCGTCATGGCAACAAAGTAACTTTGGTACAGCATTCAACCCACATTCTCAATCACCAACTCGATGAACAAGCCGCTGCTCTGGTTGAAAAACACAACCAGCGAAAAGGCATTCACATTCTTTGTTCTACCCGGGTTTTGGAAATAGGTGGTCGAGATAAAGTTGAGTATGTATCCCTTTCAAATGGAACACAGGTTCCCTGCGATACTTTAATTTTGGCAACAGGTATTCGGCCCAATATCGAACTCGCCTTGGAAGCGGGCTTACCTGTAGGAAACGGCATTAAAATAGATGATGCCCTAGAAACTAAAGATCCAGATGTTTATGCAATAGGTGAATGTGCGGAGCATAATAGCAAAGTTTATGGATTGGTTGGGCCAGGAATGGAACAAGCATCTATTCTCGCTGCTCGGTTAACTGGTAAAACTCCAGAATACAAAGGTTCATTACAAGCCAGTAGACTGAAAGTAACTGACTTTGATGTGTTTAGTGCTGGTGTGATTAATGATGAACTGCTAGAGCGTGGCAGTAAGTCTATGACTTTCAGTTCTGAAGGAATCTACAGAAGAATATTTCTACAGAATTACAAAGTAGTGGGGTTCGTTTCTGTAGGGCCTTACAAAGAGAGTCATAGAGTTCAGGAAATATTAAATAGGCAAGGCAGTATTTATCCTTGGCAATTAAGAAGGTTTCAAAAGACCGGGCTTCTATGGCCTGAAAGTGAGACAGATTCCCCCGCCGCTTGGCCTGAAACCATGGTTATCTGCAACTGCCGCAACGTCACTGCAGGACGAATCAACTCATTTTGTGAATCGCAAAATGATTCACTTATCAATGTTGTAGATATTCAAAAAGAGACCGGAGCCGGTACCGTTTGTGGTTCTTGTAAACCATTATTGCAACAGTTCGAAAGCACTCCAAATCAACAGAAAACTGATTCCGGTCTATCACATTTAAAAAGCTTTTTAGCTATCGGTTCATTGACTGCATTTGCGCTCGCCATTGTTTATCTGGCAATGCCTGAACTAAATGCAGTAACCAGTGCGAGCTCCCTACAAATTAGTGATCTCTGGTCCAAAAGTATACCTCGCCAAATCACTGGGTTTACGGTTTTGGGTTTAACTGCTATTGCGATGGTCTTAACCTTTAGAAAGCGGATTGAAAAATTCAAATTTTTAACATTCGGCTTTTGGAGAGGGCTGCACATAGCCCTATTTATTATCGCAATTTTTCTTATTTCCGTTCACACCGGGCTCAACATGGGTCAGGGCTTAAACAGATTACTTATTTCCAATTTTCTATTACTGATGGCTACCGGGGCTGTACTGGGTACGCTGTCTGCGTTAGCTAAATCTGGAAAAATCAAATTTCTCAGTCAAAGACGAAATTGGAACTGGATTCATTTAGTGGTTGCTTGGCCTTTGCCAGTGCTGTTGGCCTTTCATATTTTATCGGTTTATTACTTCTGATGATGAAGAAAAAAATAATTTGGTCTTTGTGGGCCGTTTCGACAACAGCTCTTCTTGGTTATTTATCAATGGGTCTGTTTGCCAATGAAAAAAAGGATCTGTTTTTACCTGGGCCGGTTATGCATGGTCATCATCAAGTTGAAATGCAGTGCAGTACTTGTCACACAGATCCGTTCGGTGGCGGTGAAGTCTTGCAAGATGCTTGTACCAGTTGCCACGCAAAAGAATTAAAGACTGCTCTTGATTCACACCCAAAAACCAAATTTACCGATCCGAGAAATGCAGATAGATTGGAGCTGATTGATGCTAGGTTTTGCGTAGCTTGTCATCTAGAGCATCAGCCAGAATTAATGCACCCAATGGGGGTTAGTGAACCCGAAGATTTTTGTGTTCACTGTCACCAAGACATTGGCGAAGAACGAGAAAGCCATGTTGGATTGGAAATGACAACTTGTGGAAATTCTGGATGCCACAATTTCCACGACAATAAAGCCTTGTACGAAGAATTTCTGTTGGATCACAAAGATGAACCAGATCTTTTACCGACAGCTTTGTTACCAACCACAGATCAAATTGAAGTTAAGATAAAAACCATTAACGATCAAAGCATTCCAAATCAGTTTGAATTATCCGATCCAGATCATAAAAAATGGTTAGCATCCGATCATGCTCAGGCGGGTATGCAATGTCAGCATTGTCATGGTGAGGTTGCTAATTGGTCGAGTCAACCAGAGATTGAAGTGTGCGCTGATTGCCACAAAGACGAAACAGATACCTTCGGGCTCGGAATGCATGGATTCCCATGGAAACAAGGATTGGGTCTAGCCAAGGTCTCAGACTCATTTTTACCTATGCACTCTGACGCGGTACACAAAGAAGTGGATTGTCAGTCTTGTCATGGGTCTCACGATTATGATATTCAGCAAGCCGCGGTGGAGTCCTGTTTGGGCTGCCATGATGATACTCATTCCAACAATTTCAAAGCGTCTAAACATTTTCAGTTGTTCGAAGCAGAGCTAAATAAAGAAGTGCAAGTTGGCTCAGGAGTGACTTGCGCTACCTGTCATATGCCAAGAATGAAAATTGAAAATGAATTCGGACAAGAAAAACTCATTGTGAATCACAACCAAAGTGATGTTCTGCAACCCAACGAAAAAATGATAAGACCGGTTTGTATGAATTGCCACGGATTGGGATTCTCAATCAATGCCCTCGCAGATGAAAAACTAATAAAAAATAATTTTCAGGGAGCCCCATCGGTTCATGTGGAGAGCATTGACTGGGCAGTAGCACGAGACAAGTAAAATAACGAGAGAGAAGAGAGAACAAGGAAACCATCATGCTTAAGAAACTATCCATTGCTACTACTGTTATCGCCGCGGCCGCTTTGTCAGGCTGTGGTGAAGAAGGTACCGCTGGTATTGCTCCAGAAGTGTACACAGACTCATTGTTTGCAGTCATGAAGTCTGACCGTACTAACTACACAAAGTTAATTGTTCAGCGTTTAGGGCCAAATAAGGGTGACTACATTAAACCGAATGAACATTGGGAAGACATGGAAGAAGGTGCACCATTACCAGCTCAAATGTTCCGATATGGTGCTGAAGGTGTGGCTGAAATGACTGATACCTTTACTTATTCATTGCAGTCTATCTGGCCGGTAAACAAACAAAATGCACCTTCAACTGCTATGGAAAAAGAAGGTCTTAAGTACATTGCTGATAATCCAGGTGAAAACTTCTACGGCACTGAAGAGCTTGGTGGCGTCAAGTATTTCACTGCAGTTTACCCAGACGTGGCGGTTTCTCCAGCCTGCACAACTTGCCACAACGAACATAAAGACTCTCCACGTGATGACTTCCAGTTGGGTGAAGTAATGGGTGGTGTTGTTATTCGTGTGCCTCTGAGCTAATGAAAAATATAGCTCTGACAATTCCGGCATTATTTTTGATTGTAGCTTGTGGTGCAGACAAGATTGATCAAGAGCATGCAGCCGGGAAACTAGTTTGGGAAGCCAACTGTCAGGTGTGTCATATGCCTGGATTAGCAGGGGCACCCAAAATGGGTGACAAAGAAGCGTGGACAAAGCGCAAAGCAAAAGGTTTAGAAGCTTTGCATCAAAGTGCGCTAAATGGATTTAACGAAATGCCTGCCAGAGGAGGTAAATCAGAGCTGACCGATGAAGAAGTCATCTCAGCTGTGAATTACATGGTGGCAAAGTCAACTAAATAGCCTAGGAGAACAAGGTATGACCCCGGAACAAATTGCATTAGTTCAAGGAACATTTGAAAAAGTAGCACCCATTGCAGAAACAGCTGCAGAGCTATTTTATGGAAAATTATTTGAACTTGACCCTGAACTAAAACCTTTGTTTAAAGGTGATATGAAAGAGCAGGGCGAGAAATTGATGAAAATGATCGGTGTTGCTGTAAATGGATTGTCTAACTTAGACACCATTGTTCCAGCAGTTCAAGATCTAGGTAAGAGGCATGTAGGTTATGGCATTACCGATGAAATGTACGACACAGTTGGTGAATCACTGTTGTGGACTCTAGGCCAAGGTTTAGGTGAAGCATTCACAGATGATGTGAAAGCGGCCTGGACTGAAACCTATGTGTTGTTGGCAACAGTGATGAAAGAAGCGGCTGCAACTGTTTCTGAAACTGCCTAAAGAATTAGAGGGCACAACCTCTCAAAGATTGCTTGTGCTAAAGCCCACTTGGCCCCCAAATAGGGGGCTTTTTTTTGCCTATAAAAAACCCGGTGAAAACCGGGTTTGAAGATGATTAAAAGTTAAGTTATGAATGTAACTTAGCCTTTAACAGCGCCTTGGCTTAAGCCTGCAACAATATATTTCTGTGCAAATAAGAAGAACATAATGGCTGGGAAAATGGTTACGGTTACGTAAGCCAAAATCTTGTTCCACTCTACTCCATACTCTCCACGGTAAGCCATTAAACCGAGAGGCCATGTATATAAATCTGTATCGTTCACAAAGATTAGCGGCATGATGTAGTTGTTCCATGAGCCCACTAAGATAAATACACCAACTGTGGCTAAAATGGGTGTTGAAAGTGGCAGAACAATAGTGAAAAAGAAACGGGTATATCCACATCCGTCTACTAGCGCTGCTTCAAATAAATCTTGTGGTAGTTGTTCGAAAAAGGTTCTAAAAAACATCATGCTCATTGCTAAGCCAAATGCTACCTGGGGTAGAATTATTCCAGGGTAAGTATCTAGTAGACCCAAGTCTCTTACTTTAATGAACAAAGGTAATATGGCTGTTGCCGCCGGAAACATCATTCCAGCAATTAAATAATTGTATAAATACTTTTTGCCAGCGAAGCGAATATGGGAAAAAGTAAATGCCACCATTGATGCAACAAGTAGTACCAACAATATGGACAGCCCAGTAACAATGACTGAGTTACCCATCATTTTCCAAGTATCTGCAGAAGTTAAGATTGTTCCATAGATAGAGAAATCCCATTCAGTTGGAAGTGCAAATGGGTTAACGCGCAAATCGCCTAGTGACTTGAAACCACCAATGACGGTTACCCAGAATGGTATTAGCATGATGCCAGAGAAGAAAAATAGAACAGCCAATCGAACTAAATTTGTTACTGGGCTTTGAATACTGTTTTGTTTTGCCATGATTAAAGACTCCTGCCCAATTAATCGTTATTCATTTTCATAACGTATCGCTGATAGCTAAATGCGAAAGCCATACACACGATAAACAAAATGACGCCCACTGAGCTACCGAAGCCCACCTTCATTCGGACGATTCCATAGGTATACAGATAAGTAACGATCGTGTGGCCTGATGAGCTCGGCCCACCACCGGGTAACATAGGTATAACCATTTCAAAGAATTGCAAAGCGCCGATCACGCTGAAGAAAACAGACAGCTTAACTGCATGCATAATTAGTGGAATTTTAATTCTAAACGTTATCTGCCAGTTATTAGCGCCATCAATTTTTGCTGCCTCTAATAAATCTTTTGATATACCTTGAAGGCCAGCAATATAAATCATCATGTGGTATCCAAAATATTTCCACACAACAACCATTAATACGGAATTAAATGCCCAGGTTTTATCTGCAAGGGGGTAATAGGGATCCATGCCAAACAAGGTGGTAAATTGCCCAACTAGTCCATAGTCGCCATCGAATATATAACGCCAGATTAAACCTGCTACAACATCAGCAAGAATAAATGGCATGAAAAACACTAGCCTGAAAAAATTATTTAACGCGCCTGTGCTAGCCACAAGTAACGCCATTGCCATGGCTAGAGGAAGTTGGATAAGAATAGACACCAGAATAATTTTTATGGTGTTCCAAATGGCTGAGTGAAATACTGAATGACCCAGTACACGGCTATAGTTTTCAAAGCCCATCCATTTTCCAGATTCGGAAATGGCGGAGAGTCCTTTCCACTTAAAAAAGCCATAATAACCCGCCTCTCCCAGAGGCAAGACAACAAATAGAGTAAAAATAGTTAAAGCAGGTGGTAGAAACAACAATAGTGTTGTTATACGCCCGCCCTGATTATTACGATAGAACCAGCTTCGTATTGAGGACATTGTGGACTCTCATATATCTTAAATTGAAAGTATTAATAATTAACAGGCTATAAATATAGATGAATCTGTTAATTAAGAGGTGGGGTTTTTATTTAAAGAGGAGCTGTTCAGCTCCTCTATTTGTCTGAATAAGTATCAGTAATAATTAGCGTAGTTCCCAAGCTTCCTGAATACGGGCAGCTGCATCTTCGGGAGATACATCACCAGTTGCCAGTTCAGCTGAAACATCGTTGATTACGCCACCAACATCAGAACCTAGAGCTTGGTCCCAGAATACTTGGTGCCATTCCGCTTTAGCTAGATTTTTAGCGATGATTGATTTGTGAGGATCGTTCACAGCTTTGTCTGCGCCTTTTGCAACAGGGATGATGAAACCAGCTGCAGCTTCACGAGATTGCTGCTCTTTAGCGAGGAAGAATTCTATCCACTTAACCGCTTCAGGAGAGGCGCCCTTAGAGAAAGCCCAGCCATTAATTCCACCTAAAGTATCTGTGCCAGCACCTTTACCATCAGGAACTGATGGGAAGTTAAAGAAGCCTAAGTCTTCGTCTTTAACGCCTTCTTTAGATTGAGATTGGTCGCGCTGAACGCCGATATCCCACTCGCCCATGAGGTGCATAGCGGCTTTGTGGTCACCAAAAGTACCAGACGCATCACCATAACCTGCTGCCATGAAGCCTGATTGGAATGGCTCAAGTGCAACCAAGTCAGTGAATAGTTTGAATGCTTTCACGTAGTCTGGGTTATCCCAGCTAACATCCTCTGCTAAAGCAGAGTTGAAGGTGTCTTGACCACCAGTACGCATAGCTAGGTAAGTCGTGTAGAAGTGAATTGGCCACTTGTCTGCGCCGCCGGCAGCAATAGGTGTGATGCCTGCTTTCTTAAGAGTCTTAACTGCTTCTAAAAGATCATCCCAAGTCTTAATTTCTTCAGCTTTTACGCCAGCTTGTGCGAACAACTTCTTGTTGTACCAGAAGCCTACTTGAGAAACCATGTAAGGTGCGCCGTAAACTTTGCCACCAACAGTAAATGCAGACATACCACCTGAACTCAGGTTTTTCTGTAGTCCGCCTGCTAGACCGGAAACATCTTGAAGCAGTCCTGCTTCTGCACGGTCTGCGAAGTTTTGACCACCCCAGCTATAGAAAACATCAGGCTTTGACTTTGACTGCAACATGGTTGGCAGCTTGGCTTTAAAAGCTTCGTTTTCCAAGAATTCAATTTGAACATCAACACCAGGATTACTGGCCTCGAATTCTTTAGCGAATTCTTCCCACATTGCTGGAATGCGCGGGTCGTTATTCAGGTGTAAGTGACGAACCACTGTATCTGCTGCTTGAGCGGCAACAGAAATACCTGCGGCAAGAGCTAGAGAAGTTAGAAGTTTTGTTGTTTTTATCATTAGGAATTAACCCCCTTTTTCAAAAGAAATGCTGTGTACCGATAATCGGACACTACACACTATGCGCCGGAAATTTCCGAATTGCGAATATATGCACTATAACTTGTCATTAATTCACATCACGAAATTATTCTGTGCAAAGGGTACTAGGGTGTCAACGGCAAAATCTCAGCCAGTGGCTTAATCAGCGGTAATTAACTAGATTTAATACTAGCTAAGGGTGCTTTTTGCGATAGATCAATTAATTCGGTTAACTGTGGTTTAGTTACAGCAAAGGCTTGAATGGTTGTATTCAATTTAAATTTCAAAAAAGTGTAAGTTAAAATTGGTGAAACTGGTTGCATAAATAAAAGTAACTTTTTGATAAGCATTTTGATTGAATTAAACCAAAAGGTATTCAAACAGATCACTACTAATGGTTGGACCTAAGTTTTGAACATAGATAGAAAGAAGACCGATACAGAGCAAATCAGGATTGATAATCGTCGAGAGATTATCGAGACATTAAGGGTTTATGGGCCAATGGCCAGGGTGATGCTTGGTCGGCAAACTGGCTTGAGTCCTGCGACTGTCACTGCAATAACTAGTGATTTAATGGCTGAGGGCTTATTGAAGGAAGTTAAAAGTGAGCCGCCTGCATCACCTGCTTCACGAGGACGCCCCAGAGTTTTAATCGACCTGAATGAGGAATCAAGTTTCGTTTTAGGTATTAAACTTTCTATGAATGAGCTTAGGTACATGCTTGGCGATATGAAGGGACAAATTGTTGCCGAAAAAGCAGTTGAACTGGATACCTTGGCCCTCAACTCAGATAGCCTCATGCAAACGATTTTGGATGGTATCGATGAGTTTATGGACAGTTACACCAGAGAAAAAGAGCGGCTTTGTGGTTGCGGTGTAGCGATCCAGGGATTTGTAAATGCCAATGAAGGAGAAATAGTCTGGAGTCCGGCTCTTTCTTTCAGGCATTGCCCGGTTACGTTACCACTGAGTGATGCGCTGGATATTCCGGTGGTGGTTGCGAACGACGCGAACTGTATCGCCATCGCCATCCGTAACCAGCCCGAGTACCAAAGCATGGAGAATTTTGCGGTTATCATGCTGGGTTATGGTGTGGGTATGGGGGTGATTATTGATGGCGCACTTTATTCTGGTTTCCATGGCGCTGCTGCTGAATTTGGACATACCAAATACACTGCCGACGGCCCTCAGTGTAACTGTGGTAAAAAAGGGTGTATCGAGGCCTATGTGAGTGACTATGCGATTTATCGTAAAGCTAAGACCCTAGTTGAATTGCCGGAAACCAATGAACTACACCCATCTGATTTGGAAATGTCTCAATTGCTAGCCAAAGCTGAATCTGGCGACCCTAACGTTCTGGAAATTTATAAAGAAGCTGGAGAAGTATTGGGCTACGGGATAGCGAATCTGATGGCTCTGTTCAGTCCCGAAAAAATTGTCATTTCAGGGCAGGGCGTTCGAGCTTATAAGTTTTTGGAGGCCGGTATTAACGCTGGTGTTGAATCTGCGTTGGTTAAAGAGTTAATTTCAGAAACGACGATTGAGCCCTACAGCTGGCAAAAAGACATTACTGGTATTGGAATATTGGCCTTAGCACTAAAAGCGATTTACTAATTTCTATGTCCAGCCCGGCGAGGGTGGGACAACCTTGCTGAAAGCTGATCCCTCTTCTATCGTGAATAGAGTCCTTCATAAATTAACTGTGTTGGCAATTCCTCTCGGGTCATGGTTGTAGCGGATGATGCGTCCCAAACTAAAAGTCAGTTTGAAGCACCTAACGAGTATGAGCTTAGCTCAGCGCGTAGCAGGGGGGTTCGTCATTATGCTTGCTCTGAGCATGGTGCTTTCCTGGGTGTCCATTAGTGGTCAACGAAGTCTAGGATTAACAGTTGAGCGAGTCGCGGGTTTTTATTCCCAACTGCTGAACTCCAGCGGCAGAGCAATGAACAACCTGCAAAATGCTAATCGCCTGACTAACCAGTACGCCATTACCTTTGTTTCAGAAAACCTACCGGCTCTAGAGCAACAATTTTTTGAACAAGAACGCTTTTTTCAGGAAGAAGTTGAGAGTTTAGATCAACTCATGGCTAACAACCCAGAATTGTCAGAGTTGTTAGTAATGGCTCGTGAACAGTCTGAGCGTGCCCTAGCGATCTCCCGCGATATTCAATCCACTCATAATAAACGAATCGAGATTCTGACTGCGCAAGTAGATTTAACGGATCAGTTTGAGCCTAGAATGAGTGAGTTGTCATCGGCGGCTAACAAATTCAAGAAAGCGAATAAAGATGCCTATCCAAAATTAGAAAAAGACATTGAGTTTGTTGTTTACCAAGGTACCAATGCGGACGCCTACCTGAAGCGAATGATTGGAATTCTAGACTCAGACAGAGTTTGGGTAATGAAAAACAATCTAGACCGTTATATTCGGTATATGGAGAAAAAGACTGAGGTGATCGCCAGGAAATTGCCGGAAGTTGACGCCGCATTAGGGCCTTCAATTGCTCACTTTCGAGAAGCCATCAGCGGCGAACAAGGTTTGTTAAGCACCCACTTTGCTAGGCTTGATATTGAAACAGAGATTCAATCCAAAGTGAATGAATTGGCAATGGAAGTTTCATCGGCAGTAGAGACGTTAGAGTCTTTAAATCGCGCCGTTTATGACGCATCTAAAGTCGCCCAGGAAAAAGCAACTGCTGATATTCAATCCAACCAAACTCAAATCTTTGCGCTTTCTGCTCTTTCGCTAATGATTGCCTTATTCATTGTTTGGAGAACAGTGGCAACATTAAAGGCCGCCATGAGACCCATTTTAGGTGTCTTAACCAGAGTCAGTGAAGGTGACCTCACGAACAATATTCCGGTGAAAAACAAGGATGAACTCGGGCAAATTTCACTTGGAATTAATCAGTTGATCTTGGAAATGAACGATATTTTAGGTGCTGTAAAAAACTCCAGTGGCGACCTCAGAAATATTGGCAGAGAGTCTGACCAAGCTAGCCAGACTACCACTAAGTTGGTTGATGAACAGTTGCGCCGCATCCAAGGAATGACCAAAGCAATGGCTGAAATGGAGCAGGCAATTGCGGAAGTGGCGAGGGCGTCAGAGCAATCCAGTAGTGAGACTGATGCAGTAGTTGAACTTGCATTGAGCAATCAAACTAATGTGGCAAATAATATTGAGCTTACAGGTCGATTGAATTCAGACCTTAGCCGGGTAACTGATGAAATTGGAGAGCTTAAAAAGAAAACCGATAACATATGGTCAATAGTCGACACCATTAGCGGAATTGCCGAACAGACAAACTTGCTAGCATTGAATGCCGCTATTGAAGCGGCGAGAGCTGGAGAACAAGGCCGAGGATTTTCAGTGGTAGCTGATGAAGTTAGAAATCTAGCTAACAGAACCCAAGAAAGCACCAATGAAATTAATCAAATGATCGAAGGGCTTCAAAAAACTTCAAACCAAGTATTTGAGCTCATTAGGTCTAACCGTAAAAACGTTGATGGGCTGGTTGGTGAATCAGAAAAAGCGGGAGCGGATTTGAATATTATGGTTACCCGAATACAAAGCATTAAAGACATGAGCGCTTCTATTGCCACTTCTGCTGAAGAACAAGAAGCCACTGTAAGGTCTTTATCCACTGATATGAGTTCAATAATGAATCAAAGTACCCATGTTCAAGAAGAATCCAAATCCCTTGCTGAGCATACCTCTCAGCTGAATGTGATGGCCGATGAGCAACACAATCGATTGAAGCGCTTTAAGCTTTCAGAATAGTGCTTAAACCCCGCCAAATAGAGTTTTCTACAACCAAAACAACCCTTGAGACTAGTCCACACAAAGAGTACAGTTGCCCGCCTTTTAAACATTGAGAGTTTAGTTGTAGTTGAATCATGGCTAATTTTGATGAAATTCGCCCCTATAGAGATGCCGAGGTCAAAGAAATTCTGGCCTCTGTTATTAATGACCCCGAATTCCTGTCTTCGATCATTCAATTTAAATATCCGAGCCTAGCGAAACCGATCCATAAAGTTCTGCGTTTCTTATTAAAAATATTTTTAGGCTTCAAAACTCGAAATATAGAAACCGTTAGGGCTTTTCAGCTCCAGATAGAGTCCTATATTGAGCACATGCTGGAACAAAGCACCACTGAGTTTACTCTGTCTGGTTTGCAAGACTTAGATCTGTCCAAGCCCTGTCTATTTGTTAGTAATCACAGAGACATTGTTCTTGATCCGGCCTTTGTTAATTGGTCCTTGCATAAAATTGGTCAGGATACGGTGAGAATAGCGATCGGTGACAACTTGCTGTCCAAGCCTTGGATTAGCGCTCTAATGCGATTGAATAAAAGCTTCATAGTAAAACGAGGCCTGAAAAGCCCAAGGGATAAGCTTAAAGCCTCTAAACAGCTGTCTGCTTACATTGCCCATTCGTTAAATGAAGAGGGTGAGCATGTTTGGATTGCTCATCGTGAAGGCCGTGCTAAAGACGGTAAAGACATTACCAACTCAGCATTACTGTCCATGTTGGCTTTAAATAAAGCTAAAGCCGACAGCTTTGGTGGCTATATTAAAACACTGAATTTGGTGCCGGTTTCTATTTCCTATGAATACGATCCTTGCGACCTTATGAAAGCTCAAGAGCTTCAAGCATTAGATGCAGATGGCGAGTATCAAAAGGAAGACCATGAAGATGCCAAAAGCATTTCGATGGGGATTACTAAAAATAAAGGTCGTGTTCACCTACATTTTGGTCAACCTGTATCTGAAGATTTTGAAGATGCTAAATCTCTGGCCGAAGCTTTGGATCAAAAGATTTTGGATGGCTATCGCTTTCATGTCAGTGCATTGCATGCAGCTGACCTGTTAGGCCTGCAAGCAGACTGGTCGTTACTTATTGATGTAAATGATCAAGAAAAAGCTAAAGAGATGTCAGAGTTTGAAGCTCGAATTGACAGTTATCCTGAAAACCTACGAACACGAGTTTTGGAAATGTACGCGAATCCCCATATTGCGTTGAAGAATGGCTTGTGGCCGAGGACTTAGTGCTAGGGGCTTTAAGTCAGAAGCTAAAGGTTTGTAGCAATTGCTGAAACTGAAGTGATCATACTAAACCTCAAGCTTCCGGCACCCAGCTTCAAACTTTCAAGAAACCAAAAAAAACCGGTCAATTGACCGGTTTTTTGTGCTTTAAATAAAAGCTAAGTTACTTATGGATGTAACCGTTGATCAAGTTTTCTAGGTACTCTTGCTTACCAGAAACCTGCTTAGGATCGATGTCGTTGCTAACAGCATGCTCAGACAATTCAGCCAGAGTGAAGCCGCCAGATAGGATCTTCTTACCAAAGTCAGTGTCCCAACCTGCATACATGTTATCCACTTCACCTTGAAGAACTTTCTCTTCATAGATAGCAGCCGCTTTGATGTAGCAAAGAGCCATAGTGTCCATACCACCGATATGTCCGTGGAACAGGTCAGCTGGATCTACAGATTCACGACGGATCTTAGTATCGAAGTTGAAACCACCTGTTGTTAAACCACCAGCCTTGATGATTTCGTAACAAGGCATAATGAAGTCATCAACGCTGTTAGGGAACTGGTCAGTATCCCAACCGTTTTGGTAGTCACCACGGTTAGCATCGATAGAGCCCATCATGTCCAGAGAAGTAGCTACTGCAACTTCGTGGTGGAAGCTGTGACCAGCCAGAGTAGCGTGGTTCACTTCGATGTTAACTTTGATTTCTTTTTCCAGACCGAAACGCTGCAGGAAGCCGTGAACGGTTGCAGTGTCATAGTCGTACTGGTGCTTAGTAGGCTCTTGAGGCTTAGGCTCGATTAGGATAGTACCGTCGAAACCGATCTTGTGCTTGTGCTCAACAACCATTTGTAGGAAGCGACCAAATTGCTCGGCTTCTTTTTTCAGGTCTGTGTTCAACAGAGTTTGGTAACCTTCACGACCACCCCAAAGAACATAGTTAGCACCGCCTAGACGCTTAGTTGCATCCATAGCGTTTTGAACCTGAGAAGCTGCATATGCGAATACTTCTGGGTTAGGGTTAGTAGAAGCGCCGCGCATGTAACGTGGGTTAGAGAATGCGTTTGCAGTACCCCAAAGTAGCTTAACGCCAGTTGCAGCCATCTTCTCTTCAGCGTAATCAATCATCTGAGCAAAGTTTTCACGAGACTCTTTGATGTTGTTCGCTTCAGGAGCGATGTCGTAGTCGTGCCAGCACCAGAAAGGCGCGCCTAACTTTTCCATGAAAGAGAAAGCGGCATCCATTTTAGCTCTAGCAGATTCCATTGGATCACTGATTGCGTGCCAAGGACGATCCATAGTACCAACACCTAAACCGAAGATGTCTTTACCGTCCCAACAGAAGTTGTGCCAGTGACAGACTGCAAAGCGCAGGTGCTCTTCCAGAGTTTTACCCAGAACTACGCGATCTTTGTCATAGTGTTTGAACGCCAGTGGGTTTGTGCTCTCTGGGCCTTCGTATTTGATCTTATCGATGCCCTCGAAATAATCACTCATTTAATTATCTCCTATTAATAATTGTTATGAATTTAGGGTTAGCCGTTCAGTGACTTAGTAAGCTTGTACAATTCACGGTAGCGACCCAATTGTTTCTGGTAGTAGTCCTTCATCTCTGCGTTTGGAGCATGTTCAGCAACCACTGGAGGCGGTGGACAAACTCGAGCCAAAAGCTCGGAGTTGAACTCTTCAGCCACACCCAGTTGTGCAAGACGAGCAGCACCCAAACCAGGACCAACCTCGCCGCCATCACGGAAGGTAAGAGGTCTTTCCAAAATGTCGGCAAGCATCTGACGCCAGATAGGAGAGCGAGCTCCACCACCGATCAGAGTAACGTTGTCGATCTTAGTGCCAGCCGCTTCAAGAGCGTCCTGGCCGTCAGCAAATGAGTACGCGACGCCTTCGAGAACAGCAAGGGTCATCTCTGCGCGGGTTGTACCATTTGTCATGCCATAAAATGCACCAACTGCTGTTGGGTCATTGTGAGGGGTGCGTTCACCACTCAAGTATGGCAAAAATGTAACTGGTGTTTGAGTAATACCACTCTCAGCCAGTTCTTCCAGCAGGGCTGGAACCTCAGTTTTCACTAAATCAGCAAACCATGACAGTGAGTTTGCAGCAGACAGTGAAACAGTCATCTGGTGCCAGCGGCCTGGCAGACAGTGACAGAAAGCATGAACAGTGTTTTCCGGGCTAGCACAGTGAGAATCGCTTACTGAGAAATAAACCCCAGAAGTACCCAAAGATAAGAAGGCTTGGCCTGGTTCAGTAACCCCAACACCCACAGCGCCGGCAGCGTTGTCACCAGCGCCAGCAACCACAGGTACTTCAGGTAGCCCTAAAGCTGCAGCGGCATCAGCTGTGATACTGCCTACGACATCTGTACCTTCGTAAACGGTAGGCATTTGGTCTGCAGTCATGCCTGAGCCTGCTAATAATTCTTCACTCCAGGCGCGCTTGGCTGGATCTAACCACAGAGTACCAGCGCCATCTGACATGTCGCCGGAGTAGTTGCCAGTCAGGCGGAATGCCAGATAATCTTTCGGTAGCAATACTTTAGCTACTTTTTCAAAAACTTCAGGTTCGTGTTTTTTAACCCACATCAGCTTAGGTGCTGTGAACCCTGGCATTGCTAGGTTGCCGCTTAATTCCTGGAAATTAGGTACGGCAGCTTCCAGCTCAGCGCATTCTTCAAAACAACGGCCATCGTTCCAAAGGATACATGGGCGCAGAATATTGTTGTCAGCATCAAGTAAGGTTGCACCGTGCATCTGACCAGCGATACCGACTGACTTAACGCCAGACAGATCACCTACCTGAGCTTTCAGGCCTGCAACGGCTTTAACAGCGGCGTCCCACCAAGCCAGGGGATCTTGTTCGGACCATAGTGGCTTCGGGTTGCTGACAGAAACTGGGGCGTTTTCTTGCCCTACGACTTTGCCTGCTTCATCAATGAGCACAGCTTTTAGGCCTGAAGTGCCCAAATCTAGACCCAGGTACATGGCAGAGGCTCCTATATTTGTTGTTGTGAGAGTATTAAATTTGCGAGTCGAATTAATTCTGTGGCAACATACATATTGTGTCAAACAGAATTTGTCATTTTGGGTAAAATTGACGGCAGTTATCGTCAGTTAAAAGGTGTTTTACTGCAAGTTGACGTAACACACTTGTGAATTTTTGTTACGGAACAAGCAACTCAGATCAAGATATTCAACGGGCAAATTTGATGAATAAGTGTACTATTCCCATAAATGGATCGCTACGCACCATAAGGTAACTTTTTAGGTAACTATATGAAATCTAAAGGAAGAGCAAAGCGGTTAATTGTCCATTCTTTGAATAGTCAAAGGCGAGTTCGGAATTTTGGTAGCAATACTGGCTATTATCAACGAACTAACCAGGGCTTGAGTTGGCAGATCAGTCAGGGCAACTTCGAACAAGCAATTGAAGTTGATGCATATAGCTCCAGCCAGAATAGGAGTATGATTGACGCCGAATCAACCAATGCCAGGACTGAGTTAGATCAGTTATTAACTGAACAAGCTCAGTAAGCCATATTTTATTAATGAAATCGTGATTGGATTGTCTTCTGATTTTATTTGGTCAGCAGACTATTAAAGTTCAAACAAATACAAACTACTTAAGAACACTAAGTTTTAGGAGACTCGGGTATGACCACTCAGTTGGATCAACTGAAGAAAGTAACCACTGTGGTTGCTGACACAGGCGACATTGACTCAATTAAAAAGTATCAGCCAGAAGATGCGACCACTAACCCTTCTTTGTTGCTGAAAGCTGCTCAAATGGAGCAATACCGTCATTTGGCAGATGAAGCTATTGCTTACGCCAAAGAAAAGGCCGGCGATGACTGGATTGAGCTAGCTATGGATCGTCTAGCGGTTAACTTTGGTATTGAGTTACTGAAAATTGTTCCAGGTAAAGTATCTACTGAAGTAGATGCAAACTTGTCATTCGATACAGATGCCTCTGTTGCTAAAGCTCGCCGTATTATGGCTATGTATGAAGAAGCAGGTATTCCTAAGGATCGTGTACTTATTAAGATTGCTTCCACCTGGGAAGGTATTAAAGCGGGTGAAATCCTTGAGAAGGAAGGCATCAACTGTAACTTGACTCTTTTATTTTCCTTCGCTCAAGCGGTTGCTTGCGCAGAGGCAAACATCTTCCTGATTTCACCATTCGTTGGCCGTATTCTGGATTGGTACAAAGCGAAGGAAGGAAAGGAGTTTCCTGGTGCTGAAGACCCAGGTGTCGTTTCTGTTACGCAGATCTACAACTACTTCAAGAAGTTCGACTTCAAAACTGTTGTAATGGGTGCTTCGTTCCGTAACACTTCTGAGATTACTGAGCTTGCTGGTTGTGACCGTTTAACCATTGGGCCAGCCTTATTAGAAGATCTGTCTAACTCCACAGAATCTTTCGAGACTAAGTTAGACGCAGCCGCTGCGAAAGACATGGATATCGAAAAAATTGAAATGAATGAGAAGACATTCCGCTGGATGATGAATGAAGATGCAATGGCAACTGAAAAGGTGTCCGAAGGAATCCGCAACTTCCATGTGGACTACCTAAAGCTTCAAGACTATCTCCTTAATCTTTAATTACAAAGATTACAAAAAAAGCCGAGGACTTATACCTCGGCTTTTTTTATTTACGAACCTTCAACACTCATGAGCCTCTAAGACTTTTTTAAGCATAATCAAAACAAATAGATTAGGCTGTTAGAAACATATGCAGTTTTTGCGGATCATGCTCTTTAATTACTGAAAAATGAGTTGCTCAAAAGCGACAGTAATTGAAAAAAATAGCCACTAACTACAAATTCATGTCAGTTTTTAGGTCAGTGAGCAAAATCGAACTCTCAACACCTTTGAGAAGTTATTCCCAAATCATTGCAAAAAATGTTACAAATGACTGTAACGAATAACGGCAAGCTGGATAGAAGAAAATGCGATTTAGGAATTCACTATGATGTTTTCGATTGCATTTCACTATTATCAGTAAAAGTGTTGTTTAAAGATCAGTGTTCCAACAAGGAATTATCAGTTGGTCTGGCTTAGGCAGTTAATAAAATTTTCTATTAAGATATTGATAAATTGATTGGAGTTAAGGAAATCTCCTAATTAATGTGAGGAGTTTCCTATGCTAGATAACAACATTGGTTCCAAAAATAACAAAAACAGGAGGAATCCATGAATTTTATACGCTCACTCGGGTTATTATTAATTTCAGTGATTTGGGCCTTACCGAGCTTTGCGATTGAGCAGGGTGGCATGGTAAGAGCGCCTATGAATGCTGAGTCTATTCATGCTGAATTCAACCCCTTTGACGGATCTCAAGATGACCTAATTAAAGGAGTCATTTATGAGCCATTATTACTTCATAATAGTATGACCGGTGAGGTTCATTATCGTCTTGCTGAATCGGTTACCTATAACAAAAACAATACTTCGTTAACGATAAAGTTACGTCCTAATTTGCAATGGTCTGATGGCCAAGCACTGGACGCAGACGATATTGTTTTTTCATTTGATTTAGCTAGAAAAGTTCCAGAGGTGGACAGAGGCGGCCTTTGGTCAGATGGAACTTTTAAGACGGTAAGAAAGTTAGATAACAGAACGGTAAGGATTGACTTCAATACCGTTAACGCCACTGTCGATTGGTACCTGCCTGAATACTACATGATCCCGCAACATGTTTGGTCTCAACAAAGCAATGTTCTTGAGTTTAACAATTTACCTATCGTTGGCAGTGGCCCTTTCACCGAAGTAGAAGCAGAAGAAACAGAAGTAACCGTGTGCCGTAACAATAGATATTGGGAAGCTGGTAAACCCTATATTGACTGCGTTCAATTTCTAGCGCGCTTTGGTAACGACAGTGTTATGAATGCACTAGTGGCTGATGAGATAGATTGGGGTGCAGGTTTCTTGGCTGATATTGACAAGAACTATGTGGCGAAAGACCCAGAGCATTATCACTATTGGTACCCTTCCTCAGATTTGATCAATCTATATTTTAATACGGCAAAGAAACCATTTAATGATCTGCGTTTTCGTCAGGCATTTAGCTTAGCGATGGATCGGGAGACCATCACATTGTTAGCCGGCTTTGGTAACCCAACTCACGAAAAACATGTAACTGGCATTGGCTTGTATTGGCAGGCCTATTTCAATGATGCAGTAAACGGTAAATACGATTGGTTAGCTGAGTACAATCCAGATAAGGCTAGGGAAATATTAGACAAAGCCGGCTATAAGGATCGAGATGGCGATGGTTATCGTGAAGATCCACAAGGGAAAGAAATCAAATTCGGTATTCGTGCTGTTGATGGCTGGACTGACTGGATGGCAACGGTTGCGATGGTTGCAGAATATTTGGGTGACGTGGGAATACATGCTTACGCGGATATTGTTGATTGGGCAGAGTATGACAGTTCGCTCAAGAACTCTACGTACGAAGTATCAATGAACTGGACTTTAACCGGCCCAGACCCTATCGCGACTTATCGAGATTACTACCATACTTCGCGAATTGGTCAGGCTTGGCAGGCTAACCATGGCATTAACAACTCTCGCTTAGATTCACTAATTGATAACTATGCGAAAACTACTAATCCACAAACTCGGAAAAATATCTTAACCGAGTTAATGACGTTCACAGGTGAAAATTTACCCTTTGTGTCCCTATGGTCAAACCCGACCTGGTATCAATACAACACCAAGCATATTCAAGGATGGCCCACTGCCGACAATCCCTATGTTCAGCCTTGGTTCTTCAATCAAACAGCGAAGCTGCTGATGTTAACAACAGTGCATAAGCGCCAATAGGAGTCATAAGAAATGAAAAAACTATTAGCAATTAGTGCACTGATCGGGTTTAGCTCTCTATCTATGGCTCAAGGAACAATGGAGCTATTGGGCTATAAATCGAATGAAAATGACGCCAAGTTATGGGGTGACATTACTACTCAGCTGCAAGGTAAAGGTTTTAACTGGAATACTGAGCTAGTTGAAGGTGGTGTGATCAAAAGTGAAGACGTGCTTAAGGAGCGGGTTTATAAAGGGGTTCCCCCAGATGCAGCCATTATTAAGGGGCAGGATATCGCCCGATGGGCGACTCTTGGTTTTCTTGATGATATTTCCATAGTTGCTGGCGAGCAGGCCTGGGATGACGTGTTACCTGCAGAACTAGCCTCAGGGCTTAAACATAATGGTCGCTATGTAGCTGCCGCAATGCATGTTCATCGTTCTAACTGGATGTGGGTAAACCCAACCGTAATGACCGCTGCAGAGCTGGAGAACCCACCTCGTACTTGGAAGTCGTTTATCGATTCAGCTCAAAAAGTTTCAAGCCGAGGATATGCTCCTCTGATTACAGTTTCAGAACCTTGGCAGAACACTCTAATTTTCGAATCCATGCTTGCTGGTATGCATGGCCCTGATTTTTATCGTCGGGTGATGATAGACCTAGATAGAAGAGCCCTAAGAGATGACAGAGTGGACGAAGTATTCGCTCAATTAGCTCAACTTAGGCCTTTCCTGACTCAGAAAACAGTATCCACTCGCCAAGAGATGGTAGATGAATTCCTGAACAATAGAGTTGCCTTTATGTTCGCGGATGACTGGGTGAAAGGCGAGTTTAACAGGCAAGAATGGGTTGCGATGGAAGACTATATCTGTGCACCTATACCCGAATCATTCACGACTTATCTGTTCGATGTTGAATCAGTTGGCTTGTTCGGTACAAAACAGCCAGATGGTACCGGCGCAAGACTGGCATTAGCTGAGACAGTAATGAGTGAGGCAATGCAGGCCGACCTAAATATTTCCAGAGGAAGTATCCCAGCAAGAACTGACATTTCGCCATGGGGTTTTGATAGATGTTCTGTTAGATCAATGCGTGAGTTCCGCTCTGCCTCTAAGCTGGACAAGATACTTCCATCTGTTGCCCTAGGTATGGCGAACACAGAGCAAGTAAGAAGACGGATTTACGAATCCATTGATCTGTTTGTGAATACACCATCCATGACACCAAAAGACGGTGCAACGGAGTTTTCAAAAGCAGTTAGGTACGGTGCGTACTTGATTCGATAGCCAAATATAGTTTCAATAAAGGCAGCTTTGGCTGCCTTTTTTTATGAGCTGTATTAATGACTGCCTATTTGAAACCTAAAACATTGCAAATTAAGCTATCTTTGTTTTGGCTAGCCTTCGCTGTTCAGTGGGCACTGCCACTTAACGCTAATGCGGCGATGTTTTATGGCAGTATCTGTGGTTTTCATGGGGGTTATCAAACCAGCGTAATAGACGATTCTCAGAGTGTTTCCTACAACACCAGCTGCCCTGATTGCACGTCCTCGGCTCATCCGGTATTGGCCTTAGGGTTTTATAAACCTTTCAACATACTTCTGATTCAGGACGAAAACCCCGATATCAGAGTCGTTTCTAGAGTCGATTCATCAAGAGTCATTACCGAAAATCCATCTCGAGCACCTCCCAAGATAAAGTTCAACATCGAATTTAATCAATCTTAGTTAACAGTATTTTTGGAGATCTAAATGAATTTTAAAATCCTATTAGGGTGTGCTTTAGTGTGCGTGGCAAATGTGGTTATGGCTTCTGATCTGATGATCAAGGATGCCTGGATAAGAGCGATGCCACCGGTATCAAAAGTAACGGGTGGTTTTCTCACGATCCACAATCATAGCTCGAAGGACATTTCTTTAATTGCAGCCAGTGTTGATTTCTCGGATAGAGTTGAAATTCATGAGCATGCACATGTGGATGGCATGATGAAAATGAGAGAAGTGGAAGGTGGCATTGTGGTGCCAGCCAATGGAATGGTTGAGTTAAAGCCTGGCGGTTACCACTTGATGATGATGGACGTCGAAAAAATCCCTGCAGAGGGTGAAATTGTCCAAGTGGAAATGGAGTTCAGTAATGGTGAAACCATGACCGCCAACTTTCCAGTAAAAAAAGGGGCAGCAAAATCTGAAATGAAGCATCATGGTGAACATGATCATCATTCTGATAAACATGATATGTCTGACCACAAGCACCACTAGACTAATTATCTGATTATATTTTAATTAACGGGCTGGCTTGGCATAATCCGCAGAAATAGTTTTGGATGATTACGAATGTCTTGGCAGTCCCGCTTCTATAAGGTTAGAAACAATAAGTTCTTCGAAACCTTTATAATTCTAGTCATTATCATTTCAGCGTTGCTTGTTGGCGCAAAAACCTACGATATACCGCCTGTTGTGGATGCTATGATCCAACTGATGGATTGGTTTATCACCATTATTTTCATCACCGAAATTTCTATTCGTTACGCCTCAGAAGAGCGAAAAATCAATTTCTTCAAAAGCCCTTGGAATGTTTTTGATACGATTATTGTCATCATCAGTCTAATTCCTGTTGAAAACTCAGACATGGCTCTAGTGGCTCGGTTGGTGCGAGTTTTTAGGGTAATGAGAATGGTGAGCATAGTTCCGGAACTGAGAGTACTGATGAATTCTTTGCTAATCGCATT
>JANQHX010000105.1 GCA_028282465.1 Gynuella sp.
GTCGTTGTGGCTGCTGGGCTGCAGGTTGTTGATACCCACCGCCTTGCTGTGGCGCCATTTGTGGTGCTTGCTGCGGAGCTGGCGCTGGTTGTTGGTATCCACCTTGTTGAGCAAAATCTCCTCCGGCTTCGTTACGACCACCTACCAGTTGCATTTCAAAGCATACAATTTCGGTGCTATACCGGTCTGCACCAGACTGGTCTTGCCACTTACGGGTTTGCAAGCGGCCTTCCAGATAGACCAAGCTGCCTTTCTTCAGGTATTGCGCGGCCACTTCAGCAGTTCTGCCAAACAGAACACAACGATGCCATTCGGTTTGATCTTGACGCATACCACTCTCATCTTTTGGACCTAGCTCATTAGTCGCTACGTTCAGGTTAACCACTTGAGTGCCAGCGGCAGTAGCTCGAACATCTGGATCCTGTCCAAGACGACCTAAAATTGTCACTCTATTTACCGTACCTTTTGCCATTTTAGTTTCCTTAATTCCTGTATTTTTTCTTAGGTCTAATAAGTTTGTCAGCGTACTTAAACTGTGGCTAACGCAACCAGTTTTTCAAGCTCTTTCTTGTCTACCTTGCTCGGGTTCACTTTCAAATAAGCCGCTTCTTCTTCGGCAACTATTGTCACCTGGTCTACCCCATCTAAATTCAATAGTTGCTCTTTGAGGCTTGCAATCCAGCTATCTTCATCTGATTTATCTACTACTTTGGGTGTTTTCAGAGTAATAGTCGTTAAAGCCTGAGGCGCCTTAAGGGCTCTGCTGAATATCAGCCAGATTACCAGCACTGCAGTGGTGAGTGAATATGTGCCCACTGATCCAAATTCTTGAAATACCAAACCACCCAATATCCCCCCGAGTGCAGCCCCTATAAATTGCGAAGTGCTGAACACCCCCATCGCGGTGCCCTTGAGTCCGGCGGGTGCAATTTTACTCAACCAGCTTGGCATGCTGGCTTCCAGATAGTTGAAAGCAGCAAAGAAGCCAATGACAGCTATCGCTAAACCCCATACCGTAGCTGGCGCAATAAACATTAGCGACAACTGAACCAAAATCATTAGCAGGATTGAAAACTGAAAAGCAGCTATCACCTTGCCTTTTTTTTCTGCGCTTCTGAGCAACGGCATCATTAATACAAAAGCAATTAACATTACTGGCAGATAAAACCAGCCATGTCGATCAGCGTCTAATTGAGCGTCAATCAGGGATAAAGGGATAACAATGAAAACAGCCATTAAAACCAAATGCAGGCTAAAAATGCCCAAGTTCAATAACATAAGCTGAGGCTTTCGTAGGAGACTGGCAACATCAGTCCCTATAAATCGATTTTCCCTGTTGGATGTTTCGGTGGCTGGAGTGGGAACGAGAAACCATAAAATCCCTAAACCCAACATGGCTAGTCCTGCGACGCTGTAAAAAAGGCCGGATAAACCAAAGGACGAAGCCAGGGCAGGCCCAATGATCATGGCGAGAGTAAAAGAAAGGCCAATAGACATACCCACCACAGCCAAAGCTTTGGTGCGATGTTCTTCACGAGTTAAATCAGTGAGCAAGGCCAGAGTGGCGCTGGCAATAGCGCCTGCACCCTGAAGTGCTCGACCTGCTATAACCAAGTAAACGTTATCACTTAAGCCCGCGAGAAGGCTTCCTAGGGCAAAGATGAGTAGACCAGCAGAAATAACCTGCTTACGCCCAATTCGGTCAGATAACCAACCCAAAGGAATTTGGAAAAAAGCCTGTGTTAGGCCATAAATGCCTAACGCGATGCCCAATAAATAGGGGGTAGCGCCAGTAAGGTCTGCCCCAAAAGACATCATCACTGGCAATACCATAAATAAGCCCAGCATTCTGAAAACATAGAGTAGGGCTAATCCAATTAGGCTTTTTCGTTCGGTGCTATTCATTCTGTAAAGTTGATTAAAGTCATGTGCAAAAGTCGCGGGAGTTTACCAGAATTCCACCGATGCTGAATATTGCGATTTGTGGGTTTTGAAGTCACTTCTCGGTCTGAGCCAGATCATGGTTAATTAGCCCCTTACCCTGTATTTTCTAAATTCCGGAAATTACATGCGGATATTATGATGCCAACAGCCTTAATGCTTTATTCAACTACTGACGGCCACACTATAAAAATCTGTGACACCATTGCCGCAAGCCTTTCCCAGCGTGGATATGCAGTGGAGCTGAGAAACATATCGTCTTATTCAGGGGCGCTGGAGAGATTTGATAAAATTTTGATTGGTGCCAGTATTCGGTATGGCAAACATAAGCAGAACGTGGTGGATTTCATTAATCTGCACGCGGATGACTTGGCCGACAAAGGGGCCTCCTTTTTCACGGTAAATTTAGTGGCAAGAAAACCTGAAAAACAAACTCCCGAAAACAACCCTTATCTGAGTAAGTTTTTAAAGCAGTTACAATGGCAACCTCGAAAGGTTGCGGTATTCGCAGGAAAGCTCAATTACCCCATCTATAAATTTTGGGATAAACAAATGATTCGCTTTATTATGTGGATAACCAAAGGCCCAACGGACCCTTCAACCGTGAAAGAATTTACCGACTGGCAGCAGGTTGAGCGATTTGCCCAGTCAGTTTAATTACCAGTGGTAATATACCAAAGCCCCTGTCACAAATACTCCCCCTTGGTCAGTTGGCACATACAGCTGATTTAGCCCAGCTGACCAGCTATCACTTATCTGCCAATTTAGCTCAACGGTAGGCAATAGCACAATCACCCACTGACCAATTCGATTCTGAAAGCCGACATCATCATAACCATTGGCCGTTCCAAACCAGAGATCCGTATCTAACCTTAAATTATCACCCAGAGGTTTTTGCCACTCTTTCCATTTATAACCAAAGCCATAAGAGGTTCCAAAATGAGAATTATGATATCGAGTAAAAAACCAATCGTTGTATAAAAGGCCTAAGACTTCGTTGTCTTCATTAAAGTCCTGTCCTCGATAAAGGTGCCAAGTAAATAAACTGGTATTAAGGGCTACGCTATTTTTCTTTTCTGCAACACTCAAGCTGGGCATGAGTATCGTGATTACCAGTAACCAGAAAACTTTATTCATTCTCTGACCTCGGGAACTGATTTAAAATTCAAATAAAAAGGCAGTATAAACCTGCCTTTTTTATTGCATTGGGAATTTACAATTTTTCTGCAAATGCGTTAAAACTTCCCATAGCTCATACCTGAGTAACCTCCCCCTGAAGTTTGTATGGTTGAATTGCTTCCTGGTTGCCATAGATAAAAACCATTGTTTAACTTCTTAATGCACTTCCACTGCACCTGAGTATTCACTGGAAGCCCATGGATCAATTCAGTCCAAACAGGTTCAGAAGGCCCTGGGCCATTGTGGTTTGATGGCGGATTATAAATATATTCTTTATACACGCTCGGGCTGAGCTTAATGCCCTGATTAGGATTCCAGCCGCCTAACTCTGGAATATTTCCAGTCACATAAATGTCTTCGCCTAAATTAGTCCAACCATTATCACACACAAAATTTATTGATGTTTGAGCCACACCATTGGAAAAACTCACGTCAATAGTTTTGCTCATAGACACCGAAAGGTTTCCGGTTTTTATTTCAACTTGGTTATGAGCGGTATTCATCCAACCAGCGTTCGCCGATTCAAAGCTGGCTAAAGTGTAATACTGAACCAGATTGACACCATTCACTTTCACAGTGCTTGCAACTAGATCATCACTGATTAAGACCAAATGATTATTTCGAGTCACCGGCGCGCCACCATAATTACCGACTGCTGCTGCAATTGTGATTTGGGCATCTTGTGAGGAAGCATTAAATACTTGGCTAAGTTGCGTAACCTGAGTTTGATAACTTGGCGATTTATCTGTTTGGTATGAGAGCGTTGCGCCATCATCATCAAACACATTGAATGAAGTAGCAGTCGAAGATAAAAATATCTTAGCTTTAAGCTCTGAAGACTGACCACCCGATTTTAAGTTTCCAAAAATATCTTTGGTTTCAGGAGTCACTGTCATCATCGGAATAATGGCTCCGGCTTTCGCATAAGCAGGTAACGTGAACTTACCGCCTCGATAAACAGGCACATTTGCAATCCACTGACCGGTACTGGTTTTCCATTCATTACTGTGCCAATCCACCCATTCACCTAATGGCAAATAGACATCCCTTTGATATTCGCCATGACTCGCCACTAAGGCCACCATTAAATCTTTACCAATTAGTTTTTGATGGCCCATGGTGCGAACAACAGGGTCATTTTGATAATAAAATACCAAAGGAGGAATTAAAGGTTCACCGTATAGATAAGCCAAATGAGCAAGAGAATAATAATAAGGCGCCAGCTCATATCGACGCCTTATGTTTTCTAGATTGGAAGCTTTATTACCAACCGCATGGGGAGAAGTTTCGTAATCTTGCGAGGTTTGAAACGCATTATCTGTATGCGGGCGAACTGGCACATCAAACCAAGCAGCATTGGCAAACCATTGAGTATACAACTCGTCTTCATACTGTCGCTCACCAGAATGGTTGCCATTGTAAGGAATACCTTCTCGTCGAAAACCACCCACATCGGCACCGTAATAATCAATGCCTGAGAAGGACATGTGTAATTGGGAATTAGAATGTGTAGCTAATAAGTCTAAATGTGAACCAATATCTCCTGACCACAAGGAAGCTCCAAACCTTTGAACCCCTGGAGCACCAGAGCGCGTCATTATGAATGGCCGGTCATCAACTTGAGACCGTTTGTCGTAGTAACCATCATAAATAGACTCCGCCCATAAAAAGCTGTACAGGTTATGAATATCGCCATGGGTGTTTTTAATGCCAGACGCAGTGGTTTCGACACCATCGTAGCAAGCGAACTCATCGTATTTTTCAGGTTCGCCCAAGTCTGTCCAATGCCCAGTAATTCCGATGTCCGACAAATTTGGAAAACGACGATTGTCATGAATCCATTTCGCGCCAACGCTGTCACTCCAATCCATCATGGCGGCATAGCCGAACCAATCACTCAGCGTAATCGGTTGGTAATTTGCGGGGTTACACACTCCGTTGGCACGGCCATAAGCAAAAAAATCACCGGCAGATTGCATCTGGCTATAGCTGTCTGTATTTAAATTAAAATAGGACTCTTCAATGGCAACCAAACCGATGTGATCTGCAGCCAGCTGAGAAACCTTTGAAGCTGGGTTAGGAAAATAATAATCGTTGCCGTCCAGATTATTTTCATCCCAATCTAAACGACCCATGGCGCTGTCCGGATTATTCACCTTAATGCCCCCAAACCAAAACAAGTCCAGGACAAATCCGTCTAAGGGAAAATCGTCAGCTCGTAAACTGTTTTTCAGATCATCAACCTGATTCCAATCTTTATAACCAAATTCAGATACCCAAAGACCAAAGCTTTTTTTAGGCGGCACTGGAGGACGACCTGTGAGTTCCATGTAATCTGATCTTAAATCGGGTAAGTCATTACCCGCCATAAAATAAAAACGAATTTGATCGCCCCACATTCTGACCTGCCACCAGTTAGCGTTAAAATCCCACTGACGTTTATAAACATTGTCTAGAAATAATGCGTACTGCAAATTATTAGAGCCCAGCGCATACATAACAGGAAATTGCACATTACCGACCATTCCAGCTTGACCAAAGGGCATAAAGCCATTGCCATGACTCTGAGCTTGCCAATTAGGCTGAGCTTCACGAACACCATGACTTAACCAATCACCATCGGCACTTCCCAACACTTTGAATTGTTGCCCCAGACCATAAATATTTTCAGTACTGGCAGGATCGATATTCAAGCCCTTCCAATCCAGATTAAAATCTGCAGGGCACAGCGTCGTTAATAACGCATCTGATTTATTGCGGTCTTTGAAGGTGACACACAGACTAGAACCATTCACTTCTAGTCGTAAATCATTTGTGTTGATTTGACTTCCAAGATCCTGAACAAAGGCTGGGCCAGCATAATCCGTTTTGTACACCATGGGTGATGTATAAATGGCTCCAATATTTTGCTGCTGAGCATATTCCACATGTATCAAATCGTCATCCAACAATTCAACTGTGAGATGCAAACCTCCAGCTGAGTATTGTTTGGTAACTACCTGAGCAAATGAGAAATTAAAAGCTATGGATAAAAAAACAAGCAAAGCGAAACGAATGAACATAATCCCTCCTAATCAATATTGTCCCTACGTCGAGAATCAGGTTAGCAACAACATTTTGAGTCAGTGTCGACTGTTTCTCGTATTACATTGTTTAAAAGAAATTAGAACATTTATGGACAACTTAAAAACCGGATTATGAAATGCTAATTCGTATATCTGAGAAATATCGGAATAAGTAGAGCGTAAAGAGCCTGAGCATTAACAGGTATTTTATAAAGGCGTGATGGGACAGGTTTAGAAGCTATAAATATCGGCGACTAATTAGTCGCCGATACTATAAATTAAATGAATTGAGTAACCATTAAATGATGATTAAGCAAATAACATAATAAACGCACCCGCTAGAGTGCCACCTACTACGGCAATAGAAACAATTAATCGAGCTAGGGTTGGAAATAAACCATGGGCTAGCTGAAAGCGATTCCAAAGGTCCAATTTGCGTTGCAGTACATGCTCTTTACCTGGCATTAAGACTGGGTAGTTAGAGGGAGTACTAGCCAATTCAGGAGCGGGTTGCAGCTGCTCTGGGTGACCTGCATTTTGTCGAAGCATTGACTCAGTTTGAATAAGTCTTTCCTTTAATTCAGAGTCTAAAAATGACAACGCATTAATGAAGCCATTATTTATGTCAGAAACGACCTTGGCCCAATCTGGCCAGTTTTTGGAATCAACCGCAGCAATTTCAAACTTTGGTCTTTGCTCAACCCAATCGTCCAGACCTATCGCTTTCTGGATGTAATCAGGCAGGGTGATTTCTGAAACGGCTGCAGAAACCTCGCGCATTTTCTCTTCAACTTTTTTACACACAGCCAGCATACGTTTCTTTTCAAAGTATCCAATCTGACCATCTGCTGTAATGACCATCCATGTATTAACTAATAATGCCTGCTCATTTTCAGTCACAGCTCGCAAATGCTCAACACAATGCAACAGCTGAATTAAATTTTTTAGGTATTCTGCCCATCCTTGACCCAACTCTTCTGCAAGCTGGATATGCCCCCGACGACAACTGGCATCATGCTCCATCAGCTCAAACTCTACAGTTTGTTGTTCTGCTTTGATGCTTTCAATGACGTCCGCAATGTCAGATTTCTTCAATTCTTCACCTCGATGGCGAATGACACCACCAGAAGGTTTTAGATCGCCTCGATCCAATGCTTCAAGAGTTCCTATCTCAGAAGCTAGATTTCGAGATCTCTCCAATTGATCTGAAATGGATTCAGGATAAAGTGCGGCAATTGACTGCTCCGCAGATTTTTTAATCGTGCCTTTAGTTAACAGCTCATCAACAGATTCAAAATTTCTAATGGGGTTACGACTTAAATAAGTACCTCGATATTCCGGCGAATAAGACTCCCGGTTAAATCGTTTAATGACGGCTTCTAGAGGGCTAATAGGCTGCATTGTGTCTTCAGAACTTTGTTTATAAAACGCGCCGGATATCGCTTGCCGAATTGCTTGAGGATCTGAAAACACATTCCATGCACTACGCTCGTCGATAGCCATGGCAATATAAGTTTGCTTAGCGTTTTCTTCTCTGTCTTGATTCTCTGGATGGGTTGACCACATTTGTGGCGGCCTGGCGGTTTGCTCTTCAAAAACCCTGTGGGCTTCTGGTTCAATACCTTCAGGCGCTGGAGGAACTGCACCATACTCTTGGTCGTTCAGCACCCGACGCATTTCATCAATGGTAATGTTTTGCACCTTGAATAAGTCGTCAATCCCTTTTCCGGAAGCAGCTTCTGAACCCGCAATATCCAAAGCCGTTTGCCATGCATGATCAGCGGCTTGAAGTTTTGAAAGAGCATTCACCAAAGCGTCACTACCGGTAACCGACACAGCGACTAAGTCTGCATTGAATTCCATTTCTCGACTTAGGGCTCGCTCTGCCATGACTACTAGGCTGAACAAAGTATCCATCAATGAACGAATCGACCAAATAATCAGGGCCAATAGCCAACCAATCCAGGCCACACGGATATCGAAGCGAGATATAAACCGTACAATTTTGTCCAGCCAATCACGAGTGGCAACCATATGGGCGATAATTTGTTGAGCGATATAAACCCAGCGACCAACAACCATGGTGCCCTGAGCAAAGTGACCAAACTCATGGGCCAGAACGGCTTTTAGCTCGCCCAAATTCAGAACGTTTACCAGTCCAAGACCAATGATCAGATTTTTGCGAGAAGGGAAGATCAGATTCAACAGAGTCAAATCGTAAAACACGGCAGCATTAACTTCCGGAGTAATAAAGATTCGGTGAGGCTTAGGTGCTCCCACTTCATCAGCTAGCTTGTGTAGGAAGCTAACTAGCTCAGGTTCTTGTTTCGCGTTCACCTCAATACCGCCAGGGTTACCAGCCTTTTTTACGACAAAAAGCGATTTGGCCATAAAAACGCTCAATAATCCGGCGCAAATAGTGAAAATGAAAATACCCAAACTTCCTCCCTCGGAGGATATTTTCATTATGCCGGTATAAGTGATATATCCGAAAAACCCGGTCAGCGCTAAATAAATGATCATAAACAAGCAAAGCCCCATCATGGCTAGCCATGCTTGGCGTTTATAACTGGCTTTAGGTTTCGTGAGTTTATCGGGAATGTTTTTCGGGCTAGGTGGGTAAAGAGGTCTTGATGTCATAATTGCTCCGTCAATGACTTAAGGAACCTCTGAACAAGTCCAGTATCGCTCTGGCTTTCAGGCGGGTTCTGAATCAAGGCGCCTTTTTGCAGTAATGTCTAGACCTTTCAAGAGAAGGCAACACAGAGTCAGGACTCGCCTGAAAGCCCCAAAGGGCGGGTCTAAACGTGTTTTTCTCTTTGTTGAAACTCTTGAAAAGGTCTAGACATTCCCTACGAGTTTCGCCGCGATAAAAATCACGTTTAGACATCCGCAGAGCAATGATGGACTTGTTCAGAGGTTCCTTAAATATTCCTAATTTATGTAACTCTCCCAGGCTAGCAGAAAACTAAATCACCCCAACGACGCCGAATCAACTAAAGGCACATTAGTATGTTTATAAGGACAAATTAATCACCAAACCCGGATTCCATTCTCTCGCCATCTGTAAATACATACAGTACAATCCCGCGTTCGCATTTACCCACCGAGACAAAGCATTAATGGATAAGATTATCGTTCAGGGCGCTCGCACCCATAATCTAAAAAATGTCGATATCGAAATACCCAGGGATAAACTAGTCGTCATTACAGGCCTGTCAGGCTCAGGAAAATCCTCTCTGGCTTTCGATACGCTTTATGCAGAGGGCCAACGCCGTTACGTAGAGTCACTCTCAACTTATGCCCGTCAATTTCTTTCCATGATGGAAAAGCCAGATGTTGATCATATTGAAGGTCTCTCTCCCGCGATTTCCATTGAACAAAAAACCACGAGCCATAACCCTCGTTCTACTGTGGGTACCACCACGGAGATTTATGATTATTTGCGCTTGTTGTTTGCGAGAACCGGTGAACCCAGATGCCCAGACCATGGCGAACCTCTGGAAGCTCAAACAGTAAGCCAAATGGTTGATCAAGTATTGAGCCTGCCTGAAGGCACAAAACTGATGATGCTGGCACCAGTAGTGAGAGAACGTAAAGGTGAGCACTTACATGTATTCAATGAACTGAAAGCACACGGATTCGTTCGGGTTAGAGTGAATGGCATTGTTACCGATTTAGATGAAGTACCTAAATTAGATAAGAGAAAGAAACACAGCATCGAAGCTGTGGTCGACCGTTTTAAAGTTAGGGACGATTTACAGCAACGGCTTGCCGAATCTTTTGAAACCTGTCTTGAGTTAGCCAATGGTACGGCCGAAGTTGTGTATATGGATGGCGACGGTGAAGACATGCTGTTTTCTTCGAAATTTGCCTGCCCTATCTGTGGCTATGCCATCGCCGAACTAGAGCCGCGGATGTTTTCATTTAATAACCCTGCGGGCGCTTGCCCCACTTGCGATGGCCTCGGGGTAAAACAGTATTTCGACAAGAGCAAAATTATTTACAGCGACGAATTAACACTCGCCGAAGGTGCTGTTATGGGGTGGGATCGTCGCAGCGTTTGGTACTTCACCCAACTGGAATGTCTTGCCGAACACATGGGGGTCGACATTGAAAAACCCTGGAAGAGACTCCCTAAAAAATTTCAAAAAGCGGTTTTTGAAGGCACCAAAGAAGATGTCGTTTTTAACTACGTAAATAGCAGAGGCGACGTAGTGCATAGAGCACATCCTTTCGAGGGTGTGTTGCCCAACATGGAAAGACGCTACAGAGAAACGGAATCAGCAGCCGTTCGAGAAGATTTAAGTAAATACCTCGCTGAACAACCCTGTCCAGATTGCGGCGGCGCAAGACTTAAAACAGCCAGCCGACACGTATTTGTCGATAATCATCCATTGCCAGAATTAGTAAAGCTTCCCATAGGTGAAGCTGAAGCCTACTTCAGCCAACTGACATTGGAAGGCCATAAAGGAGAAATTGCCGATAAAATTCTCAAAGAAATTTGTCAGCGCCTGCAATTTTTGGTGAATGTAGGTCTCGACTATTTAAGCCTAGATCGTTCAGCGGACACGCTATCGGGCGGCGAAACTCAACGTATTCGATTAGCAAGCCAAATCGGCGCTGGTTTAGTGGGCGTTATGTACATTTTGGATGAACCCTCCATTGGCCTCCATCAACGGGACAATGAACGCTTACTGCAAACTCTGTTTCACTTAAGAGACTTAGGGAATACCGTCTTGGTAGTAGAACATGATGAAGACGCCATTAAGAGTGCAGATTTCGTTTTAGATATTGGCCCTGGGGCTGGTGTTCATGGTGGACAAGTCATCGCGTCTGGTACACCGAAACAGGTGATGAAAAATCCTAAGTCGGTTACTGGTCAGTACCTGTCAGGTAAAACAAAAATTACCATGCCAGAACAACGCACAGCATTTGATAAAGATAGAACTCTGGTGTTGGAAGGTGCGACAGGCAACAATCTCCAGGATGTCACCTTAGAAATTCCGGTTGGGCTCTTTACCTGCATTACCGGAGTTTCTGGTTCAGGTAAATCGACGTTAATTAATTCAACACTCTATCCACTTGCTGCAACCGAACTGAATGGTGCAACTACGTTGACACCATCGCCTTATCAAGCCATTCATGGCATGGATAACTTTGACAAAGTAGTCGACATTGATCAAAGCCCTATTGGAAGAACGCCAAGGTCAAACCCTGCAACCTACACTGGCATATTTACAGCCATTCGAGATTTATTTGCTGGCACTCAAGAAGCAAGATCAAGAGGATACAAAGCCGGCCGGTTTAGCTTCAATGTTAAAGGCGGACGATGTGAAGCTTGCCAAGGCGATGGCCTCATTAAAGTTGAAATGCATTTCCTATCAGACATCTATGTTCCCTGCGACGTTTGTGGTGGCAAACGCTATAACCGGGAAACCTTAGAAGTAAAATATAAAGGCAAAAATATTCATGAGTGTCTAGAAATGACCGTAGAGGAAGGTCGCGAGTTTTTTGATGCCATTCCCCAACTCGCAAGACGCCTGCAAACGTTAATGGATGTAGGCCTGAGTTATATTAAACTTGGACAAAGTGCCACAACGCTTTCTGGCGGTGAGGCCCAACGAGTGAAATTATCAAAAGAATTATCCAAGAGAGATACGGGCAATACTTTATATATTCTAGATGAACCAACCACTGGACTTCATTTTCACGACATTGAGCAATTATTACAGGTTCTCCATCGGCTGAGGGATCATGGCAATACCATCGTCGTTATTGAACATAATTTAGATGTAGTAAAAACTGCTGATTGGATTGTGGACTTAGGCCCTGAAGGTGGTAGCCGCGGCGGGCAAATAATTGCAACCGGTACTCCAGAACAAATTGCTAAATCCAAACAATCTTTAACTGGCAAATTCTTAAAACCAATATTGGATAAAGCCTAAATAAACAGTCCTACCGAAACACTCATTGCCTAGGGAAGCTCTAAATAATTTAGGTAATGAGTGTTTTTATATAATGAAAGCTCACTTAATTATTCCAAAATAAAATAAAGAAAATAACAATGATATAGCCTCACTAATTACCTAGCCGAAAATACTGATAACGCCAGCTGATTTCCTGAATCAATCAAATCAATATCCACCTACAACGATTAAAATGGCATCAATTATCTTCACCAATTAATTGTTGTTTTACTTTCAAACAATGAAATTCAATCACATTTTTTAATGAATTTTTTTACGACTCTAAAAATAATTAACCACAGATATCATGTTGATTTGAATCAACTGAAAAACTGAAATTTTAGGCATACAATGAATTTATTAAGAAATAAAACAGAAGGCGGGGTAAGTAATTGTAGGAAAATTTCAAAACGCTTTATAACTTGTAATTTAATTACAAATAAAACGAATTAATTTTCAGATTATTCGCCAACAACAGGCAACAATTTTAACCCAGCCTTTCAGGTTTCAAGCCGCAGCTAACCAAGGCTACGACTTTCAAAGGATTAGATACTGGCGTTGAACGGAACAAGACTTGTTCAACAGCTATTACTTTTATATCTGCGCTTGCAGACGAAAGATAATCGTTATCCTTTTTGGAGGTATGATATGGGTGCAAAACTTGATCTCACCAAATACGGCATTGAAGGCGTCGTTGAAATTGTACACAACCCTTCCTATGACCAACTATTCAAAGAAGAAACCAAAGATACCCTTGAAGGTTTCGAGCGAGGTGTTGTAACAGAGCTCGGAGCAGTCAACGTAATGACAGGTGAATTTACCGGTCGTTCTCCAAAAGATAAATTCATTGTACAAGACGCAGCTACTGAAGAGCACTTCTGGTGGACATCTGAAAAAGCCAAAAACGACAACAAGCCAATCACTCAGGAAACCTGGAACGATTTAAAAGACTTAGTCACCACACAACTTTCTAATAAAAGACTATTTGTTGTAGACGCTTTCTGTGGCCCTAATAAAGATACTCGTTTGAAAATTCGCTTTATTATGGAAGTTGCTTGGCAAGCCCATTTCGTTACCAACATGTTCTTAAGACCCACTCCAGCTGAATTAGAAGAATTTGATGAACCAGACTTTGTAGTGATGAACGGTTCAAAAACCTCTAATCCTAAATGGAAAGAACACGGTATGAACTCTGAAGTATTTACCTGTTTCAATATGACCGAAAAAATGCAGGTCATTGGTGGTACATGGTACGGTGGCGAAATGAAAAAAGGTATGTTCGCAATGATGAACTATTACCTGCCATTGCGCGGTATTCCATCCATGCATGCTTCCGCTAATGTTGGCGACGATGGCGATGTAGCGGTATTTTTCGGGTTATCTGGCACAGGTAAGACAACTTTATCTGCTGATCCTAAACGCAAACTCATTGGTGACGACGAGCACGGCTGGGATGACAATGGCGTCTTTAATTACGAAGGCGGTTGCTACGCAAAAACCATCGCATTAGACAAAGAAGCTGAACCCGATATCTATAATGCGATTAAGCGCAACGCGTTACTAGAGAACGTAACCGTAGACGCACAAGGTCGATGCGATTTCGACGATGGTTCCGTCACTGAAAATACAAGAGTGACTTATCCAATCTACCACATTGAAAACATTGTTAAGCCTGTTTCTAAAGCGGGTCATGCTAAGAAAATTATTTTCTTAACAGCTGATGCCTTTGGTGTTCTTCCGCCAGTTTCAAAACTGGATATGGAACAAACCAAGTATCACTTCCTGTCAGGGTTTACTGCAAAACTGGCGGGTACTGAACGAGGCATTACTGAACCTGTGCCTACATTCTCTGCTTGTTTTGGTAAAGCGTTTTTGACCTTACACCCAACCAAATATGGTGAAGTGTTAGCTAAAAAGATGGAAGAACATGGCACGGAAGCGTATTTAGTTAACACAGGCTGGAATGGAACAGGCAAACGAATTTCCATTCAAGATACCCGTGGAATTATTGATGCCATTATGGATGGTAGTGTCAATGAATCTGAAACCAAACGACTACCTATTTTCAACCTTGAAATGCCTACGTCATTGCCTGGCGTCGACCCTGCAGTTCTAGACCCAAGAGATACCTATTCAGATGTTGCAGAATGGGAAGAAAAAGCGAAAGACCTGGCAAGTCGTTTCATAAAGAACTTTGAACAATTCACAGATAACGAAGAAGGTAAAAATTTAGTTAAGGCCGGACCACAGCTGTAGTTTGCGCGTAAGCAATATCGCATTTAAGCAATTAAATGCCTCTATCTCTCTTGACGGGTCATTTGGCCCGTTTTTTTATGGTTATTCATCTACTAAATGACCTGTCTGACTTAGCACGGTTTTGATAAACTCCCCTCAAAAGTTACCCCCATCTTTTCATGCCTCGCGAATTCGACATTATCAAAGAGTATTTCCAACCTCTTTCAACTATCAAAAGCAATGCTCAGATTCCATTGAATCAGGGTGATGATTGCGCGGTTGTTTTTGAGTCGCAACCTTTGGTTTTTTCCATCGACACTCAAATAGCTGAAGTACACTTCCTAGAAGACATGCCTGCCGACCAAATCGCTCACCGAGGCTTGGCTGCTGCCCTATCTGATCTTGCCGCAATGGGAGTTAAACCAAGTTTCTTCACATTGGCATTAACCTTAACTGGAGATGAAAGTCCGCAGTGGTTGAGCAATTATGCGTCGGGTTTAGAAAAACTAGCGCAACAGTTCAGCTGTCCACTGGTTGGAGGTGACACCACACAAGGGAAAACCATCAGCCAGACGTTTCAGGTTCATGGATATTCAGAGAATGGCAGTTGGGTAACAAGGTCTGGCGCAAAACAAAATCATGGGATTTACGTGACAGGGCCACTAGGGTGGGGGGCTGCAGGTCTAAAAGCGTTTCTGGAAAATGGCAGCGACGACTTAAAACAAGGCTATGGCTATCCCATGCCTAAAATTGATACTGGTTTCGCGATCAAAAACAAAGTAAGCGCCATGATAGATATTTCAGACGGGTTACTCGCGGATTTAATGCATATTTGTAAGGCAAGCCATCTAGACGCGGAAATTGAATTAAGTCGTCTCCCACTTTTGGATTCGGTCATAAAAAATTGGGGTTACGACTCGGCGGTTTCGATGGCCCTGTCAGGGGGAGATGACTATCAACTATGTTTTACCGCCGAAGTTTCTGATATCACACCAGAGCTTATGCAGGCACATCAAATCCATCGAATTGGCCGAATGCGCAGCAAGAATTCCCAGAATCCGCGCATCAACTGCCTTCAAGCAGATGGCAGTCTTTTTAATCCAGGTAATCATGGCTACCAACATTTTTGAATCACGGAATTTTTATGTCTGATGAACCCATAATTTCACCTGTTAAGTTAGCGTTTAAGTCCCCCATTGCTTTCTTTGCTTTCGGTCTTGGAAGTGGCCTGCCCTCAAAGGCCCCAGGTACTTTTGGTACGATTGGCGCTATTCCATTTCTATTCCTATTAAGCCTCGCGAATTGGCCTATTTACTTACTTGCCTTACTCATTAGTTTCGGAATAGGTGTCTACCTCTGTGCTGAGACCAGTAAGAAAATGGGAGTGCATGACCATGGCAGTATTGTCTGGGATGAATTTGTTGGGCTTTGGATCACTTTTTTTCTAATCCCTTTGAACTGGAAAACTCTGCTATTAGGTTTTGCATTATTCAGGCTGTTCGACATTCTGAAGCCCTTCCCGATAGGCTGGTTGGATAAGAGAGTGCATGGGGGCTTCGGCATTATGATTGATGATGTGCTGGCAGGCATTTATGCCTGGCTTTTGATGTTACTGAGCATCAACTTATTTCCTCTCGTGTAGCAGAAAACTCATACAACTTAAGACAGATTGTTTGAGATTTGTTAAGGCACGTAAGCCAACAACTAAATAACCACTAAACTGCCTATCAGCCTGTTTAAAACTGGCCTGATCGCTTGCGCTATTCAGAAGGCCATATTAACAGTACGTTACCACGTTCCATACTTAGGTAGTACTAGCATGCTGCGTTCTTCTTATAATCCGACCAATTCCAATATGCTCGATTCGGAGTTTCTCCAAGGTCAGCATTCACTGCTGGTTAGGCTTTCAAGGCAACAGAATCTGTCCGACTTATTTGAGTGCGTTCTAAGAGAAGCTCAACACTTAACAGCGTCTGATGGCGGAACGTTATATTTGATAAAAGGGGAAGGTAAAACCACCGAGTTAGAGTTCACTGTAATGATCAACGATTCATTGAACATCAACATTAATGGCGCTAGAGGAGACAAAATCGAACTCCATCCACTGCCGTTGTTTTTACCCAATGGTAATCCGAACACCCACAATGTGGCGTCATTTGTGGCTTTGAATAAACAAACGGTCAACATTCCTGATATTCGATTAGCAACCGAATTTGATTTCACCGGTACTAGGCTGTTCGACCGTCACCACAAATATGAATCCAGATCTTTCCTTACCATTCCATTGATTGACCACCAAAATGATGTCATTGGCGTTATCCAGTTGATCAACGCCCAAGATCCTATTAGCAACGAAATTGTACCTTTTAATCCCAATCTAAATGCTCCCATTGAAGCAATGGCAACTTATGCTGCAATCGCCTTAGACAATCAAATTCTAATTCAAAACCACAAGGATTTACTCGACAGCTTTATTAAAAGCCTGGCTAAAATAACAGACGTTCGCTCGCCTCATACATCAGCGCACTGCCAACGCATCCCACTCTTAACTGAAATGATTGCTAAAGCTGCTTGCGAACAGAAAACAGGATATTTTAAAGATTTTCAGCTTTCAGATGAGGAATGGTATGAACTCAATGTTGCAGCCTGGATGCACGATTGTGGCAAACTAGCGACACCGGATTTTATCGTTGAAAAGTCGACTAAGCTTGAAACCGTTAGAGATGGCATACATGGCTTTAACGCACGCGTGCAAAGTTATAAACATGAGTTAGAAAATACTTCGTTAAAAAAAGCAATTGAACAGCCTCACAGAAAAGACCAACTTGCACAGGTATTAATGATCGAACTAGATCAGTTAGAAGAAGAGCGACTTTTCATCAACACCATTAACAAAGGCGGTGAATTCATGTCTGATGAACAAATTCAACGTGTGAAAAGAATAGGTCAAAAACAATGGACTAACGCCGCAGGTACTAAGGAAAACCTACTCACTGAAGATGAAATTATGAATCTGTGCATTCGCAGAGGCACCATTAATGAATCTGAGCGTAAAACCATTAATAGACACATTGATGTAACTATCGAAATTTTGGAATCTTTACCCTTTCCCAAAAACCTAAAACGAGTACCTGAATATGCTGGTGGCCATCACGAAAGAATGGATGGTACAGGCTATCCAAAAGGTCTAACCAGAGAGCAAATGTCTATCCCTGCACGTATGATGGCAGTAGCCGATATATTTGAAGCCCTCACAGCGAAAGAGAGGCCTTACAAAAAGCCTATGCCATTGAGCCAAGCATTCTCTATTTTAGCTAGAATGCGTGATGACAATCACATAGACCCGGATGTGTTTGAGTTGTTTTTATTATCTAACCAATGGCAAGAATATGGGAAACGTCACATGCTGCCGGAGCAAATGGACGTAACGGACGTTAGCCCATTTGTTCGCCACGAAAGCTAATATCCAATAGTTTCTCCGAGAGTTGCCACAATTTAATAGCTTCCTTTATGTTAAAACTTTTTCTTGGTTTCTTAGGTTTATAATTTTGAAAGTACATTCCTTTAAAGCTAGACCAGCTTTCATGGGTAATTAAATAAGTAATCATTTTACTGGACTCAGAAGCATTCATTAAAAACGGCCGAATAAGTTCCATAGACCATTTATTAAAACCCTCGGTGTCACCACCGCGGGAAAACTCAGTGGCGACAACGCCAGGGTGAAAACTCACACTGAAGACCGACTGAGATCGGAAGCGTCGATCTAGCTCATGGGCAAACAACATGTTGGCTAATTTAGATTGCCCATAAACCTTCCAGGCATTGTAATTATTGCTCCAGAAAAAATCGTCAAATCGAATTCCTTTTATTCTTCTATGGGCATCAGATGCAGTATTAATAACCAACCCTTGAGTATTACGCTTCAACATTGGCATCAGCTGATATGTAAGTAAAAAATGACCTAAATGGTTTGTCGCCATTGTCATTTCTTGGCCTAAACTATTTTCAGTTCTATGGTCTAACATAAGACCAGCATTGTTCACCAACACATCTAAACTAGAAAACTCTGTGTAAAATTTTTGTACTGCTTCCTTTATTGAATATGGCTCACTCAAATCAATGGTGAGCCAATATACTTCCGAATTCTTAGTACTACTTTTTATATTCTCTACAGCCTCTAAGCCTTTTTGTAATTTTCTTCCAGAAAGAATTACTTGAAAGCCTTTTTCTGCCAAAGATTTAGCCGCTTCAAAACCAATTCCACTGTTTGCACCGGTGATAAATACAGTTTTCATTTTTGAGGTTTAACTTTAATAAAAAAAATTTTTAGGATTTTCATACTCTTAGGGGTTCCTTGCAAAATATCTCCAGCAAATGCGTAGAATCTAATTATCTAGCTGTTTACAATAAACATGCTGGCTTTGGTTTTTCAACGTAAATGGAATAACAAGGCTAAGGTTAAATTATTAATTCTCAGGAAGCACTATGTCAGAAAAGCAACGCGGAACCGTTAAATGGTTCAACGAGTCTAAGGGTTTTGGCTTTATTCAGAAAGAAGACGGTAAAGATGTATTCGTACATTTCAGTCAAATCACTGGAGATGGATTTAAAACTCTTAAAGACGGCCAAGCAGTTCTGTTTAAGGAAGGCGAAGGTAGAAAAGGCCCACAAGCAGAAGAAGTTGAGCTGATTTAATGCAAATAGCCAATGATCAAGTTGTTAGTATCAGTTTCAAAGTAAGTGACACAGAAGGCAAGGTTTTAGACTCCACAGAAATGAGTGGCCCCCTGACCTACCTCCATGGACATCAAAATATCATCCCAGGCCTTGAACAAGCTCTTCACGGAAAATCATTATCTGATCAACTGACTGTGGTAATAGAACCTGAAGATGCTTATGGACCAGTCTATGAAGATATGATTCAAGAAGTACCTGTTAGTGCTTTCCAAGGTATTGATGCCATTGAACCCGGAATGAGCTTCGAAGCTCAGGGAGCAAACGGGGAAACACGTAGTGTGGTGGTTACTAAGGTTAAGGGAGAGGTTGTGACTGTCGATGGCAATCATCCTCTAGCAGGAGAAACCCTTCACTTTGAATTAACTATTGATGATATACGTGCTGCTAGCGAAGAAGAAATTGCCCACGGCCATGCTGAGGGTGCTGAAGACTATGATCCTGAAGATGTTTAGTCACTGACATAACAAAAGAACCAAAACTTGGTTCTTTTGTTATTCGTGTTAGTTGGTTATTTTAGCTTTAGCTAGTTGTCGCGGACGATGTAGTAGATAGTTTAGAAAGTTATTCTCGGTCGAACTCAGCCATGGTTTTCAGTCTTTGCCAAACTAAACCATGAATACTCGATTGAGGGTATCTGCCATATTCATCCACTTCTCCCACTTCTTTTTCGAGAAGCAATTGCATGGCTTCTTCAACCGTAGCAACAGCGTGAACGTGGAATCGGCTTTCTTCTACTGCTTTGATCACTTCGTCTTTCAGCATCAGATGTTTAACATTGTCTTTAGGAATAATGACACCTTGAGTGCCAGTTAATCCTCGTTCCTGACAGAGCTTAAAATAACCCTCAATTTTTTCGTTAACACCACCAATAGCCTGCACCTCACCCAACTGACTGATAGACCCGGTGACAGCGAAATGTTGCAACACTGGAATTTCAGCAATGGCAGAGGTCAGTGCAACCAATTCGGCTAATGAAGCACTGTCGCCGTCCACATGGCCGTAGGATTGCTCCATTGCAATATTAGCTGAAATAACTAAAGGAAATTCTCGAGCATATTTCTGACCCAAATAACCTGTTAACAACATAACGCCTTTAGAGTGAATGGCCTGGCCTAATTCGACCTCCCTTTCAATATCCAACACACCATTGGAGCCCGCATAAACAGTGGCTGTGATTCTCGCGGGTTGACCGAATCGAGTCTCCCCCACTTCCATCACAGTTAAACCATTTATTTGACCCACTTTTGCACCCTGGGTGTCGATTAAAATCGTGCCCTCGGAAATTTCTTGCATAAGCTGTTCACTAATTCGGCCATTGCGATGTTCTGAAGACTTGAGCGCTGCCAAAATATGACGCTCGCCGATGTAGTCTTCATGTTGCCCAGCACGAATATAATCAGCCTCCGCCATTACTTCGAACAAGGACACCATGCGCGGTGACAAACGATATTTATGTTCCTCTTGGCGCAGACTGTATTCTATTAAGCGCTCTACTGCCTGGCGGGTTAAAGGGGCGTATTCCTTGGACTCGCCGTAGTGTTTTAATCGGCGAATTAAATGATCAATCGTTTCATGATTCCGTGGAATATAAGAATCAAAATCCACGGAAACTCTAAACAACTCACTGAATTCAGGATCAAATGCTTGTAATTGATAATAGATTTCCCGAGAGCCGATCAGAATAATCTTTAGGTTCATAGGAATACTCTGAGGCGACAAGCTAACGGCACTGTATAAACTTGGCTCCACATACGGTGACTCCATTTTTACCTGCTTGGTTTTTAACGCAAGCTTTAAGGCATCCCAAGCAAAGGGCTCAACCAATAGTTTTTCCGCTTCCACGATCAGATAACCACCATTGGCTCTGTGTAAGCTGCCTGGGCGAATTAAACGATAATTGGTCACTGGCGTGCCTTGGCTCATGCTGTACTCAATTCTGCCAAACAAGTTTTGATAGGTCGGCAATAATTCATATACAACAGGCAAGCCTTCTTCGGGAGAATGCTTAACCAAAATGTTTGGCAGGTATTGATTAATCAGGCTTTGTCGGCGTTCTTGTTCGGTTCTGGAATCCGCCATCGCTTCTTCTGAGAACAAATCAATCACTGTTCTTGGCAAATGGTCACGAACTTGGCGAATGTACCTCAATACCGCCAAATTAGATTGATAAGTGCGTTCAAGAGACTTTACCAGAGGCTTTATCGCTTGCTTAACGGTCTCCATATTCAATTGTCGAACTTTTTCTGAAGACTCTCGCTTCCACTGAGGTAGCTCCAGCAATTGCTCGTTTAAGTAGGCTTCCAGATCGGCGATGCTGGCCATGAACTCGGTTTTCAGTTCTTCTGGTAACTGAGCAAACTCAGTTTCATCCAGAGCCTTGCCTTCAACCACCGGGGCAAAAACAATGGTAGTAGCCTCCGCGATCACAGCGACATCATGTTGGGCTGCTTTTCGATCCACCTCTGCAATGGCATAGTCATATTGCTGATTAAAATCCCTGTCTATCTGCGCTCTTGCTCGTTGGTAGGTTGGGTTTTCAAAAGCAGCTGGAAAGGTGTCTAACAGTTCATCAACAAAATTTTCTACGTCTTTTATTAATTGCTCGGAATGACCCGCTGGCAACTCTAGCGCAAATGGCTCGCTATCCTGATCAAAATTGTGAATGTAACACCACTCACTGGGCGCAGATTTGCCTTCAGCTTTTTCTTTTACATAACGGCTTACTAAAGACTGACGCCCAGTACCGGGTTCGCCCATAACAAATAAGTTATAGCCACTGGCTTTCATGTTGATGCCGAACTCCAGGGCAGCTTTAGCTCGCTCGTGACCTAAGAATCCAGTATCTGCATCCAGCTCATCAGTGGTTTGAAAATTCATGTATTCCAGTGAAATACTGGTTTTTAATGATTCATAAGAAATTCGGGTGGAAGACATCTTGAATTAAGTTTCCTTACTCAAAAGAGGTGTAAAGGCTGCGCAGATTAAACCGCCACAGCACCTTTGATATGAGGGTGACTCTGATAACCTTGGATTTCAAAATCTTCAAATTGATACTCGAACAGAGACGCTGGTTTACGGGTAATAACCAGCTTAGGTAATGGATATGGCTCCCGTGTAATTTGCAAATCAGTCTGCTCTTGATGATTGCTGTAGATGTGGGTATCACCACCAGACCACACGAAATCTCCTACGTCCAAATCCGCTTGATGAGCCATCATATGAGTCAGTAAGGCATAGCTAGCAATATTAAATGGCAGCCCAAGAAACACATCGCAACTGCGTTGATAAAGCTGACAACTCAGTTTGCCGTCTGCCACATAAAACTGGAAAAGGCTGTGGCAAGGGGGCAAAGCCATTTTATCCACCACACCTGGGTTGTAAGCCACTACCAGCATTCTTCTACTGTCTGGGTTGGTTTTGATGGTGTTTAATACCTTGCTTATTTGATCAACTGTTTCACCATCGGCAGTGCGCCAAGATCGCCATTGCTCACCATAAACAGGGCCTAAGTCGCCATTTTCGTCAGCCCATTCATCCCAAATGGACACCCCATTTTCCTTCAAATACTTAATATTAGTATCGCCATTTAGAAACCATAACAGTTCATAAATAATACTTCGAAGATGCAGTTTTTTGGTGGTAACCAGGGGAAAGCCTTCCTGGAGATCAAACCTCATTTGATACCCAAATACGGACTGAGTACCAGTGCCTGTGCGGTCTTGCTTGTGATTACCATTGGCTTTGATGTGGCGGATAAGATCGTGATACTGCTTCATTTATATCTCTATGGCTCTGATAATGGCCCATTTTGCCACGGTTTTTGATACTCGTCTTGCATTGAATAGCCCTCTAGCCCTAAGGTTTTTTGAAGGCCATAATGACTGAAAAGCCTTAACCAAAAATAAGAATAAATATGGACGCTTGGGTAATACTGCTATCAGCGGTCTTGTATATCGGGCTGCTCTTTACCATCGCTCTGGCAGGCGACAGCCGCTGGGGCAGCACCATTCGATTACCCCCACAAATTATCTACAGCTTGGCCCTGGCTGTATATTGTACATCTTGGACCTATTACGGCGCCGTCGGCAGGGCCGCATCGAGTGGCTGGGATTTTCTACCTATTTATCTTGGCCCCGTTCTGATGTTTGTATTGGGAATGCCAGTTATTCGAAAGATCCTGCGAGTCGCAAAAAAGCAAAATATTTCTTCCATTGCCGACTTTATCTCTTCGAGGTATGGCAAACGACATGGTATTGCGATCGCAACCACTTTAATCGCCACAATGGCCGTGATTCCTTACATAGCGCTTCAACTTAAAGCGGTCACCACCAGCATCAATATTATTAATGGTGTAGACACTGGTGATGCTTGGCTAAGCGACACAACATTGTTAACTGCAATCTCAATGATTGCTTTTGCGATTTTATTTGGTACTCGGCAAATTGATGTCACAGAGCATCATCGAGGAATGATGCTGACTATTGCATTCGAGTCTATGGTGAAGCTAGCGGCCTTGGTGGCTGTTGCAATATTTGCCGTTTGGATTGTATTTAGTGGCCCGATAGATTTTATAGCCCAGTATCAACATAACCAAGCGATTTCAGAAATTTTCCATATTGAACTCAGCGCTAACTTTATTACTCAAACCTTATTGGCGGCGTCAGCTATTCTGTGTTTACCGCGACAATTCCACATTATGGTTGTTGAAAACACTAGTAATAAACACCTGAAAACTGCGAGGTGGCTTTTCCCATTATATTTGCTCGTCATTAGTTTAGTGGTACTACCCATATCCAGTGCTGGTGTTTTACTCTTTCCTTCAGGAGAGATGAACGCCGATACTTTCGTACTTAGCATTCCCATCGCTAAAGAAAATCATATCCTAACTTTATTTGCTTTTATTGGAGGATTTTCCGCTGCTACCGCCATGATTGTAGTGGCCACACTTAGCTTAAGCACAATGTTGAGTAACGACGTTATATTGCCGATATTTCTACGTAAAAATAATTTAGGTAGTTTTAGTCAAAAAGACTTTTCTCCTAAAGTTATTTTAATTCGACGTTTGGCAATTATTGCGATTATTTTATTAGCCTATGCTTATTATATTTATTTTGCAGGCAATGAAGCGCTAACCACCATTGGCTTACTCTCGTTCAGTTTGGTGGTGCAATTACTTCCAGCTTTATTAGGAGGAATTTTTTGGAAAAGAGGGAATGCATATGGTGTGTATATTGGACTTGCTTTGGGGTTTGGCCTTTGGTTTTTAACACTAGGATTACCAACGCTTATTCGCGGCCAACTTTTTTCCAGCAACATACTCACCTCTGGTCTGTTCAACATTCATTGGCTAAGGCCAGAAACACTATTTGGTATAACTTTATTTGATCCTCTCACCCATAGTGTTGTTTTTAGCCTCGGTGCAAATTTTATTGGATATTACTTTTTTTCAAAATTCACAACCTGTCGGCTTGAAGATCGCTTGCAAGCGGCGGCATTTGTTGACATGGATGACAGAGAGCGATCAAGCGGTGAAATTACCAATATTAGAAGACAACAGGTCACTGTATCGGATCTAACCGCACTTCTAGAAAGATTTGCAGGCGCCCCAAGAGCGGCATCAATTGTTGCTGATTTTGAACATCACCAAGCTACCCAATTGCATCCCACTTCATCACCTAAATTGAGTTTCATTCGCTACATTGAACGAGTATTAGCAGGAATTATAGGTTCTTCTTCATCCAGAGCTATGGTTCATTCTGTTTTGTCTGGCCGGCAGTTAGGCATTGAAGAAGTCGTTAATTTTTTCGATGAAACAACACAGGTTATTCAGTTCAATCAAAGGTTGCTTTCCACTACTTTGGAAAACATAGATCAGGGCGTGAGTGTGATAGATCGAGACTTACGACTGGTTGCTTGGAATCGCAGCTACATTGAGTTATTTAATTATCCGGAAGGGTTTATTCGAGTAGGTCAAGCTGTAGAGGAAATTGTGAGGTATAACGCCAGCCGCGGAGAATGTGGCCCAGGAGAAGTTGAAGACCATGTTAAACGCCGAATGGAACATTTAAAACGAGGTAGCCCACACAGTTTTATTCGAGTAAGACGCAACGGCACGGTGTTGCAAATGAATGGCAACCCATTACCAGGTGGCGGTTTCGTTACAACTTTCTCAGATATTACTGAACACGTTAGAGCACAAGAAGCGCTCAGAGAATCAAAAGATTTGCTTGAAGCCAGAGTAGCAGATCGCACAAGAACTATTCAGGAAATTAACTCAGAGCTTAGAGCTGAAATTGATCACAGGGAAGATGTAGAACGTGAATTAATTGAAGCCAAAGCGGAAGCAGAGCGAGCTAACACTTCAAAAACCAGATTTTTAGCTTTGGCATCCCATGATATTTTACAGCCTTTAAATGCAGCGCGACTTTATACTGCATCGCTAATGGAATCAGATGACAGCCAATCAGAAACACTGAATAAACTGGACGCAAGCTTACAGTCTTCAGAGGAATTAATTTCTACATTATTAGAGATTGCTCGGTTGGATGACGGTGTACTTAAACCGAAAACCGAAAGTTTTGCACTTGACGCAATCATGGCTCCACTAATTAGCGAGTTTCAAATGGTCGCTTCTCAAAAAAATCTAATTTTGCGTTGGGTTTCTTCATCTGCTCAAGTCACTAGTGACCCTGTTTATTTGCGAAGAATTCTTCAAAATCTAATTTCGAATGCAATTAAATACACATCCATGGGAAAAATTTTAGTAGGCGCCCGTCGTACTAACCAGCAGTTAAAAATACAGGTTTGGGATACCGGGCACGGTATTGAGAGACGAGACAGACAAAGAGTATTCAATGATTTTTATCGCGTAGAGAAACACAGCGCTGGGGTTTCTGGTGTTGGCTTGGGTTTAGGAATAGTAGCAAGATTAAGTCAATTGCTAGAACATCCAATGCACCTTGAAAGTTGGCCTGGGCGGGGTTCACTTTTTCAAATTCAAGTCCCTCTTTCTGCTCATCCAAAAGAACTTGAAACTATCCCACATCAAATTAGCAATGCACCCTTGCAGCCTCTTGCAGGTACTAGAGTACTGTGCGTGGATAATGAACAGGAAAACTTAGACGCACTAAAAGCCCTACTAGACAGATGGGGATGCCAAGTGATGACCGCAACAAACCAAAACCATGCAGTGAGCTGCCAAGTCACCCCCGACATTCTCATTGTGGATTATCAACTGGGCACCGAACTGAATGGTGTCAGTCTGGTCAATCAACTTAGAAAGCTGTGGCACATCAAACTCCCCGCAATACTGATCACCGCTAATTCCAACCCGGAAATAAGACAATTAGCCACAGAAAATGAGATGAAATTTCTTAAAAAACCAGTCAAGCCAGCGCCGTTAAGAGCATTGATCAGCAACTCTTTAAAACAGCTTCAGCAGGAGTAAAACAAAACTGCTGCACATATTAGAAAAAACTAACTCACAAACCGATGTAAATCTAATTAAAGCAAACAGCAAACATGGAAAACATCACAGGCACACCGGCTTGAGACAGGTAAGGTTCGCCCAACATTTAGAGCCACCTAATACGAAAATTCGATATGATTCAACCAAACCACAAAGGCTACCTACTTTCTCAGGTACCAGAGCACATCGTCGCCAATCCAAATCATCTGAAACCAGAGCAATTCTATACGTCTCAATATAATGTCGCTGCTTGGATTAAGTTCTTGAAACCAGGCCAAGACAACTTCCGCCTTTGTTTAAAGTATCGTGATCAGGAAAAAGAGCACCTAACAGAGTTAGATCAGGGATTTCCCAATGCCTCTCAGCAAGTACTAGCGTCAGGAATTGCGACTGTTAAAACGAAAGGGCCTATTACCAACATGCAGGTGCTGGTCGTAAGCGCTGACAAAAAGCTAGATTTCAAGGTCGAAGAATTGTTTGTTCAAAGAAAAGAAGACATAAAAAAAGACCAAAAGCGACCTTCTCCTAAGAGAAGTGCTGGCCGCTAATGGCGCAATGAAGTGTGCAATTTAAGTCGCGCTCTTCAACACTGTCGCCTGAACTGCCTGTTACTAGAGACTCCGGATAATTTCGGAACTCTAGCCCTGTAAGACGGTTCAAGTTTTCAACTGCCTGTTGGGGACGGGCTCCCTCAATAGACACCACGTTGAAAGACCGTTTATGACTTGTCACATTGACACACTCGGGACTATCACGCCTTTAACTTAGCTAATATTAGGCCAACTTTAAAAACCCATATATTTCAACAACTTACGAAATTACCCAGTAATTTGATCAGAATTGCAATGACACAATACGTCACAATGCATGATTTAGGTGTCGAGTTGCGTCATTAGTCAGAAAAGTGTCAGGAAGTAGAGGTTTCTTCCAATTGCAGCTTGCTGGCCGCGATCACAGCCTGGGTTCGGTTTTGAACCCCGAGCTTTTTAAAGATAGCAGTAATATGAGCCTTAACAGTAGCTTCTGAAATATTTAAATCATAAGCAATCTGCTTGTTTAGACGGCCTTCGGTCAAGTGCATGAGAACTCTGAATTGTTGATCTGTTAACGTACCAATTCGCTCAGCAAAGTCTTTTTCTTCGGTCGGCAATCTATCAACCTCCCGCCTTAAATCATCCGGCAACCAAATATCTCCCTGCAGCACTACTCTTAAGCCGATTACCATGGTCTGCGATGGACAAGATTTTGGAATAAAACCGCTGGCCCCATAGGATAATGATCGTTGAATGGTGGCGGGATCTTCCATTGCTGAAATAACAACAACGGGTACAGATGGATAATGTTCTCGTAAATGAACCAAGCCAAAGAAACCTTCGCTGCCTGGCATTTTTAAATCCAATAACAACAAATCTGGTTCAGAATTTGTTTCTAAACAGTTTTTCACTGCATCAATACTATCGGCAGTTTGAACCTGACTATTTGGAAATCCATTTAAAATGGTTGTTGATAACGCATCACGAAACAGCGGGTGATCATCTGCGATCAAGAAACGAGTCATATACCTATATCTTATTTTTATTTTTAGATCGTTTCATGCTACTCCCTGTTAATAAGATACACAACGGCTTAAATAATTGAGGCTCCTCATGGAGAGCCTCAATTATTTCATTAGATTTAATAACTAGAGCGTTGCTTACATAATTAGAGATTCTGCCGATTATCGATGAGTTCATCCACCACAGCTGGGTCTGCAAGAGTTGATGTGTCACCTAACTCGCCATAATCATTCGCCGCAATTTTTCTTAAAATACGACGCATAATTTTTCCTGATCGCGTTTTGGGTAAACCGGGTGTCCACTGAATTAAATCAGGTGTTGCTATAGGGCCAATTTCTTTTCTAACCCATGCAATGACTTCTTTAGTTAAATCCTCATCTGGGTAAATACCCGCCATAGGTGTTAGATAAACATAAATGCCCTGACCTTTTAGGTCATGTGGATATCCGACAACCGCGGCTTCTGCTACTGATTCGTGAGCCACTAAGGCACTCTCGATTTCTGCAGTGCCCAGCCTGTGACCCGAAACATTTAAAACATCGTCCACTCGACCGGTGATCCAGTAATAACCATCTTCATCTCGACGAGCGCCATCGCCGCAAAAATACATATCTTTATAGGTGCTGAAGTAAGTTTGAATGAAGCGCTCATGATCACCATAAATTGTCCGCATCTGGCCCGGCCAACTGTCTTTGATAACTAGATTGCCGTCTACGGCACCTTCAAGCTCATTGCCGTCAGAATCTACTAATGCAGGCTGAATTCCAAAGAAGGGGTGGGTAGCCGACCCTGGCTTTAGGGGAGTGGCGCCAGGTAGCGGCGTAATCATGTGCCCGCCGGTTTCGGTTTGCCACCATGTATCCATAATTGGACATTCTTCATTGCCAAATTTTGAGTAGTACCAGTTCCAGGCCTCTGGGTTAATTGGCTCTCCCACAGACCCCAAAATTCTAAGTGAGTCTCTTTTACTGGATGAAACTGCTGCCTCACCTGCGCCCATTAGTAAGCGAATAGCTGTGGGAGCGGTATACAGAATATTCACTTGGTGCTTATCAACAATTTGCCCAAAACGACCTAAATCTGGATAGTTTGGCACCCCTTCAAACATCAATGTTGTGGCACCATTGGCCAATGGCCCGTATACAATATAACTATGGCCGGTCACCCAGCCTACATCTGCCGCACACCAATAAATGTCTCCGTCTTTATAATCAAAAACATATTCATGGGTGAAAGATGCATACACCAAATAGCCGCCCGTGGTGTGCAGAACGCCTTTAGGCTTTCCTGTTGAACCCGAGGTATAAAGAATGAATAACGGATCTTCAGCAGACATTTTTTCGGGCTCGCAATTCTCTGATTGATTTGGAATCACCTCGTGATACCAGAGATCACGACCCTCTACCCAACCGATGTCACCACCTGTTCGCTGCACCACCAAAACATTGGTCACCGAACTAATAGAAGGATGCTCTAACGCTTTGTCTACATTTGATTTTAAAGGTACGGACTTAGTGCCTCTTAACCCTTCATCCGCTGTAATAACCACTTTGGCTTCACAATCAATGATTCGTCCAGACAATGCTTCAGGAGAGAAGCCGCCAAAGACAATAGAGTGCACTGCTCCGATTCGCGCACAGGCGAGCATTGCATAAGACGCCTCTAGAATCATGGGCATATAAATGGCGACACGATCTCCTTTACCCACACCCATTTCTTTCAGCGCATTTGCGAATTTTGAAACCTCTTTATGAAGTTGCCTGTAGGTTACTTTCTGATCTTCATTGGGATCATCGCCTTCCCAAATAATAGCAACCTGATCACCACGCTCCGCAAGATGTCGATCAACGCAGTTGTAACAAACATTGGTTACACCATCAGCAAACCATCTAATATGCAGATCGCTTTGATTAAAACTTACGTCCTTAACCTGGGTGTAAGGTGTGAACCAATGAATTCTTTTTCCATGTTTCTCCCAAAACGCCTCATTGTTCTCAATGGACTCCTGGTACATGGATTCATAAGTTTGCTTGGTTGCCAACGTATTTTCCAAAATAGCTGAAGGCACTGGATAAACTGGAGTGTCAGACATAATTGTCTCCCGCTTTTATTGTTCTTCTTGGTTCTTATATTGTGACTACTAGACTGCAATTTGGTTAATTAGACCATGGTCGACTAATGCCGATTGCTTAGAAAGAATTTTTTTCATTTAACTATCTAAGCTAACTAAGCTAAGGCTTAAAAGACTACTATTTCCTTTTGTTATGAATTCATCATCAGTCATTATGCAAGGTATAGCATTCTAGTAGTCGCGACAAACAACTTATTTAGTTTGCAACTATTTGCTAGGTTTGACGTCCATAAGGGCATTCGTAAATTTATTGGGAGATACATATGGGAATGTTGGTTGATGGGGTTTGGCACGATGTCTGGTACAACACAGCAGATACAGGCGGTAAGTTTGTAAGATCTAATGCTCAGTTCAGAAATTGGGTTACTGCTGATGGCTCCACTGGCCCTTCTGGCGAGAGCGGATTTAAAGCAGAATCCGGCCGCTATCACCTGTACGTTTCTTTGGCCTGCCCCTGGGCTCATCGCACTCTGGTTTTCCGCAAACTTAAAAAACTGGAATCACACATTAGTGTATCTGTTGTACATACCGACATGATGGAAAAAGGGTGGACATTCGAAGGGCCAACAGAAGGCAATTTTGGCGTTGAAGTAAAAGACCACCTTTATGGATTTAAAAACTATTATGAGATTTATACCAAAGCTCAGCCTGATTATTCTGGGCGGGTGACGGTGCCAGTCTTATGGGATAAACACCAGCAGACCATAGTGAGTAATGAATCATCTGAAATCATTCGCATGTTGAACTCAGCATTCAATGAAATCACTGGCGACACTCAAGACTTTTATCCAGAACCACTTCGGGCACAAATTGACGACATTAATGACAGGGTTTATCACACTATAAACAATGGGGTTTATAAGTGTGGTTTTGCTACCAGTCAGGAAGCCTATGAAGAGGCATACGAACAGTTATTTGAAACTCTGGAATGGTTAGAGACCTTACTGGGTGATCAACGATATTTAGCTGGAGATCAAATAACGGAAGCAGACTGGAGACTTTTTACAACGCTAGTCAGGTTCGATCCAGTGTATGTTGGGCACTTTAAATGCAATAAGACAACCATTGCTGCTTGTCCTAATTTGCAAAACTATCTTAGAGAGCTTTATCAAATTCCTGGAATATCTGAAACAGTAAATATAGGCCATATAAAAAGGCATTATTATTTCAGCCACAGATCTATTAACCCTCATGGTGTTATTCCAAAGGGACCAAAGCTGAGCTTTGATCAGCCCCACAATAGAGATGCTATTCATGGAAGTTAACCAAGAATTCAAACTGCTTTACTCCATGGATCCCATGTGCAGTTGGTGCTATGCCTTCGAAAAACCTTTAACAGAGCTCGTTCAAAAGCATCAATTAACCATAGAGTGGCACCTGGGTGGTTTGGCAAAAGATACCGACCAACCGATGCCAATGGAGATGCGAAACAGAATTTCAGGCTATTGGAAGATTATTGAAGACAAAACCGGCTTGTACTTTAACTATGACTTCTGGACCAAAAATACACCTCGCCGCTCCACCTTCAATGCTTGCCGAGCGGTTTTAGCTGCCAGCGAGTTAAAACCAAATTCTGAAAAAGAAATGGTCACTGCGATACAAAAGGCCTATTACCAAAGGGCGATGAACCCTTCGGACATAGAAATTCTTGTGCAACTCGCTGAAGAAATTGGTATCGGAAAAGAAGTGTTTGAAAATCTTATTCGATCAGAAAAATTAGACAAAAAATTCCAAGACCAAATGACATTTGCTCGCGAGTTAGCACGAGAGGGATATCCTTCGCTTTATTTAAACCGTAACGAAAAAATGGCAGTGGTGTCTTTAGGATATTGTGACGCAGTAGAACTTGAGGATCGTTTCCAGCAAGCAAAAGAAAAAATTCATTAACTATCTCTGTCACAAACCCGTATTATCCTATTCTCGACTGTTTACTACTTTTACTACTTACAAAAGGAGTTGTTATGGAACAACAGGAATACCTAACGCTGGCACAAACTTATGCAGTGGATTGGGGAACCAAAATTGCTCTAGCCATCATCGTTTTTATCGTAGGTAAATTTCTAGCGGGTCTTGTTCATAAAGCGCTGGTTAAAATGATGAAAACCGCAAAAGTTAATGAGATCTTAATTGACTTTTTAGGTACGGTTGCTAACACCACATTAACTCTACTAGTAGTTATTGTTGCGCTTTCCCAATTAGGTGTCGACACAACTTCCCTAGTCGCTTTATTGGGTGCTGCAGGTTTAGCCGTTGGCTTGGCACTGAAAGATACACTGGCTCACTTTGCCGCAGGTGTTATGTTGATTGTGTTTCGTCCATTCAAACTGGGCGACTTTGTTGAAGTAGGTGGTCAAGCCGGCTCTGTTGCTAAAATCACGGTATTCAGTACCGAATTAAAAACGCCAGACAATGTGTTGGTCACTATTCCAAATGGCGAAGTATTTGGAAGCACCATGAAAAACTATTCGGCATCTGATCAACGTCGAATTGATCTGGTCATTGGCGTGTCTTATGACGCCAATTTGCAGCTTACTAAAAATCTACTGGGAGAGATTTTGGATAGTCACCCTGCGGTTTTAAAAGACCCAGCTTACACAGTGGCAGTTGCAGAACTCGCCGATTCATCAGTGAATCTGGTTGTACGCCCTTGGGTTAACGCTTCAGATTACTGGTCAGCTCGCTTCGAGATTATAGAAAACATTAAAACCACGTTGGACGCAAACGACATTGGTATTCCTTATCCGCAAATGGATGTGTATTTAAATAAGCTGGACTAATTCAACTTTGCCACAACTTAGAAGGCTGACTTTATCTCACATCAGCCTTCTAAATTCCTCTCTGTGTTAATTGTTCTGAAACCATCGCACCGGTAGTATCTCTACCTTAAAAACCGATAGAGACATTCAATGCTTACTCACCCCCAATTTGACCCTGTTGCTTTCTCGCTAGGCCCCTTAGCAGTTCAATGGTATGGCTTGATGTACTTGCTGGGCTTTTTTGCAGGTTTGTATCTGGCGAAATATCGAGCAAAAAAACAACCTATTAGGGGCTGGTCTCAAAATGAAGTAGACGACATTCTGTTCTACATAGTCTTAGGTGTTGTGCTTGGTGGCCGAGTTGGCTATGTATTTTTCTATCACATTGATTTGTTTTTTGAGAACCCACTGTATCTTTTCAAAATCTGGGAAGGAGGCATGTCTTTTCATGGCGGCCTTTTAGGAGTGATGGTTGCTTACTGGCTATTTTCTGTCAGAAAGAAAAAGCACTTCGTTGCGGTGGCCGACTTTGTTACACCTATGGTGCCCCCTGGAATTGCCTTTGGCCGATTGGGTAACTTTATAAATGAAGAGCTTTGGGGGCGGGTAACCACCTCTGAGATGCCATGGATTATGATTTTTCCGGGCGCTGAGGATGGCATGCCTAGACACCCTTCTCAGATTTATCAGTTTCTACTCGAAGGGGTTTTGCTGTTTTGCCTACTCTGGTGGTTCAGCAGTAAACCCAGACCCAGATACGCAGTGTCAGCATTTTTTCTGATCGGCTACGGCGTATTTAGAACCTTTGCTGAGTTTTATAGAGAACCAGATGAACACCTTGGCTTTCTGTTTTTTGACTCAATGACCATGGGAATGTTGCTGTCGATTCCAATGATTATTGGTGGCTCCGCATTAATGTGGTGGGCTTATCGCAAGCCAGTTTTTGATACTGTTGAACTAGAAACCCAATCCAGCACGCCAAAAGCCAAGTCGGGTGTTAAGCCTGGTGCTAAACCTGGCAAATCTAAAAAGAAAGCTAAATAGTTCAGAGAAATGACTCCAAAAAGGGGCTTCAGCAGACAAGCCCCAAATCCCTGCCCTTGTTTATCTAATTGATGTTCAACTTTAAATAATTGATTTACATCAACAAATTAGACTTGTAATTCAAATGAGAATCACTATTATTCGCGTATTCTTTGACAATGATTCTCATTTACCTTGGAGACCCAATAATGAAGCGCATTGCCCTAACACTGGCAGCCGTGGCAGCTTTAACTGCCTGTTCTCAACAGGAAGCCTCTAATGAGCTAGTAATTTATAGCGCTCGAAACGAAACCCTAATGAAGCCCATTCTTGATAAATACACTGAGAAAACAGGCACTGAGTTTCAACTAATTACCGATAAAGAAGCACCATTATTGGAGCGTTTGAAAGCCGAAGGCGAGAACACGCCAGCGGACATTTTGATCACGGTTGATGCGGGTAACCTCTGGCATGCCTCTGAAAATGGTGTGCTAGCCAGTGTTGAATCAGACACATTGAACAAAAATATTCCAGCCAATCTGAAGTCATCAAAAAATGACTGGTTCGGTTTTTCGGTGAGAGCCAGAACCATTGTTTATAACACCGATGCCGTTGACCCTTCTGAACTCAGCACTTATGAAGATTTAGCGACCGAGAAGTGGAAAGATCGCCTCTGCCTACGTACTTCTAAAAAAGTTTATAACCAGTCTTTAGTTGCTACATTAATTTCCACTTTGGGTGAAGACCAAACTCAAGAGGTAGTTGAAGGCTGGGTCAGCAACTTAGCCACTGATGTATTTTCAAGCGATACCAAGATGATGGAAGCCGTCAATGCAGGCCAGTGTGATGTAGGCATAGGCAATACCTATTACTACGGACGCTTACAGGCAAAAGGCGCAGCTGAAAATATCGCCCTATTCTGGCCAAACCAGAACGATCGTGGTGTGCACGTCAATGTTTCTGGTGCAGGCAAAGTTAAACACGCTAAGCACCCAGAAAATGCCGTTGCGTTCCTTGAATGGCTAAGCAGCCCAGAGGCTCAAGAAATATTCGCTGGTGTTAACTATGAATTTCCAGCCAACAGTTCCGTGCCTTCCGACCCATTAGTTGCCGGCTGGGGAACCTTTAAGCAAGACATCATTGATGTTGAAACCGCAGGTTCGATGCAAGCTGATGCCGTTAAACTAATGGATAGAGCAGGTTATTTATAATCCATTTATTAGTTGAGCCTCACCTTTGAATCTCGTCTCTCAACGATGGCTTAATCTGGTTGTTTCTGGCACCACCCTTATGGTGGTGGTGCCTGTGCTTGTTATATTCTTCAGCTGGGGCAAAGGCGATAGCTCAATCTGGTCCCATTTCTTTGAAACTCAACTTACCACTTTAATCTACAACACTCTCGTTCTGGTTATCGGTGTTGGCGTATTAGTCAGTTGGCTAGGCATGAAATTAGCCACCCTGATTGTTCTTTATGAATTTCCATTTCGAAAGCACTTTGAATGGATGCTCATGCTTCCTTTAGCAATGCCAGCTTACGTAATTGCCTTTGTTTTTATTGGCGTATTCGATTTTACCGGCCCAATACAAACATTATGGCGATCCACTTTTGGGGATTTACCCTTTCCGCCTGTACGCTCAACCGGCGGCGTTATTTTGGTATTTTCTTTGGTGCTATATCCCTATGTTTATCTGCTAGTGCGCAGTGCACTGTTACGCCAAGGCAATTCACTGATCGAAGCTTCACGGGTGATGGGTTTCAGTAGGCAGCGAGCTATTTCTAAAGTGGTTTTACCAGCTGTAAGACCCGCCATTGCAGCCGGAGTGTCTTTGGCATTGATGGAAACATTAGCTGACTTCGGAACAGTATCTACTTTCAACTACACCACCTTTACCACGGCTATTTATAAAAGCTGGTACGGCTTACGAGACCTTCACGTGGCTGCACAATTGGCTTCGTTATTAATGGTTTTTGTATTTATTGCAATCTGGTTAGAACAGCAGGGGCGAAAACGAAACAGCTATCAACAAAGCAGTATAAAAACACTTCAAAGGGAAAAAATATCAGGCTTAGCTGCCTTTAAAGCTATTGCCTTTTGTTCAACTGTTTTGTTATTTGCTTTTGTCATTCCTGTTATTCAATTAATAGTTTGGGTGCTGGAAATTTGGAAAGACGAACTAACATCGCGCTTCTTCGGTTTTATTTGGCACACCATGGCTTTAGGCCTAATGGCTGGGGTAATTACTCTGCTACTGGCACTTGCTGTAAATTATCGATCCAGATTCAGTCATTCCAACTGGCCTAAAAACTTCGCTCGAATTGCTAACCTTGGGTACGCCATTCCAAGCTCTATTTTAGCCGTCGGCATTATTATGGTTTACGGCTGGTTAGATACTAAGGTCGTCATTCCTGGCGCCTCACTCCTTGGCTTACCAACCAATACCACTATTCTCACGGGTAGCCTGGCTGCCTTATTAATGGCTTACACAGTGAGGTTTATGGCCGTGGCATCTGGCCCATTACATTCTGGGCTGCAACAACTTAAACCAAGCTTGATTGAATCCTCAAGATTACTAGGCGCATCTGGCCCCCTAAGGCTCAAGATGATTCATTGGCCAGCTTTGCGCCCAGGTATTTTAACGGCGTTTTTGGTTGTGCTTGTGGATGTCATGAAAGAAATGCCAGCAACCTTAATTATGCGCCCGTTTGGTTGGGACACCCTGGCTGTGCGCATCTATGAAATGACTTCTGAAGGCATGTGGGAACAAGCGGCATTGCCGTCCTTGGTTCTATTACTCGTCGGCCTACTGCCAGTTGTCTTATTGGTACGTAGTAGCCGCTCTTAAAATAGAACAAATGAATTCGTCCTTCACCCATCTTAAAATTTTGTAAATACCCTTGAGTCTAACCCAACCGACACTACATCCTTTACCTATAAATAATTTTGATTAATCCATAGGACGATTCATGAGACGCGTACTTTATTTCCTTGCAATGAATATGGCTATTTTAATTATGGCCAGTATTTTCATGCAGGTGGTGTTGCCACTGTTCGGGATTTACCCCCAAGGCCATACCGCAATGCTCATTTTCTGTTTCTTTTTTGGTATGGGCGGCTCTTTTATTTCGTTGGCGCTCTCCAAGCGAATGGCAAAAATGGCTACTGGGGCCAAGGTTATTGAAAACCCGCAATACCCAGCGGAAAAGTGGTTGGTTCAAACTGTGGAAAGGCTGGCTAAAGACGCCAATATTGGCATGCCGGAAGTAGCTGTGTTTGACTCTCCGCAAGTCAACGCATTTGCTACTGGTGCTGGGAAAAACAGCTCTCTAGTTGCGGTGAGCACCGGGTTGATGAATGCTATGGATCAAGGTGAAGCCGAAGCAGTGCTTGCTCATGAAGTTAGTCATATTGCTAATGGCGATATGGTGACCATGGCTCTTTTGCAAGGGGTATTGAATACATTTGTTATGTTCTTCGCTCGAATCGTGGCGGGTGCCATTGCCAATGCTAGAGGCGAACAAATGGGTTTCTTCGCAAGAATGGCCATTATTTTTGTGATGGAAATGATATTCGGCTTCTTCGCAAACTTGATCGCCATGTGGTTTTCCCGTCAACGGGAATTCCGAGCAGATGAAGGCGCCGCTCGACTAGTCGGCCCTCAAAAAATGATTGCAGCTTTAGAACGTCTTAAAGCTGGCCAACCTGCCGAAATGGAAGGAACACTGGCAGCGTTCGGTATTAATGGTAAAAGAGCCAGCTTATTAGCCTCTCACCCTTCGTTAGAAGATCGCATCGCAAGGTTAAAGAACTTCGGATAGTTTCTAACCTTTTAGATCAACGACTTACTTTATAAACGGTACATGTTTCTCATGTACCGTTTTTTTGTTTTTAGGCCTGAAGGTTGCTCCGGGTTTTGAAAAGAATGAACCACTAGGCAATCTTTGAATATTTTTAAATGCCCTATATCAGTTACACTGGGACTTGCTGAGACTAAGGTTCTAAGTTCAGAACGTCAGCTCTGACTGTCGAACTCCAAACAATTAGTACAATAAATAGACGAAAGGATTTTGAATTTTTATGACGCTTGCAGAGAATTTAAACAGTGCCACTGAAGCCTGTCCTTTTGACCATCTAGGCTGGTCCGAAACTCAAGACAAAACTCAGCGTGTGACCGCTTGGTACCCAGAAGCATCAGAGATCACAATAACCAACCTGCAAGATAAGCCTATTGGCCAAATGACAAAAGAAGACGACTCAGGCTTGTTTTCTTTTATTTGGCCTAAAGACCAGCCCATTGGTATTTATAAGTTGGCAATTAAGGCTCAAGGACAAGAATTTTCCATCGTTGATAGCTATCAGTTCCACGAACGTACATTTGAAGACTTTGACCACAACCCCGAGCACCTCTATCGAAATTTAGGGGCACAGGTTTGCAAGGCAAACGCCATAGATGGTACTCACATCAGTGGCGTTAGATTCGCAGTGTATGCCCCTCACGCCAGATCTGTCAGCCTCATTGGTTCTTTTAATAATTGGGACGGTCGCCGCAACCCGATGCACGCCAACAGCGATGGCATTTGGCGATTATTTGTTCCTGATTTAAAGCCTGGCGACACTTATAAATTTGAAATCAAAGGGCCTGACGGAAATTTGTTACCACACAAACAAGATCCTTATGGTTTTTTTCATGAGCAATTTCCTTCATTTGCCTCAGTGGTTTTTGATCAGTCTGAATACCAATGGCAAGACCAAGCTTGGCAAGAAAGACCACTAGAAGACTGGCGCGAAAAACCAATGTCGGTTTATGAACTTCATGCCGGCAGCTGGAAAAAGAATGGCGGCAGAGCCCTAACTTGGTCGGAATTAATTGATGAGTTAATCCCTTATGTTAAAGATATGAATTACACTCATATCGAACTATTACCTGTCTCTGAATATCCTTTTGACGGCTCTTGGGGTTATCAACCCATTGGCCTGTTTGCACCCACTAGCCGCTTTGGCACACCTAATGAATTTAAAGCCTTTGTAGACGCCTGCCACCAAAATAATATTTCAGTTATTGTCGATTGGGTGCCCGCACATTTTCCATCTGATGAACATGGCTTAGCGCATTTTGATGGCACCGCTCTCTATGAATACGAAGACCCAAAACGTGGCTGGCACCCAGACTGGAACTCATACGTTTACGATTACGGTAAATGGGTCGTATGCGACTTTTTAATCAGCAGTGCATTAATCTGGTTAGAACATTACCACATTGACGGCCTGCGAGTGGATGCAGTGGCGTCCATGTTGTACCTGGATTATTCCAGAGAAGAAGGGGAATGGGTTCCAAATGTAGACGGTGGTAACCACAATTACGAAGCCATTAAATTTATTAAACGTTTTAACGAATCCGTTTATGGCAACTACCCAAAAGCAATGACCATTGCGGAAGAGTCCACATCTTTTGACGGTGTGACTCGACCGGTGTTTGCAGGTGGTTTAGGTTTTGGATTTAAATGGAACATGGGTTGGATGCACGACACACTTGAGTACATCAAGAAAGACCCAATTCACAAACAATACCACCATAATGAAATTTCCTTTCCTATGGTTTATGGCTACTCAGAAAATTACATTCTACCGTTAAGCCACGACGAGGTTGTTCACGGCAAAGGCTCCATTCTAGATAGAATGCCTGGCGACGAATGGCAAAAAACAGCAAATCATCGAAATTATTTAGGCTTCATGTACGCTCACCCAGGGAAGAAATTAAATTTCATGGGCAATGAATTCGCTCAAGGCACAGAGTGGAACCATCAAGACCAACTCGATTGGTATGTTCTAGAGTATGATCGTCATGAAGGGGTTAGAAGAATGTTTAGAGATCTAAACAGGCTTCATATTCAAGAACCTGCACTTCACCAACTAGACTGTGACCCAAAAGGATTCACTTGGTTAAATCACAGCGACTACACAGCCAGTGTCATCAGCATGGCTCGTTTCAGTAAAAACCGACAAGACACCATTGTCGCACTGTGTAACTTTACACCTGTTTCTCATGAATTTTATCGCGTAGGTGTTCCAGAACCCGGCTATTATGAAGTGATCTTTAATTCAGATGCTCCGGAGTATGCTGGCTCAAATTTTGAAACGGGTTTGGGTTATCACAGCTTTAATGAAGAGCGCGACGGTCAGAATTGCGCCATTGAAGTCAAGCTACCTCCATTAGCGACTATCTATTTAAAGAAGAAATAAAAAAGCATTTAAGGGACGAGAACAATGAATGCCAGCAATTTCACGCTCGACAAAGGGCGCTCCCATCCTTATGGCGCCACACTCAATCATCAAGGCTGTAACTTTGCGGTTTATGCTCCAAGAGCCAGCCGTATTGATGTGTGCCTTTTTGATGAACACGAAACGGAAATTGCACGGCTTTCCCTTCCGAATAGGGACGGTCCTATATGGTTTGGCTTCATCAATGGTATTCAAGCGGGTCAAAAGTATGGGCTAAGAGCCCACGGAGCATTTTTGCCAGATCAGGGCATGATGTTTAACCCTGCCAAACTGTTGATCGACCCTTACGCCAATGCATTGAGTCGAGAGGCCATCCCTCATCCTTCTATGCATGGTCATCAACTGGATCAAATGGAAGAACTGAAAAAAGATACCAGCGACAGCTCACCTCATGTTCCAAAATCTATTGTGGTTGATCACAACTTTGACTGGCATGGAACAGAAAGACTTTTCCACCCTTGGCATGAACTTATTCTTTATGAAGTACATGTGAAGGGCATGACCATGATTCACCCGGATATACCAGAAGATATTCGGGGCACTTACTTAGGAATGGCGCACCCGGCCTGTATCGAATATTTAAAAAACCTTGGCATTAGCGCAATACAACTATTACCCATTCATGCCTGTATGCGAGAAACACGCTTGCACGAAATGGGTCTTACCAATTATTGGGGCTACAACACCGCTAACTTTTTCTCTCCCGACCCCAGATACGCCAAAGAAGATGCGGTTACCGAACTGAAAACATTAGTAAGAGAAATGCATAAAGCAGGCATCGAAGTAATCTTAGATGTGGTGTACAACCATACCTGCGAAGGCAATATGTTTGGGGTTACGCTTAGCCAGAGGGGGCTGCAAAATAAAAGTTTCTATCGAGCCATGCCTGATAACCCAACCCATTTTGTCGACAATTCTGGATGCGGCAATAGCGTAAATGTTTACCATTCACCTAACTTACAAATGGTGATGGACAGCCTTAGACATTGGGTAAAGGAATATCATATTGATGGATTCCGATTTGATCTCGCCGTTGCATTAGCAAGAGATGAATGGGACTTCAACCATCACTCAGCATTCTTCAAATCTATTCACCAAGACCCCATTTTAAAAACAGCAAAAATGATTGCAGAACCTTGGGACATTGGTCGTAATGGTTATCAACTGGGAGGCTTCCCTGAAGAATGGTACGAGTGTAATGATAAATTTAGAGACAATGTGAGATCCTATTGGAAAGGCGACGAATACAGCATTCAAGAATTGGCCTCACGTTTAATGGGCTCTCAAGATATTTTTAGAAAAGGCATTAATGAAATATCTACCAGCTTAAATTTCTTAACCTACCATGACGGTTTCACCCTGCACGACTTGGTTAGCTACAACAATAAGCATAACCAAGCCAACCAAGAACGAAACATGGATGGCCATGGCCATAACCTCAGTTATAACTACGGCGTAGAAGGCCCTACTACTGAAGCCAATATTATCGAACTTAGACAAAGGCAAAAAAGAAATATGATTGCGACTTTGTTTTTGTCACAAGGCGGTATTCACTTTTTAGGTGGTGATGAAATTGGCAGAACTCAACAAGGTAATAACAACTCATACTGCCAAGACAATGAAATTAGTTGGTACAACTGGACCTTAAGCGAAAACGACAAGCAGCTTTATCAATTTGTGAAGCAAATGATTGCCATTCGAAAAACGTCATCGCTATTAGGCAATCTTTGTTTCAGCCCGACAGAATTACAAGACGGCCCGGCACACAGTAAAGAGGTTCACTGGTATGCACCTGCTGGACACCTAATGCGTATATCAGATTGGCATGACCCAGATATGAAAGCCATTGCATTACTGCTTTCAACCCAAGTAGAAGACCCGGAACAAGACTTGGCTTATTGCAAAAGCTGTTTCTTAATACTGATGAACTCTCATAAACACCCTGAACAATTCAAACTACCAGCTAGCCCAGCAAAAGGCTGGAAAAAAGTATTTGATACCAGTTTGAATGATGGATTGCTACTGCCTGAAGCCTGTATGACTGCAAAAAATATTACCGTCGCCGGAAGGACACTAGTGTTATTAGCGCATCCTGATTGGAGTATTGAGAAATAAAACTTATTTCTTTATTAAGTTAGGCGAGCTATAACTCGCCTTAAATTTCCACTCAAAATAATATTGGTATTTTCTTAATTAAATCTAGAATAGAAAAACTTATAGCAGAACGAAGTACTCTTTTTTAATTAGTCTACTTTCTTCTAAAATTTTTCTTTACTTCTCATTTTCTTAATGATTTATAACAGTCTCTTCTACCCAATAAATATTTCAAGGTGCGGCCATGACCAAACTTATCTTTACCCTCTTGTTAAGTCTGCCATTTCTTGTACAAGCCAATCAGGTTACCGATTCAATTGCACCTGAAGACACATTTACTACCGCTATAAAACAATCTGTCAGTGCGAATAAATTTATGGTGGTCACAGCAAACCCAAAAGCTACTGAGGCTGGCTACGAAGTATTAAAAGACGGCGGTACAGCAGTGGATGCCATGGTAGCCATTCAAACAGTTCTAGGTTTAGTGGAGCCCCAATCATCAGGTTTAGGAGGAGGGGCCTTCGCTGTTTATTTTGACGCGACTACCCAACAGATAACTACCTTTGATGGACGTGAAACTGCCCCCTTGGCAGCTACGCCAGAACTATTCCAAGATGAAAATGGTAAGAGCTTAAAATTTTTTGAAGCTGTAGTCGGTGGCCGATCCGTTGGTACCCCAGGCACGGTTAAACTACTGGAGCACATGCATTCAAGGTTTGGAGTGAAAGATTGGGATACATTGTTTAAGCCAGCAATTTCGTTAGCAAAGAATGGCTTTGAAGTATCTCCCAGAATGGCTAACTCAATTGCAAGAGATAAAGAGAGGCTGTTGAGTCAATCCGATACTGCAGACTACTTTTTCGATGATAATAACGAGCCATTAGAAGCAGGTTTTATATTAAAAAATAAGGCTTACGCCCATACTCTAAAAACTCTTGCTAAAAAGGGTGCAGAAGGTTTCTACCAAGGGAAAATAGCAAAAGATATTATTGATAAGATCACCCAGCATCCAACAAACCCTGGCGTTCTTTCCACTAAAGACTTTGACATTTATGAAGTTAAAGAACGCGCCGCTGTTTGTGCAGAGTATCTGGTTTATTCCGTTTGTGGCATGGGGCCACCAAGCTCAGGCGCGTTAACGGTTGGGCAAATTTTAGGTATAACCCAACAATTTGACTTAAAAACCTTGGGCAATAAAAACCCTATCGCTTGGCAAATTATAGGTGACGCCTCTCGACTGGCGTTTGCAGATAGAGGCCGATACATGGCCGATACAGATTATGTACCTATGCCTAGTGGACTGCTGGAAGCCAATTATTTGAAACGAAGAGCAAATTTAATTACCAAGGGTAAAGCATTAACCAATGACATGGTTACCCCTGGTGAACCCGCATGGAATAATAACAAGCCAGTGGCCTATGCCGACGACCAATCAATTGAGCTTCCTTCCACCAGTCATTTTGTAGTTGTAGATTCATACGGCAATGTTTTATCAGTTACCAGTACCATTGAAAATGGATTCGGCTCAAGGCTAATGAGTAATGGATTCTTGTTAAACAATGAACTTACGGATTTCTCCTTTGCCAGTCACAAAAATGGACATCCCATAGCAAACAGAGTAGAACCGGGAAAGCGACCAAGGTCTTCCATGTCACCAACCATTGTGATGAAAGACGACAAACCTTATTTAGCAATTGGTTCACCCGGTGGCTCCAGAATAATTCCCTATGTGGCAAATAACTTGATAAACATTTTGCTTTGGGAAATGGATATTCAAGAAGCGATTAATTCGCCTCACCTAACCAACCGCTTTGGAACCTTTGATTTAGAAAAAGGTACATCGGCTGAAGAATATAAAATGGATCTGGAAAAAATGGGTTTTAAAGTAAATATTCGAGACCTGAATTCTGGGTTGCATGGAATATTAATCACCGATGACGGATTGACAGGTGGTGCAGACCCACGCAGAGAAGGGTTGGTTATGGGGGATTAATTAATTAAATCAGCAAGATCAGTCGATTTGAAAGCTCGGTAAATTAGGTATCTGGCTTCTCTTTGAATATTGGGGTTAATATCAATATATTCCTGTTACTGATAGTGAAACTCTCAAGAATATCTAGCTATCCCCTAAATATCTTTCCTTTAATAGTAGAGCCCTTAATATCGAGGCCCTACTAGACAGTTATAAAACTATCTTAATTAATTATTATATGATGAGCTAACCACTTTATTTCTCTATTATTCCAATGTGATTGATTCTATGTAATTGTGATAACTACAGTCAGCTTTTGTTACGACAGTCACCTTAGTTTTAGCTACATATGCTGTCATTAACGCGCTCCAAGCTAACTGAGACTCAGGTTTGTCAGTAACATTGAGCTTTGCCCAATAGCCGGAATCTTCACAGGGGTTAGCAAAACTCTCGCTAAACCGAACTAAAGCATCATACCTTTCTGATCTAATCATTATTCTTTCAACAGTCACACCAGTCAGCTGATCAGCGCTCACCCAGCCCGATAAAACAATAACTAATAAAATAGTTAACCTTTGAATTTGCATTCAATCTCATCCCTTTTTTATTTTCTAAATCCTACTTGAGTGATAACTGCCATGGTTGACCTATCACAGCCTGTTGTTTCGTTTGTACTTGGAGCAGTGCTGGCTTCATACCAAATATTAATCGGCTTATTTCCAACATGTGCAGCTAGAATAATTGAGAACATGTTTCTACCCGCATCTGTTGTTGCATCAAAATGAAATTGACTGCCCCAATAACTACAGGTAGAACCCGTTGGGGCATTATCTACAGAAACTGTTGCTGTTCCTGCCGAGAAAAAATTAGTAATATTAGACTCTTTTAGGTACTTAACTTCTGCCTGAACAAATCCAGATAAGAATATAGTTGATGCTAGTAGCAATCTTTTTATAACAATACTGAACATTTTTCTTCCTTTTAGGTTAAGTGAAAGTTATTAAAAACCTGTAATAACCGACCTTGTAAGTGCCTAAACTTTCAGACACCTAACTAGGTCTTTAGAGCGGAGCGTATTGCACTCGCGGATTGAATCTGGGCCTGGGAGTTTAATCGACAAATGTCTAATGGGCACACCATTGGTCTCACCAAACTAAGCTAACACGCTCTCAATCAAACGCAACTTGAAAAACAGTTGACATGGTTTCCCTAGTACATCCGGTACTCTGATTTGTGCCAGGGGCAGTACTAGAGTTATACCAAATAATAACTTTCTTACCTGAAACATAGGCTGCCATTAAAAGTGAGAGCATATTTTTTCCTGCTTCAGACTCAGACTCAAAATGAAATCGAGCCCCCCAATAATCGCATGTTTCATTTGGCGCTCCCGTCACACTCACGGTTGTAACTGTTCCCGTTGCTAATCGACTGATCGTTAATCCACCTGCCGACAAGCTTGCCGAATTCGAAGTCATCGACATACCAAGGAATAACAATAGTGCCGCTATCTTTTTCATATACATATCCTCTTTAGACAAAATTTCTTTCAATAAAAAATCAATAGTCTGCTGCAATTACTTTCTGTTTACTATCACGCAATCAATATGTTATTAGTTCGCACTAACTGCGTATAAATCGCCTTAGTTTTAAATTTTAGAGAGTCAGGACAAGAAATAACCGGTACCTATTGATAGTATTCTCTTCGATGGCAAAAAAACTTGTATGACTCGCCTCCACTTTGCAAGCAGATGAATTAAAGAAGCAAAAGACAAGACTTAATCCCATGTCTTTAATTAGTCATTCTTAGGTGAGTTAGCCTCGGTACATTTCCTTGATATTCTGCACATCGAAGTTGGTCAACATGTCCAGATACTTTAAATCCAGCAGCAAAAACCATTAAGAAAATAGACAAATACTGCTCCCCTTCTTTCGTTGACTTATCAAAACCAACAAAGCTTTTTGCCGGGAAGTTAGCTGGGGCATTCACCAAACAGTTTAACTGCACATGTCCGTTCTTTTCGCCTGACGCAACAATCTCAACAACACCGCAGCCGGAAAAATCAACCGACGAAAGAGCTACTCCCAGCAGGACAAACAAAATTAATAATAGTTTTTCATATTCAACTCCCTTTACTCATTTTATTAGTCTATATTAAAAACACTATTAGGCACACACGAGTTAAACATCTAATAAATCACACACTATTGCGATGCTTAGACTCCGACCATGAAAATAATCACTTTGTATTTATGATCAAATAAGACCAGAACAAGATAGGCAAAAAAAAAGATCTACCTCTTTTTCTCTCAGTTTTTGACTGAGCTTACCAGGACTCTAGTCTTCTGAAATCTTCTATATCATGATGCAGATTACAGTAACCATTACCACTAATTTGAATCTTTGTACCTGAAACCTTGGCTGCCAACAAAGCAGAATAAACATGACTGCCATGATTAGTTGAAATATCTAAAACATATTCCCAAGTAATATTTTGATGACACTGCAATAAATCTGGCTGTCTTTTGTCTAAATCAATATATACTTTATTGGGATAATTTAGATCTAACATCAGCCTAACAACTTTGGCATCGCTAACCGTTGTAGCTGACACACTAATTGATAACACACCAAATACTAAAGCTAATATATTTTTCATTCGTTTATCTCTTCAAATATTTAAAAGGTTGATCTTAGCCCTTTCTTCTTATATCTAACTACTACTCTCAAACCAGATATACAAAAATGCAAACCACTACTAGACTAATAATTACTATGATGTTTAGTCTCCAACCATGGGAACAAGCACTTTGTATTTATGATCAAATAGAGCCAGAACTAAAATAGGCAAAAAAAAGATCTGGCCCGTTTTCCATTTATCTCTATTTATTCAGGATTGAATGTGCTATCAACTAAACTCTTAAGCCTTCCACTTTTATAGTTCTCCAAAAATTTCGCCGTCCATTTATGATTACTTACTCCTCCCTTAAGCAATCCCAAAACAATTTTTTCATCTAGATCAATACGCATTAGAAAATTGTATAGAGATGGACTAGCTGTGGATTTTTCTGATAAATTAATAAAGGCATCGAAAACACACCAACCTAAATTCTTACTACCATTAGCAACGAAATAATCAAAATCTTCTGAAATGGCCTCTACCGATCTTTGCAATTTCATTTCATCGCGATCTTTTTCCCTAAGATAACGAAGAATATATTGTTCTGGTTCATGCCTCCTTCGATGAATTTTAGCTGCTACCATGCCCTCCAACAAATCGATTAGATAATTAGATAAGTTTTTACCCACACCATTGCCTTGAGAGTACCCTTCGAAGTAAACAACGGGATCTTCTTTACCATCTAAATAGTAAAACCAAAAATCCTCGTTATCCAAATTCCGAAACACAACAATATCTTGTGCAACTGCCTTATTAACAATATATTTACTAATAGCCCTAATATTTTCTTTGTAATCAAGAATTTCTGGAAATTGAACTATACCTACATTTTCAAGTAAGGTTTCGTTTTCTGAGTCACCGAACAACTTGAAAAACACCTTATGTACGGCTGGAAGTTCATGACCCAACGCATGAACTATCTTCTGATAATCATTATCAGTAATTCCAACAGGCTCAAATGAGCTTTCATCGGTACCTTTCAACTTTGAATAGCTATGAACTAACTGCGAAATCATCTCCTTCTCCATTAGTCAATATCCGGGTAAGCCGTCTTCGTACCACTTAAGGTTCTAATATTTGGCTTTGGAAATCCTTTGTCCAACATCACATTTTCAAAATTTCGAGTCGCTTCATTACAAATATTACATATTTCACGCTCAGAAATAATTTTTATATTTATCGGAGGCTTAGAGGCAGAAAAGTCAGTGTCATTTGTCACCCAGTTAGCGATGCCCTCTAAGCCAATTCTCTCGCTATCATTGCCTCTATTTGCCCCATTGTGCCAGTTAGGGTCAGGAAACTTAGATTTATTATCCATTATTTCCATCCCGTCAGTGAGCAAAAGACAAGACTTGACCCTAATCTCTTAACATAGGATACATTTTTATTGTCTGTTATTGACAAATGCCTAATGGGTGACCCCATTGATTCCACGTTTATTGCTGTTGAATTTACATACTTTGACTTCGATGCTTTAAATAAACTTTGTGCCATTCCATCAGTTCCTCCTCAGACAAACCAATCCTCGCTATTTTCTTATTAAGGACTACATTCATCTTGTAATTAAAGCCATAAGTTGAAACGAACTGTTTGATCCAATATTTTGACACTATATCGTAGGAGATCGCGCTTCTAAAATCTAATTCGTCGATTTCAAAGTGCACTAACAACTCAAATAGTAAACGCGTTGATCGATAGTTTTCGGGACTGCGAAAAATAGCTGTAAGCAGATGTCTTCTCAAATATGGAAATTCACCTTCCAGATAGTACGAAATGTTTTTTTTGAACTTATTAGCTGCAACAATGATGTCGTCATCAGAAAACAATGAGATATTGGACTTATAAGCTCTTAGAAGAAGTACCGGAGAGTCCTTTTCTTCTTGTCTTTTAAACTCAATCCAAGACTGAAATAGTGCTTGAACATGCTCAGATAGCTTTAAACCTTCAAAGTTCTGATCCCATTTAGTGTACCCACAATGATGAACGAAGGGATCATCACCCTCATCTAAATTGAAATACCAAAACTCTTCGTTTTGAACACTTCGAAATAGGATAACTTTTTTATCCAAGCATTCATCTAAATTAAGACCTATTCGATGTTTCTGTTTAGCTAACTCACTTTGATACTCAAGAACTTCAGGAAACCCACGAAATCCTTTTCCCTGTATAAATGTATTTTCTTGACCAGCACCAAACACTATTAAAAAGCACTTATAAACATCAGGTAGTGAATACCCTGTACTCGCCATAACACACTCAATTTCTTGCGACTTAATACCGTCTTCTAGAAGGATATCGAGCCCTGTTAATTCTTTATATAAACGGAGCCATTCCTTCTTAGTTTCAGTTAGCATCATGGTAAACCTGTGTATTCGAAGGCTTAGTACCTGTGACTGGATCATTTAATCTCACATCATAATCCGAAAGATGGTCCATTAAGTTATCCCCTGCTCTTGAGCATTGTCCACAAACCTGTATTTCAGAGATTACTTTAATATCTACAGTTGCTCCGATAGGAATATCGTCACCTTTAACTAGATCTGCAATAGCCTCATAGCCAATTCGCTCACTGTCTCTGGCTCTGTTATATTCACCATCGGCGTACTTTACATAACCATTATTATCATAAGTCAAACCATCCCTTAGAACTCTAGCTTCATCAGGTAGACTGGTACCACTAGGTAAGGAAAAGATTGTAGTTTCACCATCTATCTCAACTTTAAATACCGCAACATTGCCCCCCTCACCGAGCCCATGAAGCTCCCGATATTCTTTAATAAATTTGTCAACCTCAACCGGATCGTTAAGATCAAATAGTTCATTAAATTCCTTGTCAGTAACTCCAGGTAAAGCAGCCCTAGAAATGTTCGGATGAACCTTCCCATCTAAATAGTCAACTGAATGCACTTTAAGATTTGGACCACTAACACCTGAACCACCGTTAGCGTTCATCCCCAAGCGCCAATTATCTGTAGTTTCCTTTTTAAACAGACCTGATTTTTCCGCGGCTGTTACGAAAGTCTCGAAAGCAGAACTACCAAGATCACTAATTACCTTCTTTATAGACTCTGGCGTAACAGATTCTAGCGTCTTAAACCCAGGAATGATTAGGCTAAAAAGTTTTTCGAATGCTTTGTTAGTAGAATATTTAACTAATAATTCTTCTAAAGCTTTGTTTCCGGCCTCCTCACTGTCACCAAATGCATCGATGACGGTTTGTAGGTCATTATTGAATTCGTAAAGAGTAAAGGCAATGTCAGCAGCTTTGAGCAATAACAAAGCAACCGCAACTAGGGGCAAGGCATTATGCTCAGCGGCGTTTTCCGCCGTCATATTCGCAATATTGATACCTTCTGCATCAGCCCCGGCAATGAAAGCTCCCAATGCAGCAGAGAACCCTGCTAAATCGACACCCTTTTGTTGAAGTCCATAGAATTTATTCGTGTAATAACTCTGATTTTCCTGAACGTATTTTTTCAATTCTTCTGGATCAACCCCAAGAGCTAACTGAGATTCTACCCAATCTATCTCTTCTTCGACGAACTCTTCAATCTCTGCCTGAGCATCCAAAACTTCTTCACTAGTACGAAATTTCGACCCAACATACTCGCCGACAACTGCTCCACCGGCACCGGCAACACATGCTTCGTTAAAAGAGGGGCCGTCAGAGCTGTCATCATGATCAGCATTAGCTGATGCAGAAGCCACGCCTAGCATGCAGCCTGTGCCAGCATGAGATAAGTATTTTAAAAGATTACTCGTAGCCGTAGCATCGGCTTTGAACGAACCATCTGGATTTCTATCGAACGTTTCCCCAATCTTATTGGCCATGTATTCGCCAATACGATTAATCGCCTGCTGCTTCAGAGCCATCATAAACTGCTCTTTGAAGTCAGAGTCTTCATAGACTAAAGAAGACATACCTGCTTGTACGGTTGCATGTGTAACTGCTTGTGCAGATTGCTGACCTAAACTTAATTTATCAGCATTGGATACAGCATCACTAAAGAATTGCGCATCAATTGCAGAGATGGCACCCGCAGTTAAACCTGCGACCAGCATGGACTTCCAAGTATCATCATTCTCAAATACCTGTTCATATGCCGCATCAAGATCATTATTTAGAGCACCGTTGGCGAGTGCCATACTGGCTTGAGTAATCAGTGAGCTTGTTGCTGCGCTCACAGCCGCCCCTGCAACACCACCGCCAACTACACCAGAAGCTGCGGTAGCTGCCGGCCCGGCTGCGATAGCCACTGCAATTGTAAGCATTGCCGCAGCGGCTGGAGTCAAACTGGTATTCGATACCTTCCAGTCATCATATAAATCCTCATAGACAGTTAGATCTACTTCGTTTTGGTCACAATCGGTTTCTTCTGGGCCACAATAGAAATCTTTAAGATATTCCAACCCTGGCATTGAGCTAATCAATTCAATTTGTTCGGAAAGCGAAGCGTCAGGATCTCCGGTAAACTCAACAGCTAGCCCTTGAGTGGCTTCAATTGCTAAACCACCTACAATAGAGTTGGGTACTCCTGTATCAATATAATGACCGTTTTGCTTAACCGTATTGGTAAACAAGTCACCACTTTTGGAAGAGAAGCTATAATGGTCGATCTCTCTACTCATTAGCAATTCGACTGCACCATCAAAGGCTTTTATTTCAGTACCGTTCTCGGAAGATATATCTGTCGCCTTTAATTTTATATCGCCGTGCTCTGAGTGTATAACTACACCTTTACCTGCATCTAATATTGATCTTATTGCAACAGTTTCATAAATAGTTTCTTCTTCTGTTTTACCTGCACCTTTATACTTTCTTTGGGAATATTCAGATGCTTCCGAATCTTCAATAGTAATTCCAAGCCCTGCTAATATTTCAATATGGCCTTCGTCACTGTGAATAGTTGCAGCATCAATTAGTATTTCTCCAGCAGCCAAAATACTAATTGTGTCGCTAGCATCTAGCGTCGATGTTAGATATGAGACTGAAGAAGTATTATTACTGCTATTTCTATGTCCTGATCCTTCTTGAATGACTTCCGGGCCAATTGATATAGATCCATCAGCGTCCAATGTAATTGACCCGCCGGAATATAATGATCCGGCACTGAATAATATATCGGAAGTTGAATTAACAGTGGCCGACCCATCTGCACTTATTGAAGAGATTTGACCATAACGACTCCCTTGCTCATATCGAGTATCATACCGATAAACCAATGTCTGATTGACAACTAAGGCTGCATCTATTTCTAAATCACCTGTGGTGTCAACCATGCTGGAAAGATTATAAAAAGCCCCCCCAGTTGTGATATTTAGTTTTTCTTGATCTGATATTAGAGCACCATCTTTAATAATTAAGTCATTAGCAACATCTATAAAAGCATCTCGCTTAGTTTTTACTGCGACACCATCAATAAATATAGACGCGCCTTCTATACCACCATTGAATTGAACGTTGTGTCCATTAACTTCGTTATCTATAACTGTATCGTTGGTCAAGTAAACTATTGGTACTAAAACCTCTTCCCCCTGGATGGATCGCAATTCAGGCCAGATCATATCGTTAGCTAGCTGACTGTCCAGTTGATCTCTACCTAGATTATCACCCAGCTTGTATGGACTGTTTTTCATATAATCTGAAGCATTTTTATAGAGCTCAATTAATTGATCTCGCTCTGTCGCATATGCTGCTGCATCAATTTGAGTTTTCCCTAATAGGGAAACAATTTGTTGCCGAATCAGTCGAGTTTGTACCGAAGGTGTTCCAACATATTTATAGCTGTTATATGTCGGAATAAAGGTAGTTATTCCCCCGACGAATATTGGTACAAAATTAACGTCTAGCACCTCTGGCTTATCAGTTTTTAAATAGTCAATAAATGACTTGATACTGTATTGAATATCTGAACCCTGCTCAATATATGGCTGCGCCTGAAATTGGTGATCATTAGAAGACACCATTTCAATAACTGGATCACTATTGAGCATAATCTCAACATCATAATTGCTTAATACCGCTCCGATAGCAGGCATAACTGGCTGGAAAGAAACAAAAAAAGCTAATAAGAGCGATAAAACTCTTTTGCCAAGACTAAAATGAGTAGATATCAATGACTCATCTTTTCGTGTGTTAATTTTGTTCATTAGCTATTCCACCAGTCCTTAATGTCTGTAATCATTTCGGAAATAAAATCTTCTAGCTGCAACCAAAGTCTCTTTACCTCGTCCCAAAGGGAGACCGTTACTTGAGTTTCTCGCGTGTTATCTTCAATATACTTCTTAACTTCTTCGGTATCACCTGACTCATCATCTTCAATAGTTTCTGTGACATTGTTTATTTTATGTATTGTCTTATTAACTATTAAATTACCATCCACAACGGCATCTAAGTCACTACTTACTTCAGCTGTTGTCTCTATAATATATTCCTCATCCTTCTTCACGCTTAGATGACTAAACTCACCTGGACTATATGTAGTTCTGGTACCTGTGTCAGTTGAAGAATATTTTTGCTCTAACTGATCAGTTATCTGTTCTACATAGTGCTCAAGAGTATTGTGAGAAGTGAATAACTGAGCAGAAACATCTTCACCATCCGCATTCACTGCATTAGTAAAGAAATTACCATTCACATAGAATAATGAATTTAGTTCATTGGGATTAATCAGAGCGTCTGATGAATAAATGTGAGCTTTTCTACGACCTTCACCATAGTTATAGTCAGTTACTGTTCGATTCGTTACTGCTTGGTTTTCTAAGCCAATATCATAAAACAAGGCAGTATGTAACTCTGCATCACCATACACTTCAACATACCCTGTATTATTATAAATACCTTGACCCGCAGTCGTAATAAAGTCTCCCATAGAAACAATTCTACCAGGAGGTGAGTATGCAATAACTTTTGTTGAAATTATTTCATCCTCAATAACAATATCTTCAATCTCGGTATCATCAATACTTTCAACGATTTTGTGATTCAATACAGATTGTGTCCGATATCGCTCGTTAGCAAATAGGCTTGTATTACTCGTAAATGATCCACTTGGAGACATGGTATATATGGCAGCAGAAGAATTTAATATGTACCTTGAGGCCTGAATCTCTATACTGTTTTCTGCCGCAATTAGAACCTGCCCTAATTCTTTGCCCTTTACTAAAATTTCAGGCTCGTCATGCACTGGCACGTAATATGGATTAATATTTTCAAATGCTCTAGCAGTAATTTTTAAATCATTTGCCACAATGTGTGCCGTTTGCTCTTCAGGAAGATCAACTCCCGTAACACTATCGACTTCACGTTCTAATGCGTAATAAGTACCGAGCTGCGTAGAATTGAAATATGAAAGCCCGCCTAAATTCGATGAAGTATCTTGAGTTAATTTTGAAGTTCCGTCATCATTAATTGGATACCCCGATTTTGAAAGCTTTAAAAGGCCTGAAGAATCAACATCTTGTGATCTATACGGTGTTCTGGAGCCGTTTCTTACTATACTACTTTCTGATGACAACAGAATCTTATCTCCGGATACCAAGCCACCATATTGATTAAATAATTCATTTACCGCGAACACCTCTAATTCAGCTGATGACTCAATCTTTCCTTCATTAAAAATTTTGTCGCCAGCTATTGAAGTAAATTCAGACTTCATTAAGCCAAAGTTAATTAATTTATTGCCAGCTATAAAATCTGAATAATGGGATTGCAAAGTCGAACCTGCTGAAACAATTAGGTCGCCGTGAGAGGACAAATTCACAATACCATTAGAATAAATATATCCGCCAACTGTAAGAGAGTTACCTCCAAATATATAAACCTCTACACTCTCTTTAGGAGCGAAAACTGAATCGTTGTAGTTTATTGCCGAAAAAACATCCGCTCGAGTATCAAGCATAGATCTTAGATAAAGATTTTTTGAGGAAGATATTTTAATAGAAGCAGAGGCTATTTTTCCATCTAAAACCCAATCACCTACACTTTCGTTAACATCAATAAGCCTTTGCTCATCATAGTTCCAAGTGGCCTCACCAATTATTAAATTAATTTGTCCAGACGCCATTATCAGATTGCCAGCTGGTGTTGCGGTATAACCACCTCTAGCATCTTTCATGACAATTGTATTAGAAGAAATTTCCCCATCAACTTGTACGTTATCGGCAAATAAATCAATAGCAATCGCTCCAGGAGCATACAGACTATCAATACTTACCGATGTAACTTCATCATCCTGAGTAGATACTTCATCAATAGTTCTTGAGTTACGATTTATTTCATTGCTTGCCTTGGCTGCTATAAAAGAAATACGCAAAAAATTGTTAAAAGAACAGCTAACACAAGTAATATTACCATTTTTATTATTCGTTAAAAATACAATATCTGCAGCAGGACCAACCAATGAAACCGAGTTATTAAAATGGAACTCGTCGGCTATAATTATGGCAACTCTTGCTGCCAATTTTTTCTCTTGCCCCCCTTCAGATTCAACTGTTTTATGTAGATTCAAGAGTTTTAAGGGGCGATCACCAACAGTGAAGTTTTTAAAATAGTTAACAGAAATTCCATCCTGATTTGGCGTTTCTAACAACAGAAGATCATCTCCACCACCAGATCTTTTCAGAATATTTCCTGACTCATCATGCAACTCAATATTTGTTGCGAATGCAAACCCGCCCGCCCAAAAAAAAGCAACTAACAGCGCTAGAAATTGGTTAGACCTTAGTAAAAAGCTGTTTTTTATGCCATCAAGCATAATTTCCTCTCAAAAGCCTATATATAGATTAAGAAAAATTTCAAGTATTTAGAATTTCTATACCGAGTTCTGCGCTACAGTAATCTTAATGCATTGGCTTAAGCAATTTTGACTATTGCTTTGGACAGGATCTACTCGAAATTTTAGATTCAATTTTATCGTCTAAATTAAGCTATAATAACTGACTTAAAGCAACTATTTTTTAAGTCATCACTCTCAACTACCCTCAAAATATCCTGTTAAGGTAACCCTTATACTTTCTAATAGCGATCTTAGAGTAAAACCTCTATACACTATCGACTAGAGTATAGGTTTGCATTCACATATGAGCCCTAAACTACATTTCTTAATTCTGCCTTCAACCTTCCAACATCAGACGCAACAATACTCTACATAAAGACTTACTAAATGCCAAAGAGAGATCAACACTAGAACCTACCATTATTTCATTTTCATGACGCGCAGAATTTATTTTTATAATTTGGCTAATCTAGCTTCGTTATCGTTGCATCAAGTCGTTCAGACTTGGATTTAGACTTAAGGTTATTTGCAGCTACTATTTTAAGATTATTTTCTAGCTAGAAAATTTATATATCTGAGCATAGCTAGATCAAACGTTATTTCATAATCAGAAATATAATAAATCATTAATTCAAGCAAGTAACACGCACTGTCGCTAACTCACTATCCTTCTCATACATCAAAGACACCCTCCCCCAATTAAATTCCAGAGCTTAACCATGCCATGTTATTTTTTGTAAACCACAAGAATATATCAACAAGCTCATCCTAAACTAAAAATATCGACACTATTTTGAAATAAGATTATGAGCTTAAAACTAAGAACCGTTCTGCAACTAGGTTTGACCCTGCTATTTATGACAATTATCGTAGCAGTGTTTTCAATTGGTATGCGAACCTATGGTTCTATGTTGGATTATTATTCCAATCGTTTTTTACCCGCCATTCAGGATACTAAAGATATTCATATTCTGTATTTGGAGTCGGATCTCGCATTAATTGATTTTGCCCATACAGGTAAACAACAGAATAAAGTCGACCAAAGTATTGATGCGCTATTAACTAAGTTTAATGCTTATGAAAAATATATTCGGGCAGCAATAACACCGGATAATGACCCTGCTAATACACTGGCTGGTTTAGACATATCAAGGGCAGGTATTAATAGTTTTATTAAGTCTTATGAAGATTTGAAACAAAATGGCTATAGCCCAGGATGGGATAGCCAGCATAAGGCATTCAATACTCGTTTCAATGAGCATTTAGATTCTATTAACAGCGGTATTTCAAAGATCATTGCATCAGGCGATCTCAAAATAAGTGAAACCAGAAGCGTCATTATTAAAGTCATCACAGGCGTTTCGATTGTGCTGATTTTGTTTACTCTGACTTTCGGCTTATTGATGGCTAGGAGCCTGAATAAGTCAGTACAAAAATTTAGTCAAAATATAGATACAATTACCCAAGGTGACTTAACTATTTCCATGGACGATAAAGCAAAAGATGAGTTTGGAAAAATCGGTGGTTTTATTAATTATATGTTGGAACATCTCAGAGAGGTGTTTGCTGGCCTGCAAGTGTCGGGTAGAGATCTAATAGATATATCACTTCGTTTTTCTGAATCTGGGAAAAACATGCTGGAGCGGTCAGAAACACAGACACAGCAAGCAGACTCATTGGCTAGCGCAATGAATGAAATGAGCAGCACGGTAAAAGAAGTGGCAGAGAACGCTCAGCTCACCGCTAGTGAAGCTAAGGACGCAGAAAATCAAGCGAAACAAGGTCAATTAGTGGTTGGCAAATCCGTTCAAAAATCCACTGAAGTTAGCCAGGAGATCGAGTCCATTAATGAAAAGGTTATTAATCTAAAAGAACAAACCACTAACATCAGCACTGTCATAGATGTTATTAAGGGTATTGCCGAACAAACCAACTTACTCGCGCTTAATGCCGCTATTGAAGCCGCCAGAGCCGGAGAACAAGGTAGAGGCTTTGCCGTGGTGGCCGATGAAGTGAGGGCGTTAGCGTCTAAAACGCAAGAGTCTGCCGATGAAGTGGTGCAAGTCATCGAACGCCTGCAATCTGGTGCTAATAGTGTGAGCGAAAATGTAAAAACAGCCGTCGACTCTGTCGCTGAAAATGAAAAGTCATCGCAGCTTGTGCAGGAGTCATTGAATCAAATTACCAGTTCAGTTAGTAGAATTTCGGATATGAATACTCAAGTGGCATCTAATGCCAGAGAGCAGGCAATTGTTGCTGAAGACATGAATAAAAGTATTGCTGAAATCAGTGATGCAGCCAGTGACAACTTTAGAAACTTTCAAGATATTACAGCAGACATTGAGCGAATTAAGGAGCTGTCCGATTGCTTAAAAGTCAGTGCTCGTAAGTTTAAAACTTAAACATGTTTATAACGAGAATTTGGTTATAGGTTAGCAATCTATTTTTCAGGATCTTGATTGCTCAGTGTTATTTTTACTATAGCAATCCGGCATCTTTTAAATGAATTCATCTAATCTTCTATTACTCTCACTCTTCTAAAGAATTTAATAATGCTAATGCTTACTTTGAATTTAATTATTTAAAGTCTCTGGGCAGCATTATTTTCTAAATAGTAAAGGGAAGATGTTTTAGTGAGTATAAAGTATTTCCCTAACACCTTAATGTTATCGAATTTAATAACAATTTATGTGTGGTTTACTTCAATCAGGAGTTGCAGAAAATTTAAGTTTTCAACTCTAGATGACTGGTCTACTATTATTTAACTTTATTTAAGTAATTCGCTATGACAGAGTCCGCTACACCCAGTGTATTTTTCTTCACGCAGCCAGATAGAAGCGCTTTAAATACCCGAGAAGCCATCATTGAAGCTGGTCATCAGGCCATTAACGCAAAGAGTTATCACTCATGTGGTTTGAATGAAATTTTGTCTATTGCCGGTGTTCCCAAGGGTTCTTTTTATCATCACTTCAAATCTAAAGAAGACTTTGGACTTCAGATGATAGAAGTATTAGTGGATGAGCTAAACCAGTACCTTCGAGAACGATTCACCGACAGAAGCCTATCACCAGTGAATAGGCTGAAACAGTTCTTCAAAGACCGCAGAAGCTTTTACCTCAGACATGATTTAGTTTGCGAATGCGTTATGAGCAAAATGGCTTTAGAGGTGTCTCAACTAAGTGAAGCCATGAGGGCCGCCATTCGCTATGGGCAAGACTGCCAAATTGCAGCGCTCAATCAGGTTATTACGGAGGCGCAAGCTGAGAAAGAAATAGCCTATCAGGGATCTGCCGAGGCGATGGCGAAGCTGATTGTGGATGCAGCAGTGGGATACAACATACGTATTCAAGTTGAACGCAGCATTCAACCATTAGACGATTTTACTGACCTTTTGTTTAACCATTTGCTAGGCGCCTAGTTCTTAGCAATTCAGACGATTCTACTCAGAAAACTCACAATTGCCAGTTAATCTAAAATTCTAACTGACTCGCATTTTTTATTTTAAAAAGATCTATTTCTAAGTATATCCGTAACGCTCAGCAGATAAACTTTTACTCGAAAAACTCATTTCATTTTAAAAATGGCAAGTTCAGCCATTGTAATTCCGACCAAATTACTCCACCTTTAGACCAATTGGTCTAGGCGGATCAGATAGGCCTTTTTTTGTTCAGGTATTGATGTGGGGAGAACATCATGAAAAATTTAAAACCCTTTTTGGTTTTAGCTATTGTTGGCTCTATTGCATTGCCATCACTGGCTAACGGGCCAGTGGTAAGAACCCAATTAGTTAAAGTAGAGAAATTGCAACAGCACCAAAGGGTTACAGGGAATTTGCACTCTGCTGCCGATGCGACTCTTGCTGCTAGGGAGTCAGGATTCGTTTCGCAAATTTTGGTTGAAGATGGTCAACTGGTTCAGAAAGGCGAATTACTAGTGCAGTTTGATGCTCGCCGTTTAGCGGCGGAGTTAGAGTCTGCGCAGGCCGAGCTAGCTGGTAGTAAAAGTCGATTGAACCAAGCAATAGCAGAACAAGAAAACGCACAGGCCGATGTTGATGCCTTTAATTTTACCGCAAGCAGTGAAGCGGTTTCTGAAAGACGGTTGCGCCAAGCGGAAACGGCACTACAAATTGCTAAAGCAGGTGTAAACAGCAACAAGGCAGCTATAAGCGCAGCGCAAGCCAGAGTCGATTTATTAAAAGTGCGCATGAATGACCTCACTATTAAAGCGCCTTTTTCTGGAGTCGTTACAGATAAGCAAGCAGAGGTGGGTGAATGGTTTAATCCGGGGCAGCCTGTCCTTCGATTAGTATCTAACCAGCGTTTAGAAGCCTGGTTAGATGTTCCTGAAAGGCTATCTCAAGAAGTGCTATTAACCTCAGAAGAACCACTAACTCTTCAAGTTGGCGGCCTGCAATTCAGTGCTAATGAAAGAGCTAACGTTGGGTTGGTAGATACTAGAGCAAGAACCTTTAATGTTATCGCTAAATTTGATAATCAGGACAAAGGCCTAATGCCTGGTATGTCTGTGTCAGCATGGGTGCCGGTTTCTGAGGTTGCAGACGTTACCACGGTGAGCAAGTCGGCAGTGGTTAGAAGAAATGGTTCGCCTATGGTCTTTCAGGTAACCACTAATGAGGAAGGTTCCACAGCTCAACCTATGCCAGTAGATATATTGTTTTATACCGGCGACCGAGTAGCCATAGCGGGTTATGGTTTAAATGCTCAAACTCAGGTGGTGATCGAAGGTAACGAGCGTTTAATGCCTGGCCCGGTAAGCCCTATCGCTGATCAAGAGCCTGTCGGAACTGCAATGAATACGCTGGAGGCTGCCGAGTGAATTTTATAGAAGCCACAGCTCGTAATCCTATTACCGTTGTTGTTGTTGTAACACTAGCAATGATCGCTGGGGTTCTCGCTTTTACCAGTGTGCCGGTGCAGATGACGCCGAATGTCGATTCAGTGGTTATCTCAGTGACCACTCGCTGGGAGAACGCCTCTCCAAAAGAAGTGGAATCTGATATCACCGGTGAACAAGAGAGGGTGCTGGGTGATGTGTCTGGCTTGGTCGCCATGACCAGCATTAGCAGTGCAGGTCAAAGCCAATTGCGTCTTGAATTTGAAAACGGCATCGACATAGATCTGGCGTTGCGTCAGGTGTTGCAAAAACTGGATGAAGTGCCTTTTTATCCCCTTGGTGTTACTCAGCCAGTGGTCGATGCAGTTGATCCAGACTCAGTGGATTACATTGCTTGGATTGGTCTAGCCAGCACCGACCCAAACTTTGACGCTACTACCCTCTACGATTTTATGGAAAGACGTTTAAGACCCAGATTCGAAGCCCTTAAAGGGGTTTCTCAAGTTGGAATTGTAGGTGCTAGAGACCGAGAGCTACAGATACAGGTAGACCCCCATGCAATGGCTGCACTGGGCGTAACCTACTCTGATCTCACCAACGCAATTCGAGTGAGTAATCAAAACTTTTCTGGCGGTTTACTGGAAGATGGCAAAAATGATATTCGGGTTCGAGCCGTAGGCCGATTTAGCGACCCATCGGTAGTCGAACGGATGGTGATTCGCAGAGATGGTTCGGGCGCACCTACTTATTTGGGTGATGTTGCCAAGGTAGTGATTGGCTACAAAGAAATGCAAAGCTGGGTTCGTTCCCGCGGAATTACCATGCCGTTCTTTAATTTCCAATTACAGTACGGCGCTAATCTATTGGAAACCATGGATCTCATTAAAGCCGAGGTACAAACCCTAAATGAGCCCGGTGGATTCCTTCAGCAGGAAGCCAATCGTTTAGGCATTGATGGCACTTTGGAATTGGTGCAGCCCTGGGATTCTTCCACCTATGTTGATAGCGCCATTGAACTGGTACGCAGCAATATTCTAATTGGTGGCATTTTAGCAATCGCCGCGTTGTTATTTTTCTTAAGATCCGTTCGCACCATTGGTGTAGTCGCAATCGCCATTCCTATTTCCGTTGTTTCTTCTGTTGTGGTTTTGGTTGCGTTGGGCAGATCAGTAAATATTGTTTCTCTCGCTGGAATGGCTTTCGCAATAGGCATGGTGATAGACAATTCCATTGTGGTTATTGAAAACATTTTCCGGCATCTGGAAAAAGGTAAAAAACCACTTCGCGCTGCAGTGGATGGTACTAAAGAAGTGTCTGGGGCTGTGTTGGCTTCAACCATTACTACACTGGTGGTGTTCTTACCTATTTTATTTATTCAGGATTCTGCCGGGCAATTATTCAGAGACATTTCTTTAGCCATAATGGCCTCTGTGGGCATCAGTATGCTGGTATCTGTTTTTGTTATTCCTGCGGCAGCGGCAGCACTATTAAAACAGAAAAACAAACAATCAATTTCTAAAGAAAACAAAAAGACCTTGGCCGATTACATTGCCAGTTTTGTTGCTTGGATTATTAGAAGTATCAAAATGCGAATTGCCGTAATCGCATTATTTTCTGTTGGAACCCTGGTTGGCATTGTGATGTTAGTTCCGCCAATGGATTATCTGCCCAAGGGTAACCGCAATGGCGTTTTCGCAGTTATGATTCCACCACCGGGTTACAATCTGGATCAAATGTTAGAAATTGGTAAGCGAGCCGAAGACATTGTACGACCTAACTGGGAATACACTGGAGATAAATTTGGCGCAGAAGCTCGAATTCGTGGCACAGAATTCCCTGACCCAGAAGATCGCAGACCACCATTAACTTTACCAAGTGGTGAAACTATTCAAAGCCCGGCATTGGATCATCATTTTGTGGTGGCCTTTAACGGCATGATGTTCCAAGGCGCTCTGCCGAATGACCCAAACAAAACGGTCGATGCAGTTGATTTTATTAATATGGCAACCGCTGGAGAAACTGCACCAGATGTAATTAGTTTTGCTTTCCAGTTTCCACTATTTGTTAATGGCGGTACTACAGGTTCTGCAATCAATATTGATTTAGTGGGTGCAGACCTGGAACAAGTAAGCGGCGCGGCCGCCGGTTTAATGTTTAGCTTGATAGGTGACTTTGGGCCGTATGCGGTGGTACCGGAACCAGCAAACTTTTTACTGCCGTCCCCTGAACTTAGAATTACTGCAGACGATGAACGATTGCAGCAGTTGGGCATGAGTCGTGGTGATCTGGGCATGGCAGTAGCCGTAAATGGCGACGGCATGTTAATTCCAAGAGCTTTTGAAATTGGCGGTGAACTGAAAGATATCAAAATTATCAGTGAAAATTCTTTCGGCCTATCGCCAATTGATGCCATGCTTGAAGCTCCATTAGCAACCCGAACTGGCGATGTGGTTGATGTGCGTAATATTGCGACCGTAGAACGTATTCGGGATGCAGACCAAATTAAACATGTAAACCGACAACGGGCAGTGACGCTGCAATTTACTCCGCCTCCAGGCATGCCGATGGAAAATGCCATTAATGCTGTGAATGCTAAGGTTGAAGAACTCAGAAACTTTGGAGCCATTCCACAATCAGTTGAAGTTCAACTGGCGGGCAGTGCCGGCAAACTCAAAGACATTCAACAAGCGTTAATGGGCGATGGAACCATTCGCGGCGTAGTGACCAGTTCTTTGTTCCTTGCTTTGGTAGTTGTGTATTTGGTGATGGTTGTGCTATTCCGTAATTGGTTCTATCCATTAGTTATTATGGTAACAGTGCCACTGGCAACACTAGGCGGCTTTGCAGGGTTAGCTGGTGTGCACTGGGCCAGCGTGATGGACCGCTATATGCCAGTTCAAAACCTGGATGTGCTAACTATTTTAGGTTTTGTGATTCTTGCAGGAGTGGTAGTGAACAATGCTATCTTAATCGTGCATCAGTCTCTTAATTTCTTAAAAGGTGTTGATGAAAATGGTAATCCACTGCCAGCGAATCGTTTGCTAACACCAGACCAAGCCATTGTGGAATCAGTGCGTTCAAGAGTTCGTCCAATATTAATGGGCACACTAACCTCAGTAGGCGGCATGTTGCCATTAGTATTAATGCCAGGAGCAGGTAGCGAACTTTATCGAGGCCTAGGCAGTGTAGTGGTTGGCGGCTTAATGGTTTCTACCATTTTCACTTTGATATTAGTGCCAGTTATTCTTTCGGTAATCTTTAAGTTTTCTAAACCAGAAGTTAATAAGCTGGATAATGAAGACGATATTGATAGTGGTGTTTTAGCGGCGAAGTAGCTACTCCAAAGCCTATAAGGTAAATAGGGGTGACAATGTTTCACCCCTTTTTTATTTATACAGAGCAAATCAATAATTTGTTATATAACCCAAGTAACCAAACGATCATTACTTAGTTAAACTAAAAATATCATATGCAGTATATTCAGGTTTAGCTGCAAGCTTTTCATCAAAGGCAAGAACAGTTACATAACTATCTCGACCTATATCCATAAAGTATAAGCTAACCTCTGTGTCAGCTAACAGTTCATTGGCTTTATTAAATTCTGCTTCAAATAAATCAAAACCAGATAAATCATCAGGATTTCGAATAAGATTATCTAATTCTGCGAGATCTGGAGTGGCCACGCCTAATTGTTCTAACCGTCTATTTATATAAGATGTTAAATCATCGACCTCTTCTGTCAGATCAATAGCCCAGCCCATGGCTACTGAAAAATCTACTAACAATAAAACAGGCATGGAAGACTGATTGGGGTTGGGCACGTGAATCAATTTATTCAATGGCCCTTCCGCTAGTTGCTTCGATTCATTTTGACCTAAGGTTAACAGGCGATTAAACAGGTCTAGTTCTTTCTCAGTAAACAGGCATTTCGCAGTATCGCTTACTGACTCGTGTAACCCATTTAATTTTTTTGAGCTAGTGGATTCAAGCCATTCAATTACCTCGGCCTCTTTAGCTTGAACTGGAGGCTTATTGACTATTTCAGGTTGATAATGAGCTGCCTTTTCAAGCTCTGCTTCAATCACCCTTTCCATATCTGGAAACTCTTCTAATGCTTTTTTATAAAACTGATCCGCAAGCTCGAACTTTGATTCCGACGGGGATGGTAGTTTGTTAAAAGGAGCAGCCATTAGTGGATGGTCTATAACTGGCAACTCTAAACCGCGCCATTGCCTAAGTCTGAGCACAGTTAGAATTTCAAAGGGAAAATAATAAAACCCCATATGATCAAAATCAGTAGGATTCTTTTTAGTGCTGGATTTACTATGCAATACATGGCGATTACACATTTGCCACAACAGATCGCCAATTATTTTCGTATCACTGTCATCCCAGTGCTCCATCACCTCCTCTAAAAGCGGATCAGTGAGCTTGTCACCAAACCAGTCTCGTTGGTGAAAACCAAAAAAGTCAGTCCCTAAGCGTATTAAGAAAGCCTGGGCTTTATATTCATCATATTCGTGCTCAAATACAAAGTCCTGATCACGGCTAGACAGTATAAGAAGAACAGCTGTTTTGAATTCTTCTTGAGTGGCGTATATGGCATGAAGTGCGACATTTAGACCAGAAGTATGTATATTAGTGTTTTGGTGGTTTCGATCCCTATTTATCAAGTGGTGATGAAAATCAGCAATCGCAAACACCCGAAACATTTCATAAATATTTTGGTAACCAGAACAGTTGACACCTTCTGACAGCAACCCTTTCGCAGCTACAAATAAGTTTGCAAAGCCCCAACTTTCAAATCCATTCTTACCACTGACAAAATTTCCAGTTCCTACAATGTAATCCTTAATATCTTGCTCAGCAAAGTTTATCCTTGAAGTGGTGTTTACAGTTTCAAGTTTCCTAAGAAAGATTTTATTTTTGATTGGTTGTAACAATTTGTTAAAGCTCATTAATTCCACTCCCAAATTTGAACCTTCAGTGGAACGACATTACCACTAGTATCCAAGTTACTTTGCTTTAATTCAGGAACTTCCATTTTGACGCCATAAGACTTTATCGTATATCCATTATCTATGGCCTTTTTAAGGTCATTAGCGAACTTAATTTCATCGTCTGTTAAGTTACCCCAAGAACCCTGTCCTCCTCGGGCTTTCTTTACCCAGTCCCTTAACCGCGTTTCAGGATCACCACTAGGATGACCTGCATTATTCACATCGCCAGTCCAGGTAGATTTAGTATCAAGCATATAAATCGTCTTATTTGTATGGTCAATATCGCCGTGATCAAGACCATGGTTTGAGCCATTCTGCAATGACTTATAGTCTCTTCCAGTTTTGTCTTTCATAAGCTGGACTGTCATTTGCTCGCCCAACTCACCATCATTCTTCACTCGAATAGAGCCATCCTTGTTAGTAGTAGGTATATGTGTTAAGGCGACATCTATTTCAGTTTCATAATATTTGTTATTTCCTAAAAGCTGATCTACCTCGACTTTACCACCTAAATTAAAACGGTCTTCAGGTGAGAGTTGCTGCCAGTCTGGATGCTCAAGATTACCCTGCATCTTTGGCAAATCTATATTAGGATTTTCCGTTTTTATCCGGCTTAATTTACCAACTTTAGCTGCAGCTCCAGCTGGCACAATAATTTCCAGAAAAGCCACTGCACCTTTTAATTGATTTTGCTGCTCAGGAGTCAAATCATTCCATGCAGTTTGAGCCGATATAACACCCTCATTACATAGTGGTACTCGATTACAGTGAGTGATTACAACCTCTACTCCCTCACCAACAACTTCATTTGCCCCAGCTAATACATCAAGGAAAGCTTCTTGAACCTCTTCAGGAACATGTTCTTCTAAAGTATTAACGCTTTTTTCAACCACACCTTGAACAGCTTGTGACAATGGGTCTGATCCTTCACCGAACTTCTCTAGACCGGCTAAAAAGTTAAACTCCCCTATGTATAAAGTGTATGCTGATGCTGCCATTGCGATAATTACTGGAACAAAAAATGCGTTATTTTCAGCTGCATTAGCGCCCGTCATTGCAGAAATATCTACATTACCGCCTAAAGCGAGGGCACCGAACGCAGCAGCCAATCTTGCAACGTCTATCCCCTCTGCTTTTAAATCATCCCATCTCTTTTGGTATTCAGCCTGACTAATTGGTTGTCCACCATCATAGTTATCCAAACTATCCTGAAGCCAAGCCTCTATTTCTTGTTCAGCTTTCTTGCGCTGAATACTCCCTACATACTCACCTACGACTGCACCGCCAGCGCCTGACCAACAGCCAGATTCATTTTCATCAGGGTTTTGAGTATTTATATATGAAGTCGAGATTCCAATCGAACAACCTAGACCAGCGTGAGCGAGATATTTTGCTGCACCAGTAACAAAGTTTGGATTATCTCTATTTTTAGCCCAATCACCAATTTCGTTAGCTGCCTTTTCCCCCAGAGTATTAACAGCATGCATTGCCAGATTCGAACCAAACTGATCTCTGAATCCAACCCATCCGCTTTCGTCATAGGCTGAGTTTATGGCTGCATTTGATGCAGCATTGACGGTGGCACTTGTAAGACCTCTAAGCGCTTGATCTGACACACTATCTAATACGGTGTGGGTATCAGCATCTGGGGGTAGAATATCGCTGTTAAATAAGGCGTGATTAATACCAGCTGTTAGCCCAGCCGTTACCATAGCTCTAACCAAGCTGTTTACGCTTTCTTCAGAACCCATTTGTTCAAGAGTTGCGCCTAAGTCTCCAGCGTTAGAATACAGTGCAATTGATGCCTGGGTAGTGAGTGTAGTAATACCTGATTGTAATGCCGCTCCTGCTACTGTAGTCCAAAAACCACCGGTTCCAACGATTGCTGTGCCTGCGCCGCCTGTAGCTGCAGATACAGCTATGGCAACCAATGCAGCACCGGCCTCTGTTAGACCTTGCGCTTCATAATCCCATTCTTCTAACTGAAGCTCCACAGCGCTCCAATTAACGTCCTGCCTAGTTAACGCGTCTTGCATCCAGCTAAAACTTGGTGATACCGCAAGCTCACTAATTGCATCTTGAACAGAGGCTGCACCACCATACTCAATTTTTATTCCAGAAGTAGCATTTATATAAAGCTCACCTTTTGCGTTAATTTCTGAATAGATAGGCACTTCTTTTACATAGCCTTCACCCTCAACTTTAAACGTAGCTACATCCTCATTCTCATAGGAATAGGAATATTGTTCTGTCTCCTTTGCTAGTACGAACTCAATGGCGCCACCAGAATCAATAGAAATTATGCCATCGCTTCTTAGGTCAACAGCACGCATTACAATGTTTCCTAACACAGTTTTAATACTTAGATTGTGGCCAGCTTCAAGAAGTGTTTTCACAATTTCTGTTTTTTGGTATTGCTCTTCAGAACTTTCAGAAGTTCCGAGCAAACCACCAGTCTCGTATTCTGAAGTTTCGTGGAAATTGCGTTTTGTTTGACCATCTAGGATAAAAATCCCCATGCCCGCCAATAGATCAATTGTGCCTGCGGCACTCAGTACGGAACCCTCAATCACGATGTTCGTGCCAGCCAATATGCTTATATTTTCCGAACTTAACTGGCTCATTATGATGTCAGAGGAACCTTCTAATCTGCTCCAACTGGAATTTTCAAAATATTCGAATTGTTCTACAGGTAAAGATAAAATCTGAACCCCTCCCGTAGAATCAATTACAATATCGCCTTGCGCTGATATTGATGCGCCTTGATTTATAAAATCTGAGCTAGTCGTTATTGAAAGATCACCTACCGAATTAATCGTAGAAATAGTACCGGCCGTATCAAAATAACCACTACTAGTTTCATGCCTCGTGATCAAAGTACTGTTGGTAATTTTATCCGCGACTAAAGATATTTCATTTGCTTGAATAATACCTGACAAGTTTTCTATCGTATTATCTGAATTAATTACAATTGAACCCGATATAAACTGGCCATTTTGATTTCTAAAGGTATCTGCTATGTCGAGAAAAGCCTCCCTCTTTCCATTAATTTTTGCACCATCTACAATAAAACTGGTATAGCTCAAATTTGCACTACCAAAATCGAGGTTGTTTCCTTCAATTATGTTCGTAGCTATAGTGGAAGGCTTTAAGTAAACTATTGGAATTAAAACTTGCTGACCATTAATCATATGAATTTCTGGCCAAATTACATCGTAAGGAAGTTTCCCTAGAGAATCAGATAGGAATTCAACATTCCTAATAGAATTATCATAGAATTCTCCCTCTCGATCATGGTATGCCTCCAATAGATCATCACCGAATTTTAACCCCCATTGGCGTGCGAGATTAACTCCATTTTGATATAGCGTATTGATCTGTTGGTCAACGGTGTCATAACCCGTTAACCATGCTCTATCAATTAAACTTCGCAGTTGGTATGTAATCAATTGGTGCTGTACAAACTTTGTACCTACTTGTTTTGGTATATTAACTGGGACATTTACCAACACCATCGGGTTTAGTGAAACTGGTACCCATGCCTGCTCATTAAATAGGTCAATATGTTCCAATCGAATATCTTGTATTAAGTTATCAATAGATTTATATCTTGAAATATCCTCGTTACCATGCGTGCTCGTGAAAAGGTAGTTATCGCTTGAGCTAACTTCAATAACAATGCTGTTCTTAAGTTGCTCACTAAGCTTTTCTACGATTTCAACTTCCACCCCAATTACTTTAGGGGAAATAAAAGTGACAACTAACAGGAGATTCAATGCCAGTATATTTCTAAGGATATGAAATAGGCGAGTAGTCATAGTAATCATACCTATTTAAATAAAGTTAATATTAATTACAGATAAATTAAAAGAGCCAGCACCTTTACCACGAAGGTACCCACTTACAGAGAACAGAGATGGTATTTGCCCCGAACTTAGCTTTTGGATATATGAAGTCTCTGTAGTCCAACGACGATGATAACCTCTCAAGCATCTCCCAAATAAACTGTGGGTACATCGCCACTGCTTGTGGTGTTCAGTCTCCGTAACGTTAACTGTATATTGTAAATTCAATCCACTTTGAACTACATAATTCGCATCAACATTAGCATCCCCAAATACCTCAATAAAACTAAACGTATTCTTAAATGTATCTCTAGAAATGAATACAGCATTATTACCTGCATAAATTCTCCCTGCAGGAGAGGTAGCATAAACATATTGAGCATCCAATGCACTTGTGGTGCAGTTTGTGATCCCATTACACAAATCTTGCTCTGTCAAGGTTCCCAAGCCTTGATTGACTTGCACGCGATAGCGCTCATTAATAAAGTTAGCATTATCTAGAGCAAGCACCCCATATCTTGCTTCAATTATTGCTGACGAATTTACAAGGCTAGTGGACTTAATTGTTAAGTTTCTTGTTGCAGTAATAACAATTTCAGATACTTTAGAAGGATCCAAATTCATCCCATAATCCGAATCAGTGTGCACAATAAAATATGGATTTACATTTGTAACCACATCTGCACGCACCTCAACATCAGTTCCAGAGATGATAGAAGCAGTAGTAATGACAGGCACAGCAGAATGATCTTCAGGATCGTCTCCAATCACATGATATGTACCGCGGGTAAATACAGGAGTACTACGAGATCTGTTTTGGCAAAGTTCGTTTTGAACTAATCTATAAGGCCTCACGGAGCCGTTATAAAAAGAATTAGATACCAAACTAATTTTTTCTCCATGTATAATCCCTCCAAACTGATTCTTAAACAATTCTTTAGCCTCAAGATACGAATCCCCTTCAGACCAAAGCACACCTTCGTTAGATACTTCTTTAGCTACGATTGAAGTAGAAGCTCCTTTAATTTGTCCAAAATTTAATAACCTTTCACCTGCTGTTATTTCTATATGCTGGCCTTTGATTTCAGCATTTCCATACTTAGTATGAGCACCTTTCCATGTACCACATACGTCATCCGGAATTAACTCAAGAGTATCTATGGATATATCACCTAGAGCTGAGAGCTCTATGTTTCCTGATGCAAAGATTTTTCCAGCAACATTAGCATCTGAATAGCTTGTTATGGAAACTGAGCCCTTTGGTACTATATTTTTACCTTTGGACTGCGCTACATTAAATACATCAGCAGTAGTTCTAATCGTACCTAGAATATCTATTGTTCCTATAGCTGATGTATTAGAGATATGGACATTAGCAGAATTTAAAGATGAATACTTTGAGAGAGAGATATTTCCAAATTTTGAAACATGAACGTTATCCATCACTCCTTTAATCAGTTCATAATGCCCTATGCCTGCCATTAATCTAACCACACCACTAGCTATTACTTGATTGCCAGCAATACCAAAAGGTACGATTTGCCCTGATCCATCTAGGCTATAACTAGTTGAAAGCTCCGAATCTGAAAATTGAATATCTTGGGCAACAATATCAAGCACTGAAACACCTGAAAGCCCAACCTTGCCAAGAAACTGAACCGTCCCATCAACATCAAAACCAGTTACTCTTCCATTTTCCAGTGTAGGCTTGCCTTTGATAAATGAAACCTTGCTGAATCCCTTAAAAGAACAGCTAGTGCAACTTAAAACCTCACTAGAAGAAACTACCACTAGCTCCGCTGGCTTCCCTACAAGAGAAAAAAGACCGGTTAATTGAATACTACCAATCCCATCATTAGCCCTTAGATCTATTATAATTGTTGTAGCCTCAGCACCTTGACGTTGATTCGGATTTAAGGATGAGCTATTAATGAATTGAACATCTTTATTAAATGACTCTTGGGTTAAAACATTAACAGACTGTCCCAAAGAGTTCGACGAAGATATCTGAACTAAATATTGGCTGTTGTTTTGAATCAACGTTGAATTTAAGGATACACCACCAGTCAAATATATTGATTCATTACCGTAAGCATGTAACATTATTGAAATAATAAATAAAACAAAGCCACATATTATGCGAGCCATAGTTATCTCCCTGTAAAAATCTGGATAATCACTTTCAAACTTTCTAATTCTATTTTCCGCGAGTGATATTGTTTATCACCATTTCTACTCTAACTGTTAAAGAGCCAAATAACTAGTGCATTAGAATTAGTTAGTTATCAGGTGATTTCAACTTATATCACTGCTGTCGCATTAACTTTTAAAACAAACAAGCCTGATTTTGATCAGGCGGAATTGGGCTAATCGAATCACCTCTCAATAAGGCCATAAGGTCGCATTTTTCAAATAAATTTAACTGAAGCACTCTCAGTATCTGCTGCATACTCCACGCTAACTTATATTGAAACTTCAAGAATGCGAGCAAAAGATAGGTGCACATTGCTATCCATATCTGAGTCAGCACCGCATTCTTACTGATTCCGATAAATGACTTTATTTTGAGATTTTGTTTTATCCATTTAAAGAACAACTCTACTTGCCATCGAGCTTTATAAATATCGGCGATGGTTTTTGCGCAGAGTGATCGGTTGTTGGTCAAAAACACATAGTGCTTTCCTGTAACGTCATCGCGGTAACCTATTCGACGCAATCCTATAGGGCATAGTTTTGCAGTAACCGCGCCCGTAAATTCAATGATTTGATCGGACGTGACACCTTTCGATTTTTTAACTGCTTGGCGTTCTAAAACTCGATATTTTGCATTAGTCTTTAACCGTGTTACAAAGAAAATTCCGTTATTATTCAGCTGGTTATACCAACTATAGTCGTTGTAGCCTTTATCCACCGCAACAATACTTCCCGATGGGAGCTTAAGTGCTCGTGCAGCGGTAATATCGTGCGCCTTACCGTCAGTAATGGTGATAAATTCGGGCAGGTAACCTTTGTGATTCAAACCCACATGCAACTTGATCGCCCCTTTGGTGGCGCGGAACTCAGCCCACGGGAAAGTCGATAAACACAAATCAATCGTCGTGGCATCCAACGAATACAACGGATTTTTAAATCGAAAGCTATGCCTTGGTGCGACGGCTTGGCAGCGAGTCAACAAACGACCAAAAAGCGCCTCATAAAGTGTGTAGGGTTTATCTTCATTAATTCGGGATAACGTAGTACGTGAAAGCCTTGTCGTTCCTAAGTGATATAAACGATGCAGTTGAGCGGTCATGTTTTCGACAATATCTCGAAGACTGTTTCGACCGGATAGTTGAGCAATCATCAGGGTGACGAACTGAGACCATCGTGATGCTATTCGGAAAGATCGGCCTTTATGATGCTGATTGGCGAGGGTTTCAAATTCATGTCTCGGGATAAATTTAAGCAATTGGTTGATAACTGTATTATGATGGCTCATGGTCTGTTTCGCTTTGGTTTTGTGGTTTTTTTTGGCGAAACAATTATAAAGCCTTAAGCGAAAACAGGCCTTCTATTTTCCCAGTTAACGACAGCAGTGAACTTATATATAAATCGACTTGGAGTGTTATTAAAGGAAGAGAGATCGACAACTGATACCAACCAACTCAAGGTTGCCACGTGTTAACAAAATGATGAAGCTTAAGTAAAGTTTTAGCTTAAGCAGACACTTATAATACTCTAGAGCAGTATTGAGGAAGCCATAACTCTATTTATTAACGGGCTTTGATGAGACAAATCTTTATCAACTTCTGAACTACAGAGGATGCTGCTTTGGAACCAAGACTTGTAGGGAACGAGGCGTTTTATGATCCCGAATACCAAATATTGGATTAAAACGCCATAATAAGACTCTAGTGAAGAAAATTCACATGAACTTCAGATTTTGACCAACATTTACTCAGCACCAAAAGACGCTTTCTCTTCTTCAGAAACATCTTTCATGCTTAGTTTTACGCGACCACGGTTGTCGATGTCTAGCACCTTAACCACAACTTCGTCACCTTCGTTCAGTTCTTCAGTCACAGTTTTCAAGCGACGTTCAACGATTTGTGAGATGTGCAGCAAGCCGTCTTTCCCTGGCAGGAAGTTAACGAAAGCACCGAAGTCGGCGATGCGCACAACCTTACCTTTATAAAGTGCACCGACTTCTGCTTCTGCAGTGATTCCTATAATGCGATCTTCACAAGCTTTAAGTGCTTTGCCATCAGGTGCATAAATACGAATAGTCCCGTCATCAGAGATATCCACTTCTGTACCCGTTTCTTCAGTCAGTGCACGAACAGTCGCACCACCTTTACCAATAACATCGCGGATCTTGTCTGCATCGATCTTAATGGTTTTGAAGGTTGGCGCAGATTCATTCAGTTCAGGGCGAGCTTCACTGATGACTTTACCCATTTCACCCAGAATATGAATACGAGCTTCATGAGCTTGCTCAAGAGCGATTTCCATAATCTCTTCAGTGATACCTTCGATCTTAATGTCCATCTGCAGAGCTGTAATACCATTGGTAGAACCTGCTACTTTGAAGTCCATGTCACCTAAGTGATCTTCATCACCCAGGATGTCAGTCAGAACAGCAAAGCCTTCGTCTTCTTTCACCAGACCCATAGCAATACCAGCCACTGGCGTGCTAACTGGAACACCTGCGTCCATCAATGCCAGAGAAGAGCCGCACACGGAAGCCATAGAGGAAGAACCGTTTGATTCAGTAATTTCCGAAACCACACGAATGGCATATGGGAAATCTTCTGCAAGGTTAGGCAATGTTGCTGCCACACCACGACGAGCCAAACGGCCATGACCAATTTCACGGCGGCCTACGGCACCCATACGCCCTGCTTCACCCACTGAGAATGGAGGGAAGTTATAGTGTAATAGGAATGGGTCGGTTTCAGTGCCATGAAGAAAATCAACCATCTGTGCATCACGAGTTGAACCCAAGGTTGCAGTTACCAATGCCTGAGTTTCACCACGGGTGAATAAAGCAGAACCATGAGCACCATCTAAAACACCTACTTCCACTTCAATTGGACGAACGGTTTTGGTGTCACGACCATCAATACGCGGCTCACCAGCAACCACACGTTGACGCACCAATTTCTTTTCTAATTTGCCGAAGGCAGCTTTAATATCGTCAGCTGAGTATTCGCTTCCTTCGACAGCGAGCTCTGCTACGGCTTCGTCGCGAGCGGCACCCAGTGCTTCGTAACGATCAGCTTTAACAACAATCTTGTATGCTTCGCCGATCTTGTCCCAGTAAGCTGCTTTAACGGTTTCAATCAGGGCGGTGTTTTCTTCTTCTGGAGCCCAGTCCCATGGAGTGGTACCCACTTCAGCAGCGAATTCGCCTATGGCAGTTACCGCCGTTTGGAACTCCTGATGAGCAAACAGCACAGCACCCAGCATTTCGTCTTCTGACAATTCCTGAGCTTCTGATTCAACCATTAACACGGCGTCTTTAGTGCCAGCCACAACCATGTCTAACAGGGTGTTTTCCATAGCAGCCAAAGATGGGTTCAGAATGTAGCCTTCTTCTTCGGTATAACCGACACGAGCAGCACCCACAGGGCCGTTAAATGGGATACCAGAAACAGCCAACGCCGCAGAGGTAGCGATCATGGCGCAAATATCTGGGTCAGTAGTTTTGTCAGTAGAGATAACATTGATGATCACCTGAACTTCATTCATGAATCCATTTGGAAACAGTGGACGAATAGGACGGTCGATCAAACGGCTGGTTAAGGTTTCCTTTTCAGAAGGGCGGCCTTCACGCTTCAGGTATCCCCCTGGGATTCTCCCCGCTGCGTAGTATTTTTCTTGGTAGTGAACTGAAAGCGGAAAAAAGTCCTGACCTTCTTTCACTGACTTGGCACCAACAACGGTTGCCAAAACGGTGTTGCCACCCATGGTTGCGATAACGGCACCAGAAGCCTGACGGGCAACTTTGCCAGTTTCTAGAGTGACTTGGTCAGTACCGAATTGAAATGTTTTGGTTTTTGCTTGTAAAAAACTCACTTAAGTTTCCTTTAAAAAATGAAAGCCAATCTTCGCTTTCAATAATTGTTTGCTTGATCAGAGTGCTTCCAAGCATTAACCCTGAATTCTTATTCACAACATAAGAAAGGGCCAATGGTTAGAAGCACTCACCCTGGATCAAGCGACCTTTGTTAAATGTTTTTCAGGAGGTTAAAAACAAAAACTGCACAGTTTGAATGCCTCCCAAAAATTGAAAGTTTCAAATGTGCAGAATGAAAAAAGACCCCGTTAGGGGCCCTTTTAGCTGACTAGCGACGTAATCCTAGCTTGCCGATCAGAGTCGTGTAACGGCTCTGGTCTTTTTTCTTCAGGTAATCCAGCAGTTTACGACGCTGGTTTACCATGCGGATCAGACCGCGACGAGAGTGGTGGTCTTTACCATGAGCTTTGAAGTGAGACTGCAGACCATTAATGTTATGAGTCAATAATGCAACCTGTACTTCAGGAGAACCGGTATCACCTTCACCCTGAGCGTATTCTTTTACGATTTCAGCTTTCTTTTCTGCACTTAGTGCCATGTTTCTTTCTCCAAATATTAAAAATATGCCTGCCAAAACCGCGAACTACTAAGAAGTTGTTTTGGCGCTCGTTTCCCAAGTTCAGATGAAACTCAGGAGCCCAGTCACCGCCGTGCATATTAACAGCGGGATCAGGCTTCTCCCTTTGAGGCTATGATAAGCCTCAAAGCTAGAATCGGCGCGGGATTATAAGGGATTCCCCTGTGACTTAACACCTCTTAATGAAGGAATTAACCAACCAAGAGAATGTTTACAAATTAACCAGCCGTCTTGGACTTAATTGCTCTGGCCCGGTCTTTTCGCCAATACCCAAAAACATGCCCGAGTTGTCATCATAGACCCTAATGGCGTCAGTATCTGGCAATGATTCAGTATTTTTTACACCCTTGGCAGGATTGCCATGAGTAAAGCGTTCAATGTGCTCTGCTTCGGTCAAGCGGTACATTGGCCAATCGGCAATGGGACTGTCTACTGGCAGTAAGAGGCTATCTAACTCTGAGTAATCAGGGGATTCCTTCAAGAGCTTATCCGCAAGGGTTTCCAACTGCTCTAAAGTCACTGAATCTTTAATCTGGTAAGGCCCATGCTCAGTTCTATGCAGCTTGGTGATATATGCGCCACAACCCAGCTCCTGACCAATGTCATCCACTAATGAGCGAATGTAGGTGCCCTTGGAACAGCTCACCTGCAATTGAATCTGTTCCTGAGTCAGGCTTTCCAATTCAATTGAATTAATGGTTACCTCACGTACCTTAGCTTCAACTTCAACACCTTTGCGTACCCACTCATACATGGGTTTACCATCAATTTTTAACGCAGAGTACAGAGGAGCAACCTGTTTAATAGTGCCAACAAACTGTTGCTGAATTATTTGATTAACATGATCAATATTCAGTTCAGGCACAGGCCGGGTTTCAGTCACCTCACCTTCGGCATCAAGAGTGCTGGTGCGTTCTCCTAATTTACCAATGGTTTCATAGGCCTTATCACTTTCTAAAAGCAATTGACTAAATTTAGTGGCCTCACCCAGGCAAATGGGTAATAGGCCTGTTGCCAAAGGATCGAGAGCACCTGTGTGTCCGGCTTTAGCAGCATTAAATAATCTTTTCACTTTCTGCAGTAAATGATTTGAACTCATACCTAGGGGCTTATTGAGCAACACCACCCCATGAACTGCTCGACCTCTATTCTTTCTCCCCATCGGCCTCTTCATCCTGATGAGTTTTATCTGCTTCGACTGCTTTGTTGATTAGATTGGTCATGTGATGACCCTGACCTAATAACTCGTCGTAATGAAACCTGAGTTCAGGTACTACTCTAAGCTTCATGCTCTTGCCTAAAAGAGTTCGCAAGTAACCGCTGGCATTAGTTAGTAGCTTCTTGCTTTCTTTTTTGCTGTCTTCGGAATCTTCTAAAGACATGCAGGTGTAAAAAACTTCTGCGTAGCCCAAGTCTTTGCTGACTTTAACTTCGTTAATGGTGACCAACCCAAGACGGGGGTCTTTGATTTCTTGTTGAATGAGAACGGCGAGGTCTTTTTGAATTTGGTCTGCCACTCGTTTTGCTCGGCTGAATTCTCTAGCCATATGTTTTTACCTTTTTTTCTCTCGCGGTTTTTTGCGAGGTTTTTGAAATTAGTTTAGCTCGTTCACTTCTTTCTTTTTTTGGAATAAACGGTTTTCCTTATCCTGAAAATCGGTTCCGCTTGTGCCGCAAGGGTAGTTCCTTTTTTAAAAAAGAACTGAAAACTTGCTCTCTTCGGAGCCCTTCGGGTGCCTTCGGCATTCTTGTCATGGAATCTGCACTAAAGGGGCCGCTCTCACGGGCCGTCCATGGCCCGAATCGCTAACGCGACATCCATGTCGCTTTTGACCTTCAGCACATATTCCACGCCAAGAACTTCTTCACAAGTCACAGGCGGCAAACACAAGCTTCTTTTGAATTAGGTTTAAATCGTCTTTTAAATGCAATTTTCTCAAAGAAAATTTTCAATAAACCACGGAAGTATCTTGTGTTTTCCGTTCGCCGTTTAAATTGCTTGTGGCGGTGTATTTGCTGAGGGCAATAGCGACATGGATGTCGCGTTTAGCGAAGCGCTACATGGACGTAGCGTCTGAGCGGCCCTCAACGAGCAAATACAGTGACACAAGTTGGCGAAGCCAAGCTGAAGGCCAATTTATCCGGTCGTGCTTTCTTTGCTTACTTTCTTTGCACGAGCAAAGAAAGTAAGGGCCCGCCGCGGCCCAAGCGGCAACGTAAACAAACTAACAATTAAATTAGCTCACGCAACCAAAAACCCAAAACAGCCACACAAAAAACAAAACCACAAATACCAAAAAACCCCGAATCAAATTCAACTTTTAAAAAAGCCAAACCCAACCCGAGGTTCATAGAATCAATCTAAAAAATTAATCAAGAGTACGAGCAACTTCCTTAACGTCGAAGACTTCAATCTTGTCTCCAACTTTAACGTCTGTGTAGTTCTTCACGCCGATACCACATTCAATACCGTTACGAACTTCCATTACGTCGTCTTTAAAGCGACGTAATGATTCCAGTTCACCTTCGT
>JANQHX010000087.1 GCA_028282465.1 Gynuella sp.
ACCACATCCTGTGGTTCGTCTATGAGATTGGTATCGGCGATTTGGCGGGGTTCCTTAATTCACTTTGGTTATTAATTTACCCTTTTTATAAGTGCGGCAAGGACTTGCCGCTTATTTTTAAACACCGGCTCAAGAATAAAACAAGCAACAGAAACCAGCGTAATAAAGGAACCGACATAGGCTACCCAGGAATACACTTCTTGGTTTAATACAACTCCCACCCACAGTGCTATCACGGGAGTCAATACAGATATCAAACCCAGTGTGACGGAACTAATATGCTGCAACAGAAAAAAGAAAAGAAAGAAACCCAGTAAGCTACCAAAAACAGCCAACAATAAAATTGACCAAACGGCGACAGAATCAATCGACTCAGAATGCCCAGGCCAAATAAACGCATTAAGTGCATAACCCGGAAGGCAAACCAGTAAGCTGCCGACCAACTGATCAAATGGTAAAACGGATTGGTTATATTTCTTAATCCAGGTGCTACAAAATGCATGAAAGAAAACGCCCATAGCCACCACCCAAAAACCCCAAAGAGCCTTTTGACCCTGAGCCAATTTGTTCTGAAAAATAAGAAGCAAACCAGCAAACGAAATTAGGATTAGAAATTCCCTGAGTTTTGATTGTCTGGTGCCAAAGAAAAACCATGAACAGATAGCTGCAATGATTGGCATAACGCCATGAATCACCGCAACTGTTCCTGAGCTCACAACAGTGGAACCGAGATAGACACAGGTCATGGCAGCATAGAGTTGAAATCCTCCAACCGAGTAACACTTAATCGCATCTTTGGAAAAAGAAATTCGATAACGCCCAAGCAACACAATAACAACCACTAAAAGAACGGCCGTTAAATTGCGCCAAAACATGGCTTCACCAAAGCTAAAAGACTTCATGCTCCAATTAATTCCCAATGGAGTGAAAGACCAAATGACAACTTCAGCAATAAATGCCATGGCGATTAACAGTTTCAAAAAAGCGCTCCGATAAGGTCAGCTGATAATGGATGGAGGTGGTTCATACTGGGAATAAGATCAGCAATCTCTTTTGTTTGATTGCCTTTCTGAAGAGTACATAACCCTTGATTACAAAGTCGTGTGCACTGGGTCACTGGGTACCTCCCAATTGTGACACAGCAATTAATACTTGTATTATTTACATTTGCTTACAAAGCTAACATAGCAAACAGCAACATGACCACAAACACAGACTAACCTTAAGGAAGCTGTGTTTGACAACTCGATCAGGGGATTCCTTTTAATGAACCTTAAACATTTAATGGCATTGGCCATCTCTATCACCACTGGTAGTGCTTTGGCGGGCCCATTTGTATCTAACGACACTAGGTCCAATGCGATGGGAGGCGCCGGTGTTGCTGCGGCCGAACCTGCGTCAGCTGCGAATATGAATCCAGCACTATTAGGAAATTATCCAGATTCCGAGAGGTTTAACCTCATTATTCCATCCGTTGGTGGTTATATCGAAGACCCTGAAGGCATTCTCGCCGATATGGAAGACTTCTCTGAAGACGGACTCGAAGATTACGAAAATCTGGATGGTGAGGCGCTTACCGCAGCAGTCAACAACTTAACGGATGCAGCCACTGCGCTTTCAGCGGCCTCAGCGACATTGGAAGGCCTTGATCCAACTAGCGCTAGTTATGCTACAGACCTGTCTACAGCATACGATGACCTTTCAACAGCACAGAGTGATATGACCAGTGCCATTGCAAACGTAAGAACTGAAACCAGTAATCTTAGGTCTGTTGTGGACACCACAAAAAACACCTTTAGCGATTTTTCGGGCCGTCCAATGCAGTCTGGGGTATTGGGTGGTTTGGGTATGGCCTTACCTGGAGGAAACTTCAAATGGGGGGTAGTCATTAACCAAAACGCATTTACAGGGGCTGAGCTCAGCCTTGCTCCTGCGGATCTGGCCGCAGCAGATTATGCACTACTTTCCCTAGAAGATTATGTTGATCAAGTAGAAATTGTAAACAACTCAGTGGGTAGTACCACAGATGGATCTGGAGTCATTGGTGCGGCCGACACACTAAACAACTTAGATCCTGATGATTTTCCTAATCCGATTGATTTTCAAAACGCAGTAACAGCTGCACAGGGAGACTTAACGGTCGCATCTGCAGATCTAGCAACCGAAGTCGCTACCCTAGATAATTTTACCTCAAACACCTCCAGTGATTACGTCGCTGAAGGAACCTATCCTTCTGATTACCCTGAGTTCACTGATCCTCTTGTTAACGCCGGTACTTTTGATGAAACCGTTATCGACCCAGAAACTATTTACTCTGAAGTTCAAATTGTCGGTGTATCTGTCACAGAAGTCGGAATAGCTACGGGCCAACTGTTTAATTTCGGTGGTGACGATTTTACGTTGGGAGCAACGTTCAAACTCCAGCAAATTATCATCTTTGACAAGAACATTGCTTACGACGATTTTGAAGAAGATGCAGAAGGAGAATTAGAGCAAGCAATCGAAGAAAACACTATTTCTGAGACCACAGGAAATATCGATATTGGTGCGGCAAAAAGTTTTAATTATAAAGGTTCTCTAACAGGTGGTGTGGTTATCAAAGATATTATTCCACAAACCTTTAAATCCAAGTCTGGGCAAGACATCGATTTCAATCCGAAAGTGCGAATTGGTGCGGCTCATACAACCGCTTATACAACGCTTGCTGCCGACCTTGATTTAACCGAAAACCAACCTATTGCCATTGGCGTACCTACTAGATACATGAGCCTGGGCGCAGAGCTAGATATTAAAAACTGGCTAAAGCTTAGAACTGGGTATAAGAACAACTTAAGTGTTGCAGACTCTGATACTGTTTCATTTGGCGCTGGGCTAACCCCGTGGGGGGTGGGTATAGACCTAACCATTTGGTTCCCACCAGGCGCGAATAGTGAAACAGAATTAGCCAAAGGCCTTGGAGTGATGGGTCAATTTTCTATGCGATTCTAAATGCCGAGTACGCCTCTAAAAAGCCTCATCTGAGGCTTTTTTTATTTCAGAAGCTTTATAATGGCTACATCTTCCATGAATGCGATATCGCTAATGAATATATATTTAGTTGGCGGTGCGGTGAGAGACGCACTACTTGAAATACCAGTGAAAGACAGAGATTGGCTGGTCACGGGTGCTACACCAGAACAAATGCTGGCGCAAAACTTTCAACAAGTGGGCGCAGATTTTCCAGTTTTTTTGCACCCCAATACAAAAGAAGAGTATGCCCTTGCCCGCACTGAACGAAAATCAGGACAGGGTTACAAAGGCTTTAATGTTGACTTTAATCCAGATATTACCCTGGATCAGGATCTAGAACGCCGGGATTTAACCATTAACGCCATGGCACAAGATTCTAATGGTCATTTACATGATCCATTTAATGGTCAATCAGATCTGAAAGATAAAATACTTAGGCATGTGTCTCCTGCTTTTCGAGAAGACCCTCTCAGAGTACTGCGAGTTGCTCGGTTTGCAGCCAGATTTGATCATTTAGGTTTTTCAGTCGCCTCAGAAACCTTGGACTTAATGATCCAACTTTCTATTTCTGGAGAATTGAACACCTTAACTCCTGAAAGAGTTTGGCAAGAAACCCAAAGAGCTCTAACAGAGAGATCACCCTGGGTTTATTTTGAAGTACTGAGACGCTGCTCCGCTCTGCAAATAATAATGCCTGAACTGGATAATCTATTCGGTGTGCCCCAGCCCATGAAATGGCATCCTGAGATCGACACAGGTATTCACACACTTAAAGCGCTTCAAGTCGCATGCAGCTTAAGTGATGACACTGAAGTTCGGTTTGCAACCCTGTGCCATGACCTGGGTAAGGCAGAATCCGACCCAGATAATCTACCGCACCACCATGGTCATGAAAAACGTGGCATAAAGCTAGTGAAGCAACTGTGTCGTCGATTAAAAACACAGAACAGCTACAAAGATTTAGCCATGTTAGCGTCTGAATTTCATACCCATTGCCACCGGATAGAGGAATTAAAGCCTGCCACCATCTTCGATTTTTTAAACAGGCTCGGGGCGTTTAAAAAAACCGAATTGTTAAAAAAATTTCTTCTTGTATGCACCGCAGACAGCCGAGGTCGCTCCGGTTTCGAAACAAGAGAGTATAAACAAGCTGACCTTGTCTATGAACTCGCTGTGGCTGCGCAACAAGTTGATGTATCAAATTTGCAAAAGCAGGGGTATAGCGGACCCGAGTTAGGGGAGCAGATAAGACAAACCCGAATAAAAATAATTGCTGAGGAAAAATCGAAATGGCAACAGTATTAATTACTGGAGCAAGTAAAAGGCTTGGGGCGCAAACTGCAACTTTCTTTCATAATAAGGGCTTCAATTTATTACTGAGTTATCTACAGTCTCAGTCGGAAGCAGAAAGCTTAAGTGCAAGCTTCAATAATATTAGGGATAACAGCTGCCAAATTATTAAATGCGATCTCAATGATTCTGACCATGTTGATGAGCTGGCGAATATCGCGTCAGAAGTGTCTGATTTATCTGTGTTAATTAATAATGCATCCAGTTTTTTCCCGAGCCCACTGGGTAAAATTTCTAATCAACAATGGGATCAACTGATAAACAGTAACTTAAAAGCGCCACTGTTTTTATCACAGGCCTTGGCACCACGGCTGAGTGAAAACAAGGGCTCAATCATAAATATGGTAGACATCCATGGCTATCGCCCGCTTAACGAACATACAGTATATTGTGTTGCGAAATCCGGGCTAATGATGCTAACTCAATCATTAGCACTGGAGCTAGCACCCGATGTAAGAGTAAATGCTGTAGCTCCTGGGGCTATTTTATGGCCGGAAAACAACTCTCAAATCGCTCAAAATACCCTGCCTAAAATCCCGCTTCATAGAGCCGGCCACCCGGAAGATATTGCAAAAGCAATTTATCATTTGGCCGTTGAGAATCAATACATCACTGGGCAAATTTTACCAGTAGACGGCGGGCGGACTCTCAACCAGTAAACTCTCAACCAGTAAACTTATGAATCCCTTGTTTACTTAATCGAGCTTGGTTCCACAAAATCGGCAATACAGAGAGGTTTCCTCATGGCCAGTTCGCCCGCATCCTTCGCAAGCTCTGGCATCACGGGCTTTGTTCATAACCTGACTAAGCTCGGCTGCGTAAATACCAGTAGGTACGGCAATGATGGCATAGCCACTGATCATAACTGCTGAAGCGATCATTTTGCCAACGGGGGTGTGGGGTGAAATATCACCATAGCCCACAGTAGTGAGCGTTACTATTGCCCAATAAATAGACTCTGGAATGCTATTAAATCCGTTTTCTGGACCTTCCACCAAATACATAATAGATCCAAATATAATCACTACGGTCATTACCGTATAGAGGAAGACCAAAATTTTTCTTCGGCTTTGCCTCATGGCTGCAATTAGAAATTCAGCCTCGCCAAGATAATTAACCAGTTTTAAAATTCTAAACAGCCGAAGTATTCTTAAGATTCGAATCACTAACAGAGAGTTAGCCCCAGTAAGAAACAAGCTGAGATAAGTAGGAATAATGGATAACAAATCTACAATACCAAAAAAACTTTTTGCATACTTCAATGGCTGCTTTACTGAAACCAATCTTAGAATATATTCAACAGTGAAAAGAAGCGTAAAACCCCACTCTATTAACAATAACTCTCGACCATAAACGTCATAAATGTCGTCTACGCTTTCCAATAGTACTGCCGCGACACTGAGTAAGATGGCAACGATCAAAACGATATCAAACAGCTTGCCCAGAAAAGTGTCAGCACCAAAAATGATCTCGTTTATTTTTGCCTGCCAAGGGCTTAGCCCTTCGGAATCTTCATGCATCAGTCTTGACATACTATTAGCCTAGTCATTGGTAATTCGACTATGATTAAAGCAGAATGACGGGCTAAAATCCCTCTAAATCACTGGCAAGGAAATCAATTTATGGCGAAATCGCCACTCAGCCTCTTCTTTATTGGTGACGATCTAGTTGCGGGTGCTGGCGACCCAACTCATCAGGGTTTTGTTTATGCACTCACACGTCAAGCGAAGAATACGCATCCCGATCTTAACTTATACCAGCTTGGGGTCTATGGAGAAACTAGCCTAAAGCTAGCAGAAAGAATTGAAGCTGAACTGAACGCCAGACTTACATCAGATGAAGACAATCGAATAGTATTAGCTACCGGCTTACAAGATTGTGCGGCTACACCTAAAATCAGTATTAATGAATCGGTTGAAGCTCTAAAAACCATACTGAAAGTCATTAAGCCTAGAGCTAAGATTTTGGTGATTGGGCCTCCTTGCGCATATGACCCACCCATAAATATGAAGACCAAAAAATTTTCTGCAATGATGCAAGAGCTTTGTCAAAAATCTCACACGCCATTTGTTTCACTTTATGAAAGTACTGAACGAGACCCGCAATACAAGAGAGATCTCACCTATAAAGAGCGAGTATATCCCGGTCGATTAGGGTACGAAAAAATATTCAATATTGTGAGTAACGACCGCCAATGGTGGTTTAGTTAATGTCACCAAAATCTCTGATCAACTCAGTGCAACATGAACTAATTATAAAAAAGAGTCGCTTTATTGGTTTCATCTATCCAGTGCAAAATGTAGTGGAAGTAAAAGATAAAATTAGCCAGATTCGAAAACAATACTATGACTCCAGGCATGTGTGTGTTGCTTGGAGCTGTGAGGGACAAACGGGTTTGGACGATGACGGTGAACCCTCAGGCACAGCCGCAAAACCTATGTATCAAGTAATGCAGCATAAACAGGTTTCAAATTTTTTGGCTATAGTCGTCAGGTATTTTGGTGGCATCAAGTTAGGTGCGGGAGGTTTAGTAAGAGCGTATAGCGGCGTTATTTCTGAAGCCATGACCAACGCAGAACTAAATGAAATTCGTCAAAAAAGCCAAATTTCTTTCAGCTTCGACTATGGACTTGAAAACTCTATTCGTCGGTTAGTAGATGAATTAAATGGCGACATTCTTTCAACCATCTACGATAGCCAGTGTCATTTCACCATCAGTCTTGATGAGGATATGAGTGCACACTTCAAATCTAAGCTTGACGATCTTTCTCTAGGCTCGGCGCTAATCCAAGAAGACTTGTAATAACGTCTCTACTTTCTTCAGATAATTGCTTTCGTTGTTTGTTTGCAGAACTCAACGACTGACCTACTTTTACCGTGACATTGGCACCCGCCTCACCCAATACTCGATATAAATTTGCTCCAAAACTCTGGTCGTCAATGAAAGGGATAAATGGATGAGGCAATGTTTCAGATTCATATTTTATGGCCACTGGTTGCACATGTTCGCCAGACTCAATGGCTGCACCAAATAGTCTTGGGTGAAATTTTTTCACACCGACCCCATTTGTTGTCGTTGCTTCTGGGAAAAATAATATGAAGCTTTCATCTTCAATCACCTGCTTCATGGTGTCTTTGATTTGATTGGCGCTTTCATTGTTGCCTCGTTCAATAAATAAAGTACCTGCAGCAGTTGCCAACCGTCCAACTAATGGCCAGCTTTTCACTTCCGCTTTACTAACAAAGTGAGTAGGAAAACAAGCACCTATAACTACTATATCTAGCCACGAAATATGATTACTCACCATTACCCCATGTTTTAACTCCAACTCCCCCACTAAGTTGACCCGTACAGAAAGGATATTGAGCAAGCGACGATGCCACCAAGTTGCCAACATTAACACCTGATGATTATTGAGGAATAATTTGGCGTAAAAGGCCATGAATAACCCGATAAGCAGCAATATGATCAATAAAGGCACTCGAACCAGATAGCGGACTAAAAACATTGGGGCGATCCATTTAACAAAAAAAGCACATAATCAAAGATTCTAACATGAGGTCACCAAGGCTCTGCTAATCTGAACTCGAAAGGGAGGATGAAATGCCAGAAATTCTGTTTGCTTCTGTAAGAGTCTTGGTTTTGATGGTTTTTATCGCACTGGCGTGGCGACAAAAAAATCAGCTAATGAGCGCTTCGTCTTATGGATATTACGCCATTATTTTTGGGTTAGTAATTCTCATATCTGCCAGTACTTTAAGTTTGACCCCTGGTTTCCATCGGTTTAGTGGTAACTTATTTCTTACAGACACATTAGTACATCTTTTCTTGGTGGAAATTCTCGGATACACCGCAGGGATCACTTTGGTCTTATTCGGAATGGCTGCCTACATGCCATTGGTTCAAGACTTTGTCAAAATCCAGCAAGAGTTGGATCAAACTCAAGATGACTATCGATTACTTTACGAGCAAACCCGATCCCTAAATCAAGAACTGGAATTCAAAGTTAACAAAAGAACGGAAGATTTGAAGTCAAAGGTTGCTGAATTAGAACAAACTCAAAAAGATTTAATGGTTTCCGAGAAATCAGCTTCCTTAGGAAGTTTGGTCGCGGGTATCGCCCATGAAATCAACAGCCCTATTGGGGTGTCCGTGACCGCGAGCAGTTTTCTGAGCGACAAACTTGCGGAGCTCACTCACTTGATGAACACAGATGATCTAAAACGCAGTGATCTTGAGCAATTTACAACCTCAGCCGCCGAAACTGTAAACTTGCTTGAAACTAACCTTGCGCGGGCCGCAAAGCTCACCTCTAATTTTCGGCAGCTGGTGGTAGAGCAAACCAGTGACCAGTTGGTTGAAGTGAACTTACTTAATTTAGCCGACAACGTGGTTACCAGTATCAAGCCTACGCTAAAGGACAAACCAATCTCTATTGATGTGGATGTTGAACCCAATATTTCTTTAAGCTCATACCCGGGCCAAATCAGTCAAATACTCACCAATTTAATTATTAACTCGGTCAAACATGGACTGGCTGAGTCAGAAAATGGGGAGATCAAGATTGCTGCCAGCAAAGGGCAAAACGATGCAGTTTTAAAATTCTGCGATAACGGAGTAGGTGTGCCAGAAGAAAACATGCAAAGGTTATTCGATCCTTTTTTTACCACCAAACGGAATCAGGGAGGCACAGGACTTGGCCTCAATATGGTTCACTCATCTGTAACCCAAAAGCTTAAGGGCCAGATTCAAGCCTACGACTGCAAACCCGGTTTAGGTTTTGAAATCACCCTCCCCAATTTATCAAAGCACTAGGGCCTATTAACACTACTTGCAAGCTGCCTATCTCGCGCCTCATATTTCAGGTAGTATTCGCCCCCTATTTTTGTGCTGTATTCTGTTTTCAAGAGCTCCTATGACTAAAGAAATTGTACTCACAGGTATTACTACCACTGGCATACCTCACCTTGGCAACTATGCAGGAGCCATTCGCCCTGCCATTGAAGCCAGTTTGAGAGATGATGTAGAAAGCTTTCTCTTTCTTGCCGATTACCACGCGCTGATTAAATGTCACGAGCCAGAGCGAGTGAAAGAATCCACCAAAGCCATTGCCGCCACTTGGCTGGCCTGCGGTTTGAACCCAGATCAAGTGACGTTCTATCGTCAATCCGACATCCCAGAGATTCTGGAACTGAATTGGATTTTAACCTGTGTCTGCGCCAAAGGACTCATGAACCGAGCCCATGCTTATAAAGCACTGGTGCAAGAAAACGTTGAAGGCAATGAAGTTGATCCAGATAAAGGCATCACTATGGGTTTGTTTGCTTACCCAGTCCTGATGTCAGCGGACATACTTATGTTCAATGCCCAAAAAGTACCAGTGGGCAAAGACCAAATTCAGCATCTAGAAATGGCCAGAGACATTGCCGGCCGATTCAATCATATATTTGGGCAGGCATTCACCTTACCGGAAGCCGTTATTGAAGAGAGCTCTATGATTCTGCCAGGACTAGATGGCCGAAAGATGAGTAAGAGCTACAACAACACTATTCCGTTGTTTGAAACCGAGAAAAAGCTAAAAAAATCCATCAATAAGATTAAGACTAATTTACTAGAGCCCGGTGAACCCAAAGACCCTGACGACAGTGCACTTTTTGAGATCTATAGTGCGTTCTCTACTCCAGAACAAATTGCTGAGATGCGCAAAGCCTATGAAGAAGGAATTGCCTGGGGTGAGGCGAAAAAGGTTGTTTTTGAACACATCAACGGCCAACTGGCTGAAAAACGTGAAAGGTACAACGAGCTTATGGCATCGCCCACTTACATTGAAGAAACATTACAGGCTGGAGCGGAAAAAGCTCGGGCTAGAGCCACTCCTTTGTTGAAAAAAGTAAAAGAGCTAACCGGCATCACAGCAATAAAGTGATAAATCATTAAACTAATTCAGGATATAAAGGCCCGTTGAGTGGGCCTTTTTTGATTCAGTTGAATTTAAATACTGTTAACGAGAATCCTGTCACGCTGGTGTTGATACACATCACCTGTTCTATATTTCAGTTCTCGGCAGTAAAAAAAGATTCAAGCAAATAGTCCTAGATAGTCTGTGAACATGAAAACCCTGGTAATTGGAAAAAACTGGCCTGAACCCACCTCTAGCGCTGCCGGTACTCGTACTCTTGAAATAATCCGTTGTTTAAAGAACGTCGGCTGGCCAGTGTATTTTGGGTCTGCTGCTCAAAAGAATGAGCACAGCTACGACTTGGACAATTTGAAAGTTGAGTCAAAGCAACTACAAATGAACCATTCCTCGTTCGACGACTGGGTAAAAGAAATTGCGCCTGAATTAGTCATCTTCGATCGCTTTATGACTGAGGAACAATTCAGTTGGCGGGTTAGGAAAGCTTGCCCCCAGGCAGCAAGAGTAATAGACACCAGTGATTTCCATGCCCTTCGGGAAGGGAGAATGAATGCACTTAATTCTGGAGAAGACTTTAAGCCTGCCATTCATATGTCTGGAGATTACTTGGAACGAGAATTGGCTGCCATACTTCGCTCAGACCTGAGCATTATGATCTCTGATGTAGAACAAAAAATCCTGACGGAAGTATTCGACATTCCCCCAAGACTTATACACCACACACCATTCTTAGCACCACAACAACTTGAATACACCCCAGAGTTTGAAGAACGTCAACACTGTGTTTTTATTGGCGGGTTTCAGCATGCTCCCAATGAAGATGCGGTAAAGTGGCTTTATCATTCTGTGTGGCCAATTGTGAAACAGTCTCTGCCCGATATTGAATGCCATATATACGGCGCTTACCCGACACCTGCCATTCAACAATTGAACAGTCCATCTACCGGTTTTTTAATTAAGGGACGCACTGAATCCTCTAGCCAATGCATGCAACAGTATCGACTCAATCTTGTTCCATTGCGTTTTGGCGCTGGCCAAAAAGGAAAAATAATTGATGGCTGGGTTAATCAAACGCCAACTATCTCGACATCACTGGGTGCAGAGAGTATGACCTGTGATGAATTTGCCTGCCTAATGATTGCTGATGAACCCCAAGCGTTCGCAAAAACCATCATTGATAATTACAACAAAAAAAATGCATGGCAAATGTATAACCGCGGTGCACTGAACAATTTAAATAAAAAATTTAATACACCGAAAAACAGTGCTGTATTAATCACCAAATTGCTAGAGATTCAACAATCACTTCAGCAATCTAGACAGATGAACTTTATGGGTAGAATTTTGTGGCGTGAACAAATGCGATCTACAGAATTTATGAGTAGGTGGATTGAACTTAAAGAACAACAAAAATTGGACTCCAAATAATTATTACTCTACATAATCCGCAATAAAATTTAACTGGTGAAACTAAAAACATTTTTATTCATTTTTTGAACTCGCGGTTTCAAGTAATGACTTCCAAAATCATATTAGTTAGTTCTTTCCAAATTTTTTCCCTTGGCAAATAAACAAGAATTACTAATTTTCTAAAACAATTAGTTTTTATCTTCTAAACTCCATCAATGCTCATCAGTATTGATGGCCCAGTAAGCTTTACCAATCGTGGTTTCAAGGAATAACTGCAATACCTGTTCACTTTTTACTTTTAATGCATTATCACTCACAAATATATTCCGATTTTCTATCATCACTTTGATTTATCGAATCTAATTCGCAGCTTTCCAGACTTTTACATTGGCCTACAAAACAAAAATAAAAAAAGAACAAGGAAGAGAAAGTCGGGGAATTGTTTTTTTAAGAAAGGAATAACAATGGCTATTAAAAACTTTATAAAACTTGTGAGTATAGCGGCCGGGATTACCGCCACCTCATTTACCACTTATGCAGACAACACTAACCCAAGTGAAATCTGTTTCGATTGTAAAATACCTGATTTTCTCTATACCCCTATAGATAAAAATCTGTCCCAACAGGTTTTACAAAAATTTCAGGGTAAGAATACTGAACTGCTCCTACCCAGTAATCTTGAAGCCTTCTTTACAGACCACCAACGAAGAACGCTTTTGGATAGAGCAGACATCATCTACGAAAGCTATTTGGAACTGAAGGGCCCACAGGAACCTACAACAATAATTCCGACAGGTGAACCAACACCAGATGTTGACCCTAAGTTGGTTAATGCCATTACTCCTGAGTTGAGTTGCGGAAATCAATTTAGAGCCTGTGGCTATGTTGGTTACAAAGGCGTTGAAATTAGAGAAGCGGACAGCAAGATCAATGAACTGGTCGACCGAGTTAACATGGGAGCAGAGTCGGACCAAACCTTCCAGCATGAGATGGGCCACAATTTTGATCTCTGGTCAAAAACAACGGTTGCAGGTTCTCATGATATGAGCAACTTTTTTGATGTTTATATGCGGATCTTTTTCCGCCAGGACACACCTGACTTTTCCCCGGACCAATACGAACTAGATGGCGTTAATTTGTTCATGAGCTTTCTTGAGAACCCATCCCACAATTGGGAGACATGTATAAAAAATAATGCATGCGATGGTTTCAGTTACCAAGACTTTTGGGGTCGTCAAAAACTTCAAATGGCTTATCTTGCAGGTAGAGCAGCAACCAAAGAAGCTCTGGCTAGTATTAATGAAATAGAGTTTTCAGATATTGGTTATTTGACTTTAGAACAACGAGCAGACGTTTGGACTAAAGCTTTTTCAGATGCTCGTCAAACTAACCTGTCTTGCTATATGGACACGATTCGTTGGTATTTATCTGATGAGCTTCGTGCTGAAATGCAAGAAAAGTATGGTTCTGAAAACCCAGACTGTGTAGATAGCGACGGCGATACTTTCTCTAAAATCTCTGGTGATTGTGACGACAGCAACTCAGCTATTTTTCCTGGTGCCAGAGAAGTATTAAATGGCCTTGACGACAACTGCGACACAGTGGTGGACGAATTAATAGAGTATTTTGAAACCGATGTGGGTAGTTTTAGTGACAATTTTGCAGTTTCTAATCACAGCAGAATTTCGGGCACGTTAAACAGTGCTGGAGATACGGATAGTTTTGCGATGACACTCACAACAACTACCATGAGTGTAACTTTAACAACGCCAGATGGCTTAGCAGCCCGTGCTTATTTTTACGACAGCAATGGTGTTTATGCTCATGCTCTTTCAGTGAATGGAAGTGATGCGCGTCGCAGCTACACTTGGGAAATGCCAAGTGCCGGTGATTGGACTTTCACCGTGCTTCAAGAAGGCCCTGGCGCTGTTGCAGGAAACTACACCATAGAAATTCATGATGGCGGAGACAGCAAATTTTGGTTAAATAACGATGCTGTCGAAACGTCTGCCCCGACCTTTAACGGCCCAGTAATTACCCTTACTGCCGACACACCTGATTTAAACTCTACTGAGATTATTGGTACACCAACTCACGTCCAGTTTTGGGTATCAGGGGTTGGCGTCGTAGCAACGGTTCCTTACGCAGACTCAGTTTCCATCGACTGGATGGCACCTTTCCATTTAGTACCCGGAACTTATGGCTATCGAGCGCGACTACTGGAAGGAGATTTACCTGCCTCAGATTACTCAACTGCCCACTGGTTTGACATTACAGAAAAGGCAGAGTATTGGCACATTAACCATAAAGCAACGGGCCTAAGGCTTCAGTCTTGTGATACCGCTCCAGGTTCAGTTGTGACAACTAAAACTCAGTCAGCTACTTGGCATTGCGCCCAGTTTAAACTGGTTGAAAATGGTGAATACTTCCACTTGCAGCACAGATATTCCGGTTTATTCCTAGCACCTCAAAACATAAACACTGGCGCTTCGTTGCTATTACAACCTAGTAGCTGGACAGGAGACTGGACTCAGTGGAGTCTTACAGACAGAGGAAACGGTTTCGGCCATCTATTAAATAAATCGGCTCAAACTCATGTTTTCTTAACATCAGGTCCTGAAGGTACGTTACCTGAAATCAGTCCTAACAGCTGGACGGGTGACTGGACTCAGTGGGAATTCACTCCCGCACTTTAGTAATTAGAAAATAATCAAAACAAAAAAGGATGCTGCTTGGCATCCTTTTTTTTGTGTCCGACTTGAATGGTGGAAATTAAGAAACCCTCTCACCCGCAGCCTGTTTATCTGCATGGTAGGAACTACGAACCAGGGGTCCGCTAGCAACATTTTCAAAACCAAGCTCATAGCCATAGTCTTCGTAATCTTTAAACTGCTCTGGCGTAATAAACTCTTCCAATGCCAAGTGGTTTTTTGACGGTTGTAGATATTGACCGATAGTAATCATATCAACATTATGAGCCCGTAAATCCCGCATCACCTGTTTAACTTCTTCGACGGTTTCGCCAATACCGACCATAATACCTGATTTAGTTTTGACTTCCGGTTTGCGAGCTTTAAATTGCTTTAATAAATCCAATGACAATTGATAGTCAGCACCCGGACGAACTTTTTTATAAAGGCTGGGCACAGTTTCTAGATTATGGTTTAAAACATCTGGTGGCATTTTTTCCATAATGTCCAGTGCAGTATCTAGTCGGCCACGAAAATCTGGAACCAAAGTTTCAATTACAATATTTGGCGAGCGTTTTCGAGTTTCTTCAATACAATTATTAAAGTGTTGAGCACCCCCATCACGAAGATCATCACGATCAACTGAAGTGATAACCACATAACGCAAATTCATGTCTGCGATGGCTTCTGCCAATTCTACTGGCTCGTTAGTTTCCAGCGGGTTGGGACGACCATGGGCAACATCACAAAATGGGCAGCGACGAGTACAGATGTCACCCATAATCATAAATGTGGCTGTGCCTTTTGAAAAACACTCACCAATGTTTGGGCAGGCCGCTTCTTCGCATACTGAATGCAATTTGTGCCCACGTAGTTTTTCTTTAATTCGGGTCACTTCTTTGTTGTTACCAAGAGTGACTCGAATCCAATCTGGTTTTTTAGGCATGGTTTCGGTGGGAATTACCTTGATGGGAATTCGTGCAACCTTTTCTTCGCCTCTCAGTTTTACGCCTTGTTTTTTACTTGGCTTAGGTGTTTTTAATTCAGCCATCTACAACCACCTTAAATTATTTACTTCAAAGAATCTGGCCACTGAGCCGATTCTATTTCTAATTCAGTTAGCAATGCTTGTGTCCATTGCTGCTTAACTTTTTGAGTTTCAATTGCAGGTACGAAGTCTTTTAATTGGGTCATTTGCAGGCCTTCGTACCCACAGGGGTTAATACGTTGAAAGGGTTCAAGGTTCATGTCGAGGTTAAAACCCAACCCGTGAAATGACCGACCCTTTTTTATTCGCAAACCTAAAGATGCAATTTTTTTCTCATCTACATAAACGCCAGGTGCATCTTTTTTTGGGTAGGCTTCAACGTCATATTGAGCCAGTGTCGCCACCACCGCATTCTCGATGGCTGTTACCAGTTGCCTGACATTCCATTTACCGCGCTTAATGTCTAACAATACGTATGCAACCAGTTGACCTGGCCCGTGATAAGTGACTTGGCCACCGCGATCCACTTGAATTACAGGTATGTCACCAGGCATGAGCAGATGTTCCGCTTTACCAGCCTGTCCTTGGGTAAATACCGCTGGGTGTTCTAATAACCATAACTCGTCAGTTGTGGTTTCATCTCTATTTATGGTGAAGTCCTGCATTCGATGCCAGGTTTCTTCGTAGGGAACCAGCCCTAAGTCTTGGATAATGAGTTCAGTCATTACAGAACAGTCTTTACTCTGGAATCCAGCCTTAACTCTTCATTCAACGCTTTTAACTGTGCTTCACTCTCAGCAGTAATGAAAAAGGTATACGAAACATAGGTGCCCTTGGAACTCGGCTGTTCTTTAATGCGACTCTCATCCAATTCTGGATCATAAGATTTCATCACTCTCAAAACGAAATCTTTGAAGGTTGGATCTGTGTTTCCAACAACCTTGATCAGATAGTCCTCGCAAGGAAATTCTATTTTAGGTGGTTCTTGTTGTGTCATGAAACGTTTCCTCAGCCACCATTAGTTCAATAAGTTATAGAAAAATAAGCTGACGTAATCAGACATTCGTGAGAAGAATCCGGCTTGAGGTACAGAGTCCAAAGCAACGAGAGGCAGGTCAACCACCACTTCTCCTTCAAGATCAACAACCAAGTTTCCAAGAACATCACCTTGCTGAATAGGCGCTTCAATTACATCAGCTACATTTAGCACAGCATTTAATTTATTTTCTTCACCCCGGGGAATGGTAACAACCACATCTTCATTAGTGCCTAGTCGAAGATTTTCAGATTGTCCGGCCCAAATTCGGTTAGTACTCAGCTCTTCACCAGACTTGTAAAGAGGGAGAGACTGATAGTAACGAAAGCCATAAGAGAGCAGCTTCTGGCTTTCTTGAGCTCTTGCTTCTTCGCTGGAGGTTCCCATCACCACTGTGATAAAGCGAGTATCTCCATCTTTTGCGGAGGTTACTAAACAGTAACCCGCTTCTTGGGTATGGCCGGTTTTTAGCCCGTCTACCAATGGGTTTCTCCGCAATAATGTGTTTCGATTGCTTTGGGTGATCGGGTTTTCCCCTGATGGGGTGTAGGTGAAGTCTTTTTCAGAGTAAAGCGGATAAAGGTTTGGGTGATCATAAATGATGTGCCTTGCAAGCATTGCCATGTCTCTAGCTGTTGACAAGTGACCCGGCGCTGGCCAGCCCGTAGCATTTTTAAACGCGGTGTTTTCTAATCCCAGTTTATTCGCATACTGGTTCATAACATCCACAAACACTTCCTCAGAACCAGCAACATGTTCTGCCAACGCAACTGAAGCATCATTGCCCGACTGAATTACCACCCCTCTGAGTAGATCAGAAATAGACACATAGCTATCGACTCTGACAAACATTTTGGAACCACCCATTCTCCATGCCTTTTCAGAAATACGGGTGGTATCTGTCATGGAAAGATTACCCTTGCTTATCTCATCTTCAACAATGTAAGCGGTCATCATTTTGGTCAAACTGGCCGGTGGTAGCTGTTGGTCAACATTATGTTCCACCAGAATTTTTCCGGTACGCGCATCCATCAGCAAGTATGAAGTAGCAGCCAATTGTGGCGGTGCTGGAATAATGGCGGCAATTGCCGTCATACTGAATACGAGGGTAATGACGGCTGTAAACAGACGGGACAGTCCTTTCAAAACTTATTTCCTATTGGTCGATTGGATAACAGAATACGAAGGTATATTGACGTGCGCTATTGTAACAGCACAAGTTTAAAAATCAGCCCGCGGCACTGTAAGGAAATTGCTTGTGCTGACGCACTGAATATTGGGTCAGGGTTTAATAAGTAAAGGCTTTCCGAACTCAGAGGCAGCGAGTTGTATTTGCAATTGCTCAGCAGTTTTATGGCTCAGCGGCCCAACCTTCACTCTATGCAGGTCAGATGACTCTACAAATACCTTAGCATCCACACTCCGGGTTACCTCCTTGGCCATATCCAAGGCAAGATCCCGCTCAGTAAAAGCAGCGAGTTGCAGGTAATAGTGCTTTTTACTGTAATTATCTGGAGTGACTAGCTCAACATGCACGCGCGCGGTGCCTTGTTTCTCAAAACCCAATTTCACGGCGCCAGCATAGGAAAGATCGATGATTCGTCCCCCGTGAAAAGGCCCTCTGTCATTCACTCTAACAATGATTGACTTACCATTAGCAAGGTTAGTCACTCTCACATAGCTGGGAATTGGCAAAGACTTATGTGCGGCGCTTATTTTAAACATGTCAAAAATTTCGCCGTTTGAGGTTTTGTGGCCGTGAAACTTAGCCCCATACCAACTGGCGACACCCACTTCTTCGTAACCCGTTGGGTCTTTCATCACATGGTATGTTTTACCAAATACTGTGTATGGGCTTTTGTTTCCAGCCTTACTTCTGGGCTCAAACCTGGGAATGATTTCATCCACTTCATGGTATTCCAGTTCGCTTCCCTGGGCAGGCCCGGTGTCTTCGGCCAGTGCATAACGGCTGCCTGAAGAGCTGTATTTTGAGCCACAGGCAGCGAGAAAGGCAGAGAGAATAATGATGGCTAAGGTTTGGAAAATGTTCTTGGTCATGTACAGAATTATGGGGGAAGAAATTGAGCGCGACTAGTTAAGGGGCTATGTTTTTCGGATCATTACGTTTTCTTGCTCATTTGAGGTTTTGAACCGACTTAGGGCAACCCAAGCCGATTCAATCGTTAATGGAAAAGGGAACCTCAAGTGCCTTCAAACTCATTAACCGAACAAATCTAAGTTTTTATTCCCACTCAATGGTCGCTGGCGGCTTAGATGACACATCGTAGGTAACACGAGACACATGCTCAATTTCATTGATAATTCGATTAGATACTTTCTCAATTAATTCATAAGGCAAATGCGCCCAGCGCGCGGTCATGAAATCAATGGTTTCTACAGCACGCAGGGCAATAACCCACTCGTATCGGCGACCGTCACCCACAACACCTACTGATTTCACCGGTAAGAAAACAGCAAACGCCTGAGATGTTTTGTGGTACCAATAGTAGTTGTGCAGCTCTTCAATAAAGATGGCGTCGGCTTCTCGCAGGATGTCAGCGTATTCTTTTTTCACTTCACCTAAAATGCGCACCCCCAAACCAGGGCCAGGAAACGGATGGCGGTACACCATGTTGTAAGGAAGCCCCAGAGCTAAACCAATCTTACGCACTTCGTCTTTGAACAATTCCCGAAGCGGTTCAACCAGATCCATTTTCATGTCTTCCGGTAAGCCACCAACATTGTGGTGAGACTTGATCACATGGGCTTTGCCGGTCTTAGATGCAGCGGATTCAATAACGTCAGGATAAATTGTACCCTGAGCTAAAAAGTCCACATCTTTGATTTTGTTGGACTCCTCATCAAACACTTCGATAAAGGTATAACCAATTTGCTTACGCTTTTCTTCAGGGTCAGAGACCCCTTCTAACTTACCTAGGAACAGATCTTCCGCATCGGCACGGATGACTTTTACACCCATGTTGTCTGCAAACATTTCCATTACTTGGTCGCCTTCGTTTTTACGTAGTAGACCATTATCAACAAATACACAGGTCAGCTGGTCACCAATGGCTTTGTGAAGTAATGCGGCAACGACGGAAGAATCCACACCACCGGAAAGCCCAAGTAAAACCTTCTTTTTACCAACCTGTTCTTGAACTTTTTGAACCAGATCTTCAATGATATTGTCTGGAGTCCATAAGGCGTCGCAATCACACATAGTGCGAATAAATCGCTCTAATAACTCACCACCTTTTAGTGTGTGAGTCACTTCAGGATGAAACTGCACGCCATAGAATTTTTTCTCATCATTGGCCATTCCAGCAATTGGGCAGCTTGGGGTGGAAGCCATCAACTCAAAACCTTCTGGTAATTGAATGACTTTGTCGCCATGGCTCATCCAAACGTCTAACCAATCGGCATCGCCGTCATTACGATCGACCAAACCTTTTAGCAGCTTGCCTTCCCCTTCTACTTTCACTTCAGCATAACCAAACTCACGATGGTCAGAAGTACTGACTTTGCCACCAAACTGCTCAGCCATGGTTTGCATGCCATAACATATGCCTAAAACAGGAATATTCAGGTTGAACACAACTTCAGGTGCCTTAGGTGCATCGTCTCCAGTGACAGACTCTGGCCCGCCTGAAAGAATAATGCCCTTGGGGTTGAATTCTTTTACGTCTGCTTCGTCGATATCCCAGGCGCGAATTTCACAATACACACCGATTTCACGGACACGACGGGCAATCAATTGAGTGTATTGAGATCCGAAGTCTAAAATCAGAATTCGTTGAGCATGAATATCTACATGAGTCATTTGGCTTTCCTGAAGTTGTAGAAGCTTGGCTTCAACGTTTAAAAACTAAAAATGGCTGACAATTGTTCAATTGCCAACCATTTATTAAATGTTTTGAATGAGATTATCCCAATCGATAATTGGGAGCTTCTTTTGTAATTTGTACATCGTGTACGTGAGATTCTTTAATACCCGCGCCAGAGATACGAACAAACTCAGGTTGAGTACGCATCTCCTCTACTGTTTTACAGCCTGTATAGCCCATTGCTGCTCGCAAACCACCCATTTGTTGGTGAATCACCGCTGCCATTGGACCTTTCACCGCTATTCGGCCTTCAATACCTTCGGGAACTAGCTTTTCGACCCCGCTTTCAACGGTTTGGAAGTAGCGGTCAGAAGAGCCGGTTGATTGCGACATTGCGCCTAAAGAACCCATTCCACGATAGCTTTTGTATGCGCGGCCTTGGAACAGTTCAACCTCGCCAGGGGATTCGTCTGTTCCAGCAAACATGGATCCAGCCATAATGGCATAGGCCCCTGCAGCAACTGCCTTGGCGATATCGCCTGAATAACGGATACCACCATCGGCGATTAAAGGAATTCCTGATTCTTTTAACGCAGCTGCCACATTTGCAACAGCAGAAACCTGTGGGACACCAATACCCGCAACAATTCTGGTAGTACAAATAGAACCTGGGCCAATACCCACCTTCACGCCATCTGCCCCGGCATCTACCAAGGCTTTAGCGGCTGCGCCTGTGGCGATGTTTCCGCCCACCACATCTACGCTAGGGAAGTTCTTCTTCACCCAAGCCACTCGATCTATTACTCCTTTAGAATGACCATGGGCGGTGTCAACGATAATCAGATCGACACCGGCATCCACTAAAGCACCCACTCTGTCTGGTGTTTCGACCCCGGTACCCACCGCAGCGCCAACTCGTAAACTGCCATCCGCATCCTTACAAGCATTTGGGTATTCTTTGGACTTCTGTATATCTTTAACCGTAACCATACCCGATAGCTTGCCGGCGTCATTCAATACCAGAACTTTCTCGATTCGATGCTTGTGTAGCAATTCTCGAATAACAGAGCTGGATTCACCCTCTTTAACCGTTACTAGGCGATCTTTCGGTGTCATCAATTGAGAAACAGGCTGTTTCAAGTCCTTTTCAAAACGGACGTCTCTGCTGGTAATAATCCCCACTAAATCGCCACCTTTCATCACAGGTACACCAGAGATTTTATGGGCAGTGGTCAATTCGATAAGCTGGCTAACACTGGCATCTGATGAAATAGTGATAGGGTCTTTTACCACACCGGACTCAAATCTTTTAACTGCTCTAACTTCCGCAGCCTGTTCTTCTATGGTCAGGTTTTTGTGGATAATTCCAATGCCACCTTCTTGCGCCATTGAGATGGCCAATCTGCGCTCGGTCACGGTATCCATGGCGGCTGAAACCATGGGAATGTTCAATTCTATGTTCTGACTGATTTTGGTTTTTAAGGAAACATCTTTTGGCAGGACTTCCGAGTAACCGGGAACAAGCAACACGTCATCAAAGGTTACAGCGTCTTCAGAGATTCTTAACATTTTTCCCACCTATTTTATGATCATTGCAGAATAAACAATTACCGCATCAGCCTTTATATTTAAGCCCATGGAGTGATTGATGAGTCTGCACTGAATTTGAACCAAGATTGAATTGGCGCGGCATTATAACGGTATTTGCTTTCATTAAAAGTTTTGTGCTTAAATCGCGCGTTTTACTACACTGGCGCTCTGCGGGCCAACTAAAACCCTCCCCGTACATAGCATTGAACACTTCTGCCCATCTGGTAAAACAATGCAAGAAAACACCATCACTGAACAACCACTATCCGTCTCCCAATTGAACCGCCAAGTTAAATTTATGCTTGAAACTCATTACGGTTCCACTCTAGTGGAGGGAGAAATCAGTGGCTTGATACGACCGGCTTCTGGCCATGCCTACTTCACCTTGAAAGATAGCCAAAGCCAGATACGCTGCGCCATGTTTAAATCAAGCCTTACTAGGACTAAGTACGTTCCAAAAGATGGCGATCAGGTTCAACTGAGAGGCAGGGTAAGCCTTTATGAAGCCAGAGGTGAATATCAGTTTGTTGCGCAAACCATCCGGCCTTCCGGGGAGGGAGCCTTACAGCAGGCGTTTATTGTTCTTAAAGCCAAGCTTGAGCAAGAAGGCTTATTTGATGCCGACCATAAAAGACCATTGCCCAGCTCTATCAACAAAATTGGCGTAGTGACGTCTTCATCGGGCGCTGCCATTCACGACATATTAACTGTGCTCAAACGCCGGTACCCAGGTATTGAAGTGATCCTCTACCCGTCTTTGGTTCAAGGCAAAGGTGCAGCGGAAGCAATCAGTAAAGCTATTGCCGTTGCTAACGCTCGGGAAGAAGTTGATGTGTTGATTGTTGGCCGAGGTGGCGGTTCACTAGAAGACCTTTGGAGCTTCAATGAAGAGCAAGTGGCCAGAGCAATATTTGCCAGTGAAATACCCGTAGTCAGTGCAGTTGGGCATGAAATAGATTTTAGTATTGCAGACTTTGTTGCCGACATTCGAGCAGCTACACCCTCAGCTGCTGCTGAGCTGTTGAGCCCGGATCGTTTGGAAGTGATGCAAGCTCTCGATGGCTATGAACAATGGTTCAACAGGAGCATACAAGACACCTTGGATCAAAAGTTTTTAGTCCTTAATCACATTCAAAAGCGATTGAGACACCCTGGCGCTAAGCTGGAGGAACAAGAACTGGCGCTTATGAATACCCAAGCTCGGTTAAATAGGCAGATAGAGAGCATTTTGGAACTACAAAAAGGCAAACTTAATAGCTTGGCTGCTAGGTACCTCAACCAGAACCCGTTAAAGCAGCTTCCCATAAGACAACAGAGTCTTTCTAACTTAGCAACACGACTTGGAATGAGTTTGGACAAACAAATCAGGCAAGCGGATCAAGCTCTGACCTCAAAGTCTAGAGAGCTCAATGCCATCAGCCCTTTGGCGACACTAGACAGAGGGTTTTCCATCACCCTTGATGAAGAGAAAAAAGTGTTGAACTCTATAGCCGAAGTGAAGGAAGGCCAAAAAATTAAAACGAAATTTAAGGACGGTGAAGTGACGTCAGTGGTTAAGAGCATTAATACCGTCAGCCAATAGTTTTAAGCATTGCTTAGTTTCAATTCTCAATATTTTTAGACTTTCGCTGAATGGTTTAGGAAGCGTTAATGTTTCGGTTGGTCGCCCCAGTAGATGCATTGAAACACTAGCCACTCGCAGCGATGTTTCCGCTTGAGCGATATTCAATTCATTAGCAGGGCCATCTAAAATTTCCAACCCTAGATAGCAATTACTTAACACAATCTCCAAACTGGAAGACTCTTTTAAATACTGATTTTTTCCGGTTAGCCAGATATCCCACTGTAATTTGCAATCAGCGATCTTTTTTTCTAATTCATTGGAAATAAACCTCGTGGGCTTCAACCAATTTAGCCTTGCTAGATTTAGATCCCACTGCCCAGAAAGACCGGCAAAGTTATCCTCTGTTGCTTGGTCACATAACGCCAAGGTTTGATTTAACACAGAGTCATACCATTCATCTCTCAGCCGCTGATAAAATCCAGGCCCGCAGTTTTGGTCAGCGCCTGTGCTGGGATCAGAGATGCGATTTTGTAAATATTGCCGATAGCTATCTCTAGCAGAATAGTATTGACCATCAGTCAAATACTGTTGCGCCAACTGACAATGGTTTTCCGCCCATGTTGAACAGGAAACCAGTAAAAATAAAATCAAGTAATTGAATTTAGCCATTACCCACAAGTATGGCTGAATTTCTGAAACTGACTATTTTCTTCTGGTTTTTTTTGGATTTAGCCTGGGTTTAATCTGCCCTTTTCGACCTTTGTTGTCCGGTGCATAAGGGTTGGCGCTGGATTTAAACTCAAAACGAATGGGTGTACCTCGAACCTTCAGCACTTTTCTAAAGGTATTTTCTAAATATTTTTTATAACTGCCAGGTAGCTTTTCTACCTGATTGCCATGAACCACTATGATAGGCGGGTTAGAACCACCCTGGTGAGCATATCTGAGTTTAATGCGACGGCCATTAACCAAGGGCGGCTGATGCTGCTCAATGGCACCTTCTAATATTTCCGTCAGTCGGTTGGTCTTCCATTTTACAATGGCAGATTCAAAAGCAGAGTGTAAAGACTCATAAAGATGACCCACATTGGAGCCATGCTTAGCCGAGATAAAATGAAAATCGGTCCATTCGAACAAGTAGTCCATACGACGGTCTAATTCCGACTTCATACGATCCTTATCTTCTGGATCCATCCCATCCCATTTGTTAACGGCGATCACTAGTGATCTACCGGCATTCAAAATGAAACTGAGCATGTGTAAATCTTGCTCAACCAAACCTTGCTGGGCATCTAATACTAAGATAGCAACATTGGCATCTTGAATGGCTTGCAGGGTTTTAATGATGGAAAATTTTTCAACGGCTTCCGATATATTTTTACGACGACGAACACCAGCGGTATCAATAATGGTGTATTTTTGTTCTTCCCGTTCATAAGGGATGTAAATGGAATCCATTGTGGTGCCTGGATGATCAAAGACCACCACCCTGTCTTCACCCAACATGCGATTTACCAGGGTAGATTTGCCCACATTAGGTCGCCCAATCACTGCAAACTTTATGTTGTTAAGATCGTATTCATCTTCTTCGGTGAACTCTGGCTCTGGAAATTCTTCCAAAACAGTTTCGATTAACGCTCGCACCCCTCTGTTGTGAGAGGCTGCGATGGCAATGGGATCACCTGGAAACCCAAGTTCAAAGAAGTCTGCTAAAACCACTTCTTCATTAAGGCCATCGGTTTTGTTGACGACAATCCAAGCTGACTTGCCTTTTTCTCTGAGCATCTTTGCAATCATATGATCAGAAGATGTTATGCCTTCTCTAGCATCTAGCAGGAATAACACAGCATCAGCTTCGTCGATGGCTGCAAAAGATTGGCCCGCCATTTCTGCATCCAGTCCCTCTTCAAAACCACTGATTCCACCAGTATCAACCACGATATAAGGCCTATCACCCATCTTACCGTCGCCATACTTACGGTCACGAGTGAGCCCAGCCCAATCAGCTACTAGGGCATCACGGGACTTAGTCAGTCGATTAAACAACGTAGACTTCCCAACATTTGGGCGGCCCACTAGAGCGATTACCGGAGTCATCGTTTTTTAGGTTTCCTAAGACTTAGAAAGACGGCTGCATAACCCTAACAGATTAGCAGCCTCTGGAGTTACTTTAATGAGGAGCGAACAGAGTATGATTTCAAGCGACCTGTCAGAGTTTGAACAAACAGGTGTTTTTCAGTTGCGATCATTTGAGGTTGAACGCCTTTATGGTCAGGGCGGTTCACGCTTAATGGTTTGCCAGTTTCAACATCCAAACCATATAAGTAACCTTGATAGTCAGTCACCATAATCTTGCCCTGAAACAGGACAGGATGACTCAGGCTTCTACCCAGAAAGCGTTCTTGGCGCCATATTTCTTCTTGGGATTGAGGGTCGATCGCAACGACGGAATCGTCATCCAAAACCATCACAAAATGCTTTGGTAACGCTAAGGCCGTTTTGACACTACCATAGGGAAATTCACCTAATCGGCGCCCAGTTTGCAAGTCAACAAATATCACTTTGCCATTGGCTGCCGACGCAATCGCTAACCCATCGATAAGATTGATCGCGCCATCTACGTCTACAAGTCTGTCTAAGTCATTTCGACCTGTACCTTCAGATATTCTGTGCTCCCATTTAACAGAACCATCTACTTGGGACAGAGCAACAACCTTACCATTAGCAAACCCAGCATAAACCAGCTCATTATCAATTCTTGGAGCCGATACGCCTTTGACAGTTAGCCTTGGTATGCCACTATCAAATTGCCATAGCTGCTGACCTGTAGATTTATCAAGTGCCAGCATTTTTCCATCTTGAACATGAACAAATACTGCTTTGTCAGAAACAGCTACAGGGGCCAAAGTCACCGTAGTGAGTTGTGACCGCCACAACTCTTCGCCGGCTTCAGTCACGGCCATTAATTCGCCTTTGTCATTACATACGTAAAATACATTACCGACCTTGGTGAGACCTGAAATTAACCGTTCTTCTAAATCAAGAATCCAAAGGGTTTTTCGTTCAGGAATTGATTTCGCGAATATTTGTCCATTTGCGAAAGCAGCGTAAACAACGTCGTCTTCAACAACTGGTTGGAATTGCTCAAACTTTAAGGCCTTTTCTCCCCCCCCAAAAATATAAAACCAGTCCATGTGAATGTTCACACTCTCTTCAAAGAAAGGGGCATCAGGGCTGGGTCGGGACGCGCAGGCTGTTAGCAAAGAAGCTATCACAACCGTGAACATCAGCTTTTTCATTAGAGCAATTACCTGTAGTTTCATTAATTGGCTACCGCCAAGTTATCCAGTTTCATTTCGAGTACTGGGCGATTGAAATTATTCGTGCGAGCTGCGTCCAGTGCTTTCTGATAAGCTGCCCTGGCGGAGTCTTTATCGCCCTGGGCGAAATAAATGTCACCTTTTATCTCTTCATAAGACGCTTCGTATGCACCCACTTCTTCAACATTTAATAGCGCCAATGCACCTTCCGCATCACCTAATGCAAAGGTTACTCGAGCTAAACGTTTGCGAACAACTGCATCCAAACCTTCATCTGGCTTCGCATCTAAAGCCCATTGTAATTCGGTTTTCGCTGTTTCTAAATCATCTTCATCCACTGCAAATTTTGCTGATTGCAACGCCGCAAATACTGCATAGGTAGAGTCAGAAAACTCTGATTTCAAGGTTGCAATCAATGCACCTGCTTCAGCTTTATCAACTTCACTTAACGCATTAGTGTTAGTCAGCTCGACTAACTCTTGGTAAATATCTGATGCTGCTTCTTTCGTTTTTAATGTTGAAGATTGGTAATAAGAGATGCCGAAATAGAGCACTAAAAACAATACGATGGCTGTAATGACAAAGTTGCCATTTTTGTTCCACCATTTTTTTAGGGCTTCAATTTGTTCTTCATCGGTATCGTACACAGTGATACTCCTTAAGCTTTTATTTGTTATAGGTTTTATAAATAATTTGAAATTGCTTGCGCTAACTCATCAAAAACAACGGTCTGCTGTTCTTGATCACTGTTGCGTAAATCTTTGACTACTACTTTGCCTTCAGCCATCTCATTAGAACCCAAAACCAGCGCTACCTTAGCACCACTTTTATCGGCTTTTTTCATCTGACTTTTAAAGCTGCCACCACCGCAATTCATTTGCAGTCTCAAATTGGGAAGCGAATCTCTAAGCTGCTCACAAAGTACTTGCGCTTTCAGCTCTTCTTCCATTCCAGCAGCAACAAAAAAGGCATCAACCGTTTGATTTAGCTCTTCAGGGAAAAGCTCCAAAGTTTCCAGAAGAAGCAATAGCCTTTCTATGCCCATGGCGAAACCCACAGCTGGCGTTGATTTACCACCCAGCTGTTCAACTAAACCATCGTAGCGCCCACCGGCACAAACAGTTCCCTGAGCACCAAGTTTATCTGTGGTCCATTCAAAAACTGTTTTGCAGTAGTAATCTAAACCCCTAACCAACCTTGGGTTTAGTTTATAACTTACACCAGCAGCTTCCAGGCGTGATTTTAAGTCGCTGAAATGCTCAGAACTTTCATCATCCAAAAAATCTTCAAAATTGGGAGCCTTATCCAACAACTTTTGGGTATCTTGATTTTTACTGTCTAGAATGCGCATTGGGTTTGAGTAAAGGCGGCGCTGGCTATCTTCATCTAGCTGATCTTTCACACCTTCCATGTAGTCAACCAGTGCTTTGCGATAACGACCGCGTGCTTCTGAAGATCCCAACGTATTGAGCTCTAGAGTAACTGAGTCTAAAAGACCAAGTTTTTTCCAAAGTCTTGCTGTCAGTAGGATGATTTCAGCATCAATGTCAGAGCTGGCCATACCAAAGGTTTCCACACCAATCTGATAAAACTGGCGGTAACGACCTTTTTGTGGTTTTTCATATCGGAACATTGGCCCTTGATACCAGAGCCTTTGAATTTGGTTGTGTAGAAGCCCATGTTGTTGCGCCGCTCTGACACAACCAGCAGTACCCTCTGGACGAAGCGTAAGACTGTCACCATTACGATCGTCAAAGGTGTACATTTCTTTTTCAACAATATCAGTTACTTCACCGATGGAGCGCTTGAAAAGCTGAGTGACTTCAACCACAGGCATACGAATTTCTTTGTAGCCATATTGGTCTAACACGCTTTTTACAGTTGATTCGAGAAACTGCCATCGTTTCGATTCTGTTGGCAGTATGTCGTTCATGCCGCGAATGGCCTGAATTGATGACACGTTGTTTTCCTTAAATTTATTTATTAGCCGTCGTCTAGAAAATTACATCAGACTTTTGCGATGACGGCTTCCATTGCTTTTTCTTTCTCAGCGGCTTTTTCGCGAATGAGTTTTTCTAACTCATCCACTAAATGTTCGTTATCCACTTTGTGGCTGGTTTGGCCATCAATGTACACAAGATTATTCGGTGTGCCGCCAGTTAAACCGATTGTCGTTTCTTTGGCTTCACCTGGGCCATTTACTACACAACCAATAACAGAGACGTCCAGGGGTGTCAGAATATCTTCAACTCTGTTTTCCAGTTCATTCATCGTTGAAATCACATCAAAATTCTGGCGAGAGCAACTTGGGCAAGCAATAAAATTGATACCTTTATTGCGAAGCTTAAGGCTCTTTAGAATATCAAAGCCCACTTTTATTTCTTGCACAGGGTCGGCAGCGAGAGACACTCTTAAGGTATCACCAATACCGTCCATCAATAACATGCCTAAGCCGACAGAAGATTTAACCGTGCCTGAACGCAAACCACCTGCTTCGGTAATGCCTAAATGCAGTGGTTGTTCAATTTGACTGGCGATCAAACGGTAAGCCGCCACGGTCATAAAAACATCTGAGGCTTTCAAGCTAAGCTTATATTCCTGAAAATCCAAACGATCAAGAATATCGATATGCCTCATGGCTGACTCAACAAGCGCTTCAGGTGTGGGTTCGCCATATTTTTTCTGAAGCTCTTTTTCCAAGGAACCAGCGTTAACACCAATTCTAATGGGTATGTTCTTGTCTCTAGCGGCATCGACAACCGCTCTGACTCTATCTTCGCGACCAATATTACCAGGATTGATTCTCAGACAATCAACACCCAGTTCCGCCACTTTTAAGGCAATTTTATAGTCGAAATGAATGTCAGCAACCAAGGGCAAGTTTGCCTGCTTTTTTATTTGACCAAAGGCATCAGCAGCTTCCATAGAAGGGACTGAAACTCTCACAATGTCGGCACCCGCTTCCTCAAGTGCCCTAATTTGCCCCACGGTTGCGGCAACATCTGTGGTTTCAGTATTCGTCATGCTCTGTACTGAAATCGGGGCATCACCGCCTACTGGAACATTGCCCACCATTATTTGGCGAGATTTCCTGCGCTTTATCGGGTTTGGTGCATTCTTATTCATATTAGTTTTGAGCTTGCTTCCATTCTTGATAAGCCTGAAGTTCTCGGCTCTCTGGATAAACGTTTCTCAGTTTTAAGGCCAAACTCGCTTCGGTATCTTCGTCTCCAACCTCATGGGCAAGCTGAATACCTAGCCAAAGGGTACCGGCCGAGTGACGTGCTAATTCTAAACGAACCAATCTTGCATACCCATTATATGCTGAGTAAGCCTTTTGAAAGTCTTGATTGGTTCTGTGCAACTGAGCCAAGTTAATGTAAGGGCCGCTCAACTGGCGATTTAAGGTAATGGCCCGTTCAAAATATTCTATTGCTTCTGATTTTCTTTCGATCCGAGCGGCAGAAAGACCTAGAAAATCAAAAGAGACAGCACGACGTTGATATCGGGTGTCGGCGGTGACCTTTTTGAATTCTCTATAGGCCCCTTTGTAATCACCAATGTTGTATAGAAACACGCCATATTGATATCGGCTTTCCTGGGTTTCATCAAAGCGGATGGCTTTTTTAAAATTCTCGTGAGCTAACTCTATCTCTTTTTCTAGACTATAAACCAAGCCCCATCCCAGATAAGCACCAGCAGATCTTTTATTCAGGCTTAAAGCCTTATCCAATGGACGACGCGCTTCAATTAAATTGCCTCTGTTGATGTGTGCATAAGCAATTTGAATGTAAGTTTGCTCGGCCTTTGAGAGGTCTTTCTCTTTGCTAAATTCGTCTGTGGTGGTGGTGACACAACCAGCCAGTAGAAAAAAGCCAATAACGGTTAATGCAGTTTTTATTGTTTTTAACATTCTGAATCCAATTATCTTGCAGCCCTGTTTCTGGCTACTTCAGCGGCGCTGCTACCTTGCTCCACCAACTTGATAAATCGTTCATTACGGCGGGTGACGTCCTCTACCTTGCCGACTAATTGCCCACACGCCGCATCAATGTCGTCGCCTCGGGTTTTTCTTACAGTAACGTTATAACCCGCCGCAGACAATTTATCTCTGAATCTTACAATGCGATTGTTACTGGGCCTGCGATAGCCTGAGTTTGGGAACGGATTGAATGGAATTAAGTTGATTTTTACTGGAATATCTTTAAGTAGCACTGCAAGCTCATCAGCTTGAGCCAAATCATCGTTAACTTTTTCCATTAAGGTGTATTCGATTGTGACTTCACGTTTGTCTGGCAAGCTGGCCAAATAACCCTTAACTGAGGTCAGTAATTGTTCAATATTGTACTTCTTATTGATGGGCACCAACTGATTTCTAAGTTCATCATTGGGGGCATGTAATGAGATGGCTAGGCTGCAGTCGGTGCGACCCCGCATTTTGTCTAAATTCGGTACCACGCCAGATGTACTAAGCGTGACTCTGCGCTTTGATAATCCGTAAGCATTGTCTTCCATCATTAAATCTACGGCAGACATCACGTTGTCAAAGTTTAATAATGGCTCACCCATGCCCATCAACACTACATTGGTGACATGACGCTCTCTCTTTACTCCAGGCTTATCAAAGGATTTAGCAGCCAACCAAAGCTGTCCAATAATTTCTGCTGAAGTAAGGTCTCTATTAAAACCCTGCTTACCCGTTGAACAGAATGAACAGTCAAGGGAACATCCTATCTGGGAACTGATACACAAGGTTCCTCTGCCGTCTTCGGGGATGAACACAGTTTCTACACTACTACCACCGGGCATTTTGGATACCCATTTTCGGGTTCCGTCTTTTGAATAATCTTGCCAAGTGATGTCAGGCACTTTGATTTCAGCTACCCGTTTGAGCTTTTCTCGGGTTGCTTTGGAAATATCTGTCATGTCATCAAAATCACTGACCCCACGCTGATGTAGCCATTTTATGACCTGTACGGCACGGAACTTTTTCTCTCCCATTTCTAGGAAAAAACGCTCCATATCTTTCAGGTTCAATCCCAGCAGATTTACTTTTTCTTGGCTTGGGTTAGAAACATCATCGAACATTAGATCAGTCATTCATCAAACTCTTTGAGACGAAAAAAGAGCCTTTAAGGCTCCTTTTTCGTGTCTTAATTTTATAGTTGTATCAGCGGTCGAACACTTCGTTTTCAGCGAAAAAATAGGCAATTTCACGAGCTGCTGATTCAGGACTATCTGAACCATGCACCGCATTAATAGTCATGTTAGTAGCGAAATCTTTACGAATAGTGCCTTCTGCCTGCTCTTCTGGCTTTGTCGCACCCATCAATTCGCGGTTCATCACAATCGCGTTTTCACCTTCCAATACTTGAACCATCACTGGTCCTGAGGTCATAAACTCGACCAGAGTATCATAAAATGGCTTCCCTTTATGCTCAGCATAGAAGCCACCAGCCTTTTCATCGTCCAGTTGAGTCAGCTTGGCACCTACTATCTTTAAGCCAGCTTCTTCAAAGCGGCTATATATTTTACCAATCACATTTTTTTCGACCGCATCAGGCTTCACAATCGATAAGGTGCGTTCAATCGCCATTATTCCTCCAATTCAGCCAATTGATTTTGGCCGGGTAAAAAAACGGGCGAATTATACGCAGCTTTAATGCTTCGCGCTACGACCCTGGGCCTAACCGAAACTCGTTTGCCATAACCAAACCCCATAAATAGGCATTATGACTGTCATTCGTGGGGGCATAGGCTTATATGGAACTCCAATACGGCTGAAAACAGAAATTTTAAAGCACGTGTAATTTTTACTTATTAGCTCTTTTAGAATCCTGAAAGAACAGCACTTCGCCAAGCCTTAATCCATTGATTTATAAGAACTAATTCAACAGTAGCCTGCCTTTGAAACCCCCATACAACAACTTTTGAACTCACGAGATGAGCTAGATCAATTGTTATACCCTTAGATGGGTACAGAATTAAATCAGTTCGGCTAATGCCTTCACGAGTTTTTCAGTCACGGGAGCTAACTTATGAACTTCTGTTTGGAACACTTTGATAACACTGAGCCACAGTTTAGAGACATGAGACATTTACTGATGGCTAGTTATCGATATCTCAACAAACCAGTTAACTGGTTGCTCACTCGGCTCGAAGACTGGAGATACGGCGGAAGCGCAGTGGGTCGGGTATCTGCCGACATCACAGCGGTTAAAAAAGCTTGGCTATGGCGAACCCCGGATGGTGTTTTGGCTGGGTTTTGTATCAAAGAACACGAGGGCGATTCGGTATGGATTCAAATTCACCCTGACCATGCTGAGCTAACCAAGTTAGCGCTGCAGTGGTTGTCACAAGCCTGGAATGGCAATCAGCAAAGGGTTCAAACGTTTACGGATTCAAGGGATCAGTTCAGGCAGGCCATTCTTGAACAGCTTGGTTTTCGCCATCTGGGTTTGGAAAGTTACGTCTGGGGTTTTGATCTAACCGCCCAATTGAATTCACCTACCCTGCCTCCCGGTTATCAATTCTCCAATTTAGCAAGTGCTCCAACGTGTAAGACAGACATACTAAAAGCGATTAATACATGCTTTCACGAGACGGTCGATACGCAATGGCTGGAAAACAAACTCAATGCTCCTACGTTAGACCCAGCCAGAATCTGGTTTATTCAGTCGCCAAGTAATGAAGTCGTTAGCTTTTGTTTTGGCTGGCTAGATGAACAAAACCAGGTCTCTGAGTTAGAACCCTTGGGAACACTTCCAGAACGCCGAAGGAAGGGTTTTGCGAAAGCGCTGATTCAACATGCGTTCTTGGAGTTGAAGTACCGAGGCGTACATCATGCGTTTATTGGATCAGGTTCAGAAACTTCAGTGACTTCAAGCTTGTATAGAAGCCTTGATCCATGCGGAAAGTGGAATACTCAGTGCTGGGAGAAATCAGCGGCGTAAAAAAAAGGCCACCGCATCGCGATGGCCTGCTGTTCTTTAATAGTCCGAGTAATATATTTTTGAAGGGAATAGTCAGCAGCTCGGACTTTACGCGGCGTTAGTAAAACAAAACGTGTTACTGTTCACTTATTTATGTTGAATTCTTGCGACTAGTTTGAATTCAGAATCAGTTCCGCGCAGCTTGTGATTGAACTGGCTTGATATTAGGAAGTTGATCAAGTTATTAAAACTCACAATGAGAAAGCTGTATCCATGAGCTGCCGAGTATAAGCTTGCTCTGGGTTCTCAAATATAGATTTAGCTTCACCCTGCTCGACCACTTCACCAGATTTCATCACGATTAATTGATGACAAAGCGCTTTCACCACTTTTAAGTCGTGACTAATAAACAAATAAGTTAAATTGTGTTCTTGTTGCAGTCGCTTTAATAGATCAATCACTTGAAACTGAATGGTTCTGTCGAGAGAAGAAGTAGGCTCATCCAAAATAACTAATTTGGGCTTTAGCACCATGGTTCTGGCAATGGCAATCCGCTGCCTTTGACCACCGGAAAACTCATTGGGAAAACGATGCCGCAGTTCAGGGTCTAGCTCAACTTCTTCCATCGCCTTGATCACCTGTTGGTTACGCTCTTCGAGCGTTCCAAGCTGATGAATGTCTAAACCTTCACGAATAATCTCTTCCACTGACATACGCGGACTTAGGCTTCCATAAGGGTCTTGAAATACCACCTGCATAGACTTTCGGTAAGGTCGCATTTGTTTCTTAGTGAGGTTTTGAAGCTCGTTACCTTGAAAGTTGATAACACCTTCAGAGGTTTCTAGCCGCAATATGGCTTTCGCCAAAGTTGACTTCCCCGACCCACTCTCTCCAACAATACCTAAGGACTCGCCCTCCCTTAGGCTCAATGAAACACCATTAACGGCCTTAACATGTCCTACGGTTCGTTTTAGCACCCCTCTTTTTATCGGAAACCAAACCTTAACGTCATTGGTATTTATTATTTCGTTTGAGCTCGAAGGTACGTCAACAGGGTCGCCATCTGGTTCAGAGTTAATGAGCTTTTGTGTGTAGGGATGTTTAGGGTTAGAAAACACCTCGTTGGTTGTGCCCACTTCTACCAAACCGCCCTGTTCCATAACGGCTACTTTATCGGATATCTTTTTTACAACGCCTAAATCGTGAGTGATAAACAGCACAGCCATTTGCATTTCTTGTTGCAACTCAGCTATTAAATCCAGAATCTGCGCCTGGATCGTAACATCCAAAGCAGTGGTGGGTTCATCGGCAATTAAAAGTTCGGGCTCATTGGCCAGAGCCATGGCGATCATCACCCGTTGGCGTTCGCCACCCGATAATTGATGGGGTAGCGCTTTCATTTTTTTGTCTGGCTCTCGAATACCCACTTTGTTGAGTAGGGCCAAGGTTTTTTCATTTGCCTCACTGTTATTCAGCAGCTGATGCATCTGAATCATTTCGCCAATTTGCTTTTCCACCGTATGAAGCGGATTTAATGACGTCATAGGTTCTTGGAAAATAACGCTGATCCGATCACCACGGAGCTTTCTTAACTCAGGATCTGACATGGATAAAACGTTTTGACCTTTCCAGAGTATTTCACCCCCCATATATTCCAATGGTGGGCTATCCAATAATTTTAAAATAGACATGGATGTGACGGATTTACCTGAGCCACTTTCTCCAACCAAAGCCAAGACTTCGCCCTTAGAAATCTGAAAGCTCACCCCCTTAACCACAGGGCGAACTTTTTCTCCTGATCTAAAACCAAGCTGTAGATTGTTGACTTGTAATAGGGCCATTAGTAAGTCTTCCTTGGGTCAAAAGCATCACGGACACCTTCGCCTATAAATATCAGAGTTGTCAGCATGAAACCAACGACAAAGAAAGAGGTAAAGCCTAACCAAGGTGCTTGAATATTCGCTTTTCCTTGCGCCAGTAATTCACCAAGAGATGGTGATCCAACTGGCATACCAAAACCAAGAAAATCCAGGGACGTTAACGCAGTGATGGAACCAGACAACACAAAAGGCATAAATGTCATGGTAGCCACCATGGCGTTGGGCAGAACATGCTTAAACATTATTCGACCATCACTCATGCCCATGGCTTTAGCGGATTGTACGTATTCAAAATTCCTAGTCTTAAAGAACTCAGCACGCACAACCCCCACAAAGCCCATCCAACCCCAAAGCAACATCACCATCATTAACCAAAAAAAACTTGGGGTGACTATGCTCATTAAAATAATAAGAATGAACAAGGTGGGCATACTCCCCCACACTTCCATAAACCGTTGAAAAAACAGGTCTAGTAAGCCGCCGTAATAACCTTGAACAGCACCTAAAAACACACCGATGACGGCAGAGATAATGGTTACAGCAAACCCAAAGAGTACTGCTAGCCGAAAACCGTAAAGTAACCGAGCCACCACATCTCGACCTTTATCATCTGTACCCAACCAGTTTTCAGCAGTTGGTGGACTGGGTGCAGGTGAAGGTGGATTCAGGTTAATGGTATCGTAGCTATAGCGAATAGCTGGCCATACCATCCATCCTTTTTCATTAATAAGATCGGCTACAAACTCGTCTTTATAGTCAGCTTCCAGTTCGAAATCGCCACCAAAGACGGTTTCTTTGTAAACATTAAATACAGGAAAGTAGTAACCACCGTCGTATTTCACCAACAGCGGTTTATCATTAGCCACTAGCTCAGATGCCATGGAAATGACAAAGAAAATAGAAAAAATCCACAGGCTCCAAACGGCTCTCTTATTAGCTTTAAAGCGATTGAGTCTACCGATATTAACTTGACTTAAATTCATCTATCTCGACTCAAAATCAATGCGTGGATCAACAACTGTGTACATCAGGTCACTGATGATTCCGATAACTAATCCCATTAAAGTAAATACATAAAGTGTCGAAAATATAACCGGATAATCTCTCTGCAACGTTGCCTCAAAACCAAGAAGACCAAGACCATCCAAAGAAAATATGGTTTCAATTAATAACGAGCCAGCAAAAAAGATAGAAATAAACGCCGCAGGAAATCCAGCAATGATGATGAGCATGGCATTTCTGAAAACATGACGGTATAAAATCGATCGTTCTACTAAACCTTTCGCTCTAGCTGTCATCACATATTGTTTGTGTATCTCATCCAAAAACGAGTTTTTAGTCAGCATGGTTAAGCTAGCAAAACCACCTATGGTCATAGCGATAACAGGTAATGTCATATGCCAAAGATAATCGACTATTTTTCCCCAAAAGCTCAGTTCTTCCCAATTATTGGAAGTTAGCCCTCTTAATGGGAACCAATCAAAATAGTTACCACCGGCAAAGACGATGATCAGAAATACTGCGAATAAAAATGACGGGATAGCACTGGCAGCAACAATGACGGAAGAAGTCCAAACATCAAATTGAGAGCTATGCTTAATTGCCTTTCGAATACCTAGCGGGATGGACACTAGGTAGATGATCAAAGTACTCCAAAGACCTAACGAAATCGAAACAGGCAGTCGATCAACAATTAAATCAACAACTGAACTGCCCCTAAAAAGGCTGTCCCCAAAATCAAATCTGAGGTAATCCCAAATCATGTTGAAGTAACGAACATGCAGTGGTTTATCGAAACCAAAGTGCGCTTCGATAGCGGCAATATCTTGTTCTGTTAAACCTCTGGCCCCTCGGTATGTACTGCCTTCTTCACCACTTGATGACTGCTCAACGTCTGCCTGATTATTTCCGGTCATCCGATCTGTCATGGAAGCATTTATACCTTCCATTTCAGCAATCATTTGATCCACAGGGCCACCGGGTGCCACCTGTATAATAATAAAGTTAATGGTAACAATGGCCCAGAGTGTTGGAATAACCAACAACAAACGGCGAATGATATAAGCAGTCATTCGTTAGGTAACTCGCAATTAATTTGGGGCGTTTCTTCTCGGTAACTTTTTCGCTTTTTCTGCGTCATACCACCAAGTGTCGAACCCTAAATCGTATCTGGGCGGTAATGGTGGGCGAGAAAACTTATCCCAATATGCGATTCTATGTTTACTGATGTACCACTGAGGAATGATGTAGTGATTCCAAAGGGCTATTCGGTCAAATGCCTTGCCGTAAGCGAGCAGCAGGTCTTTATCTTGTTGAACTTTTTCAATTTCTAGCACAATTTCATCTATGACGGGATCCATTGGGCCAGCCAAATTCCATGTTGAATCTATGTAGTCACTGTGCCATGCAATTTTTAAAGATCCAGGGGGATAGGTTCCGTAATCAAAGCCTCTGGAGATCATATCAAAGTCGCGCTCCCGCAAGCGATTAATCCAACGGGATGTATCTAGAGTTTTAATGTCGAAATTGATACCCGCTTTTTCTAGATTATTCTTGTACGGGATTAATACTCTTTCCAATGAAGATCGGTAAATAATAATTTCAAAGCTCATTTGCTCACCGGTTTCATTAGAAACCAATTTTCCATCCTTAAGCCCCCAGCCGGCTTCTTTGAATAGTTTTAAAGCAGATCTCAGTTGAGATCGAATATTTCCCGAGCCATCGGTTTTGAAAACTTCAAATTCTTCGTTAAATACCTCATCTGGAATCTTGCCTTTGTATTTCTTCAGAATTTCAAGTTCTTGCCCTTCGGGTAACCCTGTGGCCATGTACTCAGTATTCTGGAAGTAGCTGAAAGGCCTGGTGTACGAACTGTAAAAAAGATTCTTATTTGACCACTCAAAGTCAAAAAGCATACTCAAGCCCATTCTGACTTTTCGGTCTTTAAAAATTGGTTTTTGAACATTGAAAATAAAGGCGGGCATGCCACTGGGAATTTCATGAGGTACTTCTTCTTTTATGATGTAGCCCTTGTCAAAGTTGTCACCCACATACTGAGTCTCCCAGTCTTTTGCGACCGACTCAGTTCTAAAATCGAATTCGCCTTTCTTAAAGGCTTCTAACATAACCGTTTCATCTAGGTAGTAATCGTATCGCTGAATTTTAAAATTGTTCTTGCCTATTTTAGTTGGGTGGTCTTTTGCCCAATAGTTTTCATCCAGCTCATACTCGATAAACTTACCCATTTCATAATCTTTAACCTTAAACGGGCCACTTCCCAATGGAACCTTATCAGTCACAGGCTCCGAAAAATCTATATCCTTCCAATAATGCTCAGCCAGTATAGGCAAACTGCCCATCGTAATGAGTGACCGCCTCTTAGGATCTGGAAAGGTGAATTTCGCTTGAAGTTTGCCGACAGCCTCGGCAGTAACCCCCTCATAGGTTTTTCTGAACTGAGAAACGCCTTGTTCCATAAACTTATTGAAGGTGAAGACCACATCACTGGCCTCTATCGGCTCTCCATCTTGAAACCTGGCTTTAGGGTTAATTTTATAAATAATCCATGAATTATCTGCAGCATAGGTGATTTCTTCCGCAACCAAACCATAGACCGCCTCAGCTTCTTCAGAATTACCTATGAGTAAAGAATCAAAAATAGCATCCTCTATGCCCGCTGCAGAGCTACCTCGAGAAGCATAACGATTAAAATTATCAAAGGTACCAAGAGTGCCAAAAGTGACGGTTCCAGCTTTAGGAGCGTCGGGATTTACATAGTCCCAGTGCTTAAACCCCTTGGGGTATTTCGGTTCACCCCGAACCGTTAAGGCGTGAGATGTTATGACTTCAACTTCTTCTGCAAATACTTGGCTAATGGTGGCAACAAGCAACAACAAGCCCGTCATAATCCGCATAATAGTTTCCTTTGCTAGATAGCTGATTGGAAGGTATGAACTGCAATTATGTCAAATTCTTTTAACAATCAGACAACAAATCAACCCTGAGTTCAAAAAAAAGCGGTAATTGTTGTGAAAAGGAGCTGACTTAGAGGAGAGTCGATATGAGTTGGTCAATCTGCTCCTGAGTTGGCTCTGATGGCTCTAACCACACGAGTCTACTGGGAGGAAACTGCATTAAATATTCCGCCTGGGACACCAAAGACTCCATGTTTTGCTCAATCTCGACTGGATGTAGGCCCTTAGGTTGGTAGGTTTGGACTATGTCAGTTATCGAAATACCCTGCATTAATGGATCGGGTTCACCGCGGCAAATTGCGTCTGAAGACAAAAAGAATGGATAAATCAATGTCCAACCCTGAGGCACTTGCTGTCCAGACAGTTTTTCTGAGGCTTTCCAATCTATGTCTACGAACAGTAAATCACTGCCTGGAAGATAGCCAAAAAGATAGATATCAATTTGATTTGCAGTAAGACTATCGAGTAGCAGATTTATTGGGCCAGGCCGCGGCAGGTTAAATTTTAGCATCTGGATAATCGTGTTGCTTCATTCCTTCTCAGCCTAGCAGATAAAGCTGTGTAACCAACAAACAGCTTTTGTAGATTTTTTTTGTTAGTCTTTGACCTGAAATATCGGATTTTTTTGGTTTATGCGCGCCTTCCTTTTCCTCTTACTGGTACTACCAACATTAAGCCTTGCTAATTTAAGCAAGCATCAGATTAATGACTTGGACATCAAAGATGGACACCTAACATTTAGTTTTGCAAAAAACGGCTCCAGCAAAGCGGTGTCGTCAAGTAAGGCCTTAGGCAGCAATGGTAAAGCAGTTATAAAAACTAAATTACTGGGGTCTGATAACAGTGAAGTGTCTTATCAACTGGAAGTTAAGCCTGCTGACCAGGGCATGGCATTTAAAAATTTTGAAAGTGGTAAAGGGTATTCGATCCCACTGAGATTTGCTGAAACCGCCGAGGGTACTTTAGCAGAAATTTTAGTGCTACTAACTTTTTCTGACTCAAGAGGAAAAAACAAAGCCTATCGTTTTCGCTATCCAGTAATGGGCTCTTTAGATTTAACAAAGGCGTTTAAAACAAAGTTCGTAAACAAGGTCGAACAGCAACTGGAAAACAACTTACTAAACAGTGAAATTTTTTCGTCTTTTGTTCGTATGGCAAATGGAACCAATTCACTAGCCTGTTCAACTCGACTCAGATTTGAAGTATCGAACTTCGACTACAACACTCGAATGGATATACCACAGTGCAACGACAATCAGTCGGTTTTATTTGGGCCAGGAAAAATTGATAAAAACTGTGCTAGAGCAACGCGCAACATCTATAGATCTTTATTTACTCAGAGCAGAAACCTATGCCCAGAATTAGATAGTATTGAAACATCCATTCCCGAACCTATCATTCCAAGCATTAGACAAAAGCTGATTACTCAAATACCAGTTGAAATAAATTTCCCTACTAATCTACTTGCTGATGTAGCGAAACAAAACAGTTTCTCGCTGAACGCTTTTGCGAAAGATCAAGAACATCAAATCGAATATCCGATTTTCAGCCCAACTGAATTGTCATTCTTATCTGAGGCTCTACTGGTAAGGGATGAAGTAAATACGGATAACTATAATAAACTCTACCTTACCTACATACATTGGCTCAGACAGGAAAAAAGAGCAATAAACAACAACGCAGCTCTTCGTTCAATTGCCCTTTTACCAGAATTCCAGAATTTAGTCATATCAGAGCTAGTTTCTGCTTCTATTAAAAATAGTTTTTATCAAAGAAATAAAGTTGCCGAAGAATGTGATAAGCAGCTAGAGGACGAAAATAGTTTTCAGTGGTGCTATGATTTTATGACAGACATTATCGCAAAGACACTGAATAAATATGGTTTCTCCACTCTCCTCGAATTTAATCATGCGGTGAATGACACCCAAAATGTTTTTCGAAAAGAGGCGGCTAAGTTTCTTCACGAAAATCTGATAGATCAAACCATTTCACAGGTTGTTAAATGGGCGGATTTTCAGGTCTCAAAAGCATCCGATCCACTTGATTGTATTGGCACTCATCTTTTCCCTATCAAGAATTTAGCACTAAAAAATGAGCTAGATAAACTTCTTTTCATTGGCAATGAAGAGTCACCTCAGTATCAAACAGCCTTAAATCAATATGCTAATCAGCATGAAAAATTCATTCAGCTGTATTGGCAAAAGCTCAACAAGGTAGCCAATTCATTTTCTATCTACTGGCATGAAAACGATTTCAGTGATCAAATTATTTCTTGCTCCCAAAAAGCCACTTCAGATATGGATCTGAATTGGCTATTTGGAAACAAGGGACATGTTCAGCTATTTATCGCAGATCAGTAAAGCGCCTGGCATAGCTTTAGTTATTTTATAGTCGACCTTCTTCTACTCCATGACAGGCAACAAAATGGCTAGGTTTCATTTCTAACTTCTTTGGAACCTCTTGCTTACATCTTTCATTTGCATAAGGACATCTTCCATGAAATACGCAGCCACTTGGTAAGTTGACGGGTGTTGGTATTTCTCCTGTCATCTTTATATGTTCGGTTTTGCCATGCAGATTAGGGATAGCACTAATTAAGGCTTGGGTATAGGGATGCAAGGGTTGGTCAAATAAGTCTTGAGTTTCCGAGTACTCGCACAAAGTACCCAGGTACATGACCGCCACATGACTACCAAATTGCTCAACCACTGATAGATCGTGCGTGATGAACAAATAGGTTAGATCTCTCTGCTCTCTTGCATCCATCATCAGATTTAAAACCTGAGCTTGGATGGATACGTCCAAAGCTGAAATAGGTTCATCTGCGACTATAAACTCCGGATCTACTGACAGGGCTCTGGCTATCGATATTCGCTGACGCTGACCACCTGAGAATTCGTGAGGGTAACGCTCACCCCATGACGGATCTATACCTACTGAATCCATTGTGTGTTCTAGCATACTTCGTTGCTCATCCAGATTCTTTTCAGAAAAATGAAACTTAATGGGCTCTAGGAGGGTTTCTTCAATGGTCATTCTAGGATTCAAAGACGCATATGGATTTTGAAAAATCATCTGCATTTTTTTTCGGTATGGCACTAATTGTTTCGGCGTAAGATTGTCAATTCGTTTGCCGGCAAATGTTATGGTGCCTTCGGAAGGTGAGATTAGATTCATTACTGTTCTAGCAATGGTACTTTTACCACAACCAGACTCACCCACAACACACAATGCATCTCCCTTATTTACCGTTAGAGATACTCCATTGATCGCATGAACTTGTTCCTGCTCGCGAGTTATCTTGCCTCCTTTGAACGACAACTCACTGAGAATATCTTTTTTAATTGGAAAGCGTTTGTGCAAGCCATTTATTTCGACGAGTTTAATTTTATCCGACATTACTTTGTACTCTCTTGAAACTTGTGACATGCGACAGACCTGAATTCAGCCGCAATTAGCTCAGGCATTTCTGAACGACATTTATCGTCGGCAAATTCACAACGGGGATTAAAAGCACAGCCAGGAGGAATCTTATTTAATGTTGGCATAGTCCCAGGTATTTGATTTAAACGCTGACCATTATCAGCCATCTGCGGCAAAGCTTTAATCAGGCCTTTGGTGTATGGATGATTGGGGTTTTCGATGACTTGTCGAGTAGGGCCTGTTTCAATTATTTTGCCAGAGTACATTACTAAAACTTTTTTAGTGGTTTCAGAAACCACTCCCAAATCATGAGTAATGAGAATTAGGCTTACGCCATTGTTTTCACAAAGCTCCAGCATTAGATCCATAATTTCAGCCTGAATGGTCACGTCTAGAGCAGTTGTTGGTTCGTCTGCAATGATTAGGTCTGGGTCATTCAATAACGCAATGGCAATAATCACCCTTTGCTTCATCCCTCCAGAGAGCTCATGGGGGTATTGATCCAGCCGTTGTTCTGCCGATGGTATCTGAACCTGCTTTAAACGACGAATAGATTCTTTTCGAGCTTCCGCATCTGATAGTTTACGATGGGCTTTTAGAGATTCTATCATTTGAACGCCAATCGTAAGCACCGGATTCAGTGTCATCATTGGGTCTTGAAATACCATAGCTATTTGATTGCCACGAATTGAAGATAGCTGCTTTTCTGTCATCTTACTCAGCGACTGGCCTTTAAACTTTATTTCTCCATCAGAAATAAATCCTGGCTTGCTGATCAGATTTAAAATGGAAAAAGCTACAACTGATTTACCCGCACCCGACTCACCAACGATACCGATACGTTCACCTTTTTCTAAACTAAAGCTAACGCCCTTAATTGCTTCGAGGTCGCCATTACGCATACCGAAGCTAACTCTTAAATCTTTTACTTCCAGTAAACTCATGACTTACCCTTTATAAAGTTTAGGATTCAATACATCTCGTAACCAGTCACCTAACAAATTAATAACCAGTACAAGGATAATTAATACGACACCTGGAATCACAGTAATCCACCAACTGCCCGACCAGATATATTCAAATCCCGAGGAAATAAGTGAACCTAATGAAGGTTGAGTTACCGGCATTCCCAATCCTAAAAAAGATAATGCAGCTTCAGACATAATAGCGTTAGCCACTTGAACTGTTGATATGACCATAACAGGCGATAATGTATTTGGAAGAATATGCCGGAACATTATTCGGTGTGTTGGGTATCCTAATACACGAGCAGCATCCACATACTCTTTTTCTTGTTCAGCCAACACCGAGGCACGAACGGTACGAGCGTATTGGGGCCATTCTGCAATACCGATGACCATGACTAGCATTAATATCGCCATATCGTTGTAGCGCTCGGTTCCGAATGCTGCCTGAAAAATCGCAAGCAAAACGATTGCTACCATCATAGTTGAGAAAGAAAGCTGTACATCTGCACTGCGCATTAAGAAACTGTCGATTCTTCCTCCCAAATACCCTGCCAACAAACCAAATACAATTCCCAAAGTTGCTTGTAAAGCAACTGCACATAATCCAATTAACAAGGATGTTCGCATGCCATAAAAAATCGAGCTTAGCATGTCTCTTCCTTGCGCATCCGTGCCTAATAGAAATCGATCCTCGCCTTCTTCTGACCAAGCGGGAGGAATTTCTGAATCCATAATGTCCAATGAAGCTAAGTCATAGGGATCATACGGAGAAATCAAGGGCGCAAGAATCGCAGATCCTACGAAGAGGACAAATATTGCCATTGAGGTCATGGCAACTAAATCTGTTCTAAAACTGTAAAAGAGGTAAGATTCTTTAAATAAGTGCCATCTAGATTTGAGCCAAGAGGCTGATGTAGTCTTAGTCATTTCTCGCCCCTTACTTCGCCTGTTTAAATAGATTCACAGTTGGATTGACAAGACCATATATCAAATCCACCACTGTGTTGGTAACAACAAATATTGCTCCAACAATTATGAGATAAGCAACAATAAGCGGTGTATCTACTCTATTGACTGCCTCTAAAAATAGAAAGCCCATGCCCGGCCACTGAAATACAGTTTCGGTTAAAATTGTATAAGCCACCATGGTGCCTATTTGAACACCACCGACAGTGATCACAGGTAACATAGTATTTTTTAGAGCATGTAAAAAATATATCCGATTCAAATTAAGTCCACGAGCCCGAGCAAACTTAACGTACTCACTTTGTAAAACCTCCATCATTTCAGATCGAATTAAACGAATAAATAGAGGCAGCATTATGGAAGCTAGTGTAATTCCCGGGAGAATAATATGATGTAAACCGTCAAGAGTGACTAAACCGGAATCCCAAAAACCCAAAATCACCACCGTATCACCTCGACCAAAAGAAGGCATCCAGCCAAGCTCAATTGAAAACAAATAAATAAGACCGATTGCAGTTAAAAATACAGGCACAGAAATACCAACAATACTAAAGCCCATTATAAATTTGGTACCCAGGCTCTTTGGCTTTATTGCGGAGTAAACACCCAAGGGCACTGAAAATAATATGATGATAATTGATGCAAAAATTACCAACTCGATGGTTGCTGGCATTTTTTTCAAGATGACATCTAATGCCGGCTCTTTGAAAAAATACGATGTTCCAAGATCGCCTTGCAGGGCGTTTTTAGCAAACCTCAAATACTGTGCAACAAATGGATCATTCAATCCAAGTTCATCTCTAAGGGCCTGCCTTTCTGCTTCTGAAACAGATTGCCCCACCATCTCTCGCAGTGGATCACCTAAATTATCTTGTATGGCAAAACTTAATATACTGATGACAAACATTACGATTAATGCCTGCCAAATCCGTTTCAATAGAAACGCAATCATTTGAACAACCTATGCTTAATTTTATTTATAATAAAATACAATAAAAACTAAATCGTAGACGACTTAACTCATTTATTAGTGCGCAAAAAAGGGCGCTTAAATAAAGCGCCCTTTTAGACTGAAACTATCAACCACCTAGTTTACTTAACAACTAAATCGCCAAGATAAGGGAAATTCATTGTGTTAACAACGGGGGCAATCTCCACTCCTTTTTTCGCAGCAAATGCTAGATTTTGCCAGTGCAGGGGAATGAAGCCGGCTTCATCATAAACGATTTTCTCCATTTCCTTCATAATTTCAGCACGCTTGTCAGGGTCTGTCTCTTGGTTTGCCATGGCAATCATTTTGTCAACTTCAGGATTACAGTAATTACCAGAGTTATACTGTCCAGCACCGGTTTCTGGGTTGGGGCAAGCTGCTAAGAACTCAAAGAAATTGTTGGTGTCTTCTGTATCGGAATGCCAACCAATCATCATCATGTCAGCTGCACGCTCATCAAATTTTGGCCAGTATTGCGCTTTTGGCATGGTTTTCAAATCAACAGTAACGTTGATTTTGGCTAGCATTGAAGCAACAGCTTCTGCGATTTTATCATCATTCACATAACGGTTATTAGGAGCCATCATCGTAATGCTGAAACCGTCTTCATACCCGGCTTCCTTCATTAACTTTTTAGCCTTTTTCAAATCGTATCTTGGTGTAAGTTCCTCATTGTGACCAAGATAACCCGCTGGTGAGAACTGCGCACCTGGTACAGCAAAACCCCGCATTACTTTTTTCGCAATGCCTTCATTATTAATCGCGTAAGCGAATGCTTGCCTTACTCGAGCGTCTTTAAACGCTTCTACTCGATTTTGATTCAATTGAAAAGTAATAATACGAGTGCCGTCCATAGTCACAAGATCAACATTTTTAGCTTTTCTTAAACGATCAAGATCCGTCGGTGGTACTGGAGCTATGTAATCTACATCTCCTGAAATGAGAGCCGCAACGCGAGTAGGGTCTTCCTTAATAGGTGTCAAAACAATTTGATCTACATTTCCAGGAGATTCTGTATCCCAGTAGTCTTTGAAGCGATCAAAAACAACCTTAACTCCCTGCTCGCGAGAGGCCACAACAAAAGGCCCTGTTCCGGATAGATTACGAGAGGCAAATGAATTTCCATGCTTTACAACAGCCGCTTTATCATTGCCGTTTTCATCTGTACCAGTATAAAACTTGCTATCCATTGGGAAGATATAGGTGGCGTTGTTCAACGCTAGGGGAAATGGTTTTTTCGATACCAAATCAACGGTATTAGAGTTCACAGCAACCATTTTTTCAAATACTTCGAATATGCCTTTGAAATCAGGGGACACCTTCAGGCGGTCAAAAGTCCACACAACATCTTCTGCGCTCATGGTATTGCCAGTGTGAAACTTAACCCCTTCGCGTAAAGTAAAACGCATTGTGAGTTCATCTACCTGTTCCCACTTACTAGCTAAGCGAGGTTCAAAACCAAACTCTTGTGTCCAACGCACTAATGGATCAAAAGACATGTGAGCTAACTGTAGAGTTCCCCCTGAAAGCTGTTCATGAGGATCTAGGGATACGGGATCGGCGTCATAAGCCAAATTAACAACCACTTCAGAATTTGCGGCCAAGCTGAACATCAGTGCTAGTGCACCTGTAATTAGTGTGAGAGTTTTTTTCACTGAACTTTCTCCAGTTTTTATTAGATAGACGAGTTACTATTTAACCAATATCGTCATCGTGAAGGCTTACCTAAACAACTAATAGAGGTTAAAAACAAGCTGAATTTCCGAACGCAGAATATATTAAATATTCAGATTCGATTTATGAAGTCATAAGACTGAAGGTCTTTTAGAGCAAGACCTGAGCCAGTGTCTAAACTGATGTGAGTTAGTTGATCTAACTCAGTATGTCTTGAGTCAACCAAAAAATATTAGTCATTTTATATAGCAATTGTTCGATAAAAGTAGGCAGCTAGATTTTGAAGAGAGAGCAATTTTGGATAGATGCACCAAAATTGGTTTTATCTTACATAGATTATTACCAGCCAGAAAATTATTAGCTAACTGGTTATAAACAATTACCAATTACTTCCAGCAGGACAAGCTTCTTCTGTTGCTGGATTGTCTGTACCGTCAAACCAACACCGCTCACCATTTGAACGAATTTGTATTGCGCCATCACCCTCTACAGGGCTACCGACTATTGGTATCGCTCTTAACTGATAGTCAGTCACAGTGGCATTAACTATGACATAGTTATAATCATCTGATGCAGCAGGGAAAACATCGGTTGCTAAAGCCCCATTACCTAAGGTAGCACCAACATAGGTTGAGGGTATGTTTTCATTCCTAAAGCGCTCCATTGCCTGCTTGAATAGCATCATATCACCTTGTGTATCAGTCCTAATGGTGCGAACAACTTGATTTTGATAAGCAGGCAAAGCAAAACCTGCAATAATTCCAATTATGGTAAGTGTAACTAGCAGCTCTATGAGACTGAACCCACCCAAATAATTTGGCTTTGTCACTGCTTAATGCTCCATATATTTGAAGTCAGAAGGAAATTGATAAATATTAGTCACTGTTCTTCCTTTTAAAACCAGCCCAAGCACTCTACCTTTGGTCAAACTTAGCAACCCGGATGCACTAATATTTGGCACAACAACTTTAACATTGCTGGATAAATAATAGTCCAGTCCATCAACCCGAATGGTTGAAGCTTGACGATCTAACAACTCATAAACTCCAACAACTCCAAAATCTCTAGGATAGTTTTTAGGGAGCACGAAAACATTGTCACCATCAGTCGCCTCTTCAGGTGATGCACTAGATATCTTTCCAGCATGCACAGAGGATATAGATAAAATAACAACAGCTAGTAATCCTAAAATTTTCATAGTTGTAACCCTCATTGACCTTTAAGCTCGCGCCAAGATAGCCGGCCTGTTGGATAGGATTTAGGTGGCTTGGTGTCAACACAAACAACCTCCCCCTCACTTGTTTGAGCACATAGTTTAAGCTGATCGCCACCTGGATCTGGTATTGGCGTTGGTCCAGATAATGAACCACTTTGACGGCGAATCATACCAGGAACATTTTCACCGGATTCACCGGCTTCTGGGCCAGCCAAATCAGCAGTATCGAATTCGCCATCATTATTTAGATCAAACTTTGGCTCAAATCCGTCTGTGCTTCCTGTGCCGCCGGTCTGACTATCAATAATAAATAACCAACCTGATTCATTTTCGATACAAGCCAGTACTTCATTAGTTAAAAGTGTTGAACCATAAATATTATTTTCAACAAGAAGCATTTTTCTTACTGCCTTTTCACCAGGGTACTGAGGTGTGTTGCAGTTTTGATCATTAGCAGCACACATATCAAAGTCGACCACCCATCCCATTACTTCGTCTTCCTCTAATGGCACAGGTTTGTTAGAAACGGTTCTAACTTCATAGCCATGAACCTTATCTAAACGAGTTACAAACTCTTGTTTAACTAAATCATCCCTATCAACAGGGTAGCCGGAGTTTTCTGTGGTATCCCAAATACCATATATTGATTGAGTGTCTTTATTCGTTAAATCCTCGGGCCTAAACCAAGCACCAGTGCCGACTACCACCATATAAGTACCTTGAACTAGATCGGCAGCATCAACGAGAGGCTGAGTGGTTATAGGTTGGACTTGATTATCCTCATTTTTAGCAATAAACAGAGTCTGTTCCATATCCCAGCGGCTTTTTGATCCCTGTAAGTTGAAACGATATAAATTACCCGCAAGATCACCAGCATACACATAATCAACTAAGCCATCGCCATCAACATCAGTTGCCCTGGGCTCACCAAGTCCATTTATCTCCCCAGTTGGAACTTTAAGTGTTCCAGCACCTGTATCAAGCACGATAAGATCTTGATTCCAGTTAGGTGTTTGATTGCGTCCTTTGAATCCATCTAAGAAAGCAACCATCAGCGCAGACTCGCCACTTTCATGACTGTGGTTATAACCATTTCCAAAAATAGCAGCCCAACGATAGTTTCCAGTGCTGTCTTTTTCATGGGTCATTACAAATGTCGGCTGAGAAAAGCTATAGCCTATCCAGTCGCTATGCTCAGATGTTAATTCCCCTTTGATATTAGTTGCCATACCCGCTTCGGTAAAAGAAGACGGGTCCGTAACATCCAGTACAAAGTAACCTCGCCCTCCAGCACCAAGCCCAGACATCAAATAGGTTCTCCATTTACCATTTACCACCACATCTGATACGAAGGGACTACCATCAACAAACATTTCGTGCACATATGTTGGCTCAGTCAATTTATACATTTTGTCGATGATGATATCTGGAACATATGCCATGAGCTCTTCGCCAGTATCAGCATCAAAGCCGTGAAGCATGCCACCGTTAGATCCAGCATAAACCACTGGAGTTCTGGATCTGTTAGAGGAAACAAAATTAGAATATTGGCCATTAGGGAAGTTACCAATGTCTCGACTCTCTATATCTCCTTTTGGCGAGCCGATATAAACGGGTGCTGAGTTAGCGAAATCCCCTAATACGCTACTTCTTTCTCTAAACTGACCCCTAGTAATAGAACTACCTACTAAGTCTCCAGGTTGGTTTGTTAAAAGATAGTTAACACGTTCATCACCAATTTGGTTGTCTAAATCTGCAGGGGCGGTGTCACTTTTTACTCGATCAATGGGGTATTCTTGTTCGAATTCTTGTTGCTGCTCTTCAGTTAGGCCGTTGTCATAATCAAAAGGAATACCTCTGTTACTATCTTTGTCCCATGTAAAAACAACTCTATCCTGGCCATTTTCAATCTTCTTCTGAAGCTGCTCTGAGGCTCTCCAATCGACATCACTGATCAACAGCTGAGAGGGATTGTTTGGGTTTTCTCGGATCTGCAATGATTCCAATTCACCGGAGAATGACTTGGTTTCATAGTAAGCCCTAAAAATTCTCTGTTCGCCTTCGCTTTGCTGGGAGTTAAATGCAACTGCCGAAGAGGCACTGGTTGTTCTTAATATGTTCACGAACGCATCATACAATCCTGAGGCTAGCTCTTTAGCATCTTTTGCTGAATAATGGTATCCGCGACCGTTGTATGCTGCATGAACTAGGTCATCAATCTTATTTGCATTTGAGCTAGTGGGATTAGGCCAATTGATTGCTTCATCAATATCATGGAAGTTCATTTTTTCATTACCCGATGCAGGCCTGTCCGCAGTCTCGGAATCCGGATCGTCGTCTATTCTCCCATCACCATTAGTATCATATTTAATTTCAGTGTCTGTTTCGGTGAATTTTTTTACCGAGCCTGTTGGTAACCCAAAAGAAACAGTGTAAGTTTTCATATGCTGATGCATATAAGGGTCAACGTCTTCATCTAATCGAGACCGTGAATAGTCTTCATTGGAAGGTACAACAATGTTTTGATAATCCCCGGATAGAAGATCGTTTAGATACCAGTATGCTGCTACATCTGCAAGCGTATCAGAATGTCTATCATGAAATGCAACGCCTTTAAATAATGCTTCATTTATATCTGAGCTGTAACCACTACCATCTTTATTTCCTGCACCTTTAATAGCTGCTGCACTATTCCAGTAACCATCAGTAAAGAGCAATGCGTAGTTATGTTGACACATTCCTCCCTCATCATACTTTAAAACTGGGCACTCACTGGAATTAATCAAGAGCTTGCTGTTTGTAGTATCACAAGCATAGTAGCTCCCGACCTTATCAAGAGCCCACCTTAATGGCGTACCGCCGTTGGAGTAAGTGTCATATATTTTATCGAACAAATTCAGCTTATGATCACCTTCGCTCATATAACCCATATCGAGATCATAAAAGTTTTCATTTAATGTGGTATACGCAAACCGTCCTCTAGTAATTTGATCGAGAGATAAACCTAAAGCGCCTTTCACAGCCAACTCTCTAGATCTATAAAAAGTAAACCAATTCTGAAAATTTATTTGTTGAGCTTCAGTTAGATCTCTTACTTTAAATTCAGTTACTTCATCTGAATTATCAAAAAGACCATCATTATCAGTGTCAACCCATGTATAGTAGCTAAATCCATCCGGCTCTCCATCACCATCTCTATTAACTTCGCGACGCCTGTAAACATTATCCACGTCAGGGTGAGGGGCATGATTAGCCAAGTCAATTGCCTCCCCGGGCTGATAAGGATCATCAATACCTATAACATCGTAATCTCTCAACCAAAAAATCTCCCTCTTCAGTGTGGCAAGGAGATCTGAAAACGGGACTCTGTCACCTGTACCCGCGTATGTGTAAGTCGAGTATCCAGGCCAGGGTTCATATGTCTTATTTGGATCGTAATAAATGGGGTTATAGTCACTATTTCTGAACCTCCAAGCATTCTGATCCGCAATATCACACCAATCACCGACATCGTATTCGTCACCATTCATGGTATTACTCACAAAGTAGACACCATACAAGTAGCCCCTTTCGCCAATGTTTTGCGGACATTGGTAACTAATTTGATCAATATACGTGTGTCTCACTTCTCCTACATCGTTGGTCTCAGAGCTTGGCTGGTTACCAATAAAAGTTGTTTTGGAGTTAGGCGCAGCTACCTCCCAGTCCATACTTCCTGAGTCATCCATTATAATCGTCACATTAGGCTCGGGGGCTTGAGGCATTTCCAATGGAACCTGAGCTAATTCAGATTCAACGGCCATGACAAAGCATGGTGCTGCTAACACACAGACTTTTAGCAAAGTATTCTTCATCATGAGCACCTCTTAAATAATTCCAAACGTTGACTGCAAAAAAACTACGGCTCCTCGACTGGAAACCCCCCTTGCAGTAATTCTGTAGATATTAGTGTCGCCGGTGATGTCAATTGAATAATCGCTTCCAATTTGTACATCTTCCTCTTCAAATTCAGACTCAATTGTTGTTACCAACTCTATGATAAATTTGGGAGGCTCTGCGGTTAAATTTGTGTTTTTATCATCTTTTACTGTTTGAACAGATTCAGTATTAGACCAATCAACGGTTTCCCAAACATCTGAGTTAATATC
>JANQHX010000040.1 GCA_028282465.1 Gynuella sp.
AGTTCGAGTCTTCTCCCAGGCACCAAATTTTTAAAAAGAGCCTTAACGACAGTTAGGGCTTTTTTTTGTCTGTAAGAAAGTAACCACGAAGACTCGAACACGGGGCCATCCCGTCCTAGTCCAATACTCTTCTCCCAGGCACCAAATTTTTAAAAAGAGCCTTAACGACAGTTAGGGCTTTTTTTTGCCTAATTGAAAAGTGGGCTTTGGCGTTATCAAAGCTGAGTTTCTAATTTCTATTGAATCTTTCTTTAGTGGTATCAAAAACAATTACTGGAGAATATTATTATTCCGATAAGCATCCCAATATCATCAGGAAGAACGAAAGCAAATTCGTAAAAAACCTTATCAAAGAAAAGGACAAACTCAATGAAACGGTTTGTGGTCTTCCAATTCAAAAAATATTCTTAGAAAGTCTTCTTTGTTGTCCAACAATAAACCGACAAGTGTTGGATCAAACTGAGTACCGGCTTGGTTTTCCAAATACAAAAATACGTCGGCGGGGTTCCAGGCTTTTTTGTAGATTCTTTCGTTTAGAAGTGCATCAAAGACATCGGCAATAGCCACTATGCGTCCGAAGATATGAATGTTTTCCCCAACCAGCCCTTCTGGGTAGCCTTTGCCATCCCATCTTTCATGATGTTGGCTGGCAATAATTCCAGCAGCTTTTAGGAAAGTTAGGTCAGTATGATTTAATAAATCTCGTCCAGTTTCTGGGTGGCATTGCATTTGTTGCCACTCCATTGGGTCTAAAGCACCGGGTTTATTTAACACAGTATCAGGCACGGCTATTTTGCCTATGTCATGAAGAGGGGCGCCGAGTTTTAATTGTTCTATTTCAACTTCCCTAAGATTGGCTAATTTACCTAGTAACTCGGAATATCTCGCTACTCGTTTAACATGATTACCGGTTTCAAGACTTCTGGTCTCGACTAATTCGCCCAGTCGATACAGTAATTCAACCTGAGCTTGATTAACTTGTTTATGAAGGGTTAGGTTTTCCATAATGGTTTTTAAGTTTTCGGAAAACAAAAGCAGTGTGTCGGCACTAAAGTGATTATTGAGATCTTCCCCTTGCAAACAAAAATACAGCTCTCTTCTATTAATTGATGTGTGAATAACCAGTGCACTGTCAGTTATTAAATTTTCATCTCTGGTCGTACATTCTTTCAAAACATCAGCCACTTCGACGGGAAGTTCACTAAAGCTGACGATTTGGTTTTCTGAGAGCCCTAGGCTTCCTTGTAAATAACACCAATGGTGGTTAATTCGTTCAAGAGCAAAGTGGTGACGATCACCTTGGTGCGCAAGTTTCGAAAGCTGGCCCATAGCACGAGTAACAAAACTATCCGATGCATTATCAATTAAAATATCTTGGGTAACGCCAATAATACTACTTAGGGTTTCTGCTTTTTGTTCGGCCAAAGCAAGATCTCGATAAGACCTAAGGCTAGAATGCATAAGGGTGAAGAGTTTTTGTGACGTAAGGTCTGTTTTGATTTTGTAATCATGAATGTCATATTCTCGTATGACACTGCGTTCTGGTGCTTCACCTGGCTGGCCAGTTCTGAGCACGATTCTTACAACACGATTACATAAGGATTCTCGAATAAATCGAACTAACTCTAAACCCGCGTTATCAGACTCCATCACCACGTCTAATAACACTACTGCAATGTCTTTATGATGATGAAGTAATTGCTGTGCGTCTCTAGAATTAAAGGCCCTAAGAATATTTAAGGGACGACCTTCGAAGGTAAAATCAGATAGAGCCAGGGAGGTAATTTTGTGAACCTGTTCCTCATCATCAACCACCAAAACCTTCCAGCTCCCTAAGTGTGCAGGGGCTTCGGTCTCTTCTGACTCTTCCTTAAATATTATCTGGTCATTGATCATATCTAGCCTGGGCCGATTTTAGTCTAAGTATGAATTTATAGCCTGTATTCGTATAAATTGCACCACCGTTTAGCACATCACTAGAACCTAATATTCCAGCTATTTTTCTAACATATTGAATTTTCAACAATATACTTGAGCGCCACCGGTAATTATTCGATTTTAATCTAAAATATTAGTTCAAATATAAAAAATAACCTAACTCGTGATTCCTCGAATGGGAGTGAACATTAATGAGCGATGAACTGATTTTTGTTGATGAAGAATCTGATGATGCTGACTCATGCCTGGTTAGAAAACCCTGGAAGATTCTAGTGGTTGACGATGACGATGACATTCATCAGGTTACTAAGCTGGTATTAAATAAGTTCAAAGTTGATAACCACCCCGTTGAACTGCTACATGCTTACAATTCTGATGATGCTGTTCGCATATTGGAAAGTAATGGAGACATTGCCGTTATTCTTTTAGATGTGGTGATGGAGTCTGAGCACGCAGGTTTAGATCTTGTGGTCAAAATTAGACAAGAAATGAGAAATCACTACACACGAATAGTGTTGAGAACAGGACAGCCTGGACAAGCACCTGAGGCTTCGGTGATTGAAGAATATGACATTAACGACTACAAAGAAAAAACCGAGCTGACCACCCAAAAATTTAAAACGCTGTGCATATCACTTATTAGATCTTACAGAGATATTTGTATTATTGATCAACAGCGTCGAGCACTGGAGAGGCTAATTGAAAGCCTAAGTCAGATTGTTCAGATCGCCGACCTCTCATCCTTTGCTTCCATCGTATTGGATCAAGTGGTTAATTTGCTGATGCTGGATCAAGATGCGTTTTATTGCCGAATTCATGAAGTGTCCGATACCTGGGCAGCCTCTTCTCAAAAAAACCGTTTCGAAGTACTGGCAGCCAGTGGTGAACACTTAAGACTGATTGAAAATGGCATTCCTAGTGACGGCATTCCACATAATGTTATTAATGCCTTCGAAGAAGCTATTCACTCCAAGAAGCCAGTGGTTAAGCCAGGCTATTACGTGGGTTACTATCGAACGAAAAGTGGCTCTGAAAATCTATTATATGTGTCTTTCAACGGCTCTAGCCTGAGTGCTACTGACCAAAAACTATTGAATATCTATTCTAGCCATGTAGCTATTTGTTTTGAAAATCTGCTTAACCAAACTGACACTGACTCAGCCAATCAAAAGATGCTTAACATCATCAGTCATTTGTTTGACCAAAACCAAATCAAAGAGGAGTCTAGCTCTGAAGTGTTATGCGCGCTAGCCATTGCTGAGAACGCGAATCTGCCTGCCGATGAAATCAATCATCTCCAACAACTTTTGCCCTTCTATAAAATTGGCCAATTGATGTCTCCAGCGAGTAAGGCAGACATTCAAAATCCTTCGTCTATGGGGCAAAAGGTGAAACAAGAATTGGAGGCATTTAGCGAATCAAGCTCGCACACCTTGCAACTCGCAGCAAAAGTTTGTTGGCAAATAAATGAGAATTGGGATGGGTCTGGCCAACCAGAGGGGCTGGCCAGAGACGAGATTATGGATCTTACCCAAATAGTAGGTTTGGCTGATACATTTGATCGAATAATGAAAGCTAGAACCTTGGATTCTAGCTGGGATATGAGTCGAGTCAGTGAGTATCTAACAAAGTTAAAGGGTGTGCGTTTCAACCCAGTTATTGTTGATGCGCTACTCACGGATTTGGAAAAATGTTTTGGCTATTATCATGAGTAATGGATGTTCATTACTTCATATACTTTTGACGATTTTCTTCTTTTTTCTTCTCGCTTTTTTTCATCAACACATACACAGCGCCCACTCCGCCATGTTGTTTTTGGGCACTGTGGAAAGCCATTACATCTGAAATTTCTCTTAACCACTTATTGCAGTAACTTTTTAGCAGAGCCGGTGTTTCACTGCGCTCACCTTTACCATGAAGAATAATGGCGGATCGTACATCGTATCTCATACAGTCTTGGATAAATTGATGAACGTCTCGCCTCGCCTGTTCCAACTTCTTTTGGTGGAGATCTAAGCGAGCATCCATGGGATATTTACCCTGTTTGAATTTACGAAACACGCCATGGGCAAGGCCGTCTCGCTTAAATGAAAGAATATCTAACGGATGAACCATTTCCACTTGGCTAGTTGTGAGATCATTATCTTCCGATAGATTCTGTCGTTCCGCATTCAACCGCCGCTCTTGAGTACTCGCGTCACGTTTTTGAGATGATTTCAGGTCAACCTTATTCTTAACCTGAATTTTTTTTACCCCTTTCATTTCATCCTGAAAGAGCTTGAATTCCTGATCGTCCATACAGCCTCCAATCAACTACCTGGAATTATACGGATTTACTCAGAACATGGTTATATTTCAGCTTTTACTAAACAACTGTGTGGATAGATCTTTCAGCAAAGGCATTTTAGCGATGGTTTTTTCAACAAAATACTCCACCCGGTCGGCACTCAAATTCGGCGCTAAATGCTGCAACGCGATTTCCAGATCCTGAGTTTGATCGAAACTTGGGTCATGCATAAGGTTAAGAGACACAGCCACCACGGTAGCGATGTCCTGAGTCATTTTCGGCTGCTCAACACGTAAAACCAGATCATTTATATTGGAAATAAGATAGCCCGGCAGATTCCAGTGAGTTAATAAAACACTGGTACCTTCGTAACGATTGATACCAAGCACTCTTTTTTCAAACTCGGCATTCTCCTTAATGGATTCGGATGACTGCAAAACAGGCATCAGTTGGTCTACATCCTGAGGCCTGAGGTAGGCTAATAGCAGTAAGCCTAAATTAGCGAGCAGTCCGGTTAAATAGGCTTGATTTGGGTTTTGTCCCAGGGTTTTCTCACCCACTAGCGCAGCCAGCTCGCTGGAAAGCCAAGCGGTGCCCAAAGCTTGATACCAAAATCGCGGCATATCCAATTGTTTTAATTCTTCGTTCACTAGTTCTGAACTTGCTAGCAAAGCAATGGCTAGGTTCAGAACAGTTTGGCTGCCCAGTACCCGAACGACAGCGTTCTCGAGACTTTCAACCTTTTTGCTTCCAAAGAATGCGGAATTTGCTAACCCTAACAGCTTCCCTGACAACACAGGGTCTTTGTTAAGTATCTCCAACAGGTCTTCAATTTCGTAGTCGGGATCATTTAACACTTGAATCACTTCTCGACACACACCAGGTGCGCTAGGCAAATCATCAGCTTGGCTTAGATCAATTGAGGTTTTAGATAAGGTACAAAGCCTGGAAAGATTTCTAAATCTTGCCGGGGTTACGCCGTACCAGTTTTTAAAGGCACGCTCAAAACTGGCCCGTTCGGAGAATCCTAGGGTAAGGGCCAACTCTTCAAAGTCTTGGCAGTCTTGAGATAAAAACTCCAAAGTTCTTTGCTGACGATAACGGGTATAAAGGGTTTTGAAAGAAGCATCTTCTTCGCTTAGTCTCCGTTTTAAGGTGCTCTCACTCATGTTTAACTGACTGGCAATGTTAACCTGATTAATACCTCCTAAGTTGTCCAGTTTGTTGAGAATATCAAACACCTTTTGCACCAAAGTATCTGGACTTTGCCTCTGCTTGAGGTATCGAGTGATTTCCCCTTGTAGTACTTCTTTCATGGCGCGGTTAGCATTCGGAAGCAGTTGATGTCGCCACCGCGAACTGTAAATCAACTTGAAATAGGGTTGATTGTATTGCACCTCACAACCGAACCAAGTTTGATGGATTGCATGCTCATCAGGCTGACCCAAAGGCATATCTACCCGAATCGGCCTGCAGTCTGACCCGGCGATATAGCTAAAGAGATAAGAAAGAGTCGATAACAGCTGCTCGTATCTAAGCATATCCCCGAGCCCGGATATGCGAGTAGACGTGAGAGCAATTGATAGGTCGTCCTGCTTGGCCTCAACCCACATTTTCTCTTCCGGAGTAATTAGCAGCTCATGAACCGTGGCTAGGCTTTCAAAGATTTCTTCCAGCGTAGAACAGGCCATTAAGTAGTAATTCACAGCACCAAACTGGTTCAGCTCAACATGAGCACCGGATTTTAAAGCTAAATCTCGAAACCCTGTCTGCTCATATAGAAACTGCAAAAGCTCACTAAGCACATCTACTGGAATACGAACACCAGGGTGATACCCACCTTCTTCAAACGGACCAAACTGTCTTTCTGCTTCTTGCATCAGCTTCTGATGGGAAAACATGACTGCTCGAATGGGAGTAATAAACTGACTAGTATAGGAATTAGCCTGATTCAAGGGGTGCTCCTGACAGACAAAGCTTAGATTTGATTATTCTAAAGTATAGATGCCAATCTGCTTTTCACCCGATGTTACAAGCAATGATTCAGATTTGAGTCAACTTAGCCATATGGTTGGCTCAGTTAAATCAAATTGGTTGTCTTCGTGTTATTTGAAGATTCAGTAGAGAACAACTAAAAATCACCCACCTAACTGAAAATCATAAACATTGCCGAGCCCCAGAAGCTGAGTTAATTCATCCAATGCATTGTAGCACTCGCGTAATAGCTGAGGATCCCGTAAGTCGTCTTGAGAAAGTCGGTCTCGATAATGTTTATTTATCCAAAGAGTTAACTCTTGGTAGAGCGGGTCTGATAGCAACACCCTTTGGTTGGCAGCATTTAACTCTTCTTCGGTCAACACCACTCTCAGACGAAGACAAGCGGGCCCACCACCATTTTTCATACTTTGCTTTAATTCAAAGGGCAGCACGTCATTAATTGGGTTTTGGGTATCCGCTACTAGCTTTTCCAAATAACTGGCTACAGAGGGAATTTGTTGACACTCTGAAGGCACCACTAACACCATTGAATGATCGGTTCGAGACAAAAGCTGAGAATTAAATAAATAACTTGCCACTGCCTGATCAACACTAACATCTGAACTTTCAACTTTTATGGGAATAAATTTATCTCCGGTAAACTTATTCTTTAATTCTTCAATAACAGTTTCAGAGTCAAGGAAAGCATGTTCATGGTAAAGCAATACATTGCCATTACCCACCGCAATGACATCGTTGTGAAAAACACCAGCGTCAATGACATTCGGGCTTTGCTGAGCAAACACCACTTGATCAAAATTTAACTGATGCTTTCGCGCTATCGCATGACTGGCTTCAAATGTTTGTCGAGCGGGAAACTTTTTTGGAGCAGGTGAGCCGGCATCAAACGCCTTCTGACCGTAAACAAATAATTGTACGCCTAGGTCGCCATGGTTTTCAGCAAACCGAGTATGATTCGCCGCCCCTTCATCTCCGAATAGGCTCACACTGGGTAAAGCTTGGTGGTGTTCAAATTTGTTTTCATCATTAAAAATTGCGTTCAAAATTCGACTGGTGCAATCCGCTTCTATAGCTCTGTGGAATTTGGCATTCAAGTTAGCCGCAGTAAAGTTAACCTTACCGTTGGCACTGTCTGCACTTGGAGAAACGGTTGCAGCATTTGCGGTCCACATGCAACTGGCTGAACTCACGGCAGATAATAGCTGCGGATCTGAGTTTGCGACTTTAACTAGCACATTTTCATCTGAACCAGTAAAACCAAGGCGTCTAAGAGCAGGAATAAAGGGCCGTTCATGGGGCAACAACAGCCCTTGTTTAAATCCTAGATCATGCAGTTGTTTCATCTTTTCTAACCCCTGCAACGCGGCTTGCTTAGGGTTAGCGTAATTTGATTTGTTATTTTCAGATGCAATATTGCCGTATGAAAGACCCGCGTAGTTATGGCTCGGCCCTACTAAACCATCAAAGTTAACTTCATAAGCATTCATAATTAAAGTTTCATTCCAGGCGCTAAGTTTGTTGGTAACTCAACAGTTGCAGATTCCATTGATGCAACGGGATAGGCACAGTAGTCTGCTGCGTAAAAGGCACTAGGTCGATGGTTGCCACTGGCACCAACCCCACCAAAGGGTGCAGCACTGCTTGCTCCCGTGGTTGGTTTATTTCGATTCACAATTCCAGCTCTGATTTGATCTAAAAACAATTCATAATGATCGTCATTATTGCTAAGCAAGGATGCAGATAGTCCATACTTGGTGTTATTGGCTTGCTCTATAGCATCGTTAAAAAATGAATAACGATAGAGTTGAATTAAAGGCCCAAAGTTTTCTTCATCGGGAATCTCATTAATATTTGTCACATCAATAATGCCAGGAGATAACAATCCGGTTCCTGGTTTCAATAACTTCATATCCAATAGAACATTGCCTCCTAATGACACTAAATGTTTGTAGCTATTCATTAGATGAGTTGCGGCATCGCTGCTAATTACCGACCCCATAAAGGGCTGGGGTTGTTGGTTGTAATCCCCTACTGAAAGATGCTTAGTAGCCTCCACTAGCTGCTGAATAAATTCGTCGCCCCAATCGCCTTCAGGTATAAACACTCGGCGGGCACAGGTACAGCGTTGTCCGGCGGATACGAAAGACGACATAATGACATGGTGGACGCCCGCTTTTATATCAATATCCGCTTCAATAATCAGTGGATTATTTCCACCCATTTCTAGAGCGAGAATCTTTTCAGGTTGCCCACCAAATTGTTGATGAATGGCATGTCCGGTACTGGAGCTTCCAGTAAAAAATAAGCCATCAATACCCTTGTGTTCAGCCAGCGCTCTACCCGTACCCACTGCACCTTGAATTAAGTTAATTACACCTCGGGGAAGACCAACTTTAATCCAACAATCTAACGTCAACTCTGCAACACCTGGTGATTGTTCGCTGGGTTTAAACACAATGGTATTGCCAGCAATAAGTGCTGGCACCATGTGACCATTCGGTAAATGCCCAGGGAAATTGAATGGCCCAAAAACGGCAACAACGCCATGAGGTCGATGCCGCAATACGGCTTCACCTTGCGCTGTGGTTTGCTGAGAAAAGCCGGTTCTTTGTTCGTAGCCAGCAATAGATAACTCAATTTTTCCTATCATTGCTGCCACTTCTGTTTTGGATTCCCAAATAGGCTTACCCGTTTCCCACCCAATCAACTCAGCTAAGGTCTCCTCACTGGCTTTTAATTCTTGAGAAAAGCGACGAACTAACGCGATGCGGTCTTCAAGTGGAGTTTTTTTCCAAACTAAAAAAGCTTGTCTTGCTGCATCAACGGCTGCGTTTACCTGTGCCATTGACGCACAAGCACCCGTCCACACGGTTTCAAGAGTAGATGGATTGATAGATACCAATGAATCCCCTTTGCCTGGGTGCCAAGAGCCGTCAACAAATAAACCTTTCGAAATTAGTGCGTCATTCATTTTATTACCTATTTAATTGGTTCTGGCTTTAGTGCTACTGCTCGTAGCGAGTCATGATCATCAACCATGAGTAACTCTGCTTGAGATGGCGTCAAATGAATCTGTTCCGCGGTCACTGAAGGCGCCGACACTAAAACTACGCGGAATTCTTGAAACTTCCGGTTGCATACAAGCCACTGCTTATAATCTTTAAGCTCACCTTCTTGGGCGGTTTCTGAAATCACTGCTTCGAAAATCTTGCTATGACTAACTGCTCGAATATTTGATAATTCACATTCAACGGATGGCCCACCATCAAAAATATCCACATATTTATTTTCTTTAAAACCTTCAGACTTAAGCATGGCTAAAGCAGGTTCGGTTTGCGGATGAACCTTTCCAATAACACCTTGTGCTTGCTCTGATAAAAATGGTGTGTATATGGGATATTTAGGCATAAGTTCTGCGATAAATGCCTTATCCCCTAAGCCTGTTAAATAATCGGCATCAGAAAACTCTAGGTTAAAAAACACTTTACCGAGACTTTCCCAGAAAGGAGACTTGCCTTGATCATCGGAATAACCACGCATTTCGGCAATAACACGCTCGGAAAATAAATGACTAAACTCCGCTAGAAAAAGATATCGGCTTTTTGAAAGTAATTTACCGTTAAACCCGTTTCGAAATTCAGCACTGAGATATAAAGTGCAGAGTTCTGATGCACCAGTTAAGTCATTGCTTAAAAACAAGGTAGGGGTTTCTTTGTGAACACCTAATTCACGGGAAGCACTTACGGTATTGCCTACTCTATAGTTGTACCAAACATCTTGATGCCCAATGCGAGACTCAAGTGCCGAAATTCCGATAACAGCTTCTGAGTCAGAATTTTCTAAAGCAAATAAATATAAACCATCCTCCCGCGCACTATTCTGTTCAAAGGATTTAATCGCACGGGACAATTTGTCTTGCATCTGTTGCTTGTTGGCAGGCAAGCTGGTGACACCCACCCCTGACTCTGTTGCCATTTTATATAGAACATCAAGATCCGATTCTTTAATGGGGCGAATAAAGTTCTGCATTTATTCACCTCAACTCAAGTGGTGCAAAACCAAGTTCATCGTTTGGCTCTAGTTCCAAAGTGTTGATATCCTGTTTAAGCAATGAGACTTTTGTCTGGTCATCATTATTTACACGCCCGAGGATACATCGAAATTTCTCCGGCCTAGGGTTACAAATCAAATAATTCATTTCAGCCACTGACTCAGTGATCTCATAACTTGTTTTCTTATAGTGGCGGATGGTTTCGATTTCATCCGTCTTATTTTTAAGTACAGGCCCGCCATCAAAAATATCAATGTAGCGACTTTTCTGAAAACCCTCTCGGAACAAAACATCCGTTGTGTATTTTGTAGCAGGATGAGCTTGATTAATTGCCGCTTTCGCAGCATCAGTCATCAAGGGCACATAAATGGGGTGTTGTGGCATTAGTTCTGCAATAAACGTTTTATTCTTAATACCCACGTAGTAGTCAGCCGTTTCAAAGTCAATATCAAAAAAGTGCCGACCTAAAGAATCCCAGAAGGGAGACTGACCATTTTCATCCAACACCCCCTGCAATTCAGTCACCACTCTGGATGAGAACCAATACCTAAAGCTTGCAATAAATATCAGTCTAGCTCGGCTTAATAGTTCAAATGCAGGTGTACCTTTTAATTCGCTTTTTATAGCAAATGATTTTAGAACAGTAGATTCGGTTAATTCATGCGATAGGTATAAAACTGGAATTCGTTGATTGACGTTCAAATTATGGGAAGCGTGAATAAGATCCTCAAGGCGATAGTTAAAAAACGGGTAGCCACCACCTGCATTGCTATCCAAGCCACTAACGCCCTCAATTTCATGAGTGGAGAGATTTTCAAGTACGAATAAAAAAGACTTGGGATTAATGTCGTCTAAATCAGCGGCAAAAGATTGAGTTGATTGATTAATTAAATCACTCAATTTATTTCTGTCAGAAGGCAGAGTGGTAACTCTGACAGAATTATCGGCCATCAGTTTTTCGATGGCCGGTACGTCAATAAAATTTGCTGGACGAACTAGATACATTCCCTATCCTTTTATATTGAACATAACGACTCGCCCAACAGCGTCTATTGTTGAAGCTACCCGTTCACTGCTTTTGCAATTTTTGCAAAGGTCTTTTCAATTCTTTCAAATGCATCAGTCAATTCGGCATCAGAAATATTGAGTGCAGGTAATAAACGAATCACGTTTGCCCCGGCCACATGCAGCATTACACCTTGATTATGGCCCTCGATGACGAAGTCTTTCGCACGACCATGATACTTGTCTGTCAGTTCACAACCGATTAATAAGCCACCATGACGAATTTCCTGAAACAGTCCGAATTTTTCACCAAGCTCGGTCAATTTAGTGACGATGGTGTCAGAGGTTTTCTTAACTTGTTCAAGAGTTTCTGGTTTGGAAACCTCGTCTAGCACTTTACTCACTACAGCACATCCCAATGGGTTACCGCCATAGGTACTACCATGTGTGCCTATGCCTAGACTTTTTGCTTTGTCTTCGGTGGTAAGCATAGCGCCAATGGGAAACCCTCCACCTAGAGCTTTTGCAGAAGTTAAAACATCAGGAATAACGTCGTAACCTTGGTAAGCATAAAGGTGACCGGTTCTTCCTACTCCTGTTTGAATCTCATCAAAAATAAGAAGGGCGTTGTATTTATCACAGAGTTGTCTTGCACCTTCTAAAAATTCTTCTGTTGCGGGATGAACACCGCCTTCACCTTGGATAGGTTCTACTAACACGGCACAGGTGTTATCAGAAATTGCCGCTTCTAATGCAGAGAGATCGTTATAATTTACATGGCTAATACCGCCTGGCACTGGCTCAAAGCCTTCTCTGTATTTCGCCTGCCCACCGGCAGTTACAGTAAATAGGGTTCTGCCATGAAAACTGTTGTAGGTAGCAATAATTTCATTTTTATGAGCACCATAATTATCGAAAGCCCACTTACGTGCTAGTTTCAAAGCCGCTTCGTTCGCTTCTGCACCCGAGTTGCAGAAATACACTTTATCAGCAAAGGTTAAATCACAGAGTTTTTGTGCCGCCTCCAAGGCAGGCTCATTCGTTAGTACGTTGGAGACATGCCAAAGTTTGTCAGCTTGATTTTTTAAGGCCTCAACTAATAGTGAGTTCGCATGACCCAGACCATTCACCGCAATGCCACCGACTAAGTCGATATATTCTTGCCCGTTTTGATCCCAGACACGTGAACCTTCACCGCGAACCGGAATCATTTTGGCTGGAGCATAGTTTGGCACCATCACTTGGTCGAAGGTTTCTCTGGTAATTTCGGACATAGTATTTTCCTTTCATTAAGCAGCCGGGTTAAACCCAACTCATTTATTGTATTCAAATATCTGGCATCACCATTTCGGTTTTGCGACAGCGGTTTTCATTTTGGGAACGGTTAAAGAGGTGTAGTGAAAAATCTGAATAAAGATTAGCCAATCAAAACTTTCAAAGTAGAACTGTGTTTCAGATTTTTTAGCCGAACTAGCGAGCCTGTTCACCACTTTCTAAACGATAGCGTAATCGTCGCTCTTCGCTTGGGGTCAGGCCGAAGTGGGTGCGATAGGCGGTACTGAAGTGGGCACCGCTGGAAAAACCGCAGCTTAAGCCAATTTCAGCAATACTGGTTTGAGTGTTCATAATCAGTTCGCGAGCCTGTTCTAAACGAATTTGCAGATAATACCTGCTTGGCACTGCATTTAAATATTTTTTGAAGAGTCTTTCCAGCTGTCTTCGAGAAATATTTATGTGCCCGGCAATGTCGTCAGTAGTCAGAGGCTCTTCTATGTTAGATGCCATCAATTCGATAGCTTCAGATACGCCAGGATGTTCAACTCTGGTTTGCTCGATGAGCTGATCAGGAGATTGAGATTCCGGGTTACCCAGTCGTTCATCCGCAAAGTGACTCGAAACCGCTTGAGCAACCTCAACCCCTTGCTGTTGCGCTAACAAGAACAACATCATATCCAGAGATGCACTACCACCGCGGCAAGTAAATCTGTGTTTATCAATGCAGTAAGCGTCGTTTGACAGTCTTACCATAGGGAACTGCTTGACCACGTTCTGGTAATTCCACCAGTGCACCACGGCTCGATAGCCATCTAATTGCCCACTCATCGCAAGGTCATAGGTGGCTGAGGTAAGCGCGCCAATCGCTTGGTTATTAGGAATATCACAGAGCCACTCTTGAAGCTTGGGGTGGTTTTCTCTCGACACAGGTGCCGCCCCAGCTAACACCCAAATATCTGGATGAGTTTTAGTTGAGAAATCATTCAGAGAGTATTGTGTAGTGATGTTGTTGCCCAATGACGAGAGAGTGCGACCACCTTCTAAGCACACGTTTTCAATTATGTACCTTTCCTCTCCGCAAATCTGATTGCATACCAAAAGGGTTTCCACAGCAGATACATATGCCATGGATGAATAGTTAGGAAGCAAAAGGAAACCAACACTGGTGGTCATAACATTAAATTCTTATCAAATCTTAAGGCGGTGAATTCAATCAACTGAGGCTCTGGCTCTTCTGCATCAGCAAGTCGGGGCAATCAGAAAAAACGGCATCGACACCCATCATCTGTAGATTTTGAAATCTTTTTGGGTCATTAACTGTGTAGGCGAATAATTCAAAACCCGCTGCTTTTATTTCCCGGCAATAATCTGGCGTTAAAAATCCTTCATGGCAATGCACGCTCACTGCATTTACTGAAGATGCCCACTGTAACCAATTTGATTGCCATTTGCTGAGCAAAATACCGCACTTGAATTCCGGGTTAGATTCATGAAAGGCGATCAGAGCGTCAGCATTAAAGCAAGACACAATCACCCTGTCTGATTTCAGTTCGCATTCTTTAATGGTTTGAGAGACTGCTTCAACCAGTAACGGCCATGGCACTTCTGGCTGAATTTTCAATTCAAGGTTAAAGCTCATATCTAAGATATTCAGTAAACTTAGTGCTTCTTTCAAACTGAGGATTTTCTCCCCGGCGAATTGATAATTAAACCAATTACCGGCATCTAACAACTTTAGCTCTGAGAGGGTTAATTCACTGACTAGGCCAGATCCATCAGTGCAAAGGTTCACTTGTTGATCGTGAAACACCACGGGCTGATTATCTTTGGAAAGGCTAACATCAAATTCTACCCATTCAATACCGCATTGCTTGGCCAACCTGAAAGAAGACGCAGTATTCTCTGGCGCCCGCCCAGATGCTCCACGATGCCCAATGATTGACTGTTTTATAATCATTTACTCCGCTTGCTCCCTCGAAACTGCTGTACCTAGCCCTATTCTCAGGGGTTATTACCCCTTCTATGCCGGTTGAATGTAGGTATAGAGTCATCACTGGGTTAAAATCTGGCCCAAAACCCTACAAGAGATAGTCACTTGAGCGCAATATCCTTATGGCTTCCGAGCCTCAGGCCAAAAACACTTTCGGCTTCTGTCAGCCCAATTTTAGTTGGAAACGCCGTGGCGTTTGGCCCGAACTTCAATTGGTTGGTGGCGATCATGTCTTTACTTTGCGCGTTAGCTCTACAAGTTGCCGTAAACCTCGCCAATGACTTTTTTGATAAGAAATCTGGTGTGGACACTGAAGAACGATTAGGCCCCAACAGAGCATTGCAGAAAGGCTTGGTGTCTTCCTCTCAGGTGATGAAGGCAATTTTGTTTTTTATTGCCTTGGCACTGTGCACCGGTGGTTATCTGATATTTATTGGTGGTTGGCCAATTTTATTATTGGGCGTTTTATCGGTAATTGGTGTGTTTTGGTACAGTGGTGGCCCTTTTCCACTTGCGTCACTGGGCTTGGGTGAAGTGACGGTTTTTATTTTCTTTGGTTTAGTGGCTGTATTAGGTGTCGAGTTTTTACAACATCAAAGTCTAACTGTATTTGGTTGGATTCATGCGGTTCAGCTGGGACTGTTTAGCGCAGCCATTATGCTAGTAAATAACATTCGAGATATTCAAACAGACACAGTTGCAGGCAAGAAAACATTAGCGGTTCGCTTAGGTGATCTCCATTCACGGAAACTCTATACAGCATTCATTGTTTTGCCCCTAATTCTACAAGCAATACTGTTTATCGGACTGGGTAATAACGTTGCTTCCGTATTGCCCTTCCTCAGTCTTCCTTTGGCCGTCAAGGCGGTAAAAGCCATCAAAACCAGTTCGGGGTCTGACCTGAATTTTTTGTTGGCTGGCACTGCAAAACTGTTAATGGTTTTTTCTATTTTGCTGGTGCTGGGCTATGTGTTTGCATTCATCTAATTTATGTTGAGCGCAATCTACTTTTTTACGATTTTGCCAACAAATTGAAACAATGTATTAACTGATTTAACAAACCAATTATATGAGAAATTGCTAAATTTCACTAAAGTGGCATGTGCTACAAATCATTGATTTAAGTCACTTATTTAATTTTCAAAATGCTCTGAGAGAGCTATTTTTTAAAGACCGTCCACCCTATTGGTAAGTTGCTCTCAATGAATGATGTCGCCCAGCTTTCGCCTTCCAAAACCACCTCAAAAATAACCTATAAATACCAAATATATTTACAACCAGAATACACGACAGGTCGAAAACTGTGCTCGTGCGAAGCACTGATTCGAATGATCGATAGCCACCACAAAGTCCGAAGTCCTGATGAGTTTTTACCCTATATTTCTGACGCCAATGAGCTCTTGGAGATAGGCCGTATTAGCTTGAAAAAATCCCTTAAAATCCTCGACTTATGGCAACAAAAGGGATGGCCTGCACCCAATATTTCAGTGAATCTATCTCTAGCACAATTACAAATTCCAGCTCTCAGAACGTTTTACTTAAATACTTTAAAAAAGCATAGAGACCTTAGCTCTAAAATATCCTTTGAAATGGCAGAACAAATACTGTTGTCAGGAGACCCTGACATACTGAGATTTATCTATGCGGTTACCGATCTTGGCGTTACTTTTGTTATTGATGACATCGTCAGCCATGTGTCTGCTATCGGTTACCTACAAGCGTACCCGGTAAGAGCCATCAAGATTGACAGCGAAATTTTATCGGAAATCAAACAACACCAAACTGTTTGTAATTCTAAAGCTATTTCTGAATTAATTTCAGGCGTGCAGGTAATTGCTAAGCGCATTCAGAATCAAAAAGAGTATCAAGAATTCAAAGATTTCAGAGTGTCTGGATACCAAGGCAATTACTTTGGTGAGCCCTGCGTATTTCAGGAGTTTGAAAGAAGGTTCTTGCACTAAGCAGTTAAGTTGTGCACTATCTATTTTCCTCTCTAGGGTGAACATGACGACTCAGCAAATTCACCCTTTTCTGAGAAACATATAACCTCAGCGAAATTCCACTAAAGTCAATTCAAAATAACTTTCCTCACCCCCTTTTCGAGCGATTTAAATTGATTTAAGTCAACTAAAGTCAGGCCTAAGAAACTAATCTTCTCAGTGCTGGATTTCTATTTTTGTTGTGCGCTATCTAACAGCCTCACAGAAATTTGAGGCCATGAGAAGGTTCATCAGTTTTTGCAGTATCGAAAGTCGCCAGAACACGAAACAACAGCTACTTTCAATCGAGCCATTCTCCTAAATGACATAGAAGTCCTAAAGGATTATGGCAACAGTTAACTCAACCAATTGTTGCCCAGGAATTTTGACTATGAACGATTTAACCTCACGAGGAATAAAAATGTACAAAGACGATATTGCCGCCCCTGGTGTCAACGCTACCCAAGACCCATGGGAAGGATTTGCAGATGGATCCTGGAAATCCGAAGTCAATGTTCGCGACTTCATCCAGGCCAACTACACACCTTATGAAGGTGACGACAGCTTCTTGGAAGGTGCTACAGACCGTACAACTCAAGTATGGGCACAAGTGCTTGAGCTGATGAAGGAAGAAAACAAGATTGGTGGCCCACTGGATTTTGATACATTCTTGCCATCAACCATTACTTCTCACAAAGCAGGTTTCATCGACAAAGACGCTGAAAAAATCGTAGGCTTACAAACTGATAAGCCTCTTAAGCGCGCCATGATGCCTTACGGTGGTATCCGCATGGTTGAAGGTTCTTGCCAAGCTTATGAAAAAGAACTGGATCCATTCATCAAGCAATTCTTCACTGAACACCGTAAAACTCATAACGCTGGCGTATTTGACGCTTACACACCAGAAATCATGGCTTGCCGCAAGTCTGGCATCATCACTGGTTTACCAGATGCTTATGGCCGTGGTCGTATCATTGGTGACTACCGTCGTGTTGCTTTGTACGGTACAGACTTCTTAGTTGCTCAGAAGAAAGCTGAAAAAGCATTAACGGATGCTGCAGATTTTGTTGAAGACGTGATTCGTGAGCGTGAAGAACTGTCTGAACAGATTCGTGCTTTACAAGCCATGACTAAAATGGCTCAAGACTATGGCTTCGACATCACTAAGCCAGCGGTAACTGCACAAGAAGCCGTACAGTGGACTTACTTCGCTTACCTAGCTGCAGTTAAGAGCCAAAACGGCGCGGCAATGTCTTTCGGCCGTGTATCTTCTTTCTTAGACATCTACATCGAGCGTGACTTACAAGCAGGTCGCATTACCGAAGTTGAAGCTCAAGAATTAATGGATGACCTAGTCATCAAGCTACGTATGGTTCGTTTCTTACGTACACCTGAATACGATGAGTTGTTCTCTGGTGACCCAACCTGGGTAACTGAGTCAATTGGTGGCATGGGTAAAGATGGCCGCCCTCTAGTAACCAAGTCTTCTTTCCGTGTACTGCACACACTGTACAACTTAGGACCTGCTCCAGAGCCAAACCTAACTGTACTGTGGAGCGACAAACTGCCACAAAACTTCAAGAACTTCTGTTCTAAAGTTTCAATCGACACCTCTTCAATCCAATACGAATCAGATGATTTGATGATTGAAAAATTCGGTGACGACTATGGTATCGCGTGCTGTGTATCTGCCATGGAAATTGGTAAGCAGATGCAATTCTTTGGTGCTCGTGCAAACCTTGCCAAGACTATGCTATACGCCATCAACGGTGGCCGTGATGAGAAGTCTGGTGTTCAGGTTGGCCCAGAAATGCCAATTATGGACGACGAAGTTCTTGATTACGACAAAGTTGTTGCTCGTTTAGAAACTTACATGAAGTGGTTAGGCAAAACTTACGTATCGGCTCTAAACATCATTCACTACATGCACGACCGTTACAGCTATGAAGCGTCTTTGATGGCTCTACATGACAAAGACATTCTTCGCACTATGGCTTGTGGTATTGCTGGCCTGTCAATTGTTGCTGACTCTTTAAGTGCAATTAAATACGCTACAGTGAAGCCAATCCGTAACGAAGATGGTCTAGTGACTGACTTCGACATTCAAGGTGACTTCCCTTGCTACGGTAATAACGACGACACGGTAGATGGCATTGCATCTGAAACTGTCACTAAATTCATGGACTACATCCGTGAACACAAAACTTACCGCAACGCGTTACCAACTCAGTCTGTACTGACTATTACTTCTAACGTTGTATACGGTAAGAAAACTGGTAACACTCCAGACGGACGTCGCGCTGGCGAGCCATTCGCTCCAGGTGCTAACCCAATGCACGGTCGTGACACCAAAGGCGCTTTGGCTGCTCTGTTATCTGTTGCGAAATTGCCATACGACGATGCAGAAGATGGTATCTCTTACACCATGAGCATGGTTCCACAAAGCTTGGGTAAAGACGATGCATCTAAGACTAAGAACCTGTCTTCGTTATTAGACGGCTACTTCAAGTCTGCAGGTCACCACGTAAACGTAAACGTGTTTAACCGTGAAACTCTAGAAGACGCAATGAATCGTCCTGAAGAGTACCCACAGTTGACCATCCGTGTATCTGGTTACGCTGTAAACTTCGTGAAGTTAACTCGCGAACAACAACAAGACGTAATCAACCGTACTTTCCACGGTCAGATGTAAGAGAAAAAACTCTTAATAAAAAACCCGGCTTATGCCGGGTTTTTTATTGCCTTGAATAATTAATTATTATCTTTTTTTACTGGGTATTAGAGTGAAATTCAGTAGCTCGAATTAATTTTAAGGTTGACTGGTTTAGAGTTACTTAAGGCTCTTTTTGAACGTTTGCGTTGCACAAACAAATATCAGAAAAAAACGTCTCGCGACACGTTTTACCTTTGGTTGGTAGATGACCTATTTTCAAGTTTTATGTCCCGTGACGCATAACAAAATGCTGCGTCGTGTGACGTAAAACCAAGTGCGATATTAGCGTAAGAGATTTCTTGGATACTAGGTGGTTGGCGGGCTGAAGGTAGTAAGGTAGACTGTTTTATTATTTAAAAAAGCATCATTCGACGTTGAATAAACTGTTACAGCGCGTGGTTTAAATTAAACTGAGCAAGGTGCAAACAGTTATTGTGGTGTTTTCAAATGTAATGCTTGCCATGAATCGATCAGTCCGTGGTTAACAGGCTCGATCATTCAAGCTAACGTTCAACTGGTTCCATAGCCAACTGGTTGCCGTGGTAAAAAGTTAGCAGTTTAGTTTTTGGGTGATGTGCGTTTGTAACAAGTGCATCATGTTCGCGGCGTTGCCGCAGGACGCATTAACGCGCCTTCGGCGCTAAAAACCAATGCGCCTCATATACAGGCGTTACATTTCTGAGAAACGAGTTATATGAAAATCAATAAGGTATTCCCAATTTTAATCAGCGCAATTTCTATTAACGCAATGGCTGGTCCAGGAACAGGCCCTTTTATAATTGAGACAGTGCATGTGGAACGTGGCCATGTTTACA
>JANQHX010000097.1 GCA_028282465.1 Gynuella sp.
CTTTGGTATGGAAGGTATGTTCAGACAAGTGGGTATTTACTCACCCTGGGGTCAGGTCTACACACCAAACGATCGTAATCAGGTGATGTGGTATAAAGAAGACACCACAGGTCAAATTCTCCAAGAGGGCATTAACGAAGCAGGTGCCATGTCTTCATGGTTAAGTGCGGCCACTTCTTACGCTACTTATAACAAGCAGTTAATTCCTTTCTACATTTACTATTCAATGTTTGGTCACCAACGTATTGGTGATTTGTGTTGGGCTGCTGGTGATTTGCAGGCGCGCGGCTTCTTAATTGGCGGCACCTCAGGTCGCACAACATTGAATGGCGAAGGCCTTCAACACCAGGATGGCCACTCGCATATTTTAGCGGGCACTATTCCAAACAACATTTCCTACGATGCGACCTATTCCTACGAGCTAGCCGTAGTTATTCAAGACGGTTTACGTCGAATGGTGACGGAACAAGAAAATGTTTTCTATTACATCACCACATTGAACGAAAACTATGTTCACCCTGCCATGCCAGAAGGCGCGGAAGAAGGTATTCTGAAAGGAATGTACTTGTTAGAGGAAGGCGTGAAGAAAGGCAAGAAAGCAGTTCAACTTATGGGCTCTGGTTCAATTTTAAATGAAGTTCGTGAAGCCGCAGTGATACTTAAAGAGAACTACGGTGTGCAGGTTGATATTTGGGCAGTCACGTCTTACAACGAACTGACTCGCGAAGCACTAGATGCTGATCGCTACAATCTTCTAAACCCTGAAGGTGAACAAAAAGAATCGTTTGTGACCAAACAACTGAAAGGTCGTCGTGGGCCAGTGGTTTCTGCTTCCGATTACATGAAGAACTATGGCAACCAAATTCGTAAGTGGGTTCCTCAGGATTATCATGTTCTAGGTACCGACGGATTCGGACGTTCTGATTCTCGTAAAAAGTTACGTCACTTCTTCGAAGTGGATAGAAATTGGATCACTCTAGCCGCTCTGAATGCGCTGGCAGATGAAGGCACTATTGAAAAGTCTGAAGTGACCAAGGCAATTGCAGATCTGGGTCTGGACGCTGATAAACCAAACCCAATGACAGTTTAAGGAGTCGCTGATGGCCACCGAAATTATTAAGGTACCTGATATCGGCGATATTGATGCTGCCGAGATTATTGAAGTATCCGTTAAAGTTGGCGATACCATCGCCGAAGATGACACATTAATCGTTCTGGAATCTGATAAAGCTTCCATGGACGTACCTGCTCCTATGGCTGGAACCGTCACCGCGTTGAAGGTGAAAGAAGGTGACAAAGTAGGCGAAGGCGATGAAATTGTTTATTTAGAAGTTGAAGGCAGTGCAAGTACTGAAGACTCTAGCGCTCCAGCAGAGCCGCCAGTTAGTGCTGAACCAGCGCCTACTGCTCCAGTAACTTCAGAAGCGACTGTGCAAGCTATCGCTGTACCTGACATTGGCGGAGATGAAGGTGTTGAAATCATCGAAATCCACGTCAAAGTGGGTGACATGATCGAAGAAGACCAAGAGATCATCACATTAGAAAGTGACAAAGCTTCAATGGAAGTACCTTCACCTAAGGCAGGTGAAGTTGTTGCTATTAAAGTCAATGTGGGAGACAAGGTATCTGAAGGCGACTTAATTCTAGATGTTCGTACAGCAGGTTCCGCTCCGGCATTAGCACCCACCTCACCTGCCCCCTCGGCATCTACACCTGCGGTTGCTTCGCAAATCATTACTGTTGCAGTTCCAGACATTGGCACTGAAGATGAAGTTGAGATCATTGAAGTCACTGCAAAAGTAGGTGACAAACTTTCGGCCGATGACGCTATTGTCACCTTAGAGTCAGACAAAGCTTCTATGGAAGTACCGACACCTGAAGCAGGTGAAGTGATGTCTGTGAAGGTGAGTGTTGGTGACAAGGTTAAAGAAGGCACGGCGCTTATCGAGCTTAAAACAGAAGCTCATGGTACCGCCACATTACCATCTACTCCTGCACCACAGCCTAGTGCACCATTGAAAGAAGAGCCAAGAGCAGCAGCCACCGCACCCAGTGTTCCTAGTATGGCATCTGCCCACGCGGGTGATCTAACTCAACCTTCAAAATCTGTACACGCTGGTCCAGCTGTTCGTCGTCTTGCGCGGGAATTTGGCGTTGACCTGGCTTATGTTCCTGGCACTGGCCCTCGTGGTCGAATTCTAAAAGATGACGTCGCCAATTGGGTTAAGAAGCGCTTACAAGAGCCTGCAAAAGTTTCGGGTGGCGCTGGTTTACCTGAAATTCCAGATCAGGATTTCAGCAAGTTTGGTGAAATTGAAGTTCAAGAAATGAGTCGTATTCAGCAGATCACTGCTCAGAATATGGTTCGTAACTGGCTGAATATTCCTCATGTCACCATTTTTGAAGAAGCTGACGTCACTGATTTAGAAGCATTCAGAAAATCTTTATCAAAGGAAGCAGAGAAAAGAGGCACAAAACTCTCATCTTTAGCATTCGTTGTAAAAGCCTGTGCAGCGGCAATGGAAAAATTCCCACAGTTCAATGTATCGCTGATGGCGGATGGTAAACAATTCGTTCAAAAGCACTACATCCATATTGGTATTGCCGTAGCCACACCTAATGGTTTGATAGTTCCGGTTATTCGTGATGCAGACAAAAAATCTGTTTGGCAAATTGCTGAAGAAATTATCGACTTTGCTCAGCGAGGCAGAAAAGGCCAGGTGAAATCAAACGAAATGCAAGGCGGCTGCTTTACCGTTTCCAGTCTTGGCGGTATTGGTTCTACTTCATTTACGCCTATCGTAAATGCACCAGAAGTTGCAATATTGGGTCTGTCTAATAACCAGACTAAGCCCCACTGGGATGGTGAACAATTCATACCGCGCAACTTCTTACCCATGTCATTAAGCTTTGATCACAGAGCAATTAATGGCGCGGACGGCGCTATGTTTACAACGTTCCTTAAAAAGTCACTCAGCGATTTACGCCAACTGCTAATGTGATTTATTAATTAATACAAAAAAGATTAAAGCAGCCTAATGGCTGCTTTTTTTTGGCTGAATTTAATTAAACTCTTTTGTGTTAACGTGTTTCTGTTATGAATAAACTGTGATTGCATTTACACTGTTATTAATCACTACAAGCTGAATAAAAAATATTCTATTTCATGTATCGAATCTTCTCATTATGGATTCTAATCTTTTCAGTAGCTCATGCGAGTGCTTCTGATAAAGGATGGATCAAACCATTTGAAAACTGGTCTCCAGAACAAGGGCCAGGCGAACTGGTATTTGGTGAACAATATTCGATAAAACGTACCGGTGGTGAGTTCTGGTATTTCCAACATTTTGAAATTGATGATTCAAATGACGCAACCTGGATTGCCATTGATTTTCGCAATTCCAGTGTGATCGGGCTCTTCACTCATTATTTATATGATGAAGAGAACAACTTACTGTCGACATCCAACGGTGGTATCAGCAGTACAGAACTCAATTATTTTTTCCTTCGACACGGCAGGCCGGTTGAACTTGAACCAGGCAACTACCAACTGGTAACTAAGCTCGACAGCCCATTTTATTTAGCCAAACCTGAGCCTGTGATCTTCCCTCTTATGGAGTACTTGAGGGTTATAAAAATCGGTAATGCCATCACTATGATTGGCTTGGGAATCTTTATATCTCTGGGTATTTATTATTTAACGCTCTCTATCTCAAGATCCAGACGTGCTGACATTTTTTACGCCACGTTCATTCTAGGTAATTTCTTTTACAACGGATCAGCGCTTCTGTTTTTTTCAGATGTTTTGGGCATTAAGTGGTTCTATGGAATTAGCGCACCCATATTGATCTCAAATATTGCGTATGTTTGGTTCGTAGTGAGTCTGTTGAGTATCAATCGAAATCATCACAAGTACTTATTCGGCTTGGCTCAGGCGCTAACAGCACTGTTCATTGGATTTATTTTCGCGTCTTTGATGGCACCTCATCTATCCCTTGAGTTTGACAGAATTGGTGTGGGTTTGTTTTCTATTTATGGACTTATTTGCGGAATAGTTTGTGCCCTCAAGAAAAACATCATTGCGAAGTATTATTTAGTTGCAAATATTGGATTTATCATTCCAGGTATTATTTCGATTTCGCTAACCTCTATAAATTCAACGCTCTACATTGAACATATTGGAATGATTGCAGTTGCAATCGAGGTCATTTTACTTGCCTTAGTTTTAACCAAGCAGATGGGATTAGTCTATAAAGAGAAAGCCGCTGCTTTACTGAGTGCGGAAGCAGCACTTGAAGCAGCAGAACAAGCGGCTGAGGTAAAAGATCGCTTTTTGGCAAATATGAGCCACGAAATAAGAACGCCCATTAATGGGATAGTCGGCGCCTCTGAATTGCTCAAAGAAGAAATAAATGATCCTCAATCATTAGAACATATCAATACCGTGAGCCAATCATCAGAGTACCTGCTGACATTGGTAAATGAGGTTTTGGATATTTCTAAAATTAATGCTGGTCAGATGAAACTAGAGTCGACAACGACAGAATTAACTGAATTGATTTCGACGACGGCCGATATGTTTTCACTGAATGCGGAAAAGAAATCATTGCAGTTTAATGTTTATCAAGACTCAACGGTTCCAGATAGAATTTCTGCTGACGCTTTCAGATTGCAACAGATTATAACCAACCTATTAAGCAATGCTCTTAAGTTTACAGAACAAGGCTCGGTAGAGCTAAGGGTTTCTTGCTCATCAAATGTTCTGACGTTTAACGTGGTAGATACTGGCATAGGCATTTCTGAAGAAAAGCTTTCTGAAATTTTCACAGCGTTCACCCAAGCAGACTCTTCCATTACTAGAAAATATGGTGGTACCGGTTTAGGTTTGCATATATCCCATTCACTGGCTCAAATGATGGGAGGAAGTTTGCGAGCCGAAAGTAAATTGGGTCGCGGCACCTGTATGACCTTGATTTTGCCTGTAGAGGAACAATCAATGGAACAATTTCAGAATCGAACCTTAACTGTGAAGGTAGCTGGTGATAAAACAGCTCAGAGTATTAGATATCAGACTCCAGACAAGCATATTCAATTTGTTGATGAAGACAGTCAACAAAACGAAGATCTTTGCTTAGTATTCCATGGTTCGGATCATTCATTTTCTCAATATAAAACCAGTGGCACTGCCAGCAAGGTGATCCATTGGATAAACCATCAAGATAAAGCTAGCTTGTCAAACCAGAACCTAAAAATTCAGTACTACCCCTTCACACGACATAAACTCTATAACCAAATTAAATCATTAAACGCACATTCAACGCCTAATGAAAACGAAACCCCTCTACCACTAGCGGGAAAAA
>JANQHX010000027.1 GCA_028282465.1 Gynuella sp.
TTTTATTGTTGGTGGTAATGGTTCTGGTAAGTCACCCCTGTCAAAAATTATGACAATGCATTATCGGCCCACTGAAGGCGAGGTCTACCTAGGGTCTCAAAAGGTGATGCCTTCCTATATTCAGAGCGCTAGAAATCATATATCTGCTATTTATACAGATTTCCATTTATTCACCGACCTATATAAGCAATATGACATAAGTGATATAGAGCGGCTTCTCAAGTTATTACAGCTCGACAAAATTGTAGAAGTGAAAGGCAACAAGTTCACTACTACAAAACTATCGGATGGTCAGAAAAAACGATTGGCCCTGTTGGTGATGCTGTTAGAAGACAGAAAAATTATGTTGTTTGATGAGTGGGCTGCTGATCAAGACCCAGACTTTAAACACACCTTCTATCGTCAAATTCTTCCTGAATTGAAATTGAAGCGGAAGATCGTAATCGTAATCAGTCATGACGATTCCTATTTTGATGTTGCCGATCATCTAGTTCAGTTAAGAGATGGGAACATCGTTAGTTCAGAAACATATGAGTACAAGGAAAACTTATGAACATAGAAAAGATATGGGTTGACGTTCTCGATGGTGAATATCTCGAAGACGTCAAATTAATGCTCACGCTCAGTATAGAGGACGATGGTGTTTTGGGCTTTAGCTCTGGAGAGGAAGAACTAATAGATCAGTACTTAGAGTCCCTAAAGTCTGAAGTAAAGCAGAATAAGTCTTTCTTATTGCTCGCTAAGGCGGACGACGAAAATGCCTACATGGTTGTTCTAAAAAGGCGTCCATTTCCGAATATGAAACACCAGGGTGAGCTCGCCAAAGCATTCGTGAATCCTAAATTTCGAGGCATTACGGGGCTGGTTAAGGGTGGGTTAAAAGAGGCATCGCTAAAAGCAAAAGATGTGGGGATTGAAAAGATACTGCTAGACGTGCGCGAAGGTAGTCGGCCCGCTGCCCTGTGGCAGGCATTCGGATTCAATACTTACGGAATAATGGAAGACTATTCCAGAAGTAATGGAAACGTGTATCGCGGATTATTTATGGATGCAACAGTTACTGATTTGCTAGAAAAACACAAATAATGTGAGGAAAGGACCAATGACCGAAGCAATTAAAACTCCTGAATTGGGACAGGAGTTAATTCCAAGGACTGTATTCAAGAAGATGTTAGACGAAGAGCTCAAGCGACATGTCACTATCGATCACCCGTTGGTAGGCGAGTTGGTAAAACCTGAAAAGAACTTGAAGCTATTGCAAGCGCTTGCTCTTCAAGGGTATCAACTGACTAAGAACTTCCTAGAATACATTGAGAAGCTCTATTTTTATTGTCCGTTAGATAATCACAAAAAAGGCTTGCTGATTAATCTCTACGAAGAGGAAACGGGTAAGTTGTCTAACACTAAAAACCATGTGCATTTAATGGAAGATTTTGTTCGTGCTCTTGGGATTTCAGATGAGGAGCGAGATGCTGCTGAACCCTATCCCGAAACAAAAGAGCTCATTGAATACCGAATGGATGCAGTAAACAATCCGGATGAGTATCACATTGGTGCTGCCGCTGTAATGATCGCTAGTGAAGGACAAAGCTTAGAAACAAGAGCAGGGGAAGCTAGACACTCTATTTTAGGAAAAATATATGGGTTGTCTGAAAAAGATGTTCTATTTTTCTCGGTACACCAAGAAGAAGATGTTGGTCATGTTAACCAAGGGCTAGCACTTGTGTCAGACCTTTGTACAACTCCAAAAATGCAAGAAGAAGCCATGTATGCTGTAAAGCATACTTGTGAACTCTTCTATGGCATGAACACTGGTGTATATAACCGATACTGCGCATAACCAACTATGCCTGCATTAATGTGCAGGCAACTTCAAGGACCTGAAAATGATATATGAGAACGTATTAGAAACGGTTGGCGACACTCCATCTGTAAAAATAAATTTCACAAATAGTTATTGTGAACACCAAATATATTTAAAAATGGAGTCTGCAAATCCGACATTAAGTATTAAGGATAGGGCGGCGATTTACGTTATTGAACAGGCAGAAAAAAGAGGTGATCTAAAACCTGGTGGCACGATCATCGAATCGACTTCTGGTAATTTCGGTAAAGCCTTAGCTATGATCGGTGCAGTCAAAGGTTATAGGGTCATAATAGTTGTTGACTCAAAGGTGTCTAAGGCGACAGTTGGTTTTTATAAGGCGATGGGTGCTGAAGTAGATCTGGTAACCAATACTGATTATCCAGGTGGTTTACAAAAAGCAAGAATTGCACGGGTCAAAGAATTATTAAATTCAATTCCTGGGGCCTTTTGGAGTAATCAATATGAGAATAGCGATAATCCCAAAGCCCATCAAATTAGCACAGCTAAAGAAGTTATTAACACCTTTGAAACCCTTGATTATTTAGTTGGTTCCGTGAGTACCGGTGGGCACTTATCTGGTTTGTCTAAGGAATTAAAGTCACATTATCCTGCATTGCAAGTAGGTGCCGTTGACGTTCAAGGTTCAGCAATTTTTGGATTTCCATTTAAGTACTATCTTCTCAATGGTATCGGTTTAAGCTGGAAGCCAGGTAATCTGGATAAAGATTATATAGATACCGTCCATATCGTGAGTGATCAACATGCATTTTCGTCCTGTCATTTAGTTGCCCAACACGAGGGAATTTTAATGGGTGGCTCTGGTGGCGCGGTACTGTTTTCATGTATTGCTGCCGCGTTCAGGCAAACTAAGCCTTCGCGCATTCTCGGTATCCTTCCTGATACGGGAATGAATTATTTGGATACGCTTTACAATTTAGAGTGGATCAAAGAAAACCAGATATCACTGATCGGCTCAATTTCTGAACTTGTTGATTCAGCCAAGTACTCCTCTCAGAATTTTTCTTTAGATGAACTGGATGAGTTTAATGATGATATGTCGAAACGACAGCTAGCTTGAGGTGACAGAAATGACTGCTTTGAATTCCGTGAATGACCTACTTGATTCGATCAAAGACAATACTGAAAATCTATTTGAGTATTTTGAAGGTGAAAATCTAGTCAGTAAGCCATTCAGTGATGTTTACAGGGATATAATCAATACAGAACAAAAGTTGTTAAATCATGGTATTACATCAGAATCCATAGTAGGTCTTTGTGCTGAAAACTCAATCTATTGGTTTCAGGTTCACTCGGCTCTAATACGAATTGGCTGTACTATTTTTCTGATACCTGAACCTATTGTAATAACTCCAAGTGAGGTATTAATAAAATACGATCTTTCTCTATTTATTACAGATCTTGAACACATATTAAATTCAGCCTCGCCAGCACTGGATATTAGGTCTTTAACCGGTAGTGGTAGTAATGTGGTAGATAAGGCTGGATCCCCTTATCAAACCTATTCAAACATCATTTTTTCCTCTGGTTCTACAGGCAAGTTAAAGCTAATTAAAGTGTCAGACATGGGAAGTATTGAGTTTATTCGTCGGTTAAGCGGTGTTTTAACAGTCGATAAGAAAGACAATCTTTTAGTTTTTCTGCCCTTGTCAAACTACCAGCAATCGATGCTGATTTACTTCTCACTATTTACGGGTATGAATCTGACGATATGTAAACCAGCTGAGGTATTCTTAGCATTAGCGAAAAGTAGCCCAACCCATCTATTGGCGCCTCCGGTATTTTACGAGGGTATCCATCAAAAATTTCAGTCCATGCCTTTTCCATCTACTCCAGAATTGGCAAGCGCCTACAATGAAAAGATTAAAGGTGTAATTGGTCAGAATATGAGGTTTATGATTACTGGAATGGCTCCTATTAAACGTTCTACTCTTGAGTTCTTCCATGCGCTTGAGTTACCTCTGTACGAAGCTTATGGCACTATTGAAACTGGCCCAATCGCGATTAATACTCCAGATCACAATAAGATAGGCAGTGTTGGCAAATTAATTACCAAAAAAAGTGTGAATTTAAATCAAGCTGGAGAAATTAATATCACACTAAATCATCTTCTAACTAAGGGCTATATTGGTGAGGAAGACAGTAGCTATGTTGGTGATAACAGTTTCAACACCGGTGATATCGGCGTAATTGACGACGATGGATATCTATTTCTTAAAGGTAGAAAGAAGTTTTTAATCATCACTCCAGACGGTAAAAAAACTCACCCAGAGTTAATCGAAGCTAAACTAAACGATTATGCTGAAGTTCGGCACAGTGTTGTGTACGGTAATGAACTGCCAGAAATGACAGTGATTATTTCTTCAGTTGCAGGTGTTGATAGACCGGTTATTTTAGATGTGGTCGATTGTGTTAATGATCAGTTAGAGCCCTCACTAAAAATTCAAAATGTCATTGTGACGGAAGAAGAGTTTACTGTTTTTAATGGTCTTTTGACTCGCAATATGAAAATCGATCGAAACAAAATATTTGAGAGGTTTTATGAATCGCGGGTATCAGATAGTAAGCATACTGATGTTAAACCCAGTAGTGAGTCTGAGATGTACATTTCAAGCCTGTGGAAGGATGTTATAGGCACAAAGGATTTATCGGTTAATGATGACTTTTTTCAGGTTGGTGGTCATTCATTATTTGCCATCGAGGTCGTGCAAAGACTTAAAGAAAATGGTTATCAGATTTCAATTTCTGATTTCTATAAACATTCAACTATAGGAAAACTGGCTGACTTTATTCAACACAATGAGCAAACCTACTGGGATCAGGACGAGGTCGAGACTCATTCATTTTCAGGCCCAGTGCCTCTGCTAGGCTCTCAGCGATGGTATATGCAAAACGTTGATAATCATGGTCAATGGGTATCTGCTGTTACCGTCGATATACGGGAAGGCATTTCAGAAGAAAAAATACTGACTGCGGTTAATTCCTTGGTCGCATACCATGAATCTCTAAGAAGTGTCTTCAAGTTGAATGGCTCCGAATGGGCATGTGAAATAATGCCAAAAAATGACTTTGAATATTTTTCCACTTGTGAGGAACCTTATGGCTCTGATTTATGGGCAGGAAAAATTCAGTCAGTTGCCAATAGCATGGCGGACTTAAAGTCTCCATTATTTTATTGCATGCTATCATTCTCTGAAGAAGTTCCCAAGCTGACTATGTTGTGTCACCACTTAATCGGTGATCAATCCTCTTTAAGTTTGGTTGTTGATACATTGTTCCATCTTTTATCAATGCCAGATATTAAACTCCAGGTAAGAAAAACCACTTTCTTAGAATTTTCAAAGGCGGAACAGGCATTCCATGCTTCTGATGTTATCAATAAAGAGGTTGAGTCTTATTGGGAAAAACTACCTTGGTTAGAACTAGAACCCATTGCAACATTAGATGATGAAGCAGACGGCAGCAGTAAAGTTGATGAGTTCAATTTGGATATAGATAAAACGCATCTTTCGAGTCTTTCTGAAACGGTTCAGACAGATGAATTCAATGCACTATCATCAGTCGTCATTGAATCATGTAGGAGAACTTTTGGTTTGAATGCTATTTTGGTGTCGTCAATGCATTCTGGGCGAACCGACCGATTTCCTAACCAAGATGAACTGGACTTAACTGAAATAGTGGGGTGGTTGGCGCAATCTCAAAAGTATTTTATTTCAGGGAAGGGGGAGTTAGCCTTGTCTGAAATTGTCTCTCAAATTCAGAGTACACCCATGTCAGGGAGGAACCTCGACATTTTCCTGTCTAGGTCAGAGAGTTATCAGAGTCCGTTAAGGCAGGCCATTGAGCATCATATTGATATTAACTTTCAGACTAATTCTCTTTCGAAGCACAATGTTAAGTTAGAGCTGTTAGATGGTGATCATGGTCGACAGGTTAATCATGACAATTTAGTGTTTAATGTATTTCCTTCTGAGTCTGGGTGTCGCTTGAACATTACTTACAGTACTTCGGTTTTGGCTGGATCTGATATTAGTGTATTGGTTAAGCATATAGAGAGTTTCTATCGGTCATAAGTATCGATGGAAGCCTTCAAATAAAAATGAACCCAAGTCCAGGGTTCATTTTTAAAGCCAGAGTGATCTTGTTGGCTGTAATACTGAAGCATGATTGATCTAATTTTCTTCCGTCTTTTGAGCATCTAAAACGTTCTTAAACTCTTCAGCCCCAACATTTTTTAACAGTATTTGATTTTCAATAATGTCTTGCCCGTATTTTTTCCAACTCTGGGAAAAACGTTTTAATCTTGCACAAGGAAAGGTTTTACATTCGTAACAGTGATTAATGCCTCTGTCTTTGCAACAAAGATGAAAGGACTTGCAGTTCTCACACTTCTTTATATTGATTTCAGCGCCCGGACATGAGTTTTTTTCTCTTATGAAGACAGGGCACTTACCGCAATAAACGCCACAAGCAGGCACTCTTCCAGTGTAGGCAGGGCTGCTTTTCATAGTAACTCCTGATTACGCGAAACACTGTATTGCGAAGTCTCTTACTAAGCGGTGATCTGTCTTTCAACATACCGCCTTATCACACAGCCCATTATAAATCATAAATTTTAAACCTGATTTTTAAGTTACTGATCCAATGCAGTATTTGTGGGGAAAGTATGTTGTGGCTTTATTTAAATACCAAATTGGTCAACTTAAGAAACTTCGTATTAGTATTTATTCAATCCGTGATCAGCCACGAGGAATCCAGTTGATGATTAGCTAAATGAATTGACAGATTGAGTTTTAAAGATTGAAAAATTTATCACATTGGGTTTAGTGTTTTGCGTCAAAGTCTTTGAGACCAAGAAGAACTGCTGCAGCAATTAGGAAACCTCCAGAAACTTTGTTTAGTTGATTCTTGGCTGACGGAATCAATTTGGTGCTAATCCACTCTGATGTTTTGCCATAAAAACAGAGAAATAGGGCATCGAGTATTAGATAAGTCAGGCTTAATACAATGAATTGGGTTAGCAAGTGATATTGGGGGTTAATAAATTGTGGGAAAAGTGCTGCGAAGAATATGACTGCTTTTGGGTTAGCAGCCGATGTTATAAAGCCTTGCCAGTATAGTGAACTGTTGGATCGGGTTTGTTGTGTTTGATTAAGATCTATCTGGGTTTTAGAGAGTATTAACTTAATACCTAGATAGGCTAGATAACCAACACCAGCCCATTTCACTGCAATAAAGAAGGTTTGTGAGTGACTGATAATGCTGACCAAACCTATTGAAGCAATCACCATTTGAAAAAAATTTGCGGTTAAGTCACCAGCTGCAGTATATAAGGATTTTGCGAAGCCATTGTTAATACTATTAGACAACATCAACAATTGACTTGGGCCTGGAGTGCTCATCAGTAGTAAAACGGTAGAGATGTATAAAAACCAAGTTTCGAAGCTCATATCGATTCTCTGTTTGATTGATTACTTTGCCATTGAGACCAACCATAATGTAATTCCAAATGGTTTCCAATTCTTCAATTAAGAACTATTCAGTTCGATTGCGTTTTTCAATTTAGTATTCCTCATAGAGCTCAAGATCAATACTTGGCCACGAGCAAACATTTAAGTTGAGTTTATTGAAAAGAAAAAAGCGAACCACGGGGTTCGCTTTTAGGGTGAAGCAGCCTTGGCATTGCTTCAGGTGGGCTTTTTTATAGGCTATTCACGTAGGCATCAATGGCCGCAGAGTTGCCGCTGTTATAGGCGGCCTTGGCTGCTGCTGCGTCGCCATTATGGCGTTGAACCGCTGCGTTCACTGAGCTTGATCCACCGTCATGGCTGTACAGAACACTGCGACCATTACGATTTAGGATGTTGATGTTATGACCCAAACCCCACAGTGGTGCTGTGCGGAAATTACCTTCACCCAGGTTCCACAACTTCATATCTGTGTATGGACGAATGGTTAAGTTGTTGTAAGCACTATTGCTGCTTGTGGTGGTTTGTACTGGCGTGTGGCAATCGTCACAACCTGCTGCCATAAACGCGTCATGACCTGCGTTTATTTGTGCATCGTCAGTTGCGATTGGATTACGATCCGGAACCGTCAGCACTTCTGTGTAATGCACTAGTAAGTCGAATACTCGTCCTGGAAGATCCAGTGGATCAACTCCATGGTCTTCAATCAATGCATTGCTTACCCTCTCAGCCATGCTGTTGTCTCTGCCATCCCAGGTCAGCCCAACTTCACGACCTTGTATGGCCAACAGTAAACCTGTTCCATAGGTTGCTTGGGGCA
>JANQHX010000049.1 GCA_028282465.1 Gynuella sp.
AGTCCCTGTGGTAGTCCCACTTACCGCATACATCGACTTGGAAACTTCTTGTTTAAACAGATTCAAAACGTCCGCATTGGCTTGAATACGTGTGTCACCCCAGAAACCGGCAGGACAGCCGATAGTGCCTGATGGGCATTTCCAACGGTCTTGATTTTGCCAATCTGTGTTGATGTAAGAAAAGCCTCGAACCTGTTCCCTGTTGGTAGAAATCCAATTGAAGAAGTCTGTAAAGAACGCGTTATAAGCCTGCTCACCATTATTGAAAGTTTTGCCAACTTGGTGATCAGCCACACAGCTATGTTCCAAAGCACCTAGTTCAAAACCTTGAGGAGCAGACTCAGCAATTAATACTGGCTTGTTTCGAGCTGCAGCAAAGTTCACTAGGTTGTCTTGCAGCTGACGAGGGCTAATATCCGGTACTGTCCAAGCCTTTGAGCTGTCCTGACAAGACCATTGGTAATTTAAGTACTCAGATCCAGAGAAGAAAGAAACACCGACCCAATCGACGACGTCGTTACCTGGATACCAGTCCGCATAATGGTTTGGGTTGGATGCAACATCGTAATTAAAGGTTGCAGAACCATTGTCAGGGTAAGTTGCAGCTTGCCAAACGGTTGCAATATTGGTTGCATCAAGGGCATCAATTCTTTCTTTGATGTAACGGAAGGCTTGCTTGTAAAAATCTTGGCTGTAGCAATTCCATGGGCCATCAAACTCATAGCCGATACGCAGAAAAACTGGACGTTGCTCTGCTTTTAACCAACTGATCTTACGATCAATTGCATAACGCCACTGGTAAGACAATGAATTCGGATCCGATGCTGACCCTATGTCTTGATCGCCATTATCAATGATCGCACGAAGAGGCTGGTTAGCGCAGCGTGCATCGCCTTGGGCGTATTCATCTGACAGATACAAGCCAATGGTGAGCGCTACTTTACCGCCGTAAGCGGCATCATAAGCGTCTAGTGTTTCGCGAAAATCTGATTCGCCATTGCTGTTATCGTATGGAGGCCCTTCGATACCCACTACATAAAGATCTGCATCTCCTGGTGCAGAATTCGCCTGAAGGCTAACGTCTAGCATCGAAGAGTAAAGAGTCACCCCGCTAGGTGCAGGCATGTCTGCATGTTCTGGGCTATCCAGAACATCTCTTTTGTAATCACGCAGAGTAGTTGTGTCTTGTCCCATGATGTACATAACTTTTCCGTCAGTTGGAAGGTTACGTGCACCAGGATCAACAGCGGCTTGAGTGGCAACTGCCATCAGGGCTGTGAAGGTAGCAAGAATAGCGGCGCTAAATGAGTTCTTTAGGCCGATTTTGGTTGCATTAGCTTGCATTAAATTAATTCCTCTTCATTGGAAGGAAATCAAATGCATTTGGTCTGTCTTAAACTTTTTCTCGGTTACAGCAAGGCCGTCGAAGCCTGTTTACAAAGCGTCGAGGAGTGTAAATCTGGAATTGTTCTCCGATAGTCCAACAGCATTTTTTATTTTTATTTTCGTTACCTAACTAGGAATCCTTCCTAATTAAGTAATCTGGATTATAGAAATACCCGACTAACTGGCTAGGGATTAACACAGTGATAATTAAATATTGTTATACAAAAACAATATTTTTCGTTGTGTAACCGGTTACAAGACTGTTCAAAGCTTTTCATGTTTAAAAAAATGAAAAATATTGAAACCGGTTACAAAAATTAATCTCGAAAAAATGCTATCTGAAAATGAAAAAGTAGTGAGAAAAGATTGTGATCGAATCCTGAGTAATTGTATTAACCCTTAACAAATTTTGCTGTGATGTTATCAAATAGGGCCTATCCGATAGAATTTGGACATGGTTAGTCATTGATTCAATTTAGTAAGTGAAAAATTAGCGCAGCTAAAATAGCATGTGCATATCTCCATCACAGAGCGAAGAGAATGCAATGGGGAAGAGACATACACTAGGATTGGTGCTTGCCGAAATAACTGGGCATTTTCTAATGCCATTATTTCGCGCGGTTAAAGAGAGTGCGTTAGCAACAGATAGCAACTTAATCATTTTTGAAGGCAGGCAACTGAATTCCCCAGCACCAGGTGAATCTCAGCAAAACATAATTTATCAGCTTCTAAAAAATCATCGAACATCTTCCACGCTTATTGCTTGCGGGTCTGTCTTTCAAGGTGGTGGCCAGCAGAATAAAGCCGAATTTATAAAAAATAATTTAGACGGGCCTATTGTTTCGATCAGCGATCTAGTTGAAGGGCATCCGAGCATTTTAGTAGACGGTTATGCGGGTATTCAGTCCATAGTCGATCATCTAATTAGTGTTCATGGCTGTAATCGCATTGCCTTTGTAACCGGCCCTAAGATCAGTCCAGAAGCTCAAGAGCGTTTAACTGCTTATCAAGATACTCTGGCGCGCCATGGTAAACCCAGTACACCCGATTTGATTATTGAAGGTGATTTTCGTCCTGAAAGTGGAAAAATTGCGGCCAGGGCATTAATTGATGGAAAAATCATCTGTGACGCAATGGTATTCGCCAATGATGACATGGCGCTGAGTGCCATGAACTATTTGGAGCTACACGCCCCTGAATTGCGCGAAAGAACTGCAATTACGGGTTTCGATGATATTCCCGGCGCTAGAAATGCCAAGCCGCAACTCACAACGGCCTCCCAGCCCATTTCTACCATGTGTGAAATTGCAGTTGATGTTGCCTTAAAGCAAGTTGCCAACGAGCCGGTGGAGCTTGTGCATAAATGTCCTAGCGAATTAAAAGTCAGGCAGACTTGTGGTTGTTTTCATATTGATAGCGACTGGAGTGAAGATAACCATGTGTTTTTATTTTTGCACAAACTCTATGAAGAAATTCAAACCTTTGATTTATCAGAAATCTGTGAAAAGTTAGAGCACATCCTGGCTTTGTATTCCACTTCCAGTATGTATTTGGTGTTGTTCAAAAATAAACAAATGATTCCAGCAACCGCCGAGTTTCCTGAAAGGGTAGAACTGATTTATCAATTTGAAAACTGCAAAGGTGAGATGCTGAATAATCCCATCGTTTTTAACAGTAAAGACATCTTGCCCGATCAATGTTTTGCCCGAGACAAAGCCGCTGCATTTTTAGTTCGTCCTCTCTGTTTTAGAGACTATTGTTTTGGTTATATCACCTATGAATTCGAGAATCAGTATGAAGGATTTTATGAAGCGATTCACGGGCATTTAGCGTTAGTTCTAAATGCAGCATTGTCCAATAGTTAATCGTCAATCATTAATAGAATACTGCGCTAAATGGTGAACTGGCTTTCTTTAAGTTTTATGTTTTTCATCCATACTTTGGAAATACATTAAAGTCCTTTGAGGAGGACAACCTTGGAACGAAAAACCGTTGCATTGGCCATCAATGAAATTACCGGTAATTTCCTATTGCCAATGTATCGAAAGATACGAAGAGAAGTTTTAAATCGTGGTCATAACCTCATTATATTTGAAGGACGTATTCTCGACTCCCCTGTTCATGGCGAAAAGCAGCAGAATGTTATCTATAAATGGTTAAACATTGATATAGTTAACGGGGTGTTAGTCACCTCATCAACATTGTTTCATTTCAATAATGCGCCTACCAACCAAGCCTTTTTTGATGCTATTTCAGATAAGCCTGTCGTTTCCTTTAATGTTGAGTTTCCCGGTATACCCTGTGTGATGGTTGATAATCACACAGGCATCACTGAATTAGTGACGCACTTAATTAAATTCCATGGGTGCAATCGCATTGCTTTTGTTTCAGGCCCTGAAAGTAATCAGGAAGCCAACCAAAGACTTGATGCTTATATTTCAACACTTACTCATTATAGTAAGCCCGTTGAATCGTCTCTCATTATTCAAGGTGACTTAAGACCAGAGGGAGGTATTGCTGCGGCGCAGGCGCTGATTAATGGTGACGTTATATGTGATGCTGTGGTTTTTGCGAATGATGACATGGCGCTTACGGCAGTTCGATATTTGAATACATTTAAGCCAGAATTGTTGGAGCGCTTATCCATAACAGGTTTCGATGACATTCCTAATGCACGGTTAAGTGTTCCTCAGCTAACTACCTGTCGGCAACCTATTTATTCAATGGCAGAAACCGCTGTTAATTTAATTACGAACTCAATGAACGGCGAGCAAGTACCATTAATTACCAAAGAAAAAACCGAGTTAAAGATTAGGCAAACCTGTGGCTGCTTTCACGTGGACAGTGAATCCAATGACGAGTTTTTAGCTGAACAATTTCTGCATAAGCTGTATGAAAAAATGCAAACATTTCATGTGGAATCTATCTATGAAGAATTGTCTTCCGCTTTAAATATGTATTCGGTAGATAACTTTTTCATTGTTTTATTCGATAAATATGAACAAGTGTCTATTGAACAGGCTATACCTGAAAAAGGACGATTAGTGTTTTCCATGTCACAAGGAGAAATGACGGTCAGTAAGAACCCAGAGTTTATTGAAACCCGTTCTATTTTACCTAGTAAATTGTTATTTCGGGATGACCCAGTTGCTTGGCTGTTTAAACCTCTGTGCTTTGAACAGGAGTGTTTTGGATATATTGTTTTGGAAGCGAAGGAGCAAATGGAAGGCTTTTATGAGGCAGTCCACCTGCACCTGTGTATGATACTTCGTGGGGCAATTCAGAATGGCGAAACATTTTGGGAAACCCCCTAGGCTTCTTTTGGCGCCTGTTAATACTAATTGCCTAACTCCTTGAGCATCCAAACATCACAGCCAGAATGTATTGAAAGAGGATGGGGTTCGTCCATAAGCTTAAAGCCAAGTTTCAAATATAGATTAATAGCGCCCTCCATTGATGCTAATGTGTCCAAATAGCATTGTTTAAAGCCGAAGCTTTGAGCTTCTTTGAGGCAAGCGACAGTTAGCTTTTTGCCGATTCCATAACCTCTAGCTTCTGGCAGAAGAAATAGTTTTTTTAATTCGCATACATCCTTACTGAAGGCCAGAGGTGCAATTCCACCTCCACCCTTAATCTGACCAGAAGTTTCTGCTACATAGTAAACGCTGCCATGACTGGCGTTATAATTCATCGACATGGCACTGACTTCTGCATCCGAGGGACCAAAGCCCTCTCCAATGGCTCCAAACTCTTGACCCACGGATTCAATAATCGATTTAATCTGTGGGTCATCACTTGGTTGAATTTTTCTAATGGAGAAATCAGGCATGTTTATGGTTAGAACTCTAGTTGAATTCTGCCATCAATGCTGATGTTCACTTTTGAATTGCCAGATTCAATGGTTGCAGATTCTGCTTTCATTGACATGGCACGGCTCTCAAGCATTACTGGACCAGACATGTAACCCTGATCAGTATTCAGGTTTGCTGAGAGAATGGTGTAAGAATTTGCACCCATGGTTTTCTGTATTAACTCTGCTCGCTGTTTAAACTGCTCTAAACCCGTCACAATTAGTTTATCCTGTTCCTGTTTTTTTAGATTATCTGACACCAAAAAATTCATTGATGACACCATAAGTTTTTCTTGAAGCTGAGCAGTTAATTTCGAAACCGCATCAAAATCTGAGCTGGTTATCTGTAATTGTTGATTAACCCGCCAAGCTCTAATTTTTTGGTTTTGATAAACAGGTCGTGTTTGGTAATTAAGTGTTTGTACTTCAGCACCTTTCAATTTTTTTGCCTGGGCAACTGCCCATGCCATTTGTTTGTTCACTTCATTAGCCGCAATGCTTGACTCTGTCGATTCTGAACTCGCACTGAAAACCACTCGCATTTGGTCATTGGCTACCGATGAGTTTTCAGAAATGGAAATGTTATAAACATTGGTTAGAATTTGGTCGTCTGCTTGGGTGAAACCTGCTAACAACATGGCGGATAAAATAAAGGTGAAGATAGACTTATTAGATAACATGATGCCTCCTGGCAATTTCGAAATCAACGGCATAGTAAAGTAACCAATGAGAGTTTGAATTCAGTATTGTGTAAACGATAAAGATGATACTGATGAAGTTCAGGTGATGTTCAGTTTATGCCACCAAGCCAGCCACTCTTTTGCAATGAGTGAATGTGCCCCCGGGGTTGGATGTACTCCATCAAACAATAAAGCCTTGGGCTCAGCTGCGCGGTTTAACATTTGCTGAAGGGGTAAAAAATGCCAGTTCTTAGACTTAGCTAAATCTTTTAGGCCCATTTGCTTCTCCGAAACTTCAGGTTGCCAATTGGAATCTGCGGCACTAATAGGGAAAAAGAAAATTTCCATTAAACAAATGGTCAAATCAGGAAATTGGGATTGAGTGTTGGTTAACAGTTTATCCAGTTTGTGGAGATAGGTTTTTGGGTCGTCACCCTTGCCAGATGTTCTCTGGTGCCAAGTATCATTAATACCGATTAACACCGTAAGCACATTTGGCTTTAATAAAATACAGTCTTGTTCCCAACGATTGATCATGTCTTGTATACAATCCCCAGCAACGCCTCGGTTTACGACATGACAGTCCGGGTGACTTAAATACAGTTCTGATGCAATTCGATTAACATAACCGTCCCCTAAAGCTGAGCTCAGGTGTCGGTCTATTTGAGACCTATTACGATGAGAATCAGTGATCGAATCTCCCTGAAACAATAAATTACGCATTAAAAACTCCTTCTATTGCAGCCTGTAAACCACTTGAAAGCCTTTGTTTTTGAGGGTTCTAGACACTTGGTTATAAAAACTAAGATTTTAAGTGATTTTGATATTTATGCCATTGTTGGGTTTTGTAAGCATTAATTCAGAAGCGGTCTACAGTTAATAAATACTTACTTCTTCAATTTTTTAAGTGATTTGGAAGTAACTTCAGTAATTCCGAAAAACAGTCTTTACTGAAAACGTAAGAGAATTATTAATCGGTGGATTTTAACGTGACAATCAGACACGACTCTAACCTCAGCGCAAAACACAGAGTTCTTATCGTGGACAGTGATGCTGAGTTTACCGGCCCATTGAAAGACTACCTCGAAGGGAATGGCTTTGCTGTGACAATCGAAGCGAATGGAGCCTTTGCCATAGACCGTATTCGGGATCAAAAACCTGATGTAGTTATTTTGGAACTAAACGTACCTGGTGAAAATGGGTTAACCATTTGCAAGCTGTCAAGAAGACATTTTTCCGGCCCCATAGTAATGGTGAGCGATCGTGTCGATGAACTGGATCAAGTACTTTGCTTGGACATGGGTGCAGATGACTTTATTAATAAACCCGTGACAAATCGCGTGATGTTAGCCAGGGTTCAAGCTCAAGTGAGGAGACTGACCAACCACTCAGTAGTGGAAGTGGATTCCAAAGATCGCCTTGAATTTGGTGACCTGATCATAGATAACACTATGAGAGAAGCTTGGTTGAACAACTCACCTATTGACCTAACCAGTGCGGAATTTGATCTTCTTTGGCTACTTTCAAGTCATGCAGGTCAAATCATGACCCGAGAGGAAATTTTCCATCAACTACGCGGTATTGAGTACGACGGTCAGGATCGAAGTGTTGATGTCAGAGTGTCTAGAATTAGACCAAAGGTAGGGGACGACCCCATTCACCCAAGACGAATAAAAACGGTTCGCAGCAAGGGCTATTTATTCGTTGGAGAGCTGCCAACCTCTACTGATGTACGCAGCTTAAATTGAAGCGATTTTCTAGCTGGCTCAACCTTTAAATGGAAACCGATGATCACAGGTCATCGGTTTTTTTATATCTAAGTTTGAATATTCTATTTATAAGCCGTTAAAATTTTAAAGCCACGCTCTCTGGCTAATTCTTTGCAGTTTCCCCAGGCCTTTTTAATTAAAGGCTCATATTTTAGAAAATCATTGGCAACGATGGTCAGTGTGCCATCAGATGTTGCCCAATTTACAGACTCCCGCAAAAACTCTTCCGTTGCTGCGTAAGACGTTTTAGTCCCGGCATGAAAGGGTGGGTTGCTGATAATTTGATTCACTTTTTTTTTGAATTTATTTAGATCAGCTGGTGTTGCGGTTGGTATCAGTTTAATACGATCTTTTAAATCTTGGTGCTGCTGATTTATCGTTTTTTCTACTGACGTTAAGGCCATCAATGAGGTATCGCATAAAATAGTTTGAGCTCCACCCTTTGCCATTTGAGTTAAGCCCAGTATGCCGCTGCCACAACCGAAATCTAAGGATGTACCTTTGGCTTCTGGTAAATGTTTTATAAGGAGATCCGTTCCTTTATCTAACTTACCATGGCTGAATACTCCTGGCAGGCTCCAGAAAGACTGATCCTGAAATTTCCAAACATTCCACCAGGTGTCTATATTGCTTTCAATGAATTCATTGGGGTGGGCTTCTATCAAGGTACAGTGGCGTGCAGAGTCAACTTTTCGATATTCCCAGCCGAGTTTTTTTAACAGTGAGGCAGCTGACTTAATACCAGATTTGTTTTCTCCCACTAACCAAATTCTGCCTTCAGAAGAAACTGCAGCGCCCGCTAGCTCTAAGAGTAAGTTCGCCTCCTGCTTTGATTTGGGAAAATACAGGATGACTAAGTCTTGCTTCTGTGTTGGCGGTGTTAAGCTGAATTGAAATCGTTCATCACCTAAATTGGTCTGGTAATACTGCAGTGAACTAAATCTGTGTGCAGGGTTTTGTGTGAGTGGTGTTGGTTCTGGATAACCTATAAACCAAGTGTGTTGTGGAATGGATTCAATATTTCTGGAAAGTAGAATGTTTTCGGCAAGCAATGTTTAAACTCCGGATGTCACCGGGCGATTGTATCATTGATGCTGTAGCAGCACATCTATAGGCGGCCTTGGGGGTGGGAAACAATTTTATAAGCTGATGCTCTTTGAGTTGCTTTTCACAAGCTCAAAAAACTGGTCTGCAGGTAGAGCTGGGCTGCAAAAATAGCCTTGAAAGTATTCGCAGCTCTGTTGCTTAAGAAATTCTAATTGTTGACGATTCTCTACACCTTCAGCGACGGTTTCTAACTCCAACGCTTTTGACATATTTACGATGGCTTTGACTAATGAAGCGTCACTTTTATCCGTTTCAAGGTCTCTGATGAACGCTCTATCAATTTTTAACACATCAACGGGCAATACCTTTAAATAGGCTAGAGATGAAAACCCAGTGCCAAAGTCGTCTACTGCGATAGAAATGCCCATGGCTCTAATTTGTTTCATAATGTCTCGAGTTTCTTCGAGGTTATGAATAAAGGCACTTTCGGTGACCTCAAATTCAATTTTTTCTGTTAAACCTGGAAATCGGTTTAATGTGATGCCGAGTCTGCGTAAGAAATTATTGTCTCTGAATTGTTGAGCAGACACATTAATAGCAACCCGATGAAGATGTTTAAACTCCTGTTGAGATTGCCATTGTTGAAGCTGCTCTAGAACATTAATAATGACCCAATCACCTAATGGAAGAATCAAACCTGTTTCTTCCGCTATGGGTATAAAATCTCCTGGGCTCACTAGGTTTCCATCTTTTCGGCGCCACCTCAGCAGGGCTTCGGCCCCCACGATCCGCCCACTGGCTACGTCAACTTTTGGTTGGTAATGCAGTTCAAGCTCACTTTTATGAATCGCCTTACGAAGGTCATTTTCCAGTTTAAGATTTAACTGCACTTCGTCTTCTAATGAGTTTTGATAGAAGTGAAAGCGATTTCTACCCTGTTTTTTTGCTTGATACATAGCTGTGTCAGCATGCTTTAGTAATTCTTCGTAGGTGCTTCCATCTTCTGGAAAAATAGTAATGCCTATGCTCGCGCCGCTGGTGATCACACTGCCTTCCAGGTCAAAAGAGTAGGCAACAGACTCAAGAACTTTCTCTGCTAATGCATGGGCATGATTAACAATTTCGTTTCGATTATCTGTTTGTTGCCCTAGTAAAATAACAAATTCATCACCGCCAAGTCTGGCCAGTAAATCACCTGACCTAATGCAATTGGTAAGCCTTTGAGCTACCTTTTTTAGCAGCTGGTCGCCCTTATGGTGACCCATGGTGTCATTTATGATTTTGAATCTGTCTAAATCCAAAAACAGAAGCGCGCCGTTTTTTTGATAACGTTTAACAATGGATAGCCGAAGATTTACTTCCTCTTTTAGTAGCATGCGGTTGGGTAAATCTGTCAACTGGTCATGGTAAGCAAGGTGGTGAATGTGAGCTTCTTTTAATTTGCTATCTGAGATGTCGGTATGAATTCCAATCATCCGTAACGGACGACCAAAATTATCTCGTTCAACAATTTTTCCTTTGGCCTGAAACCAAATATAAGCACCATCTTTGGTTCTTAATCGATGCTCGCAGGTAAATATTTCACTTACCGAGTCCAAATGGTTGGTAAGCGCTAACTTAACTTGTTCCAAGTCTTCATCATGAACTAACTCATACCATTGATCTATTGATTCACTTAGTTCGCTACGTTTGTAGCCGATCATACTGGCCCATTTGTCAGAGTAGTAAGTGTTACCCGAATCTAGTTGCCAGTCCCAAACCCCTTGTCCACTGCCTGTTAAAGCGAATTGCCATCGTGATTCACTGGTTGCCAATTGTTTTTCAGTTTCTTTTAGTTCTGTAATATCTGTGATTGCACAGACAAAACCCACTAAGTCACCGTTTTTGGTGAAACGTTTTACCGACTCAAATAAACAATTCCTGACACTGCTATCAGGTCTTATTATCTCTAGTGATTTTTTTAAATTTGAGTCATGAAACAGCAGTTCATAAATTTCCAGTGTTTGATCATTTGAATCTGGAAATGCCAAACTGTTAATCCACTCAGATCCCACAAGCTGTTCTGCAGATAGTCCAGTAATTCTGATAAGTGCTGGATTAGCATAATTAACGAGCCCCTGTTTATCCGTTGTGAATACGCCAACAGGGGTCAATTGAGTAACTAGCTGCAGTTCTTCCTGAGACGTCTCAAGTGATTCCAGCAACTCTCTGGTATTCTCTAACAGCTTTGAGGTGATGGTTTGTAAATTGCGATTTTCTTCAAAAACGAATTTATCTAAATTGATTAAGTCAATGAGCTCATTGAATCTGGACTTAGAAAACTTGTATCTAGTTGTTGGAGCATTTAATTGCCCTAGAGTTCTTGCTGCGGAAAGTGTAGACCGGGAAAACTCATCTTGAACTCCAGAAATCATTGATTCTGTTTGCCGAAATTTAACGACGATAAGAACCATCAGAAACAGACAAGCTAAGGTGGCAACACTGCCCACAGCAAAGAAGGTAGTGAGATCTTTACTCAGGAATATTCGATAATTCTCATGATGGTAAACTTCACTGAAGTAATGAATACTGCCAGATAACAGTTTAAAACCTGTTGTGGGGTTTACGATAGGCAATAGCTCTGGGTTCGTGCTCTGGATTATGTGATTACTATTGGATGTAAGAACTGAATAGTCTTCGTCTACAGTTAAAATAGTATCTAGGTTAAAAGAGCTTTCCGCCAAATAGATAGTTTCAAAGTTAATGTCAGAACCAGGGGTAAACAGCACTATTTTGGGTTCAGAAGTATTCAAGTTTTCTAAACGAGCTAATACTCTATCTTTTTGGGTATTGATATTTTGTTCAGCAATGGGATTGCTAATTTGGTGATTGATCCACTCTGATACCAAACTTGATTGTTGATGAATTTCCTGCTCGCCCCGTTCCAGTTGCCAATTAAAGAAAAGAAGAGCAGCTAGCACATAGAATACAAGCGACACCGACCAGGCGAAGTAAAGGCTTTCTCTAATACGAGTGGCAAGAACGGAGATACTAAGAGTTGGCATGCTGATTTATACTTATGTCACATACCTTAAGCTTAATTCATTTATATTCTTTTTGAGAAAAAAACTAAAAATATTCGCTTATGGGACTATCGTTTAAACTTGTCCTGAAATTCCTTATATTTAAGCACCGCCTCTTCAACGAATAGGGTCTGGCCCTCTTTTTCAACGCATTGAATGAGTTTTTCCCTGGCAAAACGCTTTATCGTGGTTTCATTCAGGTTGAGTATCTTAGCCGTTTGCTCTATAGATAGTACGTTAACCGAACTCATGTATTGCTATCCTATGTGTCTAAGTGAGTTTTATTTAACAGATTTGTAACTTTCTTCTAGACAAAAAAAAGCCGGATACAAGGGGATGTGTCCGGCACAATTTCATGTGGGATAACCCAACATGGGAGTAGTCACCATCTGTTGCTGCTACGATCAACAGTAATAATCAATATAGCAGTGGTTTTTCCTCTCGCTGAAAAAGTTCCAACGAATTCGCTATATTGATCTATTTTTAATAATCAGAGAAACAAAAGTATATACATATCAAAGGTTTATAAATTGGAATGGACTAAAGGAATGCAAAAAAGAATGTTCGATTTTGTGAGTCAGTTACTTCCACTTAACAGCTGTATAACATTCGCTAATAAAAGGTCATTGATTGCAGTTTTGGTACTGATGATCCCTGCACTTTCTTTCGCTCAATCGGTGACGCCCACAAAAGCACGGCAAAAAATGTATCTGATTGCAGAGAATGTTTTGCAAGATGAGTTGCAAGGTCGTTCAGTTTTCATGATGCCACTCTCTTTTCCTGTTCGAATCCAAAACCGCCCCAGCCATATTTTGAGCCGATTGACTGTCCTTGAAGAAGAAGGATGGCTCACTGTTTCCAAGTCAGTTGATACTCAGAGTCTGAATGATCAAGGCATAGAGAAGATCAAAGCTTCTGGTCAACTAGAGTTTACCCTGACGCCATTAGGCCGAGACTTTTATGTGTCGGAAATGGGTTTTCATTTTGGCTATGTGAATTTCCTAGGTGTTGAAATTGCCAATCTTCCAACAAGTTCAGATGAGGTCATCCAGTCAACCGTTACCTATCGTTGGCAGATCACCGAACCCCAAGAATGGATATGGGCGCCGGCGTTTGACACCATACCTTTTATTCGCCAAGTGAGAGCAGATCAAGATTCAGTATTCTATTCCACCGCCACCCTTGTTAAACATGAGGATGCTTGGATGCTAATGGATTCTGGTTTACTCATTGAAGTTCCTTGATCTCTTCTTCTGCTGCGAGAAGAAAGCGGTGAATGACTGGCCCGAAATGGTGACGATAAGGGCAGTTATGTAGCAGGTAGCAGATGGTGTTCGCCACCACATCCAACCAGCATTCACCGGTAAGCTTGTCTTCTGGACAAAGGTCCAGCAAACGATTGATCCATTGCCTTGAGGGTAACGTATATAACAACTCATTTTCTTCCACCATCTGGTGCATGATTCTCGACAGTTGTTGTCTTCGATAAATCGAAAATTTACCTGGTTTGTCATGTCCAGTTAAGGTGTTGGTTATCATCCGTTGATCCGTGGTTAATCAAGGCGGTGCAAAGGCTAAAGTTTTGACGACAAGGTCACAATGAATAACCTTGAGGATGAATTGTGGATAACCTGTTCTAATAAAACGAGTAAGTGTTCGATAACCTTGGAGGGCAATAATTTAGAGATAAAATTAAATAGATTATTACTATACGGATTTTTACTTTAAGAAGTATTTTTATATCCCTTGGTTATTTAGTGTTTATATTAGTTGAACGCAATTTAGCCTTGTAATAAGTTGACTGAACCGCTTTGAAAAATGAAGCGTAAGAGGTAATAAAACAATGACGTTTATTACTAAAACAAATTGGCAAAGATAAAAATAATTAATGAGGACGAACATGGAAACAATCTTAAAAATCCTGTTCAAACCAGGTCAGTTATTTCATGCAATCTATATTTTAATCACAGGTAAAGTCGTTAAACAGGATGATCAAGTCGTTACCCATATGAATTTATGGATCATGTCTACGATGTTCTGGGCAACCATACTTTTTATTATCTGCTGGCTCGCAGTTTTGGCCTTATTTAGCGGGTTTTAACTGTCTAACGAGCTGGGTTAGGTGATGGTAAGTATTAAGAAACAGAGGTACCTAACCAGCTCAACATTAATTGATACAAGACGCTAGTGAGCTCGGAAATTAATGGCTCCTAAAAATAAATTAAGAAAATTTTATTTAGGACAAATTAATTTATACATAGGTTGACCAGATTCATTAGTGAGTACGACATTTAACTTCCAACCTCGCATGTTCATTTTTTGTCGCTCCGATTTAGGTGGGCAATATTTAATGGCGACACTTTTCTTTTCATAATCAGGCTTAGGGTTAAAGTCCTCATCAAAGGGCTTATTCAAAGCAATAACCGCTGAAACATTCATAATTTCATAGTCGTAATTTATGCCCTTAACCCTCCAAGGTTGTTTTACTTTTGGCTCTATAAACTTAGGTAGATATTTTTTTATGCCCGCTGCTGGATCAGGGCCTTCATCACAGGCAGTTAGACCAAATAGAAAGACAATAAGGTTTAAAACAAAAACGCAGAGCCGCATCATGGTTTACTCTAAATTGCTTATTTAGAGATAAACTTAGCAGGAATAATCAGCCACGCTCGTCAGTGGCTGAAAACGTGAACTGAACAGAATCGTTCAGTCGTTTTTGATACTGTCAGCGATCAGAAAAGCTAACTCAAGTGCCTGATTGGCATTGAGTCTTGGGTCGCAATGAGTGTGATATCGATCAGCCAAATCGGTTTCGGTAATTTGAAATGCGCCGCCAATGCATTCAGTCACATCTCTCCCGGTCATTTCAAAGTGGATACCGCCTGGAATCGTACCTTCAGCTTTGTGAATAGCGAAGAAATGTTTAACTTCAGTTAACACGGATTCAACACTTCTAGTTTTAAATCCGTTACTGGTTTTAATGGTGTTACCGTGCATTGGATCACTGCTCCAAACCACCTGTTTGCCTTCGGCACTGACACGTCGAAGTATTTCAGGAAAGTGGTCTGCAATTTTATCGGCTCCCATTCTAACAATAATATTTAGTCGTCCTGGTTCATTTTCAGGATTGAGAGTGTCAATAAGGGTTAGCAATTCATCCGGGTTGGTTGATGGTCCTGCCTTTAATCCTAATGGGTTATTAATGCCACGGCAGAACTCAACATGAGCACCATCAAGTTGACGGGTACGATCGCCAATCCAAAGCATGTGAGCAGCACAATCGTACCAATCGCCATAGTCGTCTTGTCGAGTAAGGGCTTCTTCATATTGCAGCAGCAAGGCTTCATGGGATGTATAGAAACTAGTTTCTCTAATTTGAGGTGTGTTACTCGGGTGAATACCGCAGGCATTCATAAAAGCTAACGTAGAATCAATGTCGTTAGACATCTGTTCATAGCGTTTAGATAGCGGGCTCTGTTTTACAAAATCCAGGTTCCATGAGTGAACCTGATGTAAGTCTGCCAAGCCTCCTGCAGCATAAGCTCTCAATAAATTAAGGGTGGATGCTGATTGATGATAGGCTTTTATCAAACGCATTGGATCTGGGATTCTTGCTTTTTCAGTGAATTCGATACCATTGATAATATCACCTCGATAGCTAGGTAATTTCACACCATCAATGGTTTCAAAGTCATCGGATCTGGGCTTAGCAAATTGCCCAGCCATTCGACCAATTTTTACCACAGGTAATTGGCCTCCATAGGTCAATACCACGGCCATCTGCAACATCACCTTGAAGGTGTCGCGAATATGACTACTGTTAAACTCGCTAAAACTTTCAGCACAGTCGCCACCCTGTAAAAGAAAAGCTTGGCCTTTGGAAACCTTTGCTAATGCCGCTTTCAGTTGTCGAGCTTCCCCTGCAAATACCAAAGGTGGTTGTTTACTGAGTTCAGACTCTACCCGTTTAAGCGCAGCTGAATCTGGATAACTGGGCATTTGTTTGGCAGGTTTCTTTCTCCAGGAAGCTGGAGACCAGTTTGTGCTCATGCTTTGTTATTCTCTTACTGGTGTTGTTTGAGTTGTTGTAATAAAAATTGCAATGGGTGAATTAATTGCTTTTGATCCATTCTTTTAGCTTGGCTTCTACAAGAATAGCCAGTGCTCAATAATATACCTTGATTCTCTGGTGCATTGACGGGAGATTCCCAGGACAAACGATAAATCTCTTTGCTGTTTTCGTAGTTTCTGGTTTCATGACCGAATGTCCCTGCCATTCCGCAACATCCCACAGGAATTTCAGATAATTGCGCACCCAGGGTGTCAAAAACCTGTTGCCATTGTTTAACTGAATTTGCAGCATTGGTTTTCTCGGTGCAATGCCCCATTAACTTAGCTGAAATATCTTTATTTTTAAGAGAAGTTACTGTCTCAAGGGTTTCTAATTGCTCGGTTAGAAATTCCTGAATAAGTTTCACTTCTGGCACACTGGCTCGTGAATACTTGGTGTATTCTGAGCGGTACACTAAGGTCATGGATGGATCTATACCAATGAGTGGCACACCTGTGTTAGATAATGCTTTCAGTCGCTTGGAGGTATTGGTAGCAGTTCGAATGAACATTTTTAGAAAACCATGAACATGCAGCGGCTTTCCATTGGGTGAAAACTTCATTACCCAAGGTTTAAAACCAAGTCGCTGCAAACACTCCAATATTTCCGATACCGTTTGAGTGTCAAAGTAAGAAGTAAAAGCGTCCTGAACCAAGATAACAGATTTGGCTTTTTCTGAATCAGAAAGCTGATTGATTTTCTCTACACTGGCAAATTGAACACCAAGCCTTTTCATTTCTTTTGACAGATTCAGTTTGTGAATCAGTGGGCTGTCCACCATGCCCGCGATATTTTTAAGCACCCACTGAACCGGCTTGGTTTTCATCGGTGCATTGTAAATACTGGGAATTAAAGCCAAATAAGGGATGATAAATTCCAGTAGTCCAATGAAATAGTCTTTTAATGGTCTCAAGTATCTGGAGTAATAAAGCTCAAGAAACTTAGCACGAAATTCAGGAACATCTACTTTAATAGGGCATGCACCCGTGCAAGACTTACAAGCTAAGCAAGCGCTCATGCTGTCATGCACTTCATGACTAAAATCATACTGTCCAAAACGAGCATTAATATTGTTCACAACTTTTGGCAAGAAACTCACTATGTTCCAAATACTTCTAGATATAGCTGTTTCGTTTCGTGATGTGGTTTCCCGTTCGCTTAATAATTTAAGCCACTCGCGCATTAATGATGCTCTGCCTTTTGGAGAGTGCTTTCGTTGTCTGGTTACTTTCCAAGACGGACACATCGCGTCATTTGGATCCCAGTTATAGCAGGCGCCATTGCCATTACAATACATGGCTTCGGAAAAATGCTCCCAAGAGTCTGTAGCGATTAATCCGTCCAATTCACCACGGGTTTTCACTTCATCAATTTTTAAGAGCTCTTCATTGGAGTTTTCAGGGGTGGCAATTTTGCCAGGGTTTAATTGATTCAGTGGGTCAAAACTGAATTTTACTTTTTGGATAAGTGGGTACAACTCACCAAAAAATTCCGGCGCGAATTCTGAACGGACACCCTTACCATGTTCTCCCCATAACAATCCGCCATATTTTTTCACCAACTCTACTACTTGATTGGTAATGCCTCTTACTAGTGTGGCTTGTTGTTTATTTTTCATATCAATGGCTGGTCGTACATGCAGTACTCCTGCATCAACATGGCCAAACATGCCGTATTTCAAATCATGTGCATCAAGAACAGATCGAAATTCCATAATGAAATCAGCAAGATTTTCTGGTGGAACCGCGGTGTCTTCCACAAATGGAATAGGGCGTGCTTCTCCCTGTGCGTTACCCAGTAAGCCTACGGCTTTTTTGCGCATGGCCCAAATCTGTTTAACTTCATGTTGGCCCCATGCAATTGAATAACCTATGGCTTTTCCTGGTTGACCAGACACAGTATCTAGTGCATCTGTGATCATCTGTATTCTAGCTTTTAATTGCTCTTCGTCGTTGTCTGTGTATTCGACTAGATTAATTCCGGCGACTTCCTCACCTTCTTTTTCTGGAAAGTGTTCTGAGACGGTCGCCCAAATTAAATCGTTTTTTGCTAAATTCAGAACAGTGGAGTCAACGGTTTCAATGGAGGTTGGATTGCATTCCATTAACGCTTGCGCATCTCTCAAGCTGGATTCAAAACTGTCATATCTAACATTAACGAGCGCAGCATATTTAGGAATAGGTAATACATTGAGTTTTGCTTCTGCAATAAAGCCAAGGGTCCCCTCTGATCCGCAAAGCAAGTTATTAAGGTTAACTTGATCGTTTTCATCACGAATGTGAGCAAGATCGTAACCCGTTAAACAGCGATTCAGTTTTGGGAATTTATCAATAATCGCCTGTTTGTTTTCATCAAAAATTTGTTTCGCAGTTGAATAAATCTTTCCCGCTAAGCCAGATTGATTTTCCAGAGTTGCTAATTCTTCCTGATTAACGGCTTTAGAATTTAATACTGAGCCATCAATTAATACGGTTTTTAAATCGATCACATGATCTCGCGTTTTTCCGTACAGTACTGAGCCTTGACCACTGGCATCTGTGTTGATCATGCCGCCAATGGTGGCACGGTTAGAGGTAGATAGTTCTGGCGCAAAAAATAAACCATGGGGTTTTAACGCAGCGTTTAGCTGATCTTTAACCACACCAGTTTGAACCCGAACCCATCCTTCATCTGCATTAATTTCCAACACTTGATTCATGTGTTTGGAAATATCCACCACTAAGCCATCGGTCAAGCTTTGACCATTGGTGCCTGTCCCACCACCACGGGCGCTTAGTTTTATGGTTTTAAACTTCTCTTGCTGGCTTAACGTGGTAACACGAACTAGGTCATCCAAATTTTTTGGATAAACCACACCCTGGGGTAGAACTTGATAGATAGAATTGTCCGTGGCTAGAACGACGCGGTTTGCATAATCCGGATTCAAGTCGCCTTCAAAACCAGAATTTTTTAGTTGCTCGAGAAAATCCAGATAAAGCTTTTGGGTAGGGCAGATTTCACTGAGTCTTGGGATCATGTGACAGGCAAATTCCAATAAAAATTTATGAAAGTATTCTACCTGAATTTACCTGTGGGTTTGAGGAAAAATCAGGCCAGTAGAAGTTTGGTATACGACTGACCCGAATTATTTACTCAACAAAGTCTTTATGAAGCTCCATGTAAGCGCCAGCTTTCTCCATCAGCTGATCATGGGTGCCGGATTCAACCACTTGGCCATCTTGCATAACATGAATTATATCGGCATCGCGTATGGTAGAAAGGCGATGGGCGATCACTATGGTTGTGCGACCTTTGGATGCTTGTTCCAAAGCGGCTTGAATCAGTTGTTCCGTATTCGTGTCTAGAGCAGAGGTGGCTTCATCAAGCAGCAGTACCGGAGCATCGCGCAGTAGGGCTCTTGCAATCACCACTCTTTGACGTTGCCCGCCCGACAGCTTGGAACCTCTAGGTCCGGCAAGTGCATCCAACTTCTCAGGAAGTAGGTCGGCAAACTCGGTCACCAAGGCTGTTTTAGCAGCAAGTGAAATTTCATCCTCACTGGCGGTTAAACGACCAAACCCAATGTTTTGCGCAATGGTTTCGTCAAATAACGCGGATTCTTGACTGACAACGGATATTTGCTCTCGCAATGCATCCATGTGAATGTCTGAAATATTTTCATCGCCCAATTCAATGCAACCCTGCTGAGGTTCTTCAAGCCGAGTTAACAGGTTAAAGACGGTGGTTTTTCCTGCACCTGATGGCCCCACCAGAGCAGTGGTTTTTCCTGCTGGTGCGGTAAATGACAATTTATTTAAAACCGTTTTATCTCCGTAGGCGAATTCTACTTCTCTAAATTGAATGTCGCCTTTTGGATTCTTAGGTGCGGTTGCCTTTGGCAGGTTAACGATTTCAGCTTTTTGATCAAAGAGAAAAAATATTCTCTCCATGCTCGCTAACGCGGCTTGAACAGCGCCGCCAATATTGGTGAGTCGTCTAATAGGATCGAAAATTAAGGCTAGCGCAGTGAAGAAGCTCATGAATTCGCCCACAGATTTGTCGCCGTTCATGATGTCTTGACCACCCAGAATCATGACGCCCACGAATCCGAAACCTGCTACCACATCAATTAATGCCGGCAGTGCAGCTTTACCATACTCAGATTGAGACTGCGCTTTTAAATAAGTATTAACACCTTTTTCGAAGCGTTTTGATTCATGGCTTTGGGTGTTATTCAGTTTGATGGCTTTAATGCCATGAAAAATTTCATCTAAACGCGTAGAGATGTCCGCAGAGGTGTGGCGCGCAAAGCGTGTTTTACGACGAATAAGCTGCTGAATTAGAAATATGGGGAACACTAATACCGGAACACCAATAAATGCCACCAGCGTCCACTTCCAATCGACATAAATAGCGACACTCAGCAGCGATATCAGACTTACCGTGTCACGTCCTAAGGTCATTAATGCATTCGCAGCAAAACCCTGAAGTGCTTGAGAATCTCCACGTACCCGTTCTATTAACGCTCCGGGGGAATGATGATTATAAAAGCCGCTGTCCAATGTCATTAAATGCTTAAGCAGATCTTTTTGAAGGTTGGTGATTACTTTTAAACCAATTCGAATGGTGAGTGATCGTTGACCGAATGCACCTAAACCTCTAGCCAGAAAAATCGCAAAAATGGCCAGGGAAATTGGCATCAAAGAACTGGTATCTCCAGCAATGAAAATATCATCGAACATGGGCTGGATGTAGTACGCCAGAAGGCCCAGTGCACCGCCTTCAATCGTCATCAATACCACTGCAATTAAAAGAAGGGGGATGTGCTTTGATATGTAGCCGGTCCACATGCGTTTAAGCAGAGCACCGGACTGATATTGTAGATCTGTATCGTTCAATTGAAATGTCTTACTGTTTATTCGCGGCGCAGTATGCCATCTACCAGCCAATTAGCCACACTATTTGATTGGAAACCTTTTTTTAAGGTGTCTCGATCATAGTAATTGTCGACCCAATCCATAAATTCGATGGGGTTTTTGTCGTAAAAATCTTTGTAGCACTGGAAAAAGTAATCAAGTAACCCTGTGTTGGCCGCTTTTACATGGAGGTATTTAAAGCTCAACTGTTCTTGGGCTTCTTCAATGGTGCCGCCATTCAGAATGACAAACAGTGCTGAGGAGATACCGGCTCTATCTGCCCCAGACTTGCAGTGCATAAGAAAAGGTCGTTCGACAGTTTCAAACAATTCTTTGATGTCGTGTATTTCTTTTACTTTAGGAAGTCGACGGGAGTACATGCGTTGGTTAATCAGCTTAATGCCTTGTTTCTCGCATTCTCGCTCTTCCAATACATAGGATCCGAAATCGCTCGGCCCTCTGAGATTGATGATGGTTTTAATGCCCATCTGTTGCAGTTTTTTTATTCGCTTGGGCGATGGTTGATTACTACGAAAGACCCCATCCGCCAGCTGATGCAGGTTGTGCCAGGATAACCTCAGAAACGCGTGGTCTGAAATATGTGCGTCAAAGTGTGCAAAGAAGCGGTGAATAGGGGAATCTATTTTGTCTCTCCAAGTTAAACGCCAACGTTGATAGGCCTTGGAGACAGGGTTTTTCATCGCCATTAAGGTGTATTACTTCAGGTTGATTAAACAAAGCGCGGGATTTTAACCAGATATGAGCAACAAAGATATGACAGCCTCAAGTCTGAAATAAAAAAAGCCCGGTAGAAACCTACCGGGCAAATCGGACCTTCTTGGCTTAAGCCCTTGGACTTCATTTGAAGCCCAAAAGGCGCTACGCCCTCAAGAGAAGAAGATTCAAGGTAACACTAAGGTGTAAGCTACCAGACCCTTCTGCGCTGAGCAGTGAGAACTCTGCTCAACGGGGGTAACTATAGTGATATTCTCTTGACTTGTAAATGATAATTATTATCATTTACAAGAAATAGTGAGGTCTTTATGAATATTCTCTTAATTGGGTTTACTGTGATGGTGCTAATCTTCCTTGCCGCTATGCAACTAGGTTTACGCAATCAT